>NZ_CP177286.1:1343214-1986071 GCF_046837775.1 Hoeflea sp. Naph1 | reverse complement strand
CCACTTGAAAATTTCTGGCAGGCAACGCGCGGCAATGCCGAAGCGCTGGGGCTGGTCGAGCGGATCGGCACGCTGGAGGCCGGTAGCGACGCCGACATCATCGCGCTGGATTCGTCGGCGACACCAGCGATGCAGATCCGCCGCGAAACGATTTCGACGCTGGAAGAGGAATTGTTCCTGCTGCAGACACTGGGCGACGACCGCACGGTGCGCCAGGTCTATGTGGCCGGCGAGGCGATTTAAGCAGAACCGCTAACAGACCGGGAAAGCGTCACAATTTTGTCTTAACCTTTTGTTAATCATCTTCCTGCAAGCTGGTTTCCAGCAGCGGTCTTCTCGGAGATCGCCAACAAAGTCGCGTGAGCACGGATGTACTGCCACGCGGCTTTCGCTTTTTCCGGCTTGCGGTTTTCACTTGCAAGCCCACAGCCTGCCAGCCAACGATCCGCCCGTGAGCGGATCGAGTGGCGCGGGATGAGATGCAAACCAACTTTATGTTTGAGATGTTGCCGGGCGCATTGCGTCCGGCACGGGCCGTCAGTTGGCTGCCATCTTCAACTGCCGCGATAGGTTGAATAGCCGTAAGCCGAGATCAACAGCGGCACGTGATAATGGGCACTGGTGTCGGCAATGCCGAAACGGATCGGGATCACGTCGAGAAATGCCGGATTTGGCAACTCTTCCCCCACCGAGCGCAAATAATCACCGGCGTGAAAAATCAGCTCGTAGACTCCACTCGTCAATTCGCCAGCGCACAGAACCGGGCCATCGACGCGTCCGTCGGAATTGGTCTGCACGGTCTTGACGTGGCGTCGATCCAGTCCGTCAATCTGAACGAGTTCGATAACCATATGGGCGGCAGGACGACCGCGCGCGGTGTCGAGAACGTGGGTTGTCAGGCGTCCGGTTGCGAGCGGTTGAGCGGGCATGGGCTTCTCCTTCAAAGGGGACTTCAGGGCGCGGTGATTACATAGGGCGCGGGATACCCGATCTCTTCGAGATTGGTGCCGTCGCCTTCTCGGTCCATTACCAGAAAATTACAGGGCTCACCCACCGCGATCAGCGGGTGATGCCAGATATTGCGGGCGTATTGAACACCGACATTGCCCGGCACCCTGAACGCGCGCGGCGGCCCCGGAAGACCATCCTCGTCCTCAGCGACAACCGCAATCCAGGCCCGGTTGGTGACCGGGAAAAACGCCTGGCTGCCAAGCGGGTGGCGTTCCATCATGGTGATCTTGTAGGGAAATACCCGGGGCTGGCCGCGAAACAGCGACAGAATGGTGCGGCCACCCTCTGTTTCTGTGTCAGCCGTGGCGAGCGCATGGAAACGCTCAGTTGTGCCTTCATTGATCATCCGCTTTTCAGCGAGATCGGTGTCCAGCACGGCGCCGAAGGGAGCAAAGGCCTTGTCCGTCAGCGGCTCGAGTGTGAGTTCTTGCATCGGCGATCAGGCCTCCGGCAGGAGAGCGGAGATGCGAAAGCCGGCGATTTTCTCGACTTGCGCACATGCGGTTTCAAACTCGATGGCTGCGTCGTTGCTGACGCGGGTCTCGAAAGCCGCCAGAATGCTGTCCTTGTCGTGCTCCTTGACCGCGATGATGAAGGGAAAGCCGAAATCGCGCATGTAGCGGGTGTTGAGCTCGGTAAAGCGGGCATGTTCGTCGGCACTCAGCCGGTCAAGACCGGCGCCGGCCTGCTCGCTTTTCGATTCCACGGTCAGGTCGCCGGCAATGGCGAGTTTTCCAGCCAGGTCCGGGTGAGCCTGCAGCACGCCCAGCCTCTGGTCGTGGTCGGCGGCGCGGAATTCGGCGCACAAGGCCTCATGCACGGGACCGGCGCGCAATGGCTCGACGATGCGGCCATTGTCGAAAGCCCGCTCCGCAATCCACGGCGAATGCTCGAACACACCGCCAAACCGGCCTACAAACTCATCGCGGTCCATCATTTCGTTTTCTCCGGATGGTGATGGGCGTGCCAGTGATTGGCGATGTCGATACGGCGGGTTACCCAGGCCTTGTCGTGGGAGGCGACATAATCGAGGAACCGCGCCAGTGCTGCGGCACGACCGGGCCGGCCTGCCAGTCGGCAATGCAGGCCGATCGACATCATCTTCGGACTGCCGGCGGCGCCCTCGGCCATCAACACGTCGAATGTATCCTTGAGGTAGGTGAAGAACTGGTCGCCCGAGTTGAAGCCCTGAGGGGTGGCGAACCGCATGTCATTGGCGTCCAGTGTATAGGGCACGATCAGATGCGGGCCCTTGGGGCCATCGACCCAATAGGGCAGTTCATCAGCGTAGGAATCAGCTGAATAGACAAAACCGCCCTCCTCCATGACCAGTTGCAAAGTATTGACGGACGGCTTGCCCTGATAGATGCCGAGTGGTCGCGAACCGGTAACCTCGGTGTGGATGCGGACACATTCGGCTATGTGGTGGCGCTCTTCATCCTCGGAAAAATCCTTGTACTCGAGCCAGCGCAGGCCGTGACTGGCTATCTCCCAGCCGGCTTCCTTCATGGCGGCTACAGCGTCGGGATTGCGCTGCATGGCAGCCGCCACGCCGTACACCGTAACCGGCAGTTTGCGCTCGGTAAACAGTCGCCACAATCGCCAGAAGCCCACGCGCGAGCCATACTCGTAGAGCGATTCCATGTTGGTGTTGCGCTGTCCCGGCCAGGGCTGTGCGCCGACAATTTCCGATAGAAGATTTTCTGAAGCGGGATCGCCATCAAGAATGCAGCTCTCACCGCCCTCTTCGTAATTGACAACGAACTGAACCGCGCAATGGGCACCACCGGGCCATTTAGGGTCAGGCGGGGTGCGCCCGTATCCGATCATGTCACGAGGATAAACTACCTGGGTCATATCTGAATCCGCCTTCATTATGCACGCAACGCTAGCAGCACCTTAGCAAATGTCGAGGCACGGACTTTGAAGAAAATCTTCAAACTGTTCCGGCGATAACGAACATTGCCGACGCTGCAATTGCTTGACTGTATAATCGCATCACCGAGCCTTGCCGAGATGGTGCGCGACGGAAAAACTGTCGGGCATAACGGGGCCGCTGGATCCGGTAATTTCGGCGACCAGGCAGTCGGCCATGCGGTGGGCCACACCGAAGCTGATCTTGAAGCCGCCGGCCATCGCCAGAATCCGCGGGGCACCGGGCACCGGGCCCAGCATCGGGTCGCGACCAATGGCGCGTGGCCGCAAGCCGGCCCACCGCTGCACCACCGGCGCATTCCTGATCAGCGGGCAGAGGCTACGCGCCCGCTTGATCACATCATCCAGCAGCACATCGGTGCCGTGCGGATCATCGAATTCGCGTTCGCTGGTCGAACCGACCGCAACCTGGCCACTGTCATGGGCGATCACATAGATGCCGTCATCGTAAACCAGCGGCAAGTCCGGCGATACGTCGGCATCAAACAGCGCCGCCTGCCCCTTGATCGGGCCACCGAGAGATACCGATGGCTGGCCCGCCGCCGCAGCCAGAAAAGCGAAAGCGTCAACGCCATTGGCCAGTGCAAGATGGCCATAACCGATGGCCGATCCGTCCGAGAGATGGGCGACGCTTTCCTGCCTGTCGACCGAGAGCAGGCCAACGCCGAGGCGAATATCGACATTTGGCACTGTCGCCAGACGCGCAGCCAGAGCCGCAGTCAGGGCCGGCGGCAACAGCCGCGCCGACAGCGTCTCATGAACCAGCCCGTGCGGCGCGGAGATAATATCGGGCCAGTCGTGGTGTTCAGGGCCATGACGGACCTCAAAGCGGAAACCTTCGCCCCAGTTGGCTTTCGCTTCGGCAATCCGTTCAAGTGCTGTAGTCCGCGCCCGTTCGCTGGCCAGAGGCATCAGCCGGCCGACGCGGCGGTAGCCGCAGCTCAGTCCGGTTTCAGCCTCCAGGGTGGCGATTTCACTCTCCAGATCGACAAGCGCGCGAAACTGGAAATCCTTCTTGCCGTTCCAACGCTCAGGGCTGTGCGGCATCAGCGCACCCAGAAACCCGCCGCTGGCGCCTGCACCGACATGGGCGCGCTCAACCAGCAACACCGAGAGGCCAACGCGCGCCGCCTTCAGCGCCAGCCACAGGCCGGTCACGCCGGCGCCGGCGATCAGGAGATCGGGCGCGGGTTGACCGCTGTGCGCCACGCGGCTATCGCCAACCATCATGAGCACACTCCCCGACCCAAATGAGACTAAACTGAACGCCCCAGACCAACTGTCCTGGCGCGAGGGCGATATGCCTTATTCAGAGGAATTTGGCGACTTCTATTATTCCAAGACCGATGGCCGGTCGGAGTGCCGACATGTATTTTTGGCCGGAAACGGACTACCGGAGCGGTTTGCCGGCAGCGATGTGTTCACAATCGGCGAACTCGGTTTTGGCACCGGACTAAACTTCATCGAGACCTGGGCGGCCTGGGAGACAGCCGCATCGGAAGGGGCACGGCTGGAGTTTCACTCCTTCGAACTTCATCTTCTCTCACGCGAAACGATGTTGCGCGCACTTTCCGCCTGGCCAGATCTTGCAGGCCGCAGCCAGCAACTGACCGATGCCTGGCCGCAGCGCCCGGCAGGCGACATTGAGCTGGAGTTTGTCAGCGGAGCAAAAACGGTGCGCCTGCAGATCCATCATGGCATGGCGCTCGAGCGTATGCGTGAAGCCCGGCTGCTGGCCGATGCCTGGTATCTTGACGGTTTTTCCCCCGCACGTAATCCGGACATGTGGTCGGCAGAGCTGCTGGGCGCGGTCGCGCAGAAAACCGCTCCAGGCGGGACGGCGGCGACCTATTCGGCGGCCGGCTGGGTGCGGCGCAACCTGCAGGCGGCAGGCTTTGCCGTTGAAAAACGTCCCGGGCACGTGGGAAAGCGCGATATGAGTGTTGGCCGGATCACCGGCTAAATGGCTCAGACCACCTGGCTCATGCCCGATTGATGCGCGCGGCGATTTCGTCCGGAAGCCATTCGTGGATTTTCGCGTCCAGCTTCTCCGGGCTGATCGGCTTGGAAAGATAATCATCCATGCCCGCTTCCAGACAGCGCTCCTTGTCGCCGGTGAGCGCATGCGCGGTAACACCGATCACCGGGGTGTGGCCAAGTTCGGGGTCGGCGGCCTCGGCTTCGCGGATCGCCTGGGTCGCCTGGTGGCCATTCATCACCGGCATCGAGACATCCATCAGAACCAGCGCCGGACGCATCGTCTTCCACATATCGAAGGCGCTGCCACCATTGTCGACAATCTTGTAACGCACGCCGAGGTCTTCGAGGATCTGGGTGAAGACGATCTGGTTGACCTCATTGTCCTCGGCCACAAGAATATCGATCGATCCCGGAGCGGGCGCCTCCCGAACCGGCGACGCGGTCGAGGCAGGGGCTGCGGGCTTGTTCAATGGGACCGACAGCGAGGCCGACACACTGGCGTCCACAGGTGACGCGGCATCGACCGGCGGCGGCACAGCGGCGGCCTTCGACCGGGGCTGTGCGGCGACCTGCAAGACATCGACAATGGTTTCCAGCAGAAGCGATGATCTGGCCGGTTTCATCAGCGTCGCTTGCACCCCTCCCTGAATGAAGTTCGGCTCGGAGGATCTCACGTCCATCGAGGTCAGCATGATGATCGGCAGCGTGCGCGAACTGTACATCTCGCGGATGGCGCTGGCGGTGGCCAACCCGTCCATATCCGGCATGTGATAATCAAGCACGACGGCATCCACGGCAACACCGAGATCGGCGGCGGCGCGCAGGACATCGATACCCTCCTGCCCCGAAACCGCGGCGCAGGCATCGAACCCCCAGGTCGATAATTGTTCGATCAGGATTTCGCGGTTGACCGCATTGTCATCGATAACGAGGATCCGCGATCCGCTGACGTCGACAGGCGCGATCCGCTCGGGTGTTGCCTTGCGGTCGACTGCCATCGGCAGCTCAACGGTGAACACCGAGCCCTCACCGGGTGTGCTGGTAGCACCGATCTTGCCGCCCATCAGACTGACCAACCGCGAGGTGATGGCCAGGCCGAGTCCGGTTCCCTCGTGACGACGGGTGGAGGAATTGTCGACCTGTGAGAACTTGTCGAACACCGCCTCAAGCTTTTCAGGCGGAATCCCCATGCCTGTGTCCTGGACCTGCAATTTGAAATCAATCATGTCGTCAGCCGCTGAGGAACCGGTCAATTCGATCAGAACGTGACCGGTCTCCGTGAACTTGATGGCGTTGCCGGCAAGGTTGGTGACGACCTGGCGGATACGCCCCATGTCGCCGACAACCTGCGCCGGAAGCCCCGGATCAATCCGGACAATCAACTCGATGTCCTTCTCCGCGGCACGACTGGAAATCAGCGTTGCGACATCTTCGATGGTCTCGCGCAGATCAAACGACGCGGAATCGAGGACCAGTTGCCCGGCATCAATCTTGGAAAAGTCGAGGATATCATTGATGATGGTGAGCAACGCGCTGCCGGATTTGACAATTATGTCGGTAAAGGTGCGCTGTCTGGTGTCCAGCTCGGTGCGGGAAAGCAATTCCGCCATGCCCAGCACACCATTCATCGGGGTGCGAATTTCATGGCTCATATTGGCCAGAAACTCTGACTTGGCACGGTCGGCAATCTCCGCCTTGCCGAGCAGATCCTTGAGTTCGGCTTCGCGGTTCTTGGATTCTGTGATGTCGGTATAGGTGATGATCATCGACTGGTTTGCGGTCGGCTTCGCATCGATCCTGAGCCAACGGTCGCGGGTCGTCTGCCGTTCGAGCGAATGCGCCACCGCCAGTCGATGATTGTCGATTATTTTCGCCTTGGTCGCTTCAGCATTTTCGTCATTGCCGTAATCGCCACGTTCCAGGCAATAATCGAAATATTTTTCCAGAGGCGTTCCCGGTGTCACCAACTCGGGCGGCATCTCGAGCATGCCGAGGAAAGTATCGTTGGCGAACTGGATCTCACTTCCCCGGGTCACAAGCAGCCCCTGGGCCATGGCGCCTGCGGCGCCGCGCAGCAGCTCGCTGGTCCGCTCGATCTCGGCGCGGGCGCATTTGAGCTCTTCTTCCCGCTGCTTGAGTTCGGTGATGTCGAAATAGGAGATCATGCGCTTGCTTTCAGACAACGCACGCACCGAAAAGATAACGGTCTGACCGTCGGCGCGCGCAAACTCGCGCGGCTCGACATAACCCTCGCGAATTTCCGTCATCCGGGCCTGGACATAGTCTTCGAAATTTCTGTCTTCTATTGGATAGACGCCGTTGTGGCGGTTGACATCAATCAACTTGCGGAAAGGTTCGCTGATATAGGCGTCATCCGGTGTGATCTTCCAGATCTCGAAAAAAGCGTCATTAATAAATTCAATATTGAGATCGCGATCAACGACGACGACCCCCATATGCATGGCGTCGATGACGCTTTCGAGGTCGGAACGATGCACCTCGGCGATCCGCCGCGCCTCGAAGATTTCTTCTTCTCGACGTTTACGGTCGCTTACATCAAGCGTCGTGCCCAACAGATATTGTTCTCCACCAGGGTCGGTGAAGACGACCTTGCGGTCAATCAATTGCAGAGATTTTCCACTGCCGGTGCTCAGCTCAACCTCGCGCTCGACAAGTGCCTGACCGTTCATCACCTCTTTATCAGCCTCGCGCAGGGTTTTGCCCTGCTCGCCGAATATGGCCAGATCGTCATTGCCGATCATCTGGTCACGGCTGAATCCCGTCAGTTCGCCATGGGCGCGATTGACGTAAGTATACCGAAAATCCTTGTCCTTGACGAAGCTGGAGACCGGCATTTCGTCGAGGATCGCACGGAACAGCTCGTTCTCCGCGACATGCGTCTGCAGGGCTGCCTCGCGCTCCTTGAGCTCGGTGACGTCGATGCGCAAGCCGAGTATAAAGCCATCGCCGAAGGTGCGGTTGACGATGCGCAACCAGCGCCCGTTGCGAAGCTGCTCCACAGTTGCCTGGCCAAATTGGCGATGAGCGATCAATCGCCGCTCTATCCAGGCCCTATTGGCGTCCGGATCGGTTTCGGCGCGGACTGGGCAGGTTGTCTCAAGCACCGTCTGCAAGGTTGTGCCGACCTGCAGGCTGTAGTCAGGAGCGCTGATCGAGTGCATCGCCGGGTTGACGTAGATCAGAACATCATCGGCATCAAACAGTACGATGCCGACATCGATTTGGTCGAACATCTCATTGAACCGCGCCAGCAGTGAAGTTTCGTCCCGAGGCGCAAGCCTGTCTCCGACCGAAACATCACGCGTGGTATCTTCGCCATATGCTTGCCCACCGTGATTTTCCGCATGGGTCACGTCGGCGCTGCGCAGAACGCCGCCGTGGGGCAATTGCGTCTCCTGCCATGGCCCCTCGGCGAAGGCATAGTGACGGCTTGCAACGATCACATTTCCGTCTGCATCAAGCACCGCAACCGGCTGTGTCATGGTCTCGATTGCCGCATGCAGCAATATATGATGGCCGCGCAGAAAGAGGTCCTGGTCGGGAGGTTTAGGTGCACCTGCCGCCGGCGGCAGGTTCTGGCCCTGCCCGGATTCGAACCGAACCCCGGCGATTGCCTCAAAATGGCCGATAATGAAGGTCTTGCCGCAGACCTGTCGTTTGCGATGAATCCGCACCCGGTAACGCCCGCCCTTTAGCGGGTGCGCAAACAAGGCCACCTGGTCCTTGCCGAATACCAGGCTGCGTCGTTCTTTCTCATCCCGATCGTTCTGCTCGACCGAATCGAAATGCTGATGGCTTTGCTGACCGATCAAGGACGCCGGCTGGCAGTCCCACAGTTTGGCATAGGCCGTATTGACGGCAACATATCGAAGCTCAGAATCCTTGATGAATGCCGGATTCGGATCACTGGCAATTTGGGCGCAGGCGTTTGCCAGCGTTTCATCGCTCTTTATGCTTCCCCCGTCTCCCACTCGTCCGCCCTCGTAGATGTGACCATTGATTTCTTCCAGCGCGCCCACATTGCAGACCGGTCTTAAAGAAAGTGTTAACCATCAATGACAGGATTAAACTGAACGGCTTTTGCGAAACTGATGGGATCACCGCAGCGGGCTTGCCCGATTGGATTGATTCATGGGCGCTCGTCCTGCTTGCGGGAATGACAAACCCGGCTTAGCGTTGAGATCGAAGAAAGAGCAGCTACACCCCGGTTGACTGACCGGTCACCATAACACGAAGCGAACGGGAGCAGCCCGCATGAGCAGCATCGATGATATTTTCCCCGCCGCGATCGAAAACACGGCCGGCGCCCCCGAACGACGCAGACGTGCCGGCGGCGGCCGTGGTGGAGACAGAGGCAAGGGCCGCAAGGCGCCAGTAACCCTGCGCTATCGTTCGATTCTCAATACCCAGCAACCTTCGCTGATCCTGTCGGAGGAAGGCTTGGACGCGATTCACGAAGCCTCGCTCAAGGTGCTCGAGGAAATCGGCATGGATTTCATGCTGGCCGAGGCCCGCGACATGCTCAAGGCCGCTGGCGCCGATGTGAGGCCAGGCAGCGAACGGGTGCGGTTTGATCGCGGCCTGATCATGAGCGTGATCGCCAAGGCCCCCGGCCCGTTTACGCTGCATGCCCGCAACAGCGAACGCAACATCGAGATTGGCGGGCGCAACATTGCCTTTGGCCAGGTTGCCTCCGCCCCCTATTGTTCGGACAAGGATAACGGTCGCCGTACCGGCACCCAGGCCGATTTCCGCAACATGATCAAGCTGGCGCAGAGCTACGACATCATTCACATGACTGGCGGTTATCCGGTCGAGCCAACGGATCTGCACGCCTCGGTCCGCCACCTCGATTGCCTGTCGGACCTGGTCAAGCTCACAGACAAGCCGTTCCATGCCTATTCTCTGGGCAGGGAGCGCAATCTTGATGCACTCGAGATCGCTCGCATCGGCCGCGGCATCAGCGCCGAACAGATGGAAGCCGAGCCATCGCTGTTTACCATCATCAACGCCTCGTCGCCGCTTCGCTACGACGCGCCGATGCTGCAGGGCATCATCGAGATGTCGTCGCGCAATCAGGTGGTGGTGATCACGCCGTTCACTTTGGCCGGCGCGATGGCCCCGGTCACCATTGCCGGCGCGCTGGTTCAGCAAAACGCCGAAGCCCTGGCGGGCATCGCTTTCACGCAAATCGTGCGTGCCGGCGCACCGGTGGTCTATGGAGGGTTCACCTCCAATGTTGACATGAAATCTGGCGCGCCGGCCTTCGGCACGCCTGAATACATGAAAGCCGTGATGGCGGGCGGGCAGCTGGCGCGACGCTACGGGATACCCTACCGGACCTCCAACACCTGCGCTGCCAATACGCTTGACGCCCAGTCTGCCTATGAATCGATGATGTCGCTCTGGGGCGTCATTCAAGGCGGCGGCAATTTCATCATGCACGCGGCGGGTTGGATGGAGGGTGGGCTGACCGCCTCGTTCGAGAAATTCATCCTCGATGTCGACATGCTGCAGATGGTAGCGGAATTTCTCACCCCACTCGACACCAGCGAGGACGCGCTGGCCATGGACGCCATCAGCGAAGTGGGGCCCGGCGGCCATTACTTCGGAACGGCGCATACCCTGTCGCGTTATGAAAGCGCGTTCTACTCGCCAATCCTTTCGGACTGGCGCAATTTCGAGAGCTGGAGCATGGCCGGGCAACCGACTACCTTCGAGCACGCCAACCGGGTCTGGAAGGAAACGCTGGCCAACTTCGAAGCGCCTGCGCTCGATCCGGGGATCGCTGATGAACTCGATGGTTTTGTCAGCCGGCGCAAACGCGAAGGCGGCGTGCCGACGGATTTCTGATCAGGCCACAAGCCTGGTCTTCCTGTTGGTCAGCCAGACCCCGATGACGACGATCACGGTGCCCGCAATCATCGGCAGGGTCGGCTCTTCCGAAAACAGAAACCAGCTTTCAACGGCGACAGCTGGCGGCACCAGATAGGTCAGTGAGGCTGCACGGGAAACCTGGCCACGGCGAATGAGATAGAGCAGCAGCATGATCGACACCAGCGACAGGCCGAACACCGACCAGCCCATGGCGAGAACGAATTCGAGTGTCCAGTCGATCTGCAACGGCTCGCAGAGCAGCGCCAGCGGCATTACCACCAGGAACCCGCCAACATATTGCAAGGTGGCGATCGCCCTCAAATCACCCTCTTGCAGATGGCGTTTCTGGTAAAGAGTGCCGGCCGTCACCGAGATCATGCTGATCACATTGACCAGCAGCGGAACCAGCGCGATCTGCAGCGTGGCAGCATCAAGCGCCAGCAGCCTTGGCAAAATGGCAACAGCCAGGCCGACAAAGCCCAAGAAAACGCCAAGCTTCTGCGGCCCGGTCAACCGCTCGCCGACGATATAGGGCGCGGCCAGGGCCGTCATCAGCGGCTGCAGCGCTGCGATCAGGCCGGAAACCGAAGACGGCACGCCCTGATCGATGGCCCACCAGACGCCGGCCAGATAGACGCCATGCAGAAGCACGCCGGAAAAAACCGCATGCAACCAGCCGCTGCGGGTCGAAGGCCAGACGGCGCGGCTGAGAAGCGTGATCACGGCGAACAGAACAGCAGCCAGCGTAAACCGCAGGCTCAGGAATGTCAGCGGATCGGCGTAGGGACTTGCGTATTTGGCGACGATCCAGCCAGTGGACCAGAGCACGACAAACAGGGCTGGGGCGATGCGGTAGAGGGTCACGAATTGTCCTCATTGGCGTTGGGGCACCGCCAACCAATGACAATTGGCCCGGGCACACTCCAGCGGTTTGAAACCATGCTTCCGGCTTGTCGAAAATCAGGACCGGAATTCGGGCTGTTACCGTCGAGCCAGCACCCTGCCCGTGCAGAACAAGATGGTTGCGCAGCGATAGCTGCGGCGGCTGCGATGCGCAAGCCGGATGACCCGTGGTGACAATCGGCCCGGGTCAGCGACACCGCGCAACTGCGGCCAAACGGCCACACACGCGCGAAAAGTACCCACGCTTTTTCGCCCCCCGCCTATTCTGCATGGTTCTTGCTTTCTTTCCTGTGATGCGATCTTATGAACCTCAAAGGGGAGCACCAAACACGTGCCATTTGATGAAATGCTGTCCAATGAGGCCGAGCCTCGCCCGCCCTACCAACGGTATTTTGACTGGTATTCCGAACAGAAAAATTCCGACCTGATCAAGAAATCGCGGGATGCGGAAAACATTTTCCGGAAAACCGGCATCACGTTCGCTGTTTACGGCAAGGAAGATTCTGCAGAACGGCTGATCCCGTTCGACATCGTGCCGCGGATCATCTCCGGCTCGGAATGGCGCAGGCTGGCCCAGGGTATCGAGCAGCGCGTGGTGGCGCTGAATGCGTTTCTTGACGACATCTACCACAAGCAGGAGATCGTCAAGGCGGGCCGAGTGCCGCGCCAGCTGATCGAAAACAACGCCGCCTTTCTTCCCGAGATGATCGGCTTTCGTCCGCCCGGCGGCGTCTACACCCACATCATCGGCACCGATATCGTGCGTACCGGCGAGAACCAGTTTTACGTGCTCGAGGACAATGCACGGACCCCCTCGGGTGTGTCCTACATGCTCGAAAACCGCGAAACCATGATGCAGATGTTTCCCGAGCTGTTCCACCTCAACAAGGTGCGGCCGGTCGAAAACTATCCGAAACTGTTGCGCCAGAGCCTGGCCGCCGTTGCCCCGCCCGGCTGCAACGGCAAGCCGCGGATTGCGGTGCTGACGCCCGGCATCTTCAATTCGGCGTTTTACGAGCATGCCTATCTCGCCGACCAGATGGGGGTCGAGCTGGTCGAAGGGTCCGATCTCAGGGTGATCAACGGCAAGGTGGCGATGCGGACCACCCAGGGGTTTGAAGCCATTGACGTGCTTTACCGCCGGGTCGATGACGATTATCTGGATCCGATGACGTTCCGCCCCGATTCCAACCTCGGCGTGCCGGGAATCATGGATGTCTACCGCGCCGGCAACATCACCATCGCCAATGCCCCGGGCACCGGCATTGCCGATGACAAGGCAATCTACTCCTACATGCCGGAGATCATCGAGTTCTACACCGGCCGCAAGCCGATCCTCGAAAACGTGCCTACCTATCGCTGCTCCGAGCCGGACACGCTGCAATACGTGCTCGACAATCTGCGCGAACTGGTGGTCAAGGAAGTGCACGGATCGGGCGGCTACGGCATGTTGGTGGGGCCTGCGGCGAGCAAGCGCGAATGCGCCGAGTTCGCCCTCAAACTCAAGGCCCGGCCCGCGAACTACATCGCCCAACCGACGCTGTCGCTGTCGACCGTGCCGATCCTGGTCAAGAAGGGCATCGCCCCGCGGCATGTTGATCTCAGGCCGTTCGTGCTCGTCTCCGACAAGATCCAGATCATCCCCGGAGGGCTGACCCGGGTCGCCATCAAGCAAGGATCGCTGGTTGTCAATTCCAGCCAGGGCGGAGGCACCAAGGACACCTGGGTGCTGGAGGACTGAACATGCTGGGAAGAACCGCAAACGGCCTGTTCTGGATGTTCCGCTACATCGAGCGCGCCGAAAACACTGCCCGCCTGATCGACGCCGGCCTGCGCATGTCGCTGACCAGCCTGCACGACCGCGAAGAGGAATGGGCATCCGTACTCAGAAGCTCGGGCGTGTTTGCGGCTTTCAGCGACAACTACCCGGAAGTGACCAGTGCCAATGCGGTCAATTTCCTGCTGCGCGACAAGGCCAATCCGTCAAGCGTGCTTTCGGCCATTGAATCTGCGCGCAACAACGGTCGCATGGTGCGCACGGCGCTGACTCGGGAAGCCTGGGAAGCGACCAACGAATGCTATCTGGAAATGAAGGATCTGCTGTCGCGCAAGACTGCCGAGGCCGAACTGCCGGGCATAATTGACAAGATCAAGCAGTACACGGGTCTTATCCGTGGTGCCTTCCACGGTACCATGCTGAGAACCGATCGCTACAATTTTTCGCGTATCGGCACCTTTATCGAGCGCGCCGACAACACGGCACGCATTCTAGATGTGAAATATTACCTGCTGCTGCCGGCGGCATCCTATGTCGGCTCGTCGCTCGACAATGTGCAATGGGAAACGATCCTGAGATCGGTCTCGGCGCATCGGGCCTATGGTTGGGTATACGAGGGCAACTACAAGCCCGCCAACATCGCCGATTTCTTGATCCTGAACGGACGCATGCCGCGGTCACTGGCCTATTGTTATGACAAGATTAGCGCCAACCTGTCCTATCTGGAGCGGGAATACGGGAAACGGCATCCCGTGCAGGACACCGCGGCGGCGACGCTGGGGATGCTGCGCGAACACGAAATTCAGGCGATCATGGACCGTGGCCTGCACGAATTTCTTCAGGATTTCATCAGCCAGAACAGCCGGGTTGCTGCCGAGATCGCCAATGCCTACCGGTTCTACCAGGACTGATGACATGCACCTGAAAATTTCCCACGTCACCGATTATGTCTACGCCCATCCGGTCAGCTATGCGCTGCAGCGCTTGCGGCTGACCCCGCGAAACAGCCCGTTGCAAACGGTAAGTTCCTGGACGATGCATGTCGAGGGCGGCCAGGTGGAAGCGCACTATCAGGACCATTTCGACAATGTCGTGGAACTGGTCAGCGCCAGCCGCGACACGTCGGCCATCCGGGTGATCGCCACCGGGGTGGTGGAGACCTTCGACAAGATCGGCGTGCTGGGTCCGCATCACAGCTACATGCCGCTGTGGCTGTACCAGCGTGAATCAGCGCTGACCAAACCCGGCAAGATGATCCGTGACCTCGCCCGCAGCATCGACAAGGGCCCGCCACTGGACCAGTTGCATGCCCTGAAGACGGCGCTGCATCAGGCAATGGATTATGTGCCCGGCGCCACACAGACCCAGACACTGGCCGAGGATGCGCTGGCTTCCGGCAAGGGGGTTTGCCAGGACCATGCACAGGCGTTTGTTGCTTGCGCCCGGGTGATG
Source organism: Hoeflea sp. Naph1 (assembly GCF_046837775.1). GTDB lineage: Bacteria > Pseudomonadota > Alphaproteobacteria > Rhizobiales > Rhizobiaceae > Hoeflea. The sequence continues at coordinate 1,971,115 of NZ_CP177286.1, read as the reverse complement.
GGGTTTCCGGCACGCTATGTCTCGGGCTATCTGATGATGGAAGAAACGCCGGATCAGGCCGCGAGCCATGCTTGGGCAGAAGCGCATATTGACGGGCTGGGATGGGTCGGCTTCGATCCGGCCAACGACATGTCGCCCGATGATCGCTATGTCCATGTTGCCTACGGCCTTGACTACAAGGATGCGGCACCGATTTCAGGTATCCGCATCGGTGCCGGTGAAGAACAGCTTGCGGTTCACATAACAGTAGAGCAATAAGACGACTCATCGGCTTGAAGGGCGGATTTTCAGACAATGACTTATTGCGTTGGACTACGCCTCAACACGGGCATGGTATTCATGTCGGACACCCGTACAAATGCGGGCGTCGACAATATCTCCTCGTTTCGCAAGATGTATACCTGGTGCAAGCCGGGTGATCGGCTGATCACGCTGATGTCGGCAGGCAACCTGGCGACCACCCAGACCGTGGTCGGCATGCTGGAAGAGCACATGAAGGCTGCCAGTGACCGTAACCCCGACATCATGGATGTTCCGTCGATGTTTCAGGTGGCCCGGCTGATCGGCGAAACCGTGCGCGACGTGATCAAGTCGGCATCCGATGGCGGTCTTCAGAGCGAAGCCTCGTTCAGTGCCACCTTCATTGTCGGTGGCCAGATTGCCGGCGGCGAAATGCGGATGTTCCTGATCTATCCGGAAGGCAATTTCATCGAGGCCACCGATGATAACCCGTTCTTCCAGGTCGGCGAGCACAAATACGGCAAGCCCATTCTCGTGCGTGCTCTCGATCTCGACATGAGCTTTGAGAAGGCGGCCAAGCTGCTTTATGTCTCGTTCGATTCAACGCTGAAATCCAACCTATCGGTCGGACTACCGCTGGATCTGCAGTTTTACGAACGCGACAGTCTCAACAAGGGCTACGAGAAGCGGATTGAGGCCAACGATCCTTATTACCGGGAAATCTCGGAGGGGTGGTCAGACGCGCTGCGCTCGGCCTTCGACAGCCTGCCGGATTTCCAGCGGGACTGAATTCATTCGGCGACCGCGCGGCGAACAAGCCCGCCGGTCTCCTCAATGAAGGCCACCACGGCATCAACACCGGCGCCGCGGCGCATGTCGGTGAACAAATAGGGCCGCCCTGCCCGGCCGACACCCGCGTCACGCTCCATGACCTCGAGATCGGCGCCGACATGGGGCGCCAGATCCATTTTGTTGATCAGCAACAGATCCGAGCGGGTGATCGCCGGGCCACCTTTGCGCGGGATATCCTCGCCCTGGCACACCGAAATCACATAGATCGTCAGGTCGGCAAGATCCGGCGAGAAGGTGGCGGCGAGATTGTCACCGCCGGATTCGATGAAAATCACATCCAGATCCGGATGTTGCTGATTGAGCGCGTCGATAGCGCGCAGATTGAGCGAAGCGTCCTCGCGGATCGCCGTGTGCGGGCAGCCCCCGGTTTCAACGCCTACCACCCGATCGGACGGCAACGCCTGCATCCGAACCAGCGCCTCGGCGTCTTCGCGGGTGTAAATGTCGTTGGTGATGACAGCCAGCGAGTAGCGCGCGCGCATCGCCTGGCACAATTGCGCGGTCAGCGCCGTCTTGCCCGAGCCGACGGGACCGCCGATGCCGATGCGCAGAGGGCCATTGGATGAGGTCATGACAGGAACAGCCGTGGTTGCAGGGTTTCGTGGTTCATGGAGGCGATGTCGGCGATGAACGCCGCCCCGCCAAGATCGTCCAGTGTCGCCACAGCGGCACGTTCGGCAGTGCGTTCAATGACGGGTTCGAGGCTGGCAAGAGCCTCAGCGGCGCCTTCCTGGCCGACAATCGACAGTCTTATGGCGCATTGCAACTGGTTGGAGACGAAGGCGTGCAGATAGGCGCTTACGGTCAGTTGCAGGTCAATCCGCTCAAGCCCAGCCGCCACGCCAACAACCACCGGCAGCGGAGTCACCCCGTCGGGCATGGCGCCGCGCTCCACCCAATGGGAGACAGCCTGAATGAAGGATGTGCCCTGATTGATCGTCTCATTGTACCGCTCCAGCCCGGCGCATAGCGCCAGGCATAGCTCGGACACTTCTCTGACCGCCTGTCGATCACCGGCACTGCGATGTGCTTCAACCAGAATGACCGTATCGTTCCACAGCGCGCCGTGAGTGATCTGCACGGTAATCCAGTCCGCCAACGTACTAAGATCACGGACGTGGCCGGCGTGAACGGATTGCTCAAGCCCGGCAGAGTAGGCAAAGCCACCGATCGGAAACACTGGTGACAACCAACTCATCAGCCGCAAAAGTGCCTTTGTGTCCGTCATCTCCCGCCCTCGCGGCGCAGCCATTCAGCGACCGCATCGCCCATGGTCGATCCTGCATGCGCCTTCATCCACGCCATGAACGGCCGGTCGAACCTGAAATGACCGCCAATTTCGGAGGTGAAAAAGCGGCGTACGTTCTGCGTGTTGCGGTAGCCTGGATCAATCACGGTCTCGCTGGTGATCGGATCGCAGTGCCAGTCGCGCCTGTCAGTCATGACGATGCCTGTGCGAATGAGCATCGCTGTCATCATGATGATGGTCTGCATGAGCGCCACCATAGGCGCCGCCTTCAGGGTCGAACGGCGCATCTATATCAACGACACTGGCGCCGAGCCCGATGAGCATGTCGCGGATGACGTGGTCGCGCCGGAGCCGGATCGATTCCTCGGTAATTTCCGCTGCCAGATGACGGTTGCCGATCTGCCAGGCCAATGTCAGCAGGTGCCGTGGGTCGCGGGCGCGGACTTCCATCAACGCTTCGGATTTGGCACACACCTCGATGATGCGGCCATCGTCAAGCACCAGGCCATCGCCATGACGCAGCAGCCGGGCTTCGGGAAGATCGAGCAGGAAGGCAATGGTCGCGCCGTTTGCCAGCCGGTCGGAGACCATGCGCATCCGCCTGCGATGTCGCGCCGTTTCATCAAGCGTGATGGTGGCGACCGGATCGTGGAAATGGCGGATGACGGAAGAGCAGGTCGACATCAGCACGACCTGTCGTCTGAGCTACGGCCAAGCTTTGGCACCACCAGATGCCGGGAAGCCATCTTCGTCAGCGGAGATGTTAGCGCCCGGCCGTGTAATGTAACGCCAGTGCTAGAGGCGGTTCGCAGCGGCGCGGATAGCTGCGGCGCGGGTGGTGCCGCGGGCGCGGAATGCTGATTCCGGCGTCTTGTAGAGAATGTCGACCTCGCGCGCGACCGAAATGGACGTAGCAACACCGTCGATTGCGCGACCGATCGTGGTGAAAACGGAATGATAATTGTGGGCCATGACGTTTGTCCTGAACATTGGATCAAATTCAATATAAGCCTCATACCGCAGTGCACAATAACCTGAAACAATCACCAGCCATGCGCTAGTCGCATGGCTGGTGATTCCTGTTCAGATGGCCCGTTGTGTGGCCTTGCGCGCTTCTATTCAAAGAGCAGTTTTTCAATTTCAGGAATAGGATGCCTGGTGAGATCCTTGTTCAACTCGGAGATGATCCGGTCGGTGGCGGAACGCGACAATGACTTGCGCAATTCTCCAATGACAACGGCGGGCGCAACAAGGACCAGTTGTTCGAAACGGTCGGCAAGAGCACTTTTCTCAAGAACCGATGCAATTTCGCGGGCAAATTCATGCTTGGCCAGACGATGCCAGTCGGTATCCTGCACGGCGCTACGATGGGCATTACCGGCACCATCGGTCAAGCGCCCCGGGCGATCCCTCCCCTGAGCGGCGGTTTTCGGGTTTGGCTGCTCAAAGGCATTGAACACTTGCAGCGCCGGATTATTCGGTGTGCCAGTGTTTTCCAGAAACAACGCTTTCTCGCCATCTGCAACCACAACCCAACCCTTGTGCCTCAATCTGATTCCGGACATTGAATTCTCCATCCTGCATTACTGGAAGCCCATCCAACCGCATTTTGCGGCCTTGTGGCTTGACCGGGATCAATGCTGACAAAAGATATCAAAACAGGAAATACCTTTGTGCCATCGGCAGTTCGGTCGCCGGTTCACACGTTAGAAGTTCACCATCAGCGCGGACTTCGTAGGTTTCCGGATCGACTTCGATATGCGGCAGGGCATTGTTGAGTTGCATTGATGCCTTGGAGATGCCGCCGCGGGTGTTTTCAACCGCGCACATCTGCTTGGCGGTGCCGAGCTTGTGGGCCAGCCCGTCCTCGATTGCTGCCTGGCTGACGAAGGTGACCGACGAGTTGGTTCGCGCCTTGCCGAAAGCACCGAACATCATCCGGTAGTGCACCGGCTGCGGGGTCGGGATCGAGGCATTGGGATCACCCATCGGTGCCGCAGCGATCATGCCGCCAAGCAGCACCATATCGGGTTTGACGCCGAAAAAGGCCGGGTTCCACAGCACAAGATCGGCGCGTTTGCCGACCTCGATCGAGCCGATATGGCCAGACAGGCCTTGGGCGATGGCCGGGTTGATGGTGTATTTGGCGATATAGCGCCGGACTCTGAGATTGTCGTTATCTCCGGTCTCGCCGGGCAGAGGTCCGCGCTGGCGTTTCATCTTGTCGGCGGTCTGCCATGTGCGGATGATCACCTCGCCGACGCGGCCCATGGCCTGACTGTCCGAGGCAATGATCGAAAACGCGCCGATATCGTGCAGGATATCCTCGGCGGCGATGGTCTCCTTGCGGATCCGGCTTTCGGCAAAGGCGATGTCCTCAGGAATCGAGGCATCGAGATGGTGGCAGACCATCAGCATGTCGAGGTGCTCGGCGATGGTGTTGACGGTGTAGGGTCGGGTCGGGTTGGTCGAAGACGGGATCACGTTGGTGAGCCCGCAAACCTTGATGATATCGGGGGCGTGACCGCCGCCCGCACCTTCGGTGTGAAAGGCGTGAATTGTCCGGCCCTTGAGTGCGTCCACCGTGCTTTCGACAAAACCGCTTTCGTTGAGCGTGTCGGTGTGGATCATCACCTGGACATCAAACTGATCGGCCACGGTGAGGCAATTGTCGATGGCCGCCGGCGTCGTGCCCCAATCCTCGTGCAGCTTGAGCGCACAAGCGCCACCGAGGATCATTTCTTCCAGCGCACCGGGCAGCGAGGCGTTGCCCTTGCCGGCGAAAGCCAGGTTCATCGGGAAGGCGTCGGCGCTTTCAATCATCCGGGCGAGATGCCAGGGGCCGGGGGTGCACGTGGTTGCCAGCGTGCCGTGGGCTGGCCCGGTACCGCCGCCGAGCATGGTGGTCAGCCCGCTCATCAGCGCTTCCTCGATCTGCTGCGGGCAGATGAAGTGAATATGGCTGTCAAAGCCGCCGGCGGTGACGATCTTGCCTTCGCCGGCGATGATCTCGGTGCCGGGCCCGATGATGATATCGACGCCGGGCTGGGTGTCGGGATTGCCGGCCTTGCCGATGGCGGCAATGCGTCCGTCACGAAGCCCGATATCGGCCTTGAAGATACCGGTGTAATCGACCACCAGCGCATTGGTAATGACAGTGTCGACCGCGCCATCGGCCCGGGTGACCTGGGACTGGCCCATGCCGTCGCGGATCACCTTGCCGCCGCCGAACTTGACCTCTTCGCCATAGGTGGTGAAATCGCGTTCCACCTCGATGAACAACTCTGTGTCTGCTAGCCGCACCTTGTCGCCCACGGTGGGGCCGTACATGGCGGCATAGGCGGCGCGGGAGATGCTGGCGGGCATGGTTGGTTCCTCAGGGCGTTCACAGTGGACACTCAGTGCAAAGCAAATACCGGGCCACAAGAGCCTGGCACGCTCATCTCAATGCAAACGCCTTCCGAAACGCAAGGCCGCTTTACCGCCAGTATGGGCCACATACGCTAAAGTCGGAATAGAGCCAGCTAACGTTCAGGCTTCAGCGGCTATGCAAACCCTGCGAGAGCACTTCAATGCGCTCGCGCGTCAGCCCCGCCAGGCACAAGCTGCCAACCATTGGCTGGGCGGTTCCGCCGAACACCTCATAGGCTTCATACTCACATTGGGCGTCGCGGAACTTGATCCAGGCGCGCTGGGCCGTGCGCAATGCTTCGAGCGTGGTGGGCACATTGGTGCCCTCTACCTGCTCGGCCACGTATTCGTCATTGGCTTTGGCCGCCGCGACAACGCGGGGCCACAGCGTATTGAGATCATTGTCAGCATCTTCATAGTCGACGCTGGCGCAAAAGGTCATTTCCATCTGGGACTGCGGATTGATGCAATCGGGCATTTCGTCGGCCAAGGCCGGCACAGCAAATACAGTCAAAAACGAAAGAAACCGCGCAATCATCCGCAACACAAACATGGTATTTCCCTTCCTGGCCAAAAACTGGCCATTTGCCGGCACCAAAAACACGCAGATCAACTTACCTGACCCGATGCCGGCTTATGCTCCATTTGATCCCCATCAGACCGGCGATGGCGCTCAACACCAAGGAAAAGTTCATCACACCAAGCTGCCAGTCGCCATTGCCGGCAAATGCGGCCATCGCGTCAGCCATAGTCATCGCCCCAAAACCGGAACAACGAGCTCCCCTGATCAAAGCCATGCTATACAATAGGAATGGCAGCGTGAGTGTCGACCATAGGTAGCACTCCCAGTCGGGTACGCATTTCCGGAGATACATGACAAATGCCGACCCTATAAGGATGATCGACGCACCTCCTATCCAGACAAATGCAACCCCAGCAAATACATAAGCCATGTTCACACCATCAAAATAACAGTGTGCATATTGCCCATCTCCCAGGCTCACCATTCCAATAGTATACAAAGTCAAGAAAACATACAGCGTCAAAACCATGACACCCGGTGAGTAACGAAACACTCCAGGTTTCTTTTTAGCGGAAACTTCTGACATTCCATCCATACATTTTACGCATACACCTCGTTTTGAAAGCAGTAGAGCAAGCCATCCCGGTCAAGCCAGACAAAAAAGGGTGTGGCAAACATTGCGTTATTGACGAACCCGTATCAGCTTTTCTTTTGACGTGCGCCGACACCGCCGGTCAGGCGCTTGCGGTTGGCGCGTGCAGTTCTGGTCAGCGGTGCGATCGCCGCGGCGAGGATTTCATCGGGCCTGCCTCCGGACGCGGCCATCTTCGCCGCAGCCTGCGAGGCCTTGGCAAAGGCGATTGGCTTTTCCGAAAGCATCTTCTGGTTTTCGGCTTTGCCAACCGGCCATAACCCGGCCATCCCGAGCATCCGCATGTTGATCACCGACTGGGCTTCGAACGCCAGCACGCCGAGGCCGGACCAGGACTGCCAGATCTGCGCCGGGGTCACCGGCTTCTTCGCCATTACAGCTTGCCCATGATCTGCTGACGGAAGCCGTAGACGGTGCGCTCGCCCGACAACGCCACCAGCGATACATCGCGCTGCTGCCCGGGTTCAAAGCGAACTGCAGTGCCAGCTGCAATATCCAGCCGCATGCCGCGGCTTTGCGCGCGATCGAAGCTGAGCGCCGGATTAGATTCGAAAAAGTGGTAATGGCTGCCGACCTGAACCGGCCGGTCGCCGGTGTTGGCAACCTTGAGCGTGATGGCCTCAAGGCCACTGTTGAGCTCAATATCGCCATCCGGCGTGATGATTTCACCTGGGATCATATAGGCGGTTCTCCATGAAGTTTGGTGGTGCGCAGACGAAGGCTGCAGAATGAACGCGAAGTGAGATGGACCCGGCAGATTTTGGATCGGTTGGCCCGAAGTATGCGGCAGATAGTTCTACCGACAACAACAGAACGCTTCCCTTGTAGCACATTACGCGGAAACAATAGGGGCAGAACTTCCACGTGGTTTGAACGACGACCACGTCGGCGTTACCGCTGCCAACAAATAAGGCAGATGGTCAAAAACCAGGCACAGTCTGGTCACGAAATATGCACCAAATGACCTTGAGCGAAGATGAAACAATATCGCGCCGGTACCGTTCTTGCCCTGACACGCACCGTCGAGGTGGGTGATTCTGGAAATCAATAGAGGACGCAATCCAATGAAATCCATGAGCAAGATTATCACGACCGCACTGATCACCACCACCCTGGCTGCCGCACCGGCGGTCGCCGGCTCGGTTGGCGCCACCATTGGCGGCGACACCGCCGCCGGCATCACGACCGATACCGGTTCATCCACCGGCATAACTACCGATGTCGAAACCGACCTTTCTGGCAGCGCCGGCGCAACCGGACAGGCCGCCAACGACGCCAATGTCGCGGCTCTGATCAAGGGCAACGCCGAAGCGGCACAGGAAGTCCAGACCATGACCGACGCTGAAGCTGTAACTGTCGTTCACGTCGACACTGCGGCTGACGCTTCCGGCAACGGCATCGATACGGCCCTGAAAGAAAACCGTGAGGCGGTCGACGAGTTGCAGACTTCGTTGCGCGCCAATGCAGCGGTTTCCGAAAAACTGGAAGCCGAAGGCGTCAATATCGCCAGCGTTGTTGCGGCCAAGGCGGATGCCAACGGACAGCTGAAGGTATACGTACGCTAAGCGTACAACGACGCTATCCGGCAGGCGCGGGCTCCGGCCCGCGTCTTTTATTGTTTCACCGACGATTTGGCGACCCCACATCCGGACGCGGCCGGCACCGGGCTTAGCGGATCGGCTGGTGCACGGTCACGAGCTTGGTGCCATCGGGGAATGTGGCTTCCACCTGTATATCGTGAATCATCTCGGCGATGCCCGACATCACCTGGTCACGCGTAATGACATGCGCACCGGCCTCCATCAATTCGGCCACAGCGCGGCCGTCACGCGCGCCCTCGACGACAAAATCGGTGATCAGCGCAATTGCCTCGGGGTGGTTGAGCTTGACGCCGCGCTCGAGCCTGCGGCGCGCGACGATTGCCGCCATGGCGACCAGCAGCTTGTCTTTTTCTCTCGGTGTCAGGTTCATGGCATGTCTTTCATAGCGACCAGACTTTTGGCACACCGCCATCGCGGTTGAGATGGTGGATCAGCGGGACAAGGATCTTGCGCAATTCATAGCTATCCCTGGCGACCAGCCTCGCAAGAAGCTTGCCAGTTCCAGCCTCCCTGCCTGGCACAAAGCTGGCACCGCCGGAGATACCGATGATTTCGCGCAGCCGGTCGAGCTTCGATTCGGCTTCCGGAGCAATCATCAGCACGGTTGCCATGGCGAGCCCGCCGTTGGCGATTGCCGAGCGCGTCAGCGCAGCGGCAATATCCGGACCAAGCCGCGCCTCTTCGGCGTGCAGCAACCCACCCGGACCGCGCACACGCCAGCGATCACGAAAGTGTCCGGAGGCAACCGCTTCGCCCATCGCCAGCCTGCCGAACACCAGCGGCTCGATCATCAGCAGCCGCGCGTCGGGCGCCATGTCGACGTCAATGGTTCGCCGCAATCGTGCGCGATCAAACAGGATGGTTTCTTGCGGTAACCAGGTGAGCCCGCTTGATGGCGCCAGCGTGAGCCTCACCGAGACCGCCGCTTCGCTGAGGCCCTCTGCCTTGTAGGTTTTTTCGCAGGCCTGGGTGGTCAGGCTCATCTGCGTGCCCTCGCCGGCCTCGAAACTCCAGTCCATGCGGTCGCCGCCGGTCAGACCACCGGCGGTGTTTATCAGCACCGCCTCAAGGGGCACGCCGCGGGGTACGCGTGGCAAACGAATTCGCGCCGAGCCTTCCTGATACAGCCGGTCGATGCAACTCGCGCCATCCGACAGCTTGACGGATAGCCGCCCCTCACCACGCGTGCGCTGCATGGCAATGCTGGCTTCAGGCATAGGTACTGGGAAAACAGAGGTCATTGGCACCTATCTCGATCAGCGCCGATCATCGTGAATGGATGGTTTCGGCGCAAGGGCATTTCGTGCGCGCAAAGCACCGAATAACGACCAAACAACAGGCAATCCGTCCAAGCATTGTGCAGATGGGAGGCCGCAGCCCATTCTGCCGTCATGCCGCTCGACAGATCACCCGAGTGCGATCAGTTTTTCGGGGCTGAACAAGAACGGCGGGGCGATGCCCGCCATATCCGACAGCGGCAGCATGGAATCGGGCACATCGAACCCCATGCCATCGCGCATGAAGGATGTCCGCGCCATGATGCGGGCATGAACACCAGGGTGTCGGGCCTTGAGTTCGGCGCGCAGGCTCTCATCAGCGATGACAATCGTGTCCTCCATGCGGGTGGAGAAATAGACTGGCGAGGCGGGAATGATGTCGACTTGCATGACGTGGCCCGACCGCAGCGGCATTTGGGACCCCTGAAATATCGGCGACGACAACCATTCATCGGTGTCGATGAGATGACCGGGATTGAGAAACACGCCGAATTTATCAAAGGGCAACAGACGGTCGACCTCGGCCTTCACCGCGCCGCCCGACACGCCCGGGCGCATCATCGAGAACCATCGGTCGAGCGCCTGCACATAGGGCCCGGCGAAGGCTTCCACATAATCGCGTGACGGCTCGGGAAGGTCGTTGGCACCATGCACCAGCCAGCCGGCACGGCAGCAATTGGCGCGCCAGACACACATGTTGAAAGACAGTGGCCGGCCGAGTTGCAATGTGTTGCCGCTCGGGCCTGCCAGCCCCAGCGGTGCGCTGTCGCCGGTACAAAAGGTCGGATGGCATCCCAGCGGCATGCCGTTCATGCCGGCTGCCTGCAGCACCTCGAAATCGCTCATGCCCTCGCGCATGGCAAAAATCATCGCCCGGACGCTGCGCGATACCACCGAGTTGGCGTGTTCGAACAGGGCGATATCATCGGCATCGGCAATCGTGCGCAAACCATCAAGCGGGTTCATGAACATGGCGGTCTGGTTGGTGATGGCATCGTAGCCTGCCAGGGCGCGCAACGTATCGGCAATGAAGGACGGCGCCTCGATGGCGTGAGCCGGATCCGGGTGTTCGCCCTCGGTAAAATACTTCCAGCCGGCTACGCCGACGCGGGATCCGCTGCCTATCCCCTCGCTGGCCAGAATTTCCGCCAATTGGCGGCTGTCGGCGCGCGGCTGGCTGATCAGGGAGAATGGCTGGTAGCGCTCATGCCGGATCTCGCCGGCAGCAAACATCGGACTGGCACCGAGATAATTCTCGCATTCATTGCCAACGATGAACAGCGGCAGGCGGTCCTTGCTGACAACCAGCAAGGCTTCCTCGAAACGCGGATCAAAGCCCGTCAGCCATACCATGGTGCCGAAATGCTCGCGATCAGCGTAGACGACCAGCGTATCCAGGTCGGCAAGCTCCATTCGTGACCGCGTGGCTTGTAGCCGCCGGCGGTAGACGGCAGCGTCGCTGCCAACAGGCAGCGGTGCGGCGGTATAATTGGGCCATTCGGTCTCAATCAGGCGGATCGGCTTGCTCATCTCGGGCTCCGGATTGGTGGCACAGCAAAGCCTACAAGGATGGCAGGAAGAGGCAAGCGCAGGTGACGGCGGAAATATTATTTCAGGCGAAAGGAAACCAAACGGCTCACTCCAGCGTTTAACGAGCAATGAATGGACCGAAAGGACTGACCATGTTGATTTCTACGCTTGCACTTGCAATGAGCATCGCCATGATGGTGTCAGCCATCGTGATCTTGTATAATGAAACCTTGGCCCGGAAGCGGCAGCACTCGTTCGAGTAGAACCGTCTCCGTTCTTTTGTAGCCGCATCTCAATGGAGTCCCCCATGAAACGTATCGCAATTTCAACGCTTGCAGCGGTTTCGCTCATCGCCCTCGCCGGGTGCACCACCACTGAACAGCGGGCTGGAACCGGTGCTGTTGTCGGTGCAGGAACCGGAGCGCTGATTGCTGCTGCTACCGGCAGCAGCGGCCGCGGTGTCGCCACAGGCGCGCTGATCGGCGGCGCGGCAGGCGCTCTTATCGGTGCTGCGACAACGCCGGGCATGTGCCGTTACCGCGACGCCCGCGGCCAGGTGTATGAGGCAGCTTGCTGATTTAGCGCTGCTGCAAACGACTGAACCCCGCCCCGGCTGACAAAACAACCGGGCGGGGTTCAATTTGTCTTAGCCACCGGCGTGTCTGAATCGCGCTAGGTCCAGTACCTACCCCAGATAAGCAGGGTCAAACGGCAAGGTGCGCGTTGCGGCATTGTCAAAATGCAGCGTCACATTATTTGCTCCGGTGGTGACATCGCGGACTGCCCCTTCGCCGGGCGCAACCCGACACGCGCCAATCACTTGGCGAATCACAACTTCCCTTGCTTCCCCCAACGCAAAAGCAGTTTTGACGCCGTCACGGTTAAAATCGTTGTCGGCAATGGATGCGGCATGGCCAAGCGGTGAGGCACGAGCGTCTTCAATGCCGAGTACGCCGGAGTGGCGGCCCGACCACGGCGCGTAATCGCGGCCGCCATTGCTGAACCACAACATGGTGACGGGCAAAACCTGCGGCTGCTTGAGGATGATGACCCGGTCGGTTTCAGCTCGGCGGGTGATGCAACTCCAGCCCAGCGACCGTCCCCGCTGTTCGACCAGGGTAAGGAAATCCTCGTGGCTGCTCGCCGGCGGATAGCGGGTCAGATCGGCGGTTCCGCCGTTAGCCAGTGGGAAAGCGGTCAGATCCAGGGTCCTCGCAGGATAGGCGAGCACCGATCGGCCGCGCGCCGGGTCCGGCTCCAGCGCTTCGGGTGGGGTCACCGCGTATGATTTGGGCGAGAACGCCAGTTCACCGCCCTCCTGCATGTGAACCATGACATGGTGGGCAGCCGATACGGCGCCTGCGCCGCCGATAAACCGATGCTCCTGGTAGATGAACGGGTGGCCCTCCACCAACGTTATTCGCTTCTCGACCGTGGCGCCCATCACAAGCCGGGAAAGCCGGAATGCAGCTTGCAGACGTTTTTCTGCCTGTGTCGTGCCGATATGCTCCCAACTGCTGTTGGACGGCCAGCCATGCAGGGGTGCCTCCTCAACATCATTGCGCCCGAACGGCGCACAGAAGAAATCTCCAGACAGACGCTGCACTGTCAGTGGAGTGTCGGGCGGGAATGTCACGGCCGGGTCATCGACCCATGGCGCCCGGTGCAACGGTGTCAACGTGCGCTCGCCATCGCTGACGGTGAGCCCGGCGATGTGGCCAGAGCTCGCATCAAGACTGATAGTGATCGGGGCGAGGTCAAACGTGTGAAGGGTCATGGTCTGTTCCAGAATGCGATCCGGCATTTCTACAACATCGGCTTGGAGACCGGAATTGCTTTTCGGCATTCCGCCGGATTAACCGCCGCAGGAGGTAGCGGGGTTTGTCGCGGGCGCGGCATCTGCTAGAGCCTCAGGCTTGGTCCGACCAGCGCGGAATCGGAGAACGAATGTCCAAAACCACCAAAGTGGATGTGATGGTGCTTGGCGCAGGTGCTGCAGGCATGATCTGCGCCATTGAAGCCGCGCGCCGCGGCCGCGCGGTGGTCATCGTCGATCACGCCCGTGCGCCTGGCGAGAAGATCCGCATCTCCGGCGGCGGCCGCTGCAACTTCACCAATCTCCATTGCAGCCCCTCGAACTTTCTGTCGGCCAATCCGCGCTTTGCCATTTCCGCGCTCAAGTCCTTCACCCAGCACGATTTCATCGACCGGGTGAAAGCCCGCAACATTGCGTTCCATGAGAAAGCGCTGGGGCAACTGTTTTGCGATGGCTCGGCCCGGCAGATCATCGCCATGCTGACCGATGACATGACCGAAGCCGGTGCGCGGCTCGAGCTTGCGACCGAAATCACCGACGTCAGCCGGATCGATGAAGGTTTTGAGGTCCGGACCAGCGGCGGGGTCTGGCAATCCGATCGACTGGTAATCGCCACCGGCGGCAAATCGATCCCGAAAATGGGCGCGACCGGCCTTGGCTATGATATTGCCCGGCAATTTGGCCACGAGGTGACCGAAACCCGCGCCGGACTGGTGCCGTTTACCTGGGCCTCCAACATGGCCGAAAGCTGGAGCGGTCTGTCGGGCGTGTCGCTGGATGTCGATACCCACTGCAATGGCGCCCGCTTCAAGGAAGCGATGCTGTTTACCCATCGCGGCCTGTCGGGACCGGCGATGCTGCAGGTCTCTTCGTACTGGCGCGAGGGCGATGCGGTGATCGCCGATCTGGCACCCGAACAAAGTCTGGCCGAGCTGTTGAAATCGGAACGGTCAAACCGTCCGAAAAGCTCGCCCTGGACGATACTTGGCGAAGCCTTGCCGAAACGGCTGGTTCAGCAGCTCGAACGTGAGGCCGGAATACCAGCGGTGCGGCTGGCCGACATGAACAATGCAGCCATAGAACAAATGGCGGCCAGGTTTCATGAGTTTCGTGTGGTGCCCGGCGGCACCGAAGGCTACCGGACGGCGGAAGTCACGCTTGGCGGCGTCGACACGGCGCAGTTAAACCAGAAAACCATGGAAAGCCGGCTGGTTCCGGGGCTACATTTCATCGGCGAGGTCATGGATGTGACGGGCCATCTGGGCGGACACAATTTCCAGTGGGCCTGGTCATCGGGCGTGGCTGCCGGACGGCACGTCTGACAGCATGCGTTTCATTGAAGACAGGGAGAGTACGATGCGTATTTTGTTCACCGGCGGATCCGGCAAGGCCGGACGGCATGTCATTCCCTATCTTCTCGATCAGGGACACCGTGTGGTCAATGTCGATCTGACACCGCTTGACCATCCCGGCGTCGACAATCTGACCGCCGACATCACCCAGTCGGGAGAGATGTTCAACGTCATGACCAGTTACGCCAATTTCGACGAACTGGAACCGGGAACCGGGGTGCCAAAATTCGACGCAGTGGTGCATTTTGCCGCCGTGCCACGCATCCTCATTCGCCCCGACAATGAAACCTTCCGGATCAACACGATCGGCACCTACAATGTCGTGGAAGCCGCGGTTAAGCTCGGGATTTCCAAAATCATCGTCGCCTCGTCGGAAACCACTTATGGTGTCTGCTTTGCCGATGGCGAGGTCAGCCCGCCCAGCCTGCCGGTGGAAGAGGACATGGACGTCAATCCGATGGATTCCTATGGTCTGTCAAAAGTGGTCAACGAGCAGACGGCGCGCGGCTTCCAGCGCCGCTCGGGGTTCGACATCTATGCGCTGCGTATTGGCAATGTGATCGAGCCGCACGAGTATGACCTGTTTCCAGGTTTCTTTGCTCATCCGGAAGTGCGTCGCCGCAACATATTCTGTTACATCGACGCCCGCGATCTGGGCCAGATCGTCGACCGGTGCCTGACGACCGACGGGCTGGGCTTCCAGATCTTCAATGCCGGCAATGACACCAATTCGGTTGACCTGCCGACCGCCGAGATCGCCGAACGGTTTTTTCCCGGTGTCGCCTTCAGCCGGGAGATGGGCGAGCACGAAGCGCTCTATTCCAATCGCAAGATTCGCGAAATGCTGGGTTTTGTCGAGGAACACAACTGGCGCAAACATGTAAAATAACGCCGGGCTTCGACACCGCCCTTACCCGAAGCAAGAAGTTTGCCTTCCCCCCTAAACCTAATTTATGCCAGAGGATTAGCCGCAATGATCAGACACACAGTTACGTTCAGCCTGAACCATGAAAAGGGCTCTGATCGTGAGCGGCAATTTCTCGCCGACGCACAGCGCATTCTCTCGGCAATTGCCGGCGTCGAACAATTCGAAGTGCTGCGTCAAACCGGCGCCAAGAATAATTTCAGCTTTGGCCTGTCGATGGAATTTGCCGACCAGCAGGCCTATGATTTCTACAATGACCATCCCGACCATGTGGCCTTCGTTCGTGACCGCTGGCTGCCGGAGGTCAAGGAATTTCTGGAAATCGATTACGAGCCGCTGGCCGGCTGATCTGACGGGAAAAGCCCTTCGGCTTCGCAGCATTGCTGACAAACAAGCTGGGAGCCCGTGGCTGGCCCATTCATCAATGATCCGGCAGCGGGCAAGCGCCTATCGGTTTAAGAAGTTCTTGGTGTTCTTCGGTTAGGTCTGGTTCAAGGGCCCAACCATGACGATCGGAAAATCGTTTTGAACATCAATAATCCGACCGATACCTCCACTTGCGAATCCGACACTTGGGAATGTGCGCTGGATGCTGCAGGCCTGGGTGTCTGGGATTGGGATCTGCGCACAGGGCAGTGCAAATACTCCGAGCCTTGGTGCCGGATGCTGGGCTACGAACGGCGCGATTTTGCAGATGATGCGGAACTGTGGCTGATGTTGATTCATCCCGATGACCGGGAACGGGCAATCCACAGCGGTGACCTGCACATCTCCGGCAAGACCGATCGCATCGAGACCGAGTTGCGGCTGCGGCACAAGGATGGCCACTGGGTCTGGGTACTGGACAGAGGCGCGGTCGTAGAGCGCGACCAGACCGGCCGGCCGCTGCGTGTCGTTGGCGTTCAGACCGACATTACACGCCAGAAACAGGCAGAGCGGAACCTGAGACGGGTCAACGAGCGGTTCAGGCTCGCCCTGGCAGCAGCGGGCATGGGCATCTGGCACTTCGACATAGACCGCCAGCAGAGCAACTGGGACGCCCGTACCCGGGAGGTTTTCGGATTGGCACCGGGACCGGAAGATGTCGGGTCGACCGCCTGGCACGGACATCTTCACCCGGATGACCAGGAACGAACCGAGCGCGAGCACCTGCAGGCGCTCACAAACAGCACCGAGGTCACCCTCCGCTACCGGATCATCCGCCAGGATGGAGAAATACGTCACGTTGAAACGCTCGCAAAATTTGTGCCGGAGGAAGACAGCTCGGGATTTCTGGTCGGCACCATCAGAGATGTGACCGACGAGGTCAGCGCTGCGGACGCGTTGCTGGCGGAAAAAGAACGCTACAAGGTGACCCTGGAATCCATCAGCGACGCAGTGATCAGCACTGATGTCGACGGGCGGATTACCTTTTGCAATCCAGCTGCCGCGAAAATGCTGGCGCGCACGCAGACTGAACTGAATGGCGCGCCATTTGCCGAGGTATTCGGCGCGGAATTGGCCGAGGCTGAAAGCCAGGCAACGGTCGACATTGATGGCGACTGCACAGTCACAGGCCTCAAATCCGGCATCTTCAAATGCCGGCGCAGCCCGATCCTTTCATCGAGTGGTGAATTGTCGGGCAGCGTTTGCACCTTCCAGGACGTGACCGAGGAAGCCAAACGGCAACGAGAACTCGCTTATGCGGCCCGCCACGACGCGCTCAGCGGTCTGCTCAACCGGGTCGCCTTTGACGAAGAGCTCGAAAACGCCATTGTCAGCGCCGACCAGACACCGTTCGCCATTCTCTATATCGATCTCGATCACTTCAAGGCGCTGAACGACTATGCCGGCCATGCGGCAGGCGACGAAGCCCTGCGGATGATTGCCACAGGCGTAAGCCAAAACCTTCCTGCCGGCGCGGTGTTTGCGCGGCTTGGCGGCGATGAATTTGCGATCCTGCTGCCGGCATCAAACGAGGTTGCCGCGAAAAGAACCGCCGATACCGTCATTGAAGCAGTGCGCAGTGTCGACCTGCGCTTTACCGATGTTCGTCAGCCGCTGGGCTGTAGTATCGGCATTGCCATCATCAACGATGCCTCGGTCACTTCGGCGGATGCCCTGGCGCGCGCCGATGACGCCTGCTACGCCGCCAAATCTGCCGGACGAAGCCGGCATTCGACCTTTGCCGAGAACAACAATTTCCTGACCTCGGGCCTTACCGCCGCACGGCGGGTCGCCGAGTTGACCGAAGCAATGGACGAAAGCAGGATAAAACTGTTTGGCCAGGAAATACGCTCAATTGAAGCGCCGCACGAATGGTCCGGAAGGATAGAAATCCTGGCCCGTTTGCAGAACCGGGACGGCAAGATCATTCCGCCGGGCGATTTCATTCCCGCTGCCGAGCGGTTCGGGATGGCCTCGACACTGGATCGCTGGATCATCAATTCCGCACTGGGCAAATATGGTTCAATCATGGAGGCCGCTGACCTGACGCTGGGCTTCAATCTTTCAGCACAGACCTTGTGTGATCCTCAGCTCTGGCCGTTCGTCGAATCGGCTATCAAGAAAACCGGAACACCCGCAGCGCGGATCGCGTTTGAAATTACCGAGACGGCTGCGGTGACGTGCTTTGAAACCGCCAACCAATTCGTCCGCAAAGCACGCCGACGTGGCTGCACCGTTTGCCTGGACGATTTCGGCTCGGGCCTGAGTTCGTTTGATTATCTGCGGCGGTTCCCCATCACTTGCATCAAGATCGATGGCAGTTTTGTGGAGAATCTGACCGAAAGCCGCTTTGACCGCGCCATCGTTTCCTCGATCACCGGCATTGCCAAGGAACTGGGACTTCGTATCGTTGCCGAAAAGATCGAGGACGAGGCCACCGTCGAACAGCTCCGCCAGATCGGCGTTACTTTCGGCCAGGGCTTTCACCTGCATCGCCCCGAACCGCTGGCCAAACTGGTCGAGCGACGGCTGCCAACCAGCTTGAAGCAAAGCGCATAATAAAAGACGCAACGTCGAAGCAGCTATTGCCCGTGCAACAGCCCGCGCCGATCATCCGCACCTCCATGGAAACCGTGTCGGCGGTGCTCACGCTTTCCAACTCGGCCCGACGGGAAGCCACGCGCCCTGCGTCCACGTGCCCATTTTTACCCGCTGCACAGCTTTGACGGGAACTCTCAGCCCACATATCTGTTGGAGCTATGGAAGGAGAGTGTCATGGCCAAATACAAAATAGGCGATCACGTCGGCTGGAATTCGGAAGCCGGTCATGTCAGCGGCCACATCATCAAGATCCACGAGCGGGATTTCGATTACAAGGGTCATTGCCATCGCGCCACAGCTGAAAAACCGCAATACGAAATCAAGAGTGATAAAACCGATCATATCGCCGCGCACCGGGAAGAGGCATTGAGCAAACTGGACGATCGCTGACTACGGCTGAAAAGGGGGGGCCCCTGCCCTGGAGTTTCACGCGCTTGCCTCAGTCGGGAAAATGATGCGCACATCGGCCGTCCGGAATACACCGGAAGGAACGCACCATGGCCCATTGAAGCCCCATCGAAAAACCGGTGGCAAACACGTCATTTCGACATTGATGCGCCGCGCGGGATCGGCTAGAAGACCTTTCACGCCCCGCTTCGCGGCGCCTTCGGCAACCATTGCCAAAGGCTTCGGATGCACCCGTAGCTCAGCTGGATAGAGCGCTGCCCTCCGAAGGCAGAGGTCACAGGTTCGAATCCTGTCGGGTGCACCATATTTAAGCCGACATTTCAAAGTCTTAAGCAGAGAAAACTCTGACAGCACGCTTCATTTTACGGTCTGTCGCACTGGTGTGACGAAGACGAGGATGGCGTCGATACGAAAACACGGTATCGGTAAAGCGAACGGCCAGTTGGCGCCGTGGCAGGCCTTTCGGATCCAGAGCCATGTCGATGATGCGATCGCGGATATCGTCGGGATTCCGGTTCCACACCCGGGATGGCGCTGAGCGCCGATCATCAAGTCCTTCTACGCCGTGCGTCCGGATACGGTCATACCATCTGTAGACGGTCGGGCACGGTATGCCGAGTGTCGGCTTCACCGGTAGTTGGACTGCACGACGATCCGGATGATTTCCAGTTTCTCGGGAGCGGGATATCTTATTCCTCGCCCCCCCCATACCCGATCATGCCTTTTTAGGCAGCCGCAATTCGAGCGTCTGTTCGGCCACGGCTTCTTTCAAGCCCCGCATACGCGGCGTAGAACCTTCACTTCGTCCGATGTGGCGGCGCGGGCGTATCCCCGGCCAGCCGCTTCTTGCCTGCTTCGAGAACTTCCTTCGACCAAATATAATAAGGGCGTTCAGCAATCCGCTCGCGACGGCTTAGAGTGGCAATGCTGTTCTCGCCATGCAGGCCTTCCAGCACAGTGAGGATTTCGTCCTCCGCCGAATGATGCTTGCGCACCGCACGGCGTCTGCCTGCTGATCAAGTTTCAATCAGCCAAGGCTGCGATCAACTCGGTTCGGCATTCCAGAAGTCGCATAGGAACTTGAGCGCCCCTGGAGCGCCGGAAGCCTGGCAGCGTTCGATGAACTCAGTGGCAGCAAGGTCAGCGAATTGTGTGTGGCTCGCCAAGTCGGATGGCGCAACCGACTTGAAAGCCATCGACCAGTCCGAAAAGTCACGCGACGGCTTGGTTCCCTTTTCAAGAACGATCTTGGTGTGATGGCGAGGGTCAGCAAAAATGCGGCGGCGCAAGCTGTCGATCTTTTCCTGGTCGCCCTCAAGTAGTTGCATGAAGCTGCCATGGTTTCCGTCGCGGCCGGCAACGAAGAGCAGAACGCCCGTCACATCGTTGCGGCTATTGTAGGCACGACTTTCCGCGAGGATCGCCTCGAGAGCTTCTTCGTTCAGTTCGGTGGCCGCTTGGCTGACATAGACAAGATAGCTGATCATGGCTTCACTCCTCATATTGCGTTTTCAATAAGTGATGCTCGTAACTTCGTCAATCCGAAGTTACTCGACGCTATTCCCCCATTGTGAAAATCAATTTTATAATAAAAGAATAAATTGACGATTCGGCCAATATTGCATCAATCTATCAACAGCACTGGAGACGATCGCATGACGAAGCCCCCTCACGCATCCGGCGGTACTGCAGCCCATTCGGCTGACGCATACCGACGCCTGGATGGTGCGCCGGTCACAGGGTGGCTGGCGAACCCGGAGAAGCCATCGCGCTCCATCCAATCGGTCGAGCGGGCACTGCTGCTGATCGAGATCATGGCCGCCGCATCCGAGCCGTTGCCGCTTCAGGATCTCGCCCGGCGCTCCGAACTTAATACGTCGACCTGTCATCACCTGATCGCCACGCTGGTCGGGCGGGGTTATGTTTTGCATGCTGGGCGCAACCGCGGATACCTGCTGTCGTCTAAACTGCACGAGCTCACCGAGCTTGGCTCGAAGGAAATCGATCTTATCGATTTCGTTCGGCCTGACCTGGCCGCACTGAGCGAACGGCTGTGCGAGGGAGTGCAGATGGCTGTGCTGCGTGACAGCGCTTTGCTGACCCAATTGCGACTGGGTGGCGATCCCAGCCTGAAAGAGCCCGACGAGGTGAAGAAGATGAGCGCGTCGCACGCCACCGCGACTGGCAAGGCAATACTTGCCTGGTTGCCCGAAGCGGAAATGGCGCGGGTAATCTCTGAAAACGGGCTTGTCGCATACACAGACAAAACGATCACCTCCCTATCAGGGTTTATCGAGGAATTGCGCCATGTTCGCCGCAACGGCTTTTCCGTCGATAACGAAGAACTGCAGGATGGCGTCATCTGCTGCGGCGCGGCACTGCGCGACGAAAAGGGCGCCGTGATCGCGTCAATTTCGGCAACTTACGCGGCTCGCAAGAACAGCGAAGCCTACCGTAATCATGTCATCCAGGACGTGGTGCAATGCGCCCGTGCCCTTTCCGACCGACTGAGGGTCAGCCGGTTCTGAATCAATCAATATCGCAATCTGTTTAGGAGGAGAATCAAGATGCCGATGTCCGAAGGGGTGAAAACGCACCCAGATTACCCCATTCCAGATACCATGAAGGCCTGGGTTCTTGGCGACCCCGGCGAGTTGAAGTTCGTCGACAAGGCAGTGCCGTCGCCTGCGAGTGCCGAAGTGCTGGTTCGCATCGACGCAGTTGCGATCTGTGCCACGGATCTTGAGATCATTTATCATGGCCCGCCCGCGATGATTGAAGGCGGCGAGCCATTCAACAAGAATTTCACACCCGGCCATGAATACATGGGAACGGTCGTAGCGCTCGGCCAGGGTGTCGACGAATACAAAATCGGCGAGCGTGTCACGGTCGAGATCCACGCCGGGTGCGGCCAGTGCAAGCGCTGCCGTCAGGGAATGTACACGTCGTGCCACAACTACGGCAAGAACTACGGCGATGTGAACAAGGGCCACCGCGCCAACGGTTTCACCACTGATGGTGGTTTCTGCGAATACCAGGTCAACAGCATCAATACGCTGGTCCATGTGGCCGATACGATGAGCGACGAGGAAGCGACGCTGGTCGTGACCGCAGGCACGGCGATGTACGGCCTGACCGAGCTCGGCGGCTTGGTTGCGGGCGAAAGCGTTGTCGTCACCGGCCCCGGTCCCATCGGGTTGATGGGCGTTGCTGTGGCAAAGGCGCTCGGCGCGCAGCCGGTGATCTTGACCGGCACCCGCGACAACCGTCTGGAAATCGGCAAGCAGCTTGGTGCGGATCACGTGATCAACGTCCGCAACGAAGATGTTGTGGCAAAAGTGCGTGAACTGACCGACGGCAAAGGTGTCGATTACGTCGTGGAATGTGCCGGTGCACCTGATGGTGTCAACCAGGCTGCCCAGATGCTCAACCGTGGCGGCAAGATTTGTCTCGCCGCGTTCCCGGGCAAGCCCGATGAGGTCGATGTCGCTTACCTAGTGCGTAACAACATCTACGTCTACGGCATCCGTGGCGAGGGCAAGTCTGCAACCCACCGGGCCGAGGCGTTCATGCGCCAGAAGCGGTTCGATGCAACGCTGATCCACACCCATACCTTCGATATGGAGAACCTTCCCGAGGCCATCCGTTACGCCAAGGAGCGGGTCGAGGATGCGATCAAGGTGGTGGTGCGCAACAAGAATGTCGCCGCCCATAAGGTTGCCGCCGAATAGACCTTCGAAACTTGGGATCCTGGCCATCTGCCAGGGTCCCCATAGGATGACGCCTTGCAAACGTCGGCACCGAAAGATCATGAATCAAGGGAGACAGAAAATGAAACTCAAGTCCTTAGTATTATCTGCTGTTCTGGCGGGCTCATTTTTGACAGGCTCGGCAGCCATTGCCGAAAACATGTCACCCAACGGTGTGAAGACGCTTGCGCCAGCGGGCGGAATCGTCCCCACGGCAACCTGGTCGTTGGGAACACGCGCCGGCGATTTCGTGTTTGTCGCCGGAATGCGGGGCATCGACGCCTCGACCAACGCGCTGGTCCAAGACCCAGAAGAACGCGTGCGCATGGCCTTCAACAACATGAAAATGATCGCGGAATCTGAAGGCGCTTCGTTGCAGGATGCGGTGAGACTGGTGGTCTATGTCGTCGACATGTATCGCCACCGCCCCATCGTCAACAAGATCCAGAAAGAGCTGTGGGGCGACGGTCCCTACCCGCCGCGCACGATCGTCGAAGTCGACCGGCTCAATCAGGACGATATCGTCGAAGTCGAGGGTACATTCTACGCACCCGTCGAAAACTGAGCGAGGCCAGGCGGCGCGCCAAGGAGAATTCTGATGCTGAGCTGTGATATCTATTTGATGCCCAAGAGCCTGGCCGAGGCACTGGCGCTCTGGCGCGACGCGCCCGAGGGCAGTCGGCTGTTGGCAGGGGCTACCGATATCCTGCCCTGGGCGCGCGAGGGGCGCGCCGGTGACGTGCACCTGACAAACATCATCGATGTGTCGCGGGTGGCCGAATTTCAGGGCTATGAAGTGCAGGGCGACCGGGTGCGCTTGAACGCCAATGTCGTCTATCAGGACTTCATGGAGGATGAGACGCTGATGCGTCTGCTGCCAACCATGCCTGGCTGTGCCGCCTGGTTCGCCGATGACCAGATCCGCCGTCAGGCGACGCTGGTGGGGAATATCGTCAACGCCTCGCCTGCCGGGGACGGCCTGCCCCCCATGCTGGTGCACGAAGGCACCATCGAACTTGCACGGCTTGACGGGAACCGCGTCGTCACCCGTACGCTACCGGTCGTGGACTTCATCACCGGGCCCGGTCAGACCGACCTTAAACAGGACGAAATTGCCACGGCGATCACGCTGGATGCAATGCCCGGCCACGGCGGATCCTTTCAGAAGGTCGGCCTTCGCCGGTCACTTGTGATATCGGCCGTGTGCTGCGCTGCACTGGTCAAGGCGGATGCAACTGGCAAAAAATTCGAAGATGTACGCCTGGCCCTTGGTGGCATCGGGCCGCGCCCGATCCGTCTGCACCAGATTGAAGACATGCTGCGCGGTCAGGAGATGACCCGCGAGCTGGTCTCTCGTGCCAGCCAGATCCCTGCGGATCTGGTGGCCTCGCGCAGCCGCGTCGAATATCGTCGCGCCGTTGTTGCGGGATTTGTCGAAGCCGCGATCGAAGACGCCCTTGTGGCCGTTGGCGCCCCCATGCCGAACTCCGAACAGAAGGAGATGAGCCTTGTCTGATCTTGACATCACATTCACCGTCAATGGCCGAACTGCGCGCCGGCGGATCGATCCCGGACAGCGTCTGCTGGATGTCCTGCGTGACGACCTTGCCCTGACGGGAACAAAGGAAGGCTGCGGCGCCGGCGAATGCGGCACGTGTTCAGTCTTTGTTGATGGTCGCCTGATGAAGTCCTGCCTGTTGCCAGCCGCCAAGGCGGACGGTGTAACCATCGAGACGGTCGAGGGGCTTGCCGCGACAGGGGATCTGACGCCGATACAAAAGGCGTTCCACAAGACCGGGGCGAGCCAATGCGGCTATTGCATTCCTGGCATGGTGATGGCTGCGACGTCGACGTTGCGGGAAAATCCCCAGGCGGGAATCGAGGAAATCAAGGAACGCATGGGCGGCAACATTTGCCGTTGCACCGGATACACCAAGATCTTCGAAGCGGTTGAGATCGCCCGCGACGTGATCGCGGGGCGTCTGCCGGCAAGCGTCATGGAAGAGGACGGTGCAGGCACCAGTTATCTTGGCAACAACGTGCGCAGGCTCGACGCGCCCAGCAAGGTCAGCGGGCGTCTCAAATATGCCGGGGACATGGTGATGCAGGGAATGCTGCATATGCAGGTCCTGCGCTCACCCCATGCTCATGCCCGCATTGTGTCGATCGATACCAGTGCGGCCGAGGCGCTGCCCGGTGTCGCTTGCGTGATCACGTCCGACGATGTGCCTGGCATCGATGGCTTTGGCGTGTTTGTGCATGACCAGCCGGTCATGGCACGTGGCAAGGTGCGGCACGTGGGCGAGGCAGTCGCCGCTGTGGCCGCCGACGATGTGCGTACAGCGCGGGCAGCAACCAAGCTGATCAAGGTCGAATATGAAGAACTTCCCGGCCTGTTTGATCCAGCTGAAGCCCTGCAGCCGGGAGCTCCGGTCATGCACGATTACGCACCCGACAACCTGGTCAAACACATCCCGGTACGCAAAGGCGACATTGAAAAGGGCTTTGCTGCCGCCGATCTGATCATCGAGGAGGACTTTTCGACACAGCAGGTCGAACATGCCTACCTCGAGCCCGAGGCTGGGCTTGCCTATGTCGATCACGACGATGTTGTGACCGTCTTATCCCCCAGCCAGAACATCACGCATCACCGCCACATGCTCGCGACGATTATCGATAAACCCATTAACAAGGTGCGGTTTATTATGAGCCCTGTCGGCGGAGGTTTCGGTGGCAAGGAAGACATGATCTATCAGGGCATGTTGGCGCTCGCTGCGATGAAGACACATCGGCCGGTGCGGCTTGTTTTTACCCGCGAGGAATCAATCGCCTGTTCGGCCAAGCGGCACCCGTCGCGCACGCATTACCGGATGGGTCTGACCAAAGACGGCAGGATCACGGCGATCGAGTTCGACATGCTGTCGGACGGTGGCGCCTATGGAATGTCGTCGGAAGGGGTGATGCGCAAGGCAGCGATCCTGTCCTGCGGCCCCTACGAGATCGACAACCTGCAAGTCGACACACGCGTGGTTTATACCAACAACACGCCTTCTGGCGCGTTCCGGACCTTTGGCGGAATGCAAGCGCAGTTCGCCACTGAAAGCATGATGGACATCGCCGCCGAACGCCTTGGCCTCGACCCGTTCGAGATCCGGCGCCGCAACATGATGAAGGCAGGTTCGCGAACCCATACACAGCAGACGCTGACCTCGGCCTCGATCGACCGGGTGATGGAAGCAGCCGAAACCGCCAGCCGGTGGGAGCCGGGCGCACCGCAAGTCCGCGGTGGTACACGAACCGATCTTGGCGGGGCCGACACACGCGCGCCCTGTACGCTGGGCGCCAGATTCACGAAGACTGCGGCAGCAGCAAAGGCCGAGGTGGCATCATGAACCGGAAAATGCGGGGTCGCGGGATTGCGGCAAGCTGGTACGGCATCGCCCGGACGGCAACAATTGACAGAGCAGGTGCCTGGGCTGAACTCGACGATGGCGGCACCGCCAAGGTCGTCACCGGCGTGACAGAGATCGGAGAGGGCATCCTCACACTGCTGTGTCAGGTCGCAGCCGAGGAGCTGGGCGTGAAGCCCGAGCAGGTGACCCTCGGTGATAATGATACCGCCCGCTCGCCAGAGGCGGCCCATGCGGGAGCGACGCGCCAGACCTACATGATCGGCAATGCCGTAACGCTTGCCTGCCGCGAGGCGAAAGGCAAGCTCTTCGATGAGATTGCCGAGGTCTGGCAGGTGGACGCCGCTGATCTTCGCTCTTTCGACGGTGAACTTTGGGCAGAGAACACCAACAAGCGGATCTCGATGAATGAAGCGGTCGATATCTGCAAGAAGCGCGGCGTCGTTCCGGTCGGCTCAGGCAGTTTTACCGCTCACGGCACGGGCCTTGATCCGGTTGATGGATCCGGCAGCCCTTGGCAAGCCTATGTCTTTGGCACACAGGTCGCCGAAGTCGAGGTCGATACGATGACTGGCGAGGTGCAGGTCCTGGGTATTTGGGCGGCGCATGACGTTGGCCGCGCGATCAACCCTCGCGGTGTTGAAGGACAGATCGAGGGCGGCGTGGTGCAGGGTCTTGGCCAGGCGCTGATGGAAGATTACCAGACCAAGAATGGTCATCCGGTCACCCACGGCTTTGCGAAGTACATCTTGCCGACATCACTCGATATTCCGCAGATTAACTGCGTCAT
Organism: Hoeflea sp. Naph1; assembly: GCF_046837775.1. GTDB lineage: Bacteria > Pseudomonadota > Alphaproteobacteria > Rhizobiales > Rhizobiaceae > Hoeflea. Next base: position 1,944,303 of record NZ_CP177286.1, on the reverse strand, counting down.
TGTCGAAGACCATGATCCTCTCAGCCCGCTGGGCGCCAAGGGGATCGGCGAGCCTGCGCTGGTACCAACGGCGCCTGCAGTGATGAATGCGATCTATGACGCCATCGGCGTTCGCATCCAACACCTACCGGCCACGCCGGAAAAAATCCTTCTGGCACTGAAGGAAAAAAGGCAGCGCGAGGAGATTATCGCTGCCGAATGACGTTTCAGATTGCCTCGGCATCCGGCCTCGCCTCGCTGTGGCAGAGTATGAGAGACAAACTTTAGGGAGATGAGTGTGGTGGAGACTTCAATGTACAGCGCGATGCGCGTAGGCATCGTTCATTTCAAGGCGTTCCCGGGCATAGAGACCGGCGCCGGGCCGATCGTCGAGACGCTTGAGAAAATTTGCGCAGACGATTTCTGGACCGCAGTCGAAGTCGGCTGGATGAAGGATTACCGGGTTCGCAACACTGCGCGTCACATCCTCGACCAGAGCCACCTCTCCGTTGCCTACGCCACGCAGCCCAAGATGCTGAGCAACAAGTTTAACCTCAACCATTTCGACGCCGGAGAACGTGCCAAGGCCGTCGATGCGGTGAAAAGTTCGGTCGACGAAGCGCGTCAATTGGGGGCCGAGGTCGTGCGGTTGATTGCCGGCAAGGATCCGGGCGACGCAAAGCGCGAAGAGGCCAAGAAACTGCTGATCGATTCGCTTCACCAGATTCTTGATCACACCAATGAAGAAAAGGATGGCCTTGCGCTCACGCTCAAGATTTTCGACCGCTCGATCGACAAGATGAATCTGATCGGTCCGGTTGGCGATGCGCTGGATATCGCGCGCGCGATCCGGCCCGATTACCCGAACTTCGGGCTTCTGACCGATCTGAGCCATTTTCCGCTTCTCGACGAGACGCCCGAAGAGAGCATTCCGCAGCTAGCGGAGTTTCTCGATGCGGTTCATCTCGGCAATTGCGTGTTCCGTGATAAATCTCACCCAGCCTACGGCGATATTCAGCCCCGTTTTGGAATTCCAGGCGGTGAAACAGATACAGCCGAAGTGGTGACCTTTTTCCGTGAGCTTACAAAGAGCGGGTTTTTCGATAAACCCGTACGTCCGATCGTGAGCGCCGAAGTGCGTCCGGTTCTCGCGGGCGAGGTGTCAGAGATCATTCTCGCGAATGCAAAGCGAGTGATCCGCGACGCCTGGGCATTGTCGCAACGTCGGCAGTAGAAGAGCCCAAATTGGCAACGCTAAGAGTTAAGAGGAGGAACTCGAAGCATATGAAAGTGGCCGTAAAATATCAACTTGAACATGAAAACCGTGTTCAAAAGGGAGAGAAAAATATGACAGTACGATTGAAAACAGCCCTGATCGGGGCCGTAGCGGCAACCGCACTCGTAACCAGCGCAAGCGCGCAGGATTTTCCGAAGAAGCCGGTTGAAATGACGATCCTGTTCGGTAGCACGGCGCAGACCATCGGCCAGCTCCTTGCGGATCTGATGTCGAAGAACCTGCCTGAACCGGTCGTGCCGGTAATGCGTTCTGGCGGCGGCGGTTCGGTCGGATATCAATATGTCCATTCCACCGATCCGGATGGCTACAACATCGTCTGGAACTCAAACTCGATCAGCACCAGCTTCCACGGTGGCAAGATTGATTTTGACTACACCGCGTTTACGCCGATCGCAAAAATCAGCACCGAGGTTCCGGCTATTGCTGTGCGCGCCGATACCGGCTGGGAGACGATTGGCCAGATGGCCGAAGAGCTCAAAGCTTCCGGTAAGAAGCTCAAGATTGGTGCCTCAGGAAACGGCTCGTTTACCCACCTTACGACCGAGGCGCTGCTGGCAGCTGTCGGCCTCTCGGATCAGGCTGTAAATGTGCCTTACGATCAGGGCCGCGCCCCCGTGGAACTGCTGGCGGGACGTCTCGACGCTGCCGTCCAGTGGCCGGGCCAGTTCATTTCTCACCATAAGGCAGGCACACTGCGTATCCTTTGCCTGACCAGTGCGGAGCGGGTTGCCTCGATGCCCGATATCCCGACCTGCGCAGAGAGCGGTGCAGAAGGGGTCGACATCGAGATGTGGCGTGGTCTCGCCGCACCGGCCGGTACTCCCGAAGATGTGGTGATGGTGCTTCAGGACGCAGCGGAAAAAGCTGTTGCCAGCGAAGAATTCCAAAAGGCATCGCAAACCTTGGGATTTGAGCCCGCGTTTTCGGATCATACCGCTTTCGGAGAGTTGATCGCCCGCGACGACGATACCCTCGCCAAGCTGATGGCCGACATTGGCCTGAAGGCGCAATAAGATCATGGAGCAAACGGCGCACTCAACCCGCCGCGACATGGCCGCCGGAACGACTTTGTTCGTTCTGGCGGTCGTCTGGACGGTGATCGTCTACTTTACGGTCCCAACCGGTTCTGGTGTCGGGCCGCGGGCGTTTCCTCTCGTTCTTGGTCTTATACTGATGGGGTTTTCGGCCGTGCTTGTGGCCGTGAACCTATACAATTGGCGCAGAGGGGCTGAGGGCCGCCCGGAGGCCCATGAAGATGCAGACGGGCCTGGATCCGAAGTCGCGCGAACCGCGTCGCTGCTGCGGATGCGCGTTTTGGTCACTGTCTGTGTGGCCATCGCGATCTACGGGTACCTCATGCAAAAGCTAGGCTTTGTCGTTGCCACTTTTCTGACGGTAGTGGCGCTCCTCCTCACCCTTAAAGAACGCCGCTTTCGCGTGGTGTTAGGCATGGGATTGGGCATCACGCTGGGGTGTTGGTTGGTATTCGGCCAGTTGCTCGGGGCCTACATCCCTCGCGGAACCTGGATTTCATTGTTTTGACTACTGACAAAAGCAAACTGACAGAGGAAGTCGCCAGATGGACATTCTGATAACAGCCTTGCAGGTTGTCGTCGCACCCTTGACGCTGGTGGCGATCTTTTCGGGCTGTGTGCTCGGTGTCATTTTCGGGGCAATCCCGGGGCTGACCTTTACGGTGGCGATGGCATTGGTCGTGCCAATGTCGTTCTCGCTCAATTCTGCACCCGCCATTGGCCTGCTGCTCGGAACCTATATCGGCGGAATGACAGGCGGCTCGGTTTCGGCAATCCTGTTGGGGATCCCGGGCACCCCCTCGGCAGCGGCCACGGTGCTTGATGGCTATCCCCTGACCCGCCGCGGCAAGGCATCTCTTGCGCTCGGGACGGCCGTGGTCGCCTCGGCCTTCGGAGGCTTTGTGAGCTTGGTCATCATGATCTTTTCGGTCGATTTCGTGGCTAGTCTTGCATTGCGGTTTGGTCCCGCCGAGACCTTTGGTCTGCTGATTTTCGGCCTGTCGACGATTTGCGGCCTCTCCTCGGGGTCCATCGTCAAGGGGCTGATCGGTGCGATCATCGGCCTGATGGTGATGACCATTGGTATCGACGAGATGAGTGGCATGCAGCGGCTTACTTTCGGCACGATCACGTTACAGCAGGGCATCAACATTCTGGTCGCGATGATCGCGCTGTTTGCCGTTCCGCACGTGATCGACGCCTTCGTTGATCACTTCCGCGCCGACAAGGAAGTCAAGGAACTGGCAGATGTGCGCGCCGAACTTCCTTCGATCCGTGACCTGGCAAAAAATTTCTGGCTCATGGTGCGCTGCTCGTTGATTGGCACCGGCGTCGGCGCGATCCCCGGGACCGGCGGTCCGATTGCCGCGTTTCTTGCCTACGCTCATGCGAAAAAGTCTTCGAAGACACCCGAGGAGTTCGGGAATGGCGCGATGGAGGGTGTGGTCGGCCCAGAGACCGCCAACAACGCTGTTACGGGGGGAGCAATGATTCCGCTTCTGTCGCTCGGCATTCCTGGCGATCCAGCCACCGCAATCCTGCTGTCGGGGTTGCTGATCCACGGGCTCATCCCCGGCCCGATGCTTTTTCTGGAGCATCCGCTGGAAATTTATGAGGTCTACCTTTCGATCGTGGCAGCATATGTTTTTGTGGTTGGCATCCAGCTTCTCGGCATCCGCTTTTTCGTGCAACTGCTCCGCGTACCAGCGCATCTTCTGGCAGTGGGCATCGTAATCATGTGCGGATATGGCGCCTTCAGCATCCGCAATTCGGTTTTCGATGTCGTTGCCGCCGCGGTGCTCGGTGCGATGGCTTACGGATTAAACCGGGCGGATATTCCGCTGACACCGATCATTCTCGGCCTCGTCCTCGGCCCCTCGATCGAGCGCGAATTCCGTACTGCGATGATTCTCTCTGAGGGCAACCTCGACATCTTCTACACTTCAGTGCCTGCTGCCGGATTCCTCTTGGTCGCCATGCTTATAGTCGGCGTCCAGGTTTTCAAATCCGTTCGCGCATTTCTTCCCAATTCCAGTCCGAAGGTGAAACCCGATGCACGCGCCCAGTCCAATTAAGTCCACAGACACTCCCCTGGCCAGCGAAATGCGCGCGCGCGCCAAGGCCATAGCTGCTGCCGGTAATGTGTCAGATGCACTCGACAGTGGCGCATTGCCAGAGATCGTGGAGCTGACACTGTCGGAGGCACTGGTCATCGCTCTCTTGAAACAGAAGGTGCGGACCTTTTTTGCGATCTTCGGCCACGGCTCCACCGATCTGGGCGAGGTTCTGCGCCTGTATTCCGAAGAGGGAGTAACCACAGTTATCAACTGCCGCAACGAAGTCGAGATGGCCCATGCGGCCACCGCGCATGCGTGGGTCTATGGCCAAACGCCTGCGGTCGTCACCTCGATTGGGCCGGGGGGGCTGCAGGCCATGGCAGGGTCGCTCGCGGCTGCGTCAAACGGGGTTGGAGTCTACCACATCTACGGGGATGAGACGACCTTTGGCGAAGGTTACAACATGCAGCAAGTGCCCAAGGCGGAACAGGAAATCTTTGGCAGGATGACTGCGCTTATGGGGCAATCGTATGTGCTCCACACGCCTGAGGCACTGCGCGAATGTATGCGCAGGGGCACGGCCTGCGTACATCATCCATACCGTGCGGGGCCGTTCTTCATCATGGCACCGATCAACACCCAGCCGCAGACAATGCAGCTGAATGTGGCCACCCTGCCCGGTCCTCTGTCCGTTCCGGCATTGGCGCCTGCAGGTCGGGAGGCATATGAGCGCGCCGGAGCGTTGATTGCCGGTCACGACCGGATCGTCATCAAGGCCGGCGGCGGCACGCGCGGCCATGCACAGGCAGTGCAGAAACTGGCTGAACATATCGGCGCGACGGTCGTTCTGTCGCCGGGCTCAAGCGGAGTCTTGCCGGATGCGCACCCGCAGAACATGCATGTGGGCGGTTCCAAGGGTACGATCAGCGGTAATTTTGCGATGCAGAATGCCGACTTGGTGCTGATGATCGGCACGCGAGGAGTTTGCCAGGCCGATTGTTCGGGCACCGGCTGGCCGGCGGCTGAAGCGGTCATCAACATCAATGGCGATCTTGGTGACGCCAGCCATTATGCTCGCACCGAGGCGCTGCCGGGCGACATCAGTGCGGTGATCGGCAATCTGATTGATGCCGTGCCGCAGCAAGAGCGACAGGAATGGCTTGCGAGATGTGCTGAGGTCAAGGCAGACTGGATGGCGTTCCGGCAAGCGCGCGTGGATCACGCGCCGGTTGAAGATATTGTCTGGGGCCGTCCTGTGCTGACGCAGCCCGCCGCTATCCACACAGTGGCAAGCTTTGCTGCCAGTGTCGACGCGATCAAGTTCTTTGATGCCGGCGACGTGCAGGCCAACGGGTTTCAGATCGTCGCGGACACGGCACCGGGACAGACATTCACCGAAACCGGGGCGTCCTACATGGGATTTGCCGCATCGGCGCTGCTGGGCGCTGCTGGTGTGGGCAAACCGAAATACGGCATTGCCTTTACCGGCGACGGGTCGTTCATGATGAACCCGCAGATATTGATCGACGCAGTCGAACACGGCGTGCGCGGCATGATCGCGCTGTTCGACAACCGTCGTATGGCTGCGATCACCGGCTTGCAGATTGCTCAATATGGGCGCGAATTCTGCACAAATGACCGGGTTCCGGTGGACTATGTTGCGATGGCGGGCGCAGTCACCGGTGTCAAGGCAATCCATGCCGGGTTCGACGCCGATACGCTGGCGTCGGCGCTGGCTGAAGCGTATGCCCATGACGGGCTCAGCCTTTTGCACATACCGGTTTACGGCAGCCACGATGACTTTGCCGGCATGGGAGCCTACGGAAGCTGGAATGTCGGCAACTGGGTCAACGCTGTTCAACGCGACTACCTGCATCAGAAGATTTGAGGAAGCCAATGTATCAAGATCTCAACCTATTCATTTCGGGCAACTGGCGCGCGGCCTCTGACGGTCAGACGCGGGGCGTATCGGATCCTGTAACCGAGGCCCAGTTGGGCACCATTGCTGTTGCCACGGAAGCTGATGTGGATGCGGCCCTTGCTGCAGCCGAGGCCGGTTTTGCCGAATGGCGCCGCACCGGTACATGGGAGCGCGCTGCCAAGCTGCGCCGCGTGGCGGATCTGATCCGTGAGCGGGTCGAAAACATCGCAACCCTGATGAGTCTCGAGACTGGCAAACCACTGGCTGAGGCTCGCGGCGAAACGGGTGCCGCCGCCGACCAGTTCGAATGGTATTCAGAAGAGACCAAGCGCATCTACGGGCAGATCATCGAATCCCGCACGGCAGATAGCCGCATGTCCGTCATCTATCAGCCGGTTGGCGTGGTAGCAGCCTTTTCAGCCTGGAACTTTCCCGCCCTTCTGCCTGCCCGCAAGATGGCCGCGGCGCTTGGTGCTGGCTGCTCGATCATCATCAAACCTGCGGGTGAAGCACCTGCGTCCTGCGCCGCACTGGTCGCAGCCTGTCACGACGCGGGCATTCCGGCAGGCGCCGTCAATTTCCTGACCGGCAATTCGTCCATGATCGCCGAGCGGCTGGTGCGCTCGCCCATCGTGCGCAAGGTGTCGCTGACCGGATCTGTGCCCGTCGGCAAGGAAATCCTCCGGCTGGCCGCCGAAGGGGTCAAGAAAGTATCGATGGAACTGGGGGGACACGGCCCGGTGCTGGTCTTTGGGGATGTCGATGCCGAGGCCGCCGCTGAAGTTTGCGCCAACACCAAGTTCCGCAACTGCGGGCAGGTTTGCATCTCACCCACACGGTTCTACGTTCATGACAGCTGCTATGACGCTTTTTCCGCCCGTTTTGCCGAAGTTGCCAACTCCCTGAAAGTCGGTGGCGGGCTCGAAGAGGGCGTACAGATGGGGCCGATGGCCAATCGCCGGGGCCTGCAGACGATTGAGGAACTGGTTGCCGATGCGCAGGGCAAGGGTGCCAAGCTTCTGGCTGGCGGCGCGCGGCCCAAGGAGCGCAACAGCGGCTTTTTCTTTCAGCCGACCGTGCTAGGCGACGTGCCCGACGACGCTCGCGTGATGCACGAGGAACCTTTCGGCCCGATTGCTCCGATCACCCGCTTTACCTCTTATGACGAGGTGATGACACGCGCCAATGCCCTGCCCTTCGGCCTTGCGGGTTACGTGTTTTCCAACAGCCTCAGTGTCGCGACACGGGCCTCCGAGGATCTGGAAGTCGGGATGGTCGGCGTCAACGAAATGCTCCTTGCCACAGCCGAGGCGCCGTTCGGCGGCATCAAGGAAAGCGGCATGGGCCGGGAGGGCGGTTCAATGGGATTGCATGACTACCTTGAACCCAAGTATATCAAAATGAAACTGGCTGCGGTGGAATGAGCAACATGGACGAGCAAGACCCAACAGGCTTCGCACGAGGTCTGACGAACTACGGTGACAAGGATTTCTCGCTCTACCTACGCAATTCCTTTGCTGCTTCGATGGGCTATTCGCGCGAGGTGCTGAAAAAACCGATCGTCGGCATCGCCAATTCATTTTCCGGCTTCAACAACTGCCATCGGCATTTCCCGGAACTGCTGGACGCGGTAAAGCGTGGCGTTCTATTGGGTGGCGGGCTGCCCATCGAATTCCCAACCATCTCGCTTGGTGAGGTGTTCCTGTCGCCGACGTCTCTGAAATTCCGCAACCTGATGGCCATGGATACTGAAGAAATGATTCGTGCACAGCCGATGGATGCGGTGGTGCTGATGGGGGGCTGCGACAAGACAGTGCCGGCACAGCTGATGGGCGCCGCCTCGATCGATCTGCCTGCTGTACAACTGGTGGCCGGGCCGATGATGACATCTCGCTATGGCGAAGAACGTCTGGGTGCCTGCACGGATTGCCGCCGGTTCTGGGGAAAATACCGCGCCAAAGAGGTGACGACTGAACAGATCAACGATATCGAGGGGCGGCTGGCCACCACATCGGGCACTTGTGCCGTGATGGGCACCGCATCAACCATGGCCTGCATCTCGGAAACCTTGGGCATGAGCCTGCCGGGAACCGCTGCGATACCGGCAGTCCATGCTGACCGGCTGCGGGCTGCAGAAGCCTCGGGCCGCGCCGCCGCGCAGATGGTCACATCGCCGATCAGGCCCAGCCAGGTCATCACCGAAAAGTCGGTCGAGAATGCCCTGCGCGTTCTTCTGGCTCTGGGCGGGTCGACCAACGCAATCATTCACCTCACGGCCATCGCAGGGCGTCTGGGTATCAAGATCTCGCTTGAGCGGCTGAATTCGCTTAGCGACGAAACACCGGTTCTGGTCAACCTCAAACCGGTTGGCATGCACTACATGGAAGATTTCTTCTTTGCCGGCGGTGTCGGTGCCGTGTTGCGCGAACTGCGCCCATTGCTTCATCTCGACACGATATCGGTGACCGGTGAAACTCTGGGCGAGCGACTGGACCAGGACCCAGGCTATATCGACCGCCGGGTGATCGCCTCCGCCGAAGCGCCGCTCGAACCGCAGGGCGGGCTGGTCGCACTGTTCGGCAATCTCGCGCCCCGCGGTGCTATCCTGAAACGCTCTGCCGCCGACAAAAACCTGTTCGAGAAAGAAGGGCGCGCTGTGGTTTTCAGCTCGCTCGAGGATCTTGCGGCGCGGGTGGACGACCCGGATCTCGATATTACTGCCGATGACATCATGGTCCTGCAGAACGCCGGGCCAAAAAGTGCCTCGGGCATGCCGGAGGCCGGCTATCTGCCGATCCCGAAAAAGCTGTCGGCGCAAGGTGTGAAGGACATGATCCGCATTTCCGATGCGCGTATGTCCGGTACTGCCTTCGGAACCATTGTGCTACACGTCGCTCCCGAGGCCTCTACCGGAGGTCCGCTGGCGCTGGTAAGAAACGGGGACCGGATTCGCCTGTCGGTGAGCGAGAAACGGATCGAACTGCTGGTTGATGAGGCCGAGCTGGAGCGGCGCAGGTCCGAATGGACCGGCAATCTTGTGCCGCCTGAACAGCGGCGCGGTTACGACCGTCTCTATGCATCCGAAGTACTGCAGGCGGATGAGGGGTGTGATTTCGCATTTCTGCAGCCGGTCGCAGACGCCTGACCGACCCGTAGATCGGGCAGCAAAGAAAAGGACAAGAAACGTGAAAATCGGGACGCCAAAGGAAGTGATGAAGGGTGAGGCACGTGTTGCCATGACGCCGGATTCGGCACGTCTGCTTCAGAAATTGGGGTATGAATGTGCAATCGAGTCCGGGGCCGGGGTGGCTGCGGGCTTCTTGGACGAGGTTTATGCCGATGCCGGCGTCGAGATCGTCAAGACTGCCGCCGCGCTGTGGAAAGGTGCCGACGTCATCGCCAAGGTGCGTCCTCCCACGGACACCGAGATCAAGAGGCTGACCGACGGCAAACTGTTGATCAGCTTCTTCTGGCCGGCCCAGAATGGCGATCTGATGCAGGCGGCGGCCGACAAGGGCGCGTCGGTCATCGCGATGGACATGGTGCCGCGCATCAGCCGGGCACAGAAGATGGATGCGCTGTCGTCGATGGCCAATATCGCCGGTTACCGCGCCGTGATCGAAGCCGCCAACAACTTTGGCCGTTTCTTCACCGGTCAGGTGACGGCTGCCGGCAAGGTGCCCCCGGCCAAGGTTCTGGTCGTCGGTGCCGGTGTGGCGGGTCTTGCCGCCATCGGCACATCGACAGCCCTTGGCGCAATCACCTATGCGTTCGACGTGCGCCCCGAAGTGGCCGAGCAGGTTGAATCCATGGGCGCGGAGTTTGTCTTCCTCGACTTTGATGAAGAGGCGAAGGATGGCGCGGAATCGGGTGGTTACGCCTCAGTCTCCAGTCCAGAATTCGCTGCCGCACAATTGGCGAAGTTTCGCGAGTTGGCGCCCGAGATCGACATCGTCATTACCACGGCACTGATCCCCAACCGCGAAGCGCCCGAGCTGTGGACCAAGGATATGGTCGAGGCGATGAAGCCCGGTTCCGTCATTGTCGACCTTGCCGCCGAAAAGGGTGGCAACTGCAAAATGACGGTGATGGATCAGAAGATCGTCACCGACAACGGCGTGACGATCATCGGCTATACCGACTTGCCCAGCCGAATGGCGACACAGTCCTCAACGCTTTATGCAAACAACATTCGTCACATGATGACAGACCTGACGCCCGACAAGGACGGCAAGGTCAATCATAATATGGAGGATGACGTGATCCGCGGGGCAACGATTGCCCATGCGAAGGAGGTTACATTCCCTCCACCGCCACCCAAGATCAAGGCAATCGCAGCGCAGAAGCCCAAGGAAAAGCTCAAGGAAAAGACCCCGGAAGAGAAGCGGGCCGAAGAGGTCGGCGCGTTCAAGGCGCAGACAAAATCTCAGGTAACCCTGCTGGCCGTCGGTGGTGCACTGGTGCTGGGCGCTGGACTTTTTGCCCCGGCTAGCTTCATGCAGCATTTTATCGTCTTCGTGCTGTCGGTGTTCATTGGTTTCCAGGTGATCTGGGGTGTGGCGCACAGCCTGCACACGCCGCTGATGGCCGTTACCAACGCCATCTCGTCGATCATCATTCTGGGTGCGCTAATGCAAATTGGATCAGGGTCTACCCTGGTGATCGTGCTGGCGGCATTGTCCATCTTCATGGCGGGCATCAACATTTTCGGCGGCTTCCTCGTGACACGGCGCATGCTCGCCATGTTCCAGAAGTCGTAAGGGGTAGAGCAATGGAATTCGGATTTACAACAGCGGCCTACGTGGTCGCGGCGGTGCTCTTGATCCTCTCGCTTGGTGGATTGTCGGGCCAGGAAAGCGCCAAGCGCGCAGTGTGGTACGGCATCTTTGGCATGGCGCTGGCGGTGTTCGCAACGATCGTCGGCCCCGGTACGGGGCTGTGGCCTGTTTCGCTGATCCTGATCGCCCTGGGTGGCGTAATTGGTTACCAGCTGGCCACCAAAGTGCAGATGACCCAAATGCCGGAATTGGTCGCGGCAATGCACAGCCTTGTCGGTCTGGCGGCAGTCTTTGTCGGCTTCATCGCCCATATAGAAATGGGCCGGGTCATGGCTATGGACGCAGCAACCCGCGACGGGCTTGAGGGGTTTGCTGCCCTGCTCGCGCATAAAGAGGCCGTTGAGGTGTCGATTCTGCGCATCGAGCTGTTCCTTGGCATCTTCATCGGTGCCGTCACGTTTACCGGATCGGTGGTTGCCTATGGCAAGCTGGCAGGCAAGGTGAATTCGGCCGCTTTCAAACTGCCTGGTGGCCACATACTCAACGCCGGTGCTGCCGCTGTGTCGGTGATCTGTTTGCTGTGGTACTTCAACACCGGTGGGCTGCTGCCGCTGGCAGTGATGACAGTCTGCGCATTGTTCATCGGCTATCACCTGATCATGGGCATCGGTGGCGCGGACATGCCCGTGGTTGTCTCGATGCTCAACAGCTACTCGGGCTGGGCGGCGGCCGCCATCGGCTTCTCCCTCGGCAATGACCTGCTGATCGTTGTCGGCGCGCTTGTCGGTTCCTCCGGTGCGATCCTGTCCTACATCATGTGCAAGGCGATGAACCGATCCTTCATCAGCGTTATCCTGGGCGGTTTTGGCGGCCCGGCTGGCGAACAGATGGCAGTCGAGGGCGAGCAGATCGCAATCGATGTCGACGGCGTGGCCAGCGCACTGGACGAGGCGGATTCGATCATCATCATTCCGGGCTACGGCATGGCCGTGGCGCAGGCTCAGCAGAACGTTGCAGAACTCACGCGCCGCCTGCGGGCCAAGGGCAAGAATGTCCGTTTCGCCATCCACCCGGTTGCGGGACGTCTGCCCGGTCACATGAATGTACTGCTGGCCGAGGCCAAGGTGCCTTACGACATCGTGCTCGAGATGGACGAGATCAACGAGGACTTCCCGGAGACGGACGTCGCCATCGTGATCGGGGCGAACGACATCGTGAACCCGGCGGCGCAGGACGACCCCAACAGCCCGATTGCCGGCATGCCGGTTCTGGAGTGCTGGAAAGCCAAGCAGGTGTTCATTTCCAAGCGCGGGCAAGGCACGGGCTATTCCGGGATCGAAAATCCGCTGTTCTTCAAGGAAAATTCGCGGATGTTCTATGGCGATGCAAAGAAGTCCCTGGACGATTTGCTGACCAAGATTTCGTGAGCGGTGCGATTTGGAAAAAGAGATGCCACGTTGCCTGAAGTCGGGCGATCAGACAGCTCAATGGTGGGAGTGAATCGCTAAAATCAGAGATATTGCCACCCACCATGCCGGAATGCGGAGCCGTATCAGTTTATATCTCGAATGAACTTCTATGCGCGGCTTCATCTCCATATTGCTCTGATGCAGGTGGCCGTATTTCCATTCTCTGAGGCTCACCATAATTTTCAAAGGCTTCGTCAATTCACTAGGTATTTGGGCGCCCATTCAGCACTCAAATACCTAGTGAACACCTGCCCTTTCGCATGACCATCAGGACATGAACCCTTCTGCAAATACGCCGGTGCCCAGTCAAATCGGTATTCTGGTTCTCACCTCAGGCCTCGCCGTCACTCTTCGTGCACCCGAAAACCTGAATTATCTTCCGGCCTAAACTTAACTTCCCAATGCATCAAGCATCCTTGCAGCATGGACAGCAAAGCTGCCATTTTTTCCTACGCTGCACGACCGTCGATCGAATACCCCTCCCCCGCGCGGACCGAGCGATATTGGACGATAGGATGAGACGCAGCAAAGGTGATGGCTAAAACGGGGTCTGGTTCTTGACTTTTACCTCCTGCACTTTGATTGAGGTCGGTACAAACGAACATGACTATAATGGGGGGAGCGAAGGGTGCGTTTTCTTGCTGGAGTTGCGGCGTCTATATGCGCGGTCAACCTTTTTATCGGGCGAACATTCGCCTGGCTCTCACTGGCCATCGTCGCCGTATGCTTCACGGTGGTCGTTCAGCGCTATCTGTTTTCGATCAGCTACCTCTGGATGCAGGATCTGTATGTGTGGTTGAACGGGGCGATGTTTACGGCGGTGGCCGGGTTCGCGTTGCTCCGCAACGATCATGTGCGGGTGGACATTTTCTATCGTCCCGCAAGTGTGCGGACAAAGGCATTGACCGATCTGATCGGCGTGTTCCTCTTTCTGCTGCCGTTCACCTGGGTGGTTTACCAATACTCCATGCCGTTCGTGGCTCGTGCCTGGAGCTATCGTGAGGGCTCGGCAAATGTTGGCGGGATGCCGGGTCTCTTCATTCTGAAAACCTTCATTATCACCTTTGCCGGGCTGATCGCGCTTCAGGGATTGGCGATGGCCATCCGGTCGATCCTCGTGCTTTCGGGCAATGAGCAATTGGTTCCCAAATCAATCCAGTACAATTCGGACCAGACTCTCTCTGATCTGCCCAAGGGAGCTGTCTAATGGATCCGGTGGTAATTGGCGAAATTTTCGCCGCTCTGATGTTCTTTGGCGTGATCGGCTTCCTGTTGCTCGGCTTTCCGGTTGCCTTCACGCTGGCCGGTGTCTCCTTGTTGTTTGGTGGTGTCGGGCTGGCCTTCGGGGTGTTTGATCCCTCGAATTTCGGATCACTGCCCAACCGCTATATCGGCTTCATGACCAATGAGGTGCTGGTGGCCGTGCCCCTGTTCATCTTCATGGGGGTGATGCTGGAACGAAGTCAGATTGCAGAACAGCTTTTGCTGACCATGGGCAAACTGTTCGGGAACCTTCGCGGTGGGCTTGGCTTTTCGGTGATCATTGTCGGCGCGATGCTGGCCGCGTCAACCGGCGTAGTCGGTGCGACCGTGGTGACGATGGGTCTGATCTCGCTGCCGGCAATGTTGCGCGCAGGTTACGATCCAAAGCTGGCTACCGGCGTCATCAGTGCCAGCGGCACACTGGGCCAGATCATCCCACCCTCAACCGTGCTGATCTTCATGGGAGACATGCTGTCAGGCATCAACAGCCAGGTGCAGATGGCCAAGGGTAATTTCGCTCCAACTCCGGTATCGGTGGGCGATCTGTTTGCCGGTGCGCTGCTGCCGGGGCTGCTGCTGGTTTCGCTTTATCTGATCTTCGTCCTGTTCAAGGCAGTGACCGACCCCGCCTCATGCCCAGCCACACCAGTGCCGCCAGAAGAGAAGGGCGACCTGTTTCGTGAGGTGCTCGTTGCATTGGTTCCGCCGCTGCTGCTGATCCTTGCGGTCCTGGGTTCCATCCTCGGGGGAATTGCCACGCCGACCGAGGCTGCCTCTGTTGGTGCAGTGGGCGCGATGATTCTTGCCGCATTGCGCTGGCGCCTGTCTTTCACCATCATCAAGGAAACCGTGATCTCGACTGCGACAATTACCAGTATGGTATTCGTCATCCTGATGGGCGCGTCGGTTTTTTCGGTGGTGTTCCGGATGATGGGCGGCGACAATCTGGTGCATGAATTTCTGAGCAATCTGCCCGGTGGAACGTTGGCCGCGGTCGCTGTGGTGATGCTCATCATGTTCTTTCTGGGCTTCATCCTGGACACGTTCGAGATCATCTTCATCGTCATCCCGATTACCGCGCCGGTGCTGCTGGCGCTGGATGTCGATCCGGTCTGGCTGGGCGTTCTGGTCGGGGTCAACCTGCAAACATCTTTCCTGACGCCGCCATTCGGCTTTGCCCTGTTCTACCTGCGCGGGGTGGCACCAGAGAACTTGCCAACCAGCGCAATCTACAAGGGCGTCCTGCCCTTCGTTGCGTTGCAGATCGTAGCGATAGCCATCCTGTTCATCTTCC
Organism: Hoeflea sp. Naph1; assembly: GCF_046837775.1. Classification (GTDB taxonomy): domain Bacteria; phylum Pseudomonadota; class Alphaproteobacteria; order Rhizobiales; family Rhizobiaceae; genus Hoeflea. Next base: position 1,929,211 of record NZ_CP177286.1, on the reverse strand, counting down.
CCGAAATCGTCACCTGGTTGCCACGTCTGGTGGCCGGGTAATCCATAAAAAAAGGCCCGGCGAAAACACCGGGCCTTTCGTCTTGATTGGGTCGGCGTTTAGTACTTGAGGTACTTTTCGCGCGCTGCAACGTAGGGCGAGTCGATCTTTTCGGTACGGGTCCGCACCAGGTTGAGCGCCTCGATGAAGCTTTCGGTGGTCTTCTTGACCAGCGGGTCATCGCTGTTGCGCAATGCCTCGACCACTTCAACAGACGCCTTGGCGCCCGCTTCCATGATGTCGTCGGGGAAGTTGCGCACGATCACACCATGATCCTCGACCAGCGTCTTGAGGGCGCGCGGATCGTTGGCGATGAAGTCAGCCGAGACCTGGTCATATTCCGCCTGGGATATGTCGCGGATGATCGCCTGAAGATCGTCGGGCAGTTCCTGATACTTCTTCTTGTCGACGACCAGTTCGGTTGCCAGACCCGATTCAACGAAGGACGGCATGTAGTAGTTCTTGGCGACCTGGTAGAAGCCGAGCGCCAGGTCGTTGTAGGGGCCGACGAATTCTGCGGCATCGAGAGTGCCGGACTGCAGCGCCTGGAAAATCTCGCCGGCGGCCATGTTGGTAACCGTCGCGCCCAGCTTTTCCCAGACCTGACCACCCAGGCCCGGCGTGCGGAAACGAATGCCCTTGACGTCTTCGAGACTTTTCAACTCGTCGCGGAACCAGCCACCGGTCTGTGTGCCAGTGTTGCCGGACAGGAAGCCCTGTACACCGAACTGGTCATAGATCTCGTCCCAGATTTCCTGGCCGCCCATATAGCGGACCCAAGCCGTCAACTCGGGCGTGGTCATGCCATAGGGAACGCCGGTGAAGAACGACAAGGCAGGTGATTTGTTCTGCCAATAATAGGCTGCCCCATGGCTCATTTCCGCAGTGCCATCGATCACGGCGTCCAGAGACTGAAGCGGCGGAACCAGTTCACCCGCGGAATAGACCTGAATGGTAAGGCGACCGCCCGATGCAGCGGTGATGCGATCAGCCAGACGCTGAGCGCCAACCCCCAACCCGGGGAAATTCTTTGGCCAGGTTGTAACCATACGCCAAGTGATATTGCCCTGGGCTATTGCCGGAGCTGCAAGGCCAGTGGCAACGGCGCCAGCCCCCACAACCCCTGCAGTACGAATAAACGAACGACGATCCATGATACTTTCTCCAAATTCGAAAAGGCTCGCGAAAAGCGTGTCTGACAAACTGAAAGACAGCCTCGTTACAACCATAATCTGCCACTCGGGGAAATGTCTATGCCGGGAAAAACGGTATCCCCCAGATGACCTTATCCTGATCGATCAGTTGCCTGCCTGACCCTGGCTTGCGCCCTCTATTCCGAAAAGTACGCCTCCCGGAATCGATAGTGGTCTCATGTATGTCACATTCAATTGGGTCGTTTTGAACGCCACGTATATGTACCAATCCAAGTATTTAGCTTGCATCTTCCACACTCAGTTGAATGAACAGGGATGCAAGTTCGACGCAGAACAGGGTATTGGGGCAATGTGACGCGCATCCGTGGAACGAGCAGGCGCAGGCATAGAGTTAAAGCTGTCCCCATACACCATGGCTCTATTGGTTTTTTACAATGAACTGTTATCCGCGCCTTACGGTTCAGTGCGTGAAAATTCGGGCTCACCCCACGGTTGAAGAAGCAACAAACCCTTTGCAGTTGAAAGGAGGCCTGATGGAAATGACTTCGGGTCTGAGCGACGATTCGCGCATGGCGCTGGAAGTTGGCCAGCAAGAATACACTGATGATGCAACGAACGCCCTGTGTCGGTGGAGATTGGCGAAGCGAACATGCTAGCGTACGGTCATGAATCAGAAGCCACCGACATGCCAAGCTAGCGAGACAACCCGGTGATGGCGTCCGATCACAATTTTTATCTGATTGCGCTCTCGATCATTGTTGCCATTCAGGCCAGCTATGTCGGTCTGAATCTCGCGCTGCGCATCTCGGGAGCTTTCGCCCTCAACCGACGGCTCTTGATCGCTGCCTCGGCGATGACGCTGGCCGTTGGCATCTGGGGCATGCATTTCATCGGCATGCTGTCGATGGGGATGGCCTCAGAGGTTGACTACCTGGTCTTGCCGACACTGCTGTCATTCCTGGTTTGCGTGCTGGTGACGGGCATTGCCGTCTACCTGGCAAGCCTGCGTTCGCGGCAGTTGCTTGTTATCGCGGCAGGGGTAATGGGGCTGGGCATCACGACGATGCATTATGTCGGCATGATCGCACTGCATTCCAGCGCCCGGCTGACTTATGATCCGGTCTATGTGGTTGTCAGTTTCGTGATTGCGGTGACAGCCTCGGGCCTGGGGCTCTGGCTGGCGTTCTCGGCAGAACGTCGGCCTCCGCTTTTTCTCTGCGCCACGGCTCTCGGGTGTGCTGTGTCGGGAATGCATTACACGGCGATGGAAGGCACGACTTTCGATTTTTCGCTGGCTGCGCAGCTGTCTTCGACGTCATATATTTCAAGCGACACATTGGCCGCGATCGTCAGCGTCGTTGCATTTGCTGTGTCCGGCATCTTCATGCTGGCCCTGGTACCCAAGCGCATGACGCCAGACACGGATCAAGCCAACCTCAGGAACGGCGTAGACAACACGGACGAATTCAATGACATCGGGTTGGACGACTCCACTGCAGCTAGTCCAGCCACCGCCGGAGCCGCTTCGGCCAATCTGCTGCCGATCGAGAAGAATGGAAACCGGTTTCACATCGCCGCCAGCGACGTCATATCCGTGCACGCCAACGCCCATTACACCTATGTCTTCAATGGACGCGACGACCTTTTCTGCCCTCTGTCGATCACCGAGATCTTCGAGCGCCTGCCAAAACCGGCATTCTACCGGACCCATCGCAGCTATATCGTCAACATGGCGCATGTCGGTCGGATAAAAAGATCCGGCGATGCAGCTGTCGCCGAACTGGAATCGCCGGTGCGGCGAATCGTGCCGATCAGCCGCGCCCGCGTGTCCGATCTTCGCCAGAAATTGGCCGTCCATCAATCCCGGATGCACTCCGGAATCGTCTGAAAATTACGTCAAGATTACTGACGCAGTTCGTGCAAGTACGATGCAATTCGTGAAATTGCGTGGTGTTCGTGTGCCAGCGGTTGTCTCGTGCAGCCGAAATGGCCTCTCCTACATGCACCGTTGAAGGCCGATCGGGATGCCAGCCATCTGGTTCATTGAAAGATCGGATTTTGACCTGCCAAGCTTTGGGAGGAGCTAGAATGATACCAGGCACATTCGACTATCACCGACCTGCAACCATTGACGATGCGGTGGGGCTGCTCACAAAACTCGGCGAGGATGCCAATATCCTCGCCGGCGGGCACAGCCTGATCCCCTTGATGAAGACCCGGCTGGCTTCGCCGGAACATCTTGTCGACCTCTCCGGCATCGGTGGTCTCAAGGGTATCGAGATCAAGGGCGACGAGATCATCATCGGCGCCATGACCACGCAGTTCGAACTGATCGCATCAGACGAGCTCGCCCGTCATATTCCCATCATCGCCGAGACCTCACGGCTGATCGCCGATCCGCAGATCCGCTACAAGGGAACCTTTGGTGGCAATGTCGCCAATGGCGATCCCGGCAACGACATGCCGGCGCTGATGATGTGCCTTGGGGCGACTTATGCGGTCACCGGTCCGGATGGCCGCCGGGAAATTCCCGCGCGCGATTTCTACCAGGGTGCCTATTACACATCTCTGGAGCACGGCGAGATCCTGACTGCGGTCCGCATTCCGACCCCTGCCCCAGGCCATGGCTATGCCTATGAAAAGCTCAAGCGCAAGGTTGGCGACTATGCCACTGCGGCCGCTGCCGTCGTCATCACCATGGCGGGTGGCAAATGCACCAGCGCATCGATCGGTTTGACCAACGTATCGGAGACACCGCTCTGGGCGTCCGATGCTGCTGCTCTTCTTGTTGGCACCAGCCTCGACAAGGCGACAGTCGATGCTGCCGTGGCAGCCGCCGAAGCCATCACCAACCCGGCCTCCGATATGCGCGGACCAGCTGAATATCGCACGAAAATGGCAGGTGTCATGGTACGGCGCGCACTTGAGCGGGCTCAGTCCCGCGCCAAAGGTTGAGGGGGAATTCCAATGACAAAATCGCATATCGAACTGACCATCAACGGCAAGAAGGTCGAGGCTCTGGTTGAGCCGCGCACATTGCTGATCCATTTTCTGCGGGAACAACAGAGCCTGACCGGAGCCCATATTGGCTGCGATACCGGCCATTGCGGTGCGTGCACCGTTGATATGGACGACATGTCGGTCAAAAGCTGCATGACATTCGCCGTGCAGGCCAACGGCACCGATATCACCACCATCGAAGGCGTGGCCAATGCCGATGGAACGCTGAGCGCGCTGCAGGAAGGCTTCCGCATGATGCATGGTCTGCAGTGTGGCTTCTGCACACCTGGCATGATTCTGCGGGCGCACCGCCTGTTGCAGGAAAATCCGGCACCGACCGAAGACGAAATCCGCCATGGCATTTCCGGCAACCTTTGCCGCTGCACGGGCTATGTCAACATCGTCAAATCGATCCAGTATGCCGCCGCGAAAATTAACGGCACCCCGTTCCAGGAGGCTGCAGAATGAACGACCAGACCAAAATTGATCAGGACCGCGCCGAGCGCACCGAAAAACTCCAGGGCATGGGCTGCAAGCGCAAGCGCGTCGAAGATGTCCGCTTTACGCAAGGTAAAGGCAGCTATGTCGATGATTTGAAACTGCCCGGCATGCTGTTTGGTGATTTCGTCCGCTCACCCCACGCCCATGCACGGATCAAGAGCATCGACACCAGCCGTGCCAAAGCCCTTCCGGGCGTGGTTGCCGTGCTGACCGCCGCTGACCTCAAGCCGCTGGGTCTGCATTACATGCCGACACTGGCCGGTGACGTGCAGGCGGTCCTGGCCGAGGAAAAGGTGCTGTTCCAGAACCAGGAAGTGGCCTTCGTCATCGCCGAAGACCGCTACATCGCGTCCGACGCTACAGAACTGGTTGATGTCGAATATGAAGCGCTGCCCTGCATCGTCGACCCGTTTAAGTCGATGCTGCCCGACGCGCCGATCCTGCGCGAGGACATCCAGGACAAGATGGAGGGCGCTCACGGCCCCCGCAAACACCCCAACCACATTTTCGAATGGAAGATCGGTGACAAGGAGGCAACAGACGCGGTCTTCGCCAATGCCGATGTGACCATCAAGGAAATGCTGGTCGATCACCGCACCCATCCCTCGCCGCTCGAAACCTGCCAGTCGGTGGCCTCCTTCGACAAGGTCAAGGGTGAGCTGACGCTGTGGGGCACGTTTCAGGCCCCGCATGTCATCCGCACCGTCGTCTCGCTGATTTCGGGCCTGCCCGAGCACAAGATCCACGTCATTGCGCCCGACATCGGCGGCGGCTTCGGCAACAAGGTCGGCGCTTACGCCGGCTATGTCTGCTCGGTTGTCGGCTCCATCGTGCTGGGCGTGCCGGTCAAATGGGTCGAGGACCGAATGGAGAACCTCTCCACCACGTCGTTCGCCCGCGACTATCACATGACCACCGAACTCGCCGCCACAAAGGACGGCAAGATCCAGGCCATGCGCGTGCATGTGCTGGCCGATCATGGCGCCTTTGACGCCTGCGCCGATCCGTCGAAATGGCCCGCCGGGTTCATGAACATCTGCACCGGCTCCTACGACATCCCGACAGCTCATCTGGCAGTTGACGGCGTCTACACCAACAAGGCCTCAGGCGGTGTCGCCTATCGCTGCTCGTTCCGCGTCACCGAAGCGGTGTTTGCCATTGAACGCGCGGTGGAACTACTGGCCGACAAGCTCGGCATGGATGCGGCCGAACTGCGCATCAAGAACTTCATCAAGGCCGAGCAGTTCCCCTACCAGTCAGCACTTGGCTGGGAATATGACAGCGGCGACTATCACACAGCCATGAAGAAGGCGATGGACACCATCGGCTACAAGGAACTGCGCGAAGAACAGGCGAAAAAACGCGAGGCTTTCAATCGCGGTGAAACCCGCGAAGTAATGGGGATCGGCATCTCGTTCTTCACCGAGATCGTCGGTGCCGGGCCTGCTAAGAATTGCGATATTCTTGGCATCGCCATGTTTGACTCGGCCGAAATCCGCATCCACCCGACAGGCTCGGTAATCGCCCGCATGGGTACCAAGAGCCAGGGCCAGGGCCACGAGACGACCTACGCCCAGATCATCGCCACCGAAATCGGCATTCCAGCCGACGACATCATGATCGAGGAAGGCAACACCGACACAGCACCCTATGGTCTTGGCACCTACGGTTCTCGTTCCACGCCAGTGGCCGGTGCTGCGACGGCTGTGGCTGCCCGCAAGATCAAGGCGAAAGCCCAGATGATCGCCGCCCACATGATGGAAGTGCATGAAGGCGATCTGGAATGGGATGTCGACCGCTTCCGGGTCAAGGGATTGCCCGAAAAGTTCAAGACCATGAAGGAAATCGCCTGGGCTGCCTACAACAGCCCGCCCCCGAACATGGAGCCGGGTCTGGAGGCGGTCAATTACTACGAACCGCCGAACATGACCTATCCGTTTGGCGCCTACTTCTGCGTCATGGACATCGACGTCGATACCGGTGTCGCCAAGACAAGGCGCTTCTACGCGCTCGATGATTGCGGCACCCGCATCAACCCGATGATCATCGAGGGACAGGTCCACGGCGGCCTGACCGAAGCCTTTGCCTGCGCCATGGGTCAGGAAATTCGTTACGATGAGCAGGGCAACGTCATGGGCGCGTCCTTCATGGACTTCTTCCTGCCTACCGCAGTGGAAACGCCGCACTGGGAAACCGACCATACGGTGACGCCGTCACCGCACCATCCGATCGGTGCCAAGGGCGTGGGTGAAAGCCCCCATGTCGGCGGTGTGCCGTGCTTCTCCAACGCCGTGAACGATGCCTATGCCTTCCTCGGTGCCGGCCACATCCAGATGCCGCATGATGCATGGCGTCTCTGGACCGTCGGCGAGAAGCTCGGCCTGCACACATAGGGTTGGGGAAGTTTCGGTGAAAATTCCACAGGAAAAGGTAGCCCAGCAATTGGCCGCGGTTGGGTATATCCCCGATCGCGACCTGGCAACGGCGCTATGGTTGATGGAGAGCCTCAAGCGGCCGTTGCTGCTTGAGGGCGAAGCTGGCGTCGGCAAGACCGAAGTGGCACGGGCCTTGGCCCTTGCCCATGATACCAAACTGATCCGGCTGCAATGCTACGAGGGGCTCGACCAGAGCGCAGCTCTCTATGAGTGGAACTATCAACGCCAGCTGCTGGCCATCAAGGCCCGCGAAGGCAGCGACGCGTCCGCAGTCGAAGAGCATATCTTCAGCGAGGCCTATCTGCTGGAGAGGCCGCTGCTTGCCGCAATCCGGCAAGAGAAGTCTCCGGTTCTGCTGATCGACGAGGTCGATCGGGCCGACGAAGAATTCGAGGCGTTTCTGCTCGAACTGCTGTCTGACTTCCAGGTTTCGATTCCCGAGCTGGGAACCATCACGGCGACCAGCATCCCCCGTGTCATCCTGACGTCGAACGGAACCCGCGAACTCAGTGACGCGCTCCGCCGTCGCTGTCTCTACCATTATGTCGACTATCCCGATGTCGACCGCGAAGCCCGGATCATCCTGTCGCGCTTGCCCGGCATCGACACCGATCTTGCGCTGCAGATAGCCAATATGGTCAGCCTCATTCGCAAGGAAGAATTGCGCAAGTCGCCGGGCGTCGCCGAAACGCTCGATTGGGCAGCCACACTGGCCGGACTGGACATTCGCCACTTGCGCGATGAACCAGAAACGGTTCACGAAACGCTGATGTGCCTGATCAAGACCTCCGAGGACAAATCCCGCATGACCCGTGAGGTCACGGACCGCCTGCTCGGCAAGGTGGCCTGAAATGAGCCTGGCGCTGACATCAGAAAATCCGCTGGGCGCAGGCGCCAGGACGAAGCTCAATGGATTTGTCCAAATCCTGCGCGACAACGGTTTTATTGTCGGCCTGGCTGAATCCCGTGATGCCCTGATGATCCTCAGCAGCGGCGATGCGATACGCCCCTCACGCTTGCGCGCAAGTTTGAAAACCCTGTTCTGCAGCCGGCAATCCGATTGGCAGAAATTTGACGAACTGTTCGATGCCTACTGGTTGCAACGCGGGATGAAATCGGCGACGCGAATTTCCGGCGCGCCAAAGAAATCTCCGGCCGGTCTGCAAACCCAGGCAGCAGGCCAGCGCGGTTTTGGCGAAAGCGATCAGGCCGATCATGTCGAGCGCGGAGAAGGAAGCGAAGTCTCCGAAACCGGTCAGTCCAAGCGCGAAGGAGCATCGCGGACCGAGCTTCTGTCGAAAACCGATTTTCGTCACCTCTCGCAACCCGAAGATCTGGCCGCTGCGCACGAGCTTGCCGAACGCCTGGCGAAAAGCATGCGCGCGCGGCTGACACGTCGGATGCATGCGCGGCGCTCCGGTCAACGGCTGGATCTCAGGCGAACCATTCACAAGAGCATCCCCCATGGCGGCACGCCGCTGGAGCTTATCCGCCGCAAGCGCAAAGACAAGCCTTTGCGGCTTGTCGTGCTGCTTGATGCATCGGGTTCGATGAACCTCTATTCCGCCGTTTTCCTGCGTTTCATGCACGGTGTGCTCGACAGCTTTCGCGAAGCCGAAGCCTTTGTGTTCCACACCCGTCTGATCCACATCTCGCCGGCCCTGCGGGAGCGCAATCCGCAACGCGCCATGGAGCGCATGTCGTTGCTGGCCCAGGGCACCGGCGGCGGCACAAGGATCAGCGAAAGTCTCGCCACCTTCAATCGTTGGCATGCCAAGCGCTGCATTCATTCACGCACCTGCGTCATGATCGTCTCGGATGGCTACGATACCGGATCGGCTGAAAATCTCGGTATCGAGATGCAGGCATTGCGCCGCCGCTGCCGTCGCATCGCTTGGCTCAATCCGATGATCGGCTGGCAGGGCTATGCGCCGGAGGCTGCCGGCATGAAGGCAGCCCTGCCTTTTATCGATCTGTTTGCGCCAGCCCACAATCTTGAAAGCCTTGAAGCCCTTGAACCCTATCTGGCGAGGATATGATCATGCCACGGCAGTCCGATATTCTGGATCTGATGAATGATTACAAATCAAAGGGCGAACCTTTCGCGCTGGCGACCGTCGTGCGTACGGTTTCTGTCACCGCCGCAAAAGCCGGTGCCAAGGCGGTGATCCGCAGTGACGGCACCATCACCGAGGGATGGATCGGTGGCGGATGTGCCCGCGGCGCCGTGCTCAAGGCTGCGCGCGAAGCGCTTGCCGACGGCCATTCGCGGCTTGTCAGCATCCAGCCCGACGAGCAACTTTCAGAACATCAGGTCAAGCCCGGCGAAATCCGCGAAGGCGTGGTCTACGCCAAGAACATGTGTCCCAGCCAAGGAACCATGGATGTGTTCGTCGAACCGGTATTGCCACGGCCGCATCTGACGATTTGCGGCGCGTCACCCGTCGCCGTAGCGCTTGCCGATCTGGCCCGTCGGATGGGGTTCTTCATCACCATCTGTGCTCCGGCTGACGATCAAGCCGGCTTTGGCGAAACTGATCGCCTGATCGACGGGTATGGCATTCCTGCCGATGGAAGCGAACGGGATTATGTGGTGATCGCCACCCAGGGCCGCGGCGACAGCGCGGCACTCAAGGCCGCCGTGCAGGTGCCGTCCAAATATCTCGCCTTTGTGGGTTCGCGTAAAAAAGCTGCCGCTCTGAAAGACGATTTGGTGAAATCCGGTGTATCATCATCGCAACTTGAGAATATTCACGCCCCGGCGGGGCTCAATCTCGGCGCCATCACGCCCGACGAAATCGCGTTTTCGATTGTTGCTGAAATGATTGAAATCCGCCGTCGCGGCCAACGCACACTCTGACAAGGACAAACCAATATGGAAATGAACGGATCACAACGCATCGAAGCGTCCCGCGAAGAAGTCTACGCAGCCTTGAATGACGTCGACATCCTGCGGCAGTGCATTCCCGGTTGCGAGTCCATCGAAAAGACCTCCGATACCGAGATGGACGCCAAGGTGACGTTGCGCGTTGGACCGGTCAAGGCGAGCTTTACCGGCAAGGTGACGCTGTCGGACCTCAACCCGCCAAACGGATACACCATCAGCGGCGAAGGATCGGGCGGCATGGCCGGCTTTGCCAAGGGTGGAGCCAAGGTGGACCTGGTGCCCGACGGCGACGCGACCATGCTCAACTACACCGTCAAGGCGGAGATCGGCGGCAAGATTGCCCAGCTTGGCAGCCGCCTGATTGATGGAACGGCGAAGAAGCTGGCCGGCGAGTTCTTTGCGAAATTCAGCGAAATTGTCGGCCCGCAGCCGGCTGTCGAAGAGGCAGAGGCCGAGGAAGTTGCGGCCAAGAAGGGCTGGGTCGGCCGCTTGCGCGATTCCTTGTAACCCGCGCCAGCTAATTGCCTGTCTGGCTGCCCTATCCGAAGCACGCGCGGCCGGAGGGACAAGGAGGCATCTGTGCGATGTTTGACACGGCAGCAATCGTTCTTGCAGCGGGCCTGTCACGCCGGATGGGGGCCATAAACAAGCAGCTTGTCGACATCAATGGCATCCCGATGCTCCGCGCAACTGTGTCAGCCTGTGTTTCTGTCTGCGATGCGCCGGTGATAGTCGTGACCGGCCATCAGGCACCGGACATCGAACGGGTGCTTGCCGGCCTGAACGTCAGCTTCATTCACAACACGGATTATGCGTCGGGGCAGGCAGGCTCTGTGGTCGCCGGGTTGAACGCCGTGCCAGAGGCAAATACCACGCTTGTCGTCCTCGGCGATCAGCCGCTTTTGGATAGCAATGCGTTGCAGAAACTGCTTGCTGCACATCGGGCCAGCGACCAGACGCGCATCACCATGCCAGTGAACGGCGCTGACCGCGGCAATCCGCTGGTCATCCCTCTGGCCTTGGTGCCCGCATTGATGGCGGACAAGACCAACCCCGGTTGCCGGAAATTCACCCGGAACAATCCGGACAAGGTCAACCCGGTTGATCTTCCGGACCCTGCGTATTTCACCGACCTTGACACTCTGGACGACCTCGAATCCTTTCAGACGGCACAAACGTCATCCACGTGACGCGGCTACAGGTCAAGATCACGAAGGCATGCCGTCCATAATGCAAACCTATGTTGCGTGAAAAAGCGGACGGCAGGTGCCGGTAAGAAATCGTCGCAGCGCGGCGCAATAGCGGCGCTCATGGCCAGTCGGTCGGACATCCGAGCCGGGCGACGATGCCGACGGCATGCCCGCCATTCCGGACATGGCGAGTTGGGTGTTAGGCTCGATCCCGGTCGGATCGCCCAGCACACACCGGACGCGGCAAACCTTTTGACGGAGGCTGTCCGGATCAATTATGCCGCGAATGCGACCGGGCAATTGAGCCCGGTCAGAGGCTTGGCAACGCGCCGTCTTCGCCTTCCATCATCTTGTCCAGTATCACATTGAGTTGTTGAAACTCATCCTCGGTAAGCTTGCTTCGGAAATAGTTGGCCGTCTCCATTGCACGCGGCAAAAATGCGTCAAGCTTCTGCTTGCCAAGGTCGGTGAGATGGACGTCTCGACCGCGCTTGTCACCATCCAGAGGGATGCGTGAAATCATGCCTTTACGGTCCATCGAGCCAAGGACGCGCGAGATCACCGCCCGGTCCACGCCCAGATAGTCGGCCATCGCCGACGGGCTCTGGATTCCGTACAAGCCACGCATCACCAGTACGCACCACATGATGCGCGACAGCCCCAGTTCACCCAGAAGCCGTTCGTAATGCTGCTCCATAAGCCGGGAGGTACGGGTAAACCTGAAACCCAGGCCCCCACGCAGCTGATAATTATGTTGATCGGTCATGTGATTGACATCGTCAATTATCTCGTTTCATATGTCTGATAACGAAGAATTGGTGACGAGGCAAATTCACTTCGACAAAGCCAATCAAGGGCAAAGGCAATCTCGGGATTGCGACTTGGGACAACAAGCACCTGAAAAGCTGGATGTCGAAGTCAAGGGAACCACTGAGAAAACGGTCGGGCTTCAATTCCCGCCACATATTCGGAGGATAACATGAAAGTCGCAACTCTCATTCGTGCTGGCATGCTTGCACTCGCAACGGCTGCAGCGCCGGTCGCCCACGCGGCCGATATGAAAACCATCGCGATTTCGACAATCGTCGAAGTGCCATCACTGATGGACGGCAAACAAGGCATCATCGATGCCCTTGCCGACCGCGGATATATCGAGGGAGAAACACTCCAGATCGAATATCAGAACGCCAATGGCAGCATGCCGACGCAGCAGCAGATCGCCAAGAAATTCGTCGGCAACGCGCCGGACGTGATCGTGCCGATCACCACCCCGACCGCGCAGGCCATGGTCGCCTCGACCAAGGACATCCCGATTGTTTTCGTCATGGTCACCGACCCGCTGAAAGCCAAACTGATCGAACGCTATGAACAGCCCGGAGCCAATGTCACCGGTGTCTCCGATGCCGCCCCGATCGGCCAGCAACTCAATCTGATGCTCGAATTCCTGCCCGACATGAAGACGGTCGGCTTTGTCTACAATCCCGGCCTCGACAATGCCTTGGCCGCGCTCGCAGTCCTCAAAGAAGAAGCTGAGAAACGCAATTTGACCGTTGTGGAATCGGCCGCACCGACGACCAACGAGGTAATCCTGGCGACCAAGAAACTGATCGGCAAGGTCGATGCCGTCTATGTGCCTGACGACACCACCGTGGTCGCGGCGATGGAAGCCATCGTGAAGATCGGCTGGGACGTGAAAATGCCGATCTTTTCAGGCGAAACCAGCGGAGTGGAGCGCGGCGCTGCGGCTTCGGTCGGGCTCAACTATTACGCGGTTGGCCGGCTTGCCGGAGATATGGTTGCCGACGTTCTCGACGGCAAGCCGGTGGGGACGATTGATGCCGTCATTGCCAAGGATCTCAATGACAAGTTCGAAACCCTCATCAACAAATCTTCGGCCGAGAGGATGGGATTGACGGTGCCGCAATCAACACTCGATGCGGCGACCAAGATATTCGAATAACAGCTTCATCCCATCGGGCGATTGGCGCCCATCGACGTCAATCGCTCCAAGCTGATGGCAGTGAACTCCCATGTCCTTGTATGAATTTCTCGGCACGCTCGAGACCGGTTTCATTTTCGCAATTGTCGCGCTCGGCGCCTATCTGACATTCAAGATACTGGACTTTCCGGATCTGACCGTGGAAGGCAGCTTTCCGCTGGGCGCCGCCGTCTGCGCTACCTTGATTGTCGGGTTTGGCGTCAATCCCTGGCTGGCCACGCTGCTTGCCGGCGGCGCCGGCTTTGCCGCCGGGTTCGTTACCGCCTACCTCAATGTGCGCTTCAATATCCTGCATATTCTGGCCGGCATTCTGGTTGGCATTGCGCTCTATTCGCTCAACCTTCGCATTATGACGGGGCCCAACAAGGCGCTGCTGGGGGTCGAAACAGTCTATTCGGTATTCGAGGGCTGGGGCTATCCGGGCTACATCGTCAACCCGATCTTCCTTGGCATTCTGGTGCTTGTCATCAAACTGCTGATTGACCTTCTGCTTGCCACCGGGCTCGGCATCTCGATGCGCGCCGCAGGCGCCAACCCGGCGATGGCGGAAGCAAACGGCGTCAATGTCGGCAACATGAAGCTGTTTGGCGTCGGGCTTGCGAACTTTCTCACCGCAGTCGCCGGTGCCCTGTTTGCACAGATCTTCGGCGCGGCCGACGCCTATATGGGGATCGGCGTCATCATCGTCGGACTGGCATCGGTAATCGTCGGCATGTCGGTCCTGCCCTCCGATACGATCGTCCGCGCGACTGCGGCCTGCATCATCGGCGCTGTGCTTTACCGGCTTGCGGTGGCGGCGGCACTCAATGCCGATTTCATCGGGTTGCAGGCTTCCGATGTCCAAATGGTGACCGCAGTGCTGGTTGCTGTGGCCTTGATCGTGCAGCAATCGGGACTGTCGTTCCTGAAGATTTTCAAGAGGCGCAGCAATGATTGAACTTTCGGATGTCCATGTCACGTTCAATCCCGGAACACCGCTGGAAACCAAGGCCTTGCGTGGCGTTAGCCTCAATGTTCCTGAAGGCCAGTTCCTGACCGTCATCGGTTCCAACGGCGCTGGAAAATCGACCTGCCTCAATCTCGTTGCCGGCCTGTGCCGGCCTGCCAGCGGCACCGTGGCTGTCGCCGGGGACGATATTTCCGATTGGCCGATCTATCGGCGGTCGAAGTTCTTGAGCCGGGTTTTCCAGGACCCCAAGATGGGCACATGCGAGGATTTGACCATCCTCGAAAATTTCGCGCTGGCGCAAGGCCGAACCCGGCCGCGCGGGTTTCGCATGGCAGTCACCCGTACAATCAAGGACGAGGCAGCCGAGCGGTTGAAGGTGCTGGGGCTCGGTCTGGAAAACCGGCTCCACGACAAGGTCGGCCTGCTGTCGGGCGGCCAACGCCAGGCAGTAAGCCTGCTGATGGCCACGACCGGTGACACCAAGGTCTTGCTGCTGGACGAACATACCGCCGCGCTTGACCCGAAAACTGCCGGGTTCGTCCTCGAACTGACGCAGTCGATCGTTGCCGAACTGAAGCTCACGGTGGTCATGGTCACGCATTCGATGGCGCAGGCACTGCATGTTGGCGACCGCACGGTGATGTTTCACCGCGGCCGGATCGTCACCGACATCGACGGACCGAAACGCGCGGCCATGCATGTCAACGATCTGCTCGCGTTGTTCAAGCAAGAGCAGCACGAAGAACTCAGCGACGACGCATTGTTGCTCGGCTGAGACGGGCCGGCAAACCTACATTTTTTGAACCCAGACAGCCAAGGAAACCAGCAATGCCATGGATTGATGCCATTCCCTACGATCAGGCCGAAGGGCCGCTCAAGACCATCTATGACCGGGTCAAGGGACCCGGCAACAAGGTCGACAACATTCTGGCCATGCACAGCCTGCGTCCGCATACGCTCGAAGGTCACATGATGCTGTACAAGAATGTGCTGCATAATTCCAACAACACGGTGCCGAAATGGTTTCTTGAAACCGTCGGCGTCTGGGTGAGCGCGCTCAACCAGTGCAGCTACTGCGTAGATCATCATTTTGCCGGTCTGAAACGGCTGTTGAAGGATGATGCTCGCAGCGACGAGATCCTGGCGGCAATCACCGACCGCGCCATCGACCGTGCGCCGCTCGATGACGCTCAGAAGGAAGCCTTGCGCTACGCCGAAATACTGACGGTAGCGCCCAAAAACCTGGTTCAGGCCGACGTCCAGAAGCTGCGCGAACTGGGCTACAGCGATGGCGAAATCCTCGAGATCAATCAGGTGGCGGCCTATTTCAACTATGCCAACCGGACGGTGCTTGGTCTCGGCTGTTCCACCGATGGCGAAACTCTTGGCCTCTCACCCAATGATTCCAGCAAGCCCGATGACTGGAACCATGGATAAGCGCCGCAGCCCAATTAACCGACCAATCCAAGGAGCCAGAGACCGATGACAGATCAAAGCGATTTTCACGTAGGCGAGCGGGCCGAGGCTCCGCCAGTCCCAACCCAATTCGAGCCGTCGCCGTTTCGCAAATCCCGCCCGCCGGAGCCACTTCACTTCGAAGTCAATGTTGTTGCCGAAGCACATGACCGGCAGAAGAAGTCAGGTGTGGTCCAGGTCAACATTCCCGGCTTCAGCCCGGTCAAACTTTATTGCGACGAGCAGACGCCGGTCGGAGACGACACTGCACCGCCGCCGCTTGCGTTTTTCTCGGCCGGGATTGCCTTCTGCTTGATGACGCATCTGACCGACATTCTCACGGCTCGTAAAATACAGGTGAATTCCCTGCGCCTTGAGCAACGGATCCGCTTCATGACAAATCTGGGCACGATGCGCGAACTCGGTCACACCACAGATGGGCGATGCGAAAAAGTCGAGACCCACGTCATTATCGAAAGCCCTGAATCCGAAGAGAGCATCCAGGCGCTTCTGGCCGAGGCGGAAGGCGCATGCATGGCCCATTTCGCGCTGCGCAATCCGATCCCCTGGTCAACCCGACTGGTACACAACAACCGCGAACTGCTGCATCACGAAGGCTGAAACCTGTTGCGCAGGTCGGCAAACCGGCTGCCGGGGGGTGTTGTCACGCCCCGGCAGCACGAACTCAGACGGGCTTGTAGGCGATGGCTTCGATCTCGACCAGGATATCGATCATCAGCCGTGATTCCGCAGTCGAGCGGGCCGGCGGATCTTTGGGGAAAAACGGCGCATAGGCGGCATTGAAGTCGGCAAAGTCTTCTGCCCGCTTGAGCCAGACCGTGGTCTTGACCACATCCGAAAGCTCACACCCAGCCAGCGCCAACGCCGCAGCAACATTTTCAAGCACCTTGGTCGTCTGCGCGCCGACGCCGCCGTCGATGATCTTGCCATCGCGGTCAACGGGGACCTGACCGGAAACGTAGACGAAGTCGCCTGCCCTGACGGCGGGTGAAAGCGGTACGTGTGATGCGCCGAAACACTGCTTTTTTGTCATGATGATACCTTGTGGTTGCGATGGGTGGTTGCGGTGGATTGCCCGCGGGCTTCTGCCGGCTGATGCTTGCATGAAACCCGGGTTGAGAATTGCCTCGGCTCAGCCGGAGCGGCCACGTGCGTCGACGGGTAAGGCGCCCAGAAGCGCGCCGCCGGATACGACATAAAGCCGGTCAAACAGATTGGTGACAACACAGGTGTGGTTGGGCAGCACATGGATGCGGTCGCCTACCTCCGGCTTTGTGGCGCAGGCCGAGATGTCGATCAGGCCATGCTCCTCGTTGAGTTGATAGATTCTGGCTTCAGGATGTTCAAGCACCATGCCATAGCCATCAAGCCCGAGCAGATCGCTGGTCAACGCCTTCGAACCGGCATCGATGATAGCACGGTCCGCGGTGGGGCGGCTGACCACGGTCGCCAGCACCGTCATGGCGCATTGTTCGAGCGTGGCGGTGCCGTGATTGAGCAGCGCCCGGTCATTGTAGATGTAAGTGCCTGCGCGGTACTCGGTGACTGGCGCCAAGCCCTCATCGGACCACATGTCAGGACTCCCGCCTGACGACACCACCGGCACGGCGATGCCCACCGCCTTGCAGGCGTCGATGGCCGCCTCGAGAACCTTCTGTGATTGCTTGCGCTTGCCTGCGGCCGGGTAGGTCATCAGGCCGCCAAACTGCACACCGCTGGTAGCGGAAATCCGCTTGGCCATCGCGGCAATCGCTGCCGCATCGGCAAGCCCGCATCGGCCACCGCCGGTATCGCATTCGATCAGCACGGTGATGGTTGCACCGGCTTCGCGGGCAGCGTCAGCGACGGCATCAACCACCGCATCACTGTCGGCAACCACGGCAAGCTTTGTCCGCCGCGCCAGCGCGCCAAGCCGCGCGAGCTTGGCGGTTCCCAGCACATTGGTGGTCAGGAAAAGATCGTCAATGCCGCCGTCGGCCATGACTTCCGCCTCGCCCACCGTCTGCACGGTGATGCCGCTCGCACCCAACTGCAACTGGCGCATGGCCCAGGCGACACTGCGGTGGGTCTTGATATGCGGACGGTTGGCAAGGCCGAGATCATCACAACGCTGCTGCCAGCGGACTAGATTGGCGTCGGCAATATCCACGTCAATTAGCACTGCGGGGGTTTCCAGCGTGTCCAGCGTACGCTGCAGCGGCTGCAGTTCGTCGTGCAACAGTTCAGACAATCCCGTCATCGTGTGATCCTTTCGCTGGCCAAGGGCCCGCCTCAATCGGCTGGCGGCGACCGTCGGGCCCCGCCAGCCGTGGTTGGCGGATCAGTTGTCGAACCAGCCTTCTTTCAGATAGCGCATATATTCAAACACCATACCGTGCTTGCGCACAAACACGACCTCAAGGAAATCGCCAACAATGAAGGGTTCAATCAGGATTTCGGCGCCCTCGAGATAAGGCGCCAACTCGTTAACCCGATAAGCGACATGCGGGTTGTCGCGCACGGCCGCCGGCACTGTGCTGTCCTCGCGATAGCGCAAGAACTCGATGTGTTCAGGATGATTACGCGGATTGGTCACCCAGATCTTGCTCGCTTCCACCCAGTCTTCATCGGACTGCGGCTCGGTGGTGGTGATGCCTACATGGTCGAAAACATATTCCAGCATCAGCCGATCCTCACCACATTGCCGGTCCGCGCCGATTCTTCGGCCGCAAGCGTGGCTTCCAGCGCCGCGGTTGCATCCTCGGGCGTACCGATTGTCACTTCCTTGCCGTCCAGCGCACAGGTGGCGAAATAGGTGAATTCGTCACGCAATGCGCCGCCGCGAACACCCTCGAACATCGGCCAATAGGTCGTGTCCGGCGAATGCAGCCGGTCGCCGTCGACAATACCCAGATTGGGGAATGTGTCCTGAACGTGGATGATCCCCTCGGTACCGATGATCGACATGCGCTCGTCGATGTCGAAGGGGGTCTTTTCGGGCATGCACCAGACTGTTTCCAGCGTGGCGCTGGCGCCGTCGGCAAAGCGGTACATGGTCTGTCCGATATCGGGATGCTTGAGCCCGCGCACATCGACGGTCTGGGCATAGGCCGAAACGATGCGCTGCCCGGTGAACCAAAGCATGATGTCGGTATCGTGAATGGCATCGCCGACGATCGGCCCGATCTTGTCGAGAATGGTCGGTGTCCAGGCGGCCGGAATATTGCGGCGGGAAGACAAGGCCACAATCTTGCCGATGCGGCCTTCGTCGATGGCCTGCTTGGCCATGCGGTAGCGTGGGTTGAAGCGCACGATGTGGCCGATATAGAGAATGCCCTTGGCGCCCTTCGATGCTTCGGTGATTGCCAGCCCGTCCTCGACGGTGGACGCAATCGGCTTTTCAAGGAACACATGCTTGCCGGCCTTCAGCGCGGCAATCGCCGGCTCACGGTGCTGGTCCCACATGGTGCAGATCGACACCGCGTCGATGTCCGGATCGGCCAGCATGTCATGGTAATCGCGGTAGAGCTTCTTGACGCCGAATTTGTCGCCCATTTCCGCAAGTCGTTCAGGCGTGCGCGTACACAGTGCAGCCAGTTCCAGATTGGCAACGCCAGCAATGGTCTCGGCATGAATCTCGCCGAACCAGCCAAGACCGATAATCCCAATTCGCAAACGATCCATGATTGTCTCCCTCTAGAATTCCTCGAGCGTCAATTCACGCGTCATGACGATGTTTCCGGCGGTCAGACCGCAATCGACGGGTATGGCCACCCCGGTAACGGCGCTGGCTGCGTCGGAAGCCAGGAACGCGATCACCTTGGCGACCTCGTCCGGCTCGACGATGCGGCCCAGCGGGTACCAGCGTTCGAGCTGCTTGAGCACGTCGGGATCCTTGGCCTTGCGGTCGTCCCAGATCGGCGTGCGCACCGTTCCAGGCAGCACGCAATTGGCGCGGATACCGTGGCGGCCATATTCCATGGCGATTGCCTTGGTCATGGCGATAATGCCGGCCTTGGCCGCGCTATAGGCAGGATCGCCCAGTGCCGACAGACCGTTCACCGAGCCAACACTGACAATGCAGCCGCCGCGCCGTTCGACCATCTGCGGCAACACCGCATGGGTGCAGGCATAGGCCCCGTTTAGATTAGCTGCGATGTCCTCGTTCCAACCTGCTGGTTCTGTGGAGGCCAGCGTGTGATGGCGTGAAATACCGGCATTGTTGATGAGAACGTGGACCTCGCCAAAACCGGCAAAGGCGGTCTTGACCTGGTCGGTCGAGGCAATATCGGCGATCGCCGGGATAACCTTGATCCCGTCCTTGCCGAGCACGTCGACCAGATCGTTGACGCGCTCGCTCACGTCAAGGGCTGCGATGGTCGCCCCTTCTGCGCCGAAGAAACGGCAGAGCCATTGGCCAATGCCGCCGGCCGCACCGGTGATGGCGACGGTCTTGCCTTCGAATGGCCGGGTCATTGCGCCCCCCGCAAAACATCGCCGATCCAGCCGAGATTGACCCGGCGCAAATGGCCCCAATTGTAAAACGCCAATTCCTCGACCCCGCCCTCGCGCAACGCTTCGACGGCGGCGATGAATTCCGCCCGGTTGGAAATGTCGGGATGCGATGGGCGCAAGATCCCGCGCAGCGTACCGGTGCCCTTCAGCCGCCGCCGAATGTCGAACAAATCGGCCCTTATCCGCTCGGCACTCGGCTCATAGAAACAGGCCTCGACGATGCCTGTCGTTTGCGCCAGTGCGTGCAGATCACTGCCCTCGTACCAGGCGCCGGCCGTTGGCCGCGCCACCGAGGGAATGACCGCGACCGTCGCGTCCTTTCGGACCGCTGCACGGATTTCGGCCACGAGCGATGTAACAACGCCGTTACGGAAATCGAGATAACGGCGGAGATCGGCGTTGGTCGCGACATCAGCGCGCCAGAATGCCTCGGCCATGTCGGCGGGGTAGTCGATGTCGCTGTCGAGATAGGCTTCGATGTCGCCAGCAACTTGCGCCTTGAAGCGGCGGGCGTCGATGCCGGCCTTTTCGGCACCCGAGACGCAATGGTCGCAGAAGCACAGGCCGAGCATGTTTTCGAGCCAGGGATTGGATTTCATCAACGCGAATTCATGGTGAAACCCATGCGCGTAGGGCGCGAATCCGGGCGATTCCATCGAGAGGCCGCTAACCGGATAGCTCTCGGTCACATCGCGTGCGAGGCCGATGGCATAGGCCCGCGCTTCCGGTGCTGAAGGGCAAAGATTGTAGTAATAGGGATCGCCAAATGCATTGCGCACCACAGACTGCGGATTGGCCATCCCGAGCCTAGTGTTGTGCAGCAGCACCAGCCAGACATTGACCGCCATGCCGCTCTGTTCAACCAGTTCGCCCAGCATGTCACGTTCACCGAGCATGCTGTTGGCAACAGGCTTGATGGCACCGTAGCGGGACGGATCGGCGTTGAAATAGACCGTCCCGTCTTCCGGGAAAAGCACCTTGCCAGCCTTGCCGTGCGGACGCATGAACTTGCCGGCATGGTAGCTTCCGGCCATCGTCACCGTATCGAGGCCAAGACCGCGAAACTCGTCGGCAGCAGCCTTGACGCCGGTTTCCGCAAGGTCCCAGGCATAGGTGTAAATCGCCTTGTAACTCATTCAGCCGCTTCCTCTTTGTGGTGATCGTGCCCGCAGTGGCTGCCCAGGGTAAATGGCTCCTCGAACGGGCGCCGTCCGATTTCCATCTCCTTGCCGTCCAGATAGACCGCGACCGGCTGCAACAGCGTCACGCCGGGGCGTGTAGCGCCGACAACGTCTTCAAAAACATAGTTGCTCTCGACCTGGCGAAGCACGGTAATATCGGCCGCAGCGCCAACGCCGAGATGGCCGAGTTCGGGGCGCCTGATGGCCAATGCCGGCCGGCTCGTCGACATGCCGATCACGTCGGGCAGCGTCAGTCCACAATTGAGCAATTTGCTCATCGTGTGCAGCAGATCGAAACCGGGGCCCTCAATGGCGATGACGTGAACATCGGAGGAGATCAGGTCCGGCAGAAAGCCATCCTGAAGCGCCCGTTCGGTCGTCTCGTAGCCAAAGGCACCCATGCCATGGGCGATATCAAACAGCACGCCGCGTTCACGCGCCGCACGTACCTCCGGGATCACCTTGCCGTCACGGCCGACAGCGGAATTCGGATCGGGCCGGAAACAATGGGTCAGGATATCCCCGGGGCGGAGCATCGAGACGACATCGCCATAGCTTGGCGGTGCGGTGCCGATATGGGTCATCAGCGGAAGGCCGACAGCCTCGGCAGCCTCCAGCGCCACTTCCAGCGCCCCCAGACCCAGGTCGCCCGTCACCGGGCCGCCGATGCGGACCTTGACGCCGACAATGCGGTCGCGATTGGCCTCGATCTTGGCAACACAGCGGTCAACGGGAAGCATTTCGCGGATCCGCGCCTCACCGATCGACACTCCCTTGTCGAAGCCGAAAATGCCGGGGAAGGAAATATTGAGAAAAGCAAATATCTTGTAAGGCGACTGGTTCATCACATAGTCGCGAAAACCATCATAATTGCCGGCCCCTGCGCTACCGGCATCAACCATCGCCGTCAGCGCAGAACGCCGCGCGATCAAGCCAGGATCAACGCTCAACGAGGTCGCCTTGTGGTAAACATGGGTGTGAATATCCATCAGGCCGGGCGCGACGATGCACCCGCTGAGATCTTCCACACGGGCGGCCCCCGGTTGCAGCGATGCGCCGATCGCAGCTACCTTGCCCGCCTTGATTGCCACATCGAACACGCCGTCGACGCCGTTGCGTTCATCAAGAACGCGGCCGCCCTTCAAGACGAGATCGTAGCCTTCGCCGGCTGCCGACTGACTCATTGAAGTTCTCCAATTGGTTCAGGTTTGGCGTGGGCGACCCGCTTCAAAAAGCCGCCCACGCCCGTGGTCGAACGGGATCAATCCAGTTCGATCACGCGTTTTTCGTTGATTGACTGCTCGGCAGCCAGAACGATGCGCAGGCTGTTGACCGCCGCATCCATGGATTCGCCGAGATCGATGTCTTCCTGGATCGCCTTCAGGAAAAAAGCCTGCTCGCGGTCGCAGAGGTCCTGGTGACCAGGCTCGTCGGTCATGGTCAGAATTTCGTCCTCGCGGGCGAAATTCTTGTCCGCGTCAACCTCTGCATGGTGGTAGCGGATCGCATCGGTCTTGGTGTGCTGGTCGATATCGGCCGAATCCGACAGATTTTCCTTGGTCTGCTTGGGATTGGGAACGATCGAAACAGCGCCCTTGGGACCGACGACATCCTTCACGAAATAGGCGACTTCGCTCATCATCGGACCCCAGCCGGCCTCGTACCAGCCGACTGATCCGTCGTCGAACGTGACGTGCAGGTGGCCATAATTCGGCTTGTCGGCCTCTTCCCAGAGGCTCGCGCCGATGCCATGCACGCGCACCGGCTTGGCACCCGTGAGCTGGCACATGACGTCGACATAGTGAACGCCGCAATCGACGATCGGAATTAGGCTGTCGATCAGATTCTTGTGCCAGGTCCATGCCGGACCGCTGCTTTGCTGATTGAGATTGAGCCGCATCACCAGCGGCTTGCCAAGTGTCTTGCCAAGTTCGATGAACTTCATCCAGCTCGGGTGAACCCGCAGGATGTAGCCCAGCACCAGCTTCTTGTTTTTCTCGCGCGCCAGTTTCACCACCGCTTCGGCATCCGCAATATTTGTGGCAATCGGCTTTTCCATGAACACATGGGCGCCGGCATTCATCGCCTTGATGGCGAATTCGGCGTGCGAATTCGGCCAGGAATTGATCGAGACGGCATCCGGTTTCGCGAGCTTCAGCGCTTTGTCGTAATCCTCATAAAGCGGATAGCCCTTGAGTTCGTCGGGCACCGACTTCGACTTGATCGTGCGGCTCATCAACCCGACAATCTCGAAGCCCGGGTTGCGATGATACGCGCTTGCATGCGAAGCGCCCATGTTGCCCAGACCGACAACCAGAACCTTGACCTTTTCAGGCATGAAGCCCTCCCCTTAAACAGTTTGATCGATGGCGGGCGGCGCGTGCGCCGCCCGCGTTTGACTGGGTTGCCCTAAAGGTCAGCCCTTGACGGCTTGATCGTAGAGATGCGCCTTGAGGTTCTCGACGTCGATCGCGGCAAACTCGTCGCTGAGCTTGTAGCCATCTGCATCGGCCTGGACCTTGGCCTTGTCGAAGTCGTTGGCAGCCGGGATCAGTGCATTGGTACACACATCTTCGGCCTTCACCGGATTGGTGATCTGTCCAAGCTCGTGGATCTGGTCGAAGAAGGTCTGCCAGGCTTCCATGTTGTGGTCACCCCAACCGGCGCGTTTGCTCATGTCGCCGCGGAACACGGCGATCTGCTGCAGGATCGAGGTGGTGCCGAGCTCCGGCCCGAGATTGCCGGCGACTGTCGGGAACTGTTCGAACACGATCTCGACTGCGGCGCGCGGATTGAGATGGGCGAACTCGAGGCCCATGGCCCAACCGCGCAGATACTTCTCGAGGTACGCCTTCTTGTCCGGGTCTTCCAGATCTTCGGCGCGGACAACGAAGGTGTTGGCAAACAACGGCGAATTCTGGACGCCGAGCCAGTATTCGAAGTCCAGTCCGGTGGCGATCCATTCGGCCCGCAGGCCTTCCCAGCCAAGTGCGGCATCGCCCTGACCGGCCTTAAGCGCGGTTGCCCAGGTAGGCCAACCGGCTTCGACATACTTGACCTTGCTGACATCAACGCCCTGGACGGCCAGCATCGGATCGACAATCGACTGCCAGGCAGCCGAGCCGAGAAGAATGGTCTTGCCTTCAAGGGTCTTGAGATCGTTGGTGCCCTCGCCCTTGCGGAAAGCAAGGCTGAAAGTGTCGAGCGCGCCCATGTGGAAGGCGGACTTGAGTTTCATGCCGTTTTCGAGCGCATAGGAAAACACGCCGGGCGACGGGAAGCCGATATCGGCCTGGCCGACATCAACAAACTTGACGGTTGCGGTGCCGTCGGACGGGCCCGGCTGGAAGTCAGCCTCGACCTCAAGATCGTCGAAATAGCCCATCTTCTTGGCGACATGATAGGCATAGTCGTCAATCACTTCGATCGTGCCGCGCGGCGAAATCCAGGTGAATTTGGAATAGGGCTCTGCGCGCGCGCCGGATGCGCCAAGCACCGAGACGCTGACCACGCCAGCGGCGGAGACCTGAAGGAAAGTGCGGCGGCCCATGCTGCCGGACAAGAAGTTCTTATTCATAACCAATTCCCCTTTTTACGTTGAAGCGTTCCGATAGTTGCTTTCCTGCTGCCAGTTCCTCCCGACAGCAGGACCTCAGTCAGGCCTCCCAGCTGGCGTACTTTTTCCCGAGAAGGAAAAAGAGTACGTAGATGAGGATACCCAAGATGGAGAGGATCAAGACCACCGCAAAAAATTGCGGCATCTGGATCATCGATGAATAGGACGTCAGCCGGTTGCCGAGTCCAAAGCCACCCCCGACCATTTCGGCGCCAACCGCGGTCAGCAGACCAAAGATCGAGCCGACCATCAGACCGACAAAAATCATTGGCAGCGCCATCGGCGCGCGTACCTTCCAGAAGATCTGCAGGGTGGAGGCGCCATAGGACCGGGCCAGCGCGATCTTGCCATGGTCGACACGGCGAAACCCGGTCGCGGCATTGATCATCACCATCGGCCCGGAAGCCAGCGCCACGGCAATGATGCGCGGCTCGTAGCCGAAGCCGAAGCGCAAGATCAGAAGCGGCACCAGCGCCAACATCGGCGTCGTCACCAACAGCAGGATGTAAGGCGTGACAATTTTCTCGACAAACGGAAACTGGGTGATCACGGCAGCAAGGATCAGACCGACGGAAGCTCCGATGGCAAAGCCGCCGAACAGCTCAACCAGCGTGTGACCAAGATGCGGGGCTATGAGCGGAAAATCAGTGACCAATGCCACGGCGATTTCGCTTGGCTTGGGAAGCACATATTGCGGCACTTCCAGCAAGCCCAGCAGCAACTCCATGCCGCCGATGACAATCACGGCGACGGCGATCACCGCAAATATCTCGCCAGCGGATTTGATTCCGGGACCAGAAGTGAGTGCCGACATGTTGGTGATCCCAACATCGCTGGCGCCGCCGGTTTTAGCATTGAATTCAGGGATTGCGTCTTTCTCGCTCACATCGTCCTCACTGGGCTGCTGTCTGGACAGATCGGGAGGGTGCGGCAGCACGGTCCGCCGGATAGCGGCTTTGCTGGTTCCCGACGATCTCCTGCTTGATGGCGTTGGTGAGATCAAAAACCTCCTTGGTCGCCATGATTTCCATGGACCGCGGGCGCGCAAACGGCACCGTATGGATATTGGCGACCCGGCCCGGCCGTGGGCTCATCACCACAACGCGGTCAGAAAGGAAGATCGCTTCCTCGATGGAGTGGGTGATCAGCACGATGGTGGTTTTGGTATCGAGCCAAATCTCTTCCACCAGCCGGTTCATTTCCTCGCGGGTGAACGAATCAAGCGCACCGAACGGCTCATCCATCAACAGCACCGAAGGCTTGAACGACAACGCCCTTACCAGCGCCGCGCGCTGCTGCATGCCGCCCGAGAGTTCGCCCGGGAAGCGACCGCCAAAGCCTTCAAGGCCAACGCGGTTGAGCAATTCGTCGATCCAGATCCTGTCGGGCCTGATGCCCTTGATCTCGAAAGGGAAATTGATATTGGCGTCGAGATTGCGCCACGGCAGCAGATTGGCATTCTGAAACACCATGCTGATATCGGGATTGGGGCCGGTTACCGGCTTGCCGTCGAGCAGCACTTCGCCGGCGCTGAGACCATGCAGTCCCGACATCGACCACAGCAGCGTTGTCTTGCCGCAACCTGACGGTCCGACAATCGAAACGATTTCGCGATCCATAACATCGACCGAGCAGCGATCGATCGCCAACAGGTCGCCAGACCGGGTGTTGTACACCTTGGTCGCGCCCTTCACTGAGAGTTTGGGATGGATGGCTTGCTTGACAGTCATTGTCCCTCACACTGCTGGTCCGCTCGTGCAATCCGGGAACGAGGCCCCGCCGCATGAAAAGAGTTTGTAACTATCCGACTTACGAGTCAAGCGCATCGCAAGATTATTACGTTTGCAGTGCACAACGCGGTGTTTACGGTCTTATTTCCCTTGTAAAGTGTGTAAGTTTCCTACATTGTTGATATGAAGTCGACGGAAACGTGCCGAATTTCACCGCCGAAAGACAACCATAATTGAACTTACATGGTGGATATCGAAGTGACCCAGAGAGCGGGAACCCCGCATCACCACAACGCCGTGCCGGACGACGCCAGCAATGAAGACTATGCCAAGGCGATCCCCGACATCCTCTCCCAGATCAAGGATACCTACGCGGAACTGCGCCCGGCGGAACGCCGGGTGGCGGATGTGGTTCTTGCCGATGTTACATTTTCCGTCGACGCCTCGAACGCTGACATCGCCCGGAAGGCCGACGTCAGCGAACCGACGGTCACCCGCTTTTGTCGCGCCATTGGCTGCGACGGTGTGCGCGATTTCAAGCTCAAACTGGCGCAGAGTGTCGTGGTGGGACGGCTTTATCTCTCTCCCAACCCGCCTCCCGAACCCAGCGAGAACGGCTCGCCGCTGTGGAACGTCGTATTCGGCGAAGCCCGCAATGCGCTCAACGCGGTCGAACGCAGCATTGATCCAAAGGACATCCTGAAGGCCGCCGAATTGGTGGCCAGCGCACCGCAGGTGCTGGTGTTTGGCCTTGGCGGCAGTTCGACGGCGCTGGCGCTGGAAACCCAGAACCGGCTGTTCCGCTACGGCGTCATCGTCTCTTCCTATTCAGATCCCTATGTCATGAAGATGACCGCCTCGACGCTCAAGCCGGGCGATCTAGTGATCGCGATCTCGGGTACCGGACGGACCCGCGAAGTGGTGGAAGCAACCACGCTCGCCAAGCATTACCGCGCCAACACGATTGCCATCACCACCCCGGACAGCGATCTGTCAGCGGTCGTCGATCTGGCGCTTACTGTCGATGTGCCGGAATTCCAGGACGTACTCAAACCGACCGCGTCTCGCTATGCTTTCCTGGCCATCATCGATCTGGTGTCCACCGCGGTCGGCTACCGGCTCGAGCCGGA
The DNA here is from genome assembly GCF_046837775.1 of Hoeflea sp. Naph1. Taxonomy (GTDB): domain Bacteria; phylum Pseudomonadota; class Alphaproteobacteria; order Rhizobiales; family Rhizobiaceae; genus Hoeflea. The sequence continues at coordinate 1,901,430 of NZ_CP177286.1, read as the reverse complement.
TGCACGCGAAACGCTGCGGCGGATCAAGTACACGGTGCTCAATCATCGCAAGGGCAAGGTACTGGAGCCGTTGGGCGACTGACCGAAAGCAGACGGCAAACAATTTCCCGGCTGCGCGCGCGGCCTCGAAACTGGAGGTATTGAAATGCACGACACAGCACACAAGGCAGAGGCAGCGGCCTGGCTTGCCATGCTGGGCGACAGTCTCGGCAAGAGCGACATCGAGGCCACGCTGGATTTGCTTCAAGACGGTTGCTGTTGGCGCGATCTGGTGGCGTTTACCTGGAACATCAAGACGATGGAAGGCAAGCCCGCAATCGCCGAGATGCTGGCTGCGACGCTGGCTCCGGCAGCACCATCGGCATGGCAGATCACACAAGCGTCAAAGACTGATGATGGCGCTATCCAGGCCTGGTTCAGTTTCAAGACCGGTGTCGGACAGGGCCAGGGGATCTTCAGCCTGGTGAATGGCAAATGCCGGACCATGCTGACGACGCTGCAGTCGCTCGACGGCCATGAAGAAGCGGCCGGGATGACGCGTATTTCCGGCGTCAACCATCGGGCAGACCGCAACCGCGAGACATGGTCGGAACGCCGGGCGCGGGAAGAAGCCGAATTTGTGGAAGGAACCGCCGACCCTTACTGCCTGATCATTGGCGGCGGCCAAGGGGGCATCATGCTCGGCGCCCGGCTTAAACAGCTCGGGGTGCCGACGGTGATTGCCGAGAGAAACGAAAAGGCTGGCGATTCCTGGCGCAACCGCTACCGCTCGCTCGTGCTGCATGATCCGGTCTGGTACGATCACCTGCCCTATGTTCCGTTTCCCGACCATTGGCCGGTGTTTACACCGAAGGACAAGATGGGCGACTGGCTGGAAGCTTATGTGAAGATCATGGAACTGACCTATTGGGGCAGCACCGAGTGTGTTTCCGCCGTTTTCAATCCGGAAACAAAGCGCTGGCGCGTCGAGTTGCTGCGCGACGGCAAAAAAATGATCATGCAGCCTACGCAACTGGTGTTTGCCACCGGCGCCTACGGCCCGCCGAAGATGATCGACCTGCCCGGCGCTGACAGTTTTGCGGGCGAAGTCCTCCATTCGAGCCACTACTCCGAGGGCTCGGCCTACCGCGACAAGAAGGTGGTGGTGATCGGCGCCGCCAGCTCCGGGCACGACATATCGGTCGACCTGTGGGAAGCCGGTGCCGAAGTGACCATAGTCCAACGCTCACCCACCACCGTGATCCGTTCGGAAACGCTGATGGAACTCGGCTTCGACATCTATTCCGAACAAGCGGTACAAGACGGCATCGACGTCGACACCGCCGACATGATCGCCGCTGCAACGCCGTTTGCCCTGCAGCCACCGATCCAGCGCGCGCTGACGGAAAAGATCAGGACCCGCGACGCTGAATTCTACCGCAAGCTTAAAGCAACCGGATTCCTGCACGACTTTGGCGAGGATGATACCGGGCTGATGATGAAGGCGTTCCGCACCGGGTCAGGCTACTATCTCGATGTCGGTGCTTCGCAACTGATCATCGACGGCGAAATCGGCATTAAGGCCGGGGTCGAAATCGACCGGCTTTCAAAGAATGCAATCCATTTTGCCGATGGCACGGCGCTGGAAGCCGACGTAATCATCCAGTCGACCGGTTTTCACTCGATGCACGAGGTGGTGGCCAGCATCGTCTCGCGCGAAACCGCCGACCGGATCGGCACCTGCTGGGGCCTGGGCTCCGGGACCCGCAATGACCCCGGCCCATGGCATGGAGAACTGCGCAACATGTACAAGCCGGTGGCGCAGGAGAACTTGTGGTTCCAGGGTGGCAATCTGGCGCTGCAACGGTTCTTCTCGAAATTCGTGGCGCTGCAGATCAAGGCGCGGATGGAAGGCATCGAAACACCGGTCTACGCCCCGCCGCTCTGATCAGGCGGAGGTCGGCTCGGCAGGCTCACCAATCCAAGCGGCATCGTGATTTTCGCGGGAGACGAAGCTGCTCTTGCGGATAAGGCTGTTCCGATTGGCATGTTGAGGGCGTAGGCCTGCCTGTTCATCGGTGCACGTGTGCAAAAGTGCGCACCTCCTTTGCCTCGATCATCTGGCCACCGGCCTCGCCAAACTTCTGGAAATGCGGCGTTGCCCGGTGAGTGTCGAAAGCCGCAAGGTCGGAATAGACTTCGTAGAGGAAGACGGTGTCGGGCAGCGCTTCGTCATGGCAGACATCGAATTGATGACACCCGGTCTCGGTCTCGCGTGAGGCGCGCCCATTTTCCAGAATGAGCGGGAGGAACTGGGCCATCTGGCCGGGCTTTATTTTGAACGTGACGACCACAGCAAACATATACTTTCCTCACTTAACCATACGGATTGACCCTCGTCATAGACGCTGCGGGCATACAGGTCACCAGCAATAAGGCAGCAATTGCGGGGAGATAGAGCGTGCCCATCCAGCGGCCTGTTCGACCAACACGGGCCTCGACGGGGGTTATTGGCCACCGGCACGGCCGCTACCGACGCCGGCAAAATGCTTTATGCGCAAGCTTGGAACTGCAGCAAAACCGCTTTCGGTTGACTTGCAGCGTCTGCGGCAATGTGATCTGATTTCCTGATCCCATCACACGGCAGGATGGCCTATTTCCAGCGCGCACAGGCACCGCCGGAAAAAGCCCCTCGCGATGCACATTCTAAAATCGGAGCCAAAACCCCATGAGCAAAAAAAATCTGGCGGACATGCTGAAAAACCCCGACCTGCTTATCAGTTCTGCCTTTGTCGGCGGCGACTGGATGGCGGACGCGGCAAACAGCAAGCGTTTTGACGTGCTCAATCCGTCGACCGGCGCGGTCATCACCTCGCTGCCTGATCTCGGGGTGGACGAGACCAGGGTGGCGATCGATACCGCCTACCTGGCGCAGAAGGACTGGGCGGCCAAAACCGGCAAGGAACGCTCAGCGGTATTGCGCAAACTCTTTGATCTGATGATTGCCAATGCCGATGATTTGGGCGCGATCCTGACCGCTGAAATGGGCAAGCCGTTTGCCGAAGCCCGGGGCGAGATCCTGTATGGCGCGAGCTTCATCGAGTGGTTTGCCGAAGAAGCCAAGCGCATCTATGGCGACGTCATCCCCGGCCACCAGCCCGACAAGCGCATCATTGTGCTCAAGCAGCCGGTTGGCGTGGTCGCCTCGATCACCCCGTGGAATTTCCCCAATGCGATGATTGCCCGCAAGCTCGGGCCGGCGCTGGCCGTGGGCTGCGCCTTTGTCGCCAAGCCTGCCGCCGAAACACCGCTGTCGGCGCTGGCCATGGCCAAACTCGCCGAAGACGCAGGACTGCCCAAGGGCCTTTTGAGCGTCATCACCTCGAAATCGAGCGCGCCGATTGGCCAGGAATTCTGTTCCAACCCGAAGGTGCGCAAGATCACGTTCACGGGCTCGACCGAGGTTGGCCGCATCCTGATGCGGCAGTCGGCCGACCAGATCAAGAAAACCTCGATGGAACTCGGCGGCAATGCACCGTTCATCGTCTTTGACGACGCCGATCTCGATGCCGCCGTCGAAGGCGCGATGATCTCGAAATACCGCAACAACGGCCAGACCTGCGTCTGTGCCAACCGGATCTATGTGCAGTCGGGTGTCTACGATGCGTTCGCGAAAAAACTGGCAGTCGCGGTCAGCAAGATGAAAATTGGCGACGGCTTTGACGATGGCGTGACCACCGGGCCGCTGATCAGCGAAGCCGCCGTGAGCAAGGTGATGGAACACATCGAGGATGCAAAGGCCAAGGGTGCCAAGGTGGTTACAGGCGGCAGCCGCCATGCGCTCGGCGGCACCTTCTTTGAACCGACGATCCTGACCGGTGTTACCCGCGAGATGAAGGTCGCCGGCGAGGAAACATTCGGCCCGGTGGCGCCGCTGTTCAAGTTCGACACAGTCGACGATGTGATCGAACAGGCCAATGACACCATCTTCGGCCTGGCATCCTATTTTTACGCCAAGGATCTGACACGGGTCTGGCGGGTGGCCGAGGCGCTTGAATACGGCATGGTCGGCGTCAACACCGGCCTGATCTCGACCGAGGTCGCCCCGTTTGGAGGTGTCAAGCAATCGGGCCAGGGCCGCGAAGGCTCGAAATATGGCTGCGACGACTATCTGGAAATGAAATATCTCTGCCTCGGCGGAATTTAAACGGAGCGATCCCGGGGCTTTGCAAACACGTAAGCCCCGGGCCCCCACAAGGAGCCGTTCTATTCCCAATCGGCGCCAGCCGGAGGCCGGTTGCGGTTTGCCTCTATCTGGATCGCTTCATCAGCCTCGGCGAGGTCTTCTTTTGAAGGTGGCGATGGTGGATCGTTCCGGTTCTCGCCGGTTTTATCCTCCGTCAGCGCCAGACAGTAGAACATCGGGAAGTGATCGGAGCCGACGAACCGCTGCCGATCAATCGACACGAGTTCAAAATCGCGCGAATGGAAAATGTGGTCGAGTGGCCAGCGCATGAACCAGAAGCGCGCGTCAAACGAATTGAACATCCCCCTGCCCTGACGCGGATCGAGTAGGCCGGAAATCCGAAGGAAACGGCGTGTTGTTCGAGACCATGCGACGTCATTGAGATCGCCGGTAACGATCAGCGGCAAGGGTTCCGTGTGCGCCTGCTTGGCAACCACGAGAATTTCCGCGTCGCGGCCAAGCGTGTCGCGGTTGGGCAATGGCGGTTCGGGATGGAGCGCAATGATCCGGACATCGCGCCCGCCGGGTAGCCGGACAACACAGGAGATGCTCGGCACTTCTTCGTTGAGCAGAAACCGGACCTCATGCTCAAGCAAGGGATAGCGGCTCGCAAGAATGATCCCGTAGCTGTCCTCCTGCGGATGTTCGATGCTGTGATGGAACTCCGACAGGCAGGGCTGCAGTGCCCCCGCCCAGGCCCGGTCGGGTTCCATGAACACGGCGATATCGGGTCGGGTGTCACGGACCAGATCTATCACGCTCTGATAGTCCCGATTGCCCTGTTTGACATTGCAAGTGAGCACCGAAATTGTCGCCGCCTCCTTGCTGTCTCCCGCATACTGGACAGTCTGTACCGGCCACAGCGGGGTGAAGCGCACGACAAAGACAAGCTGGATGGCAATTGCCACAACAGCCATGACTACGGCAGCCACAAGCGTCGATGCCAGTGACCCGGCAAGTATCGCGCCAACAATGACCAACACTGATACTGAGATGGCTTGCAGTCGGCCAAAATCGAAAGAGCGCACCATGCCGTGTCCGAAGGGCAGCAGCGGTAACAGGCTGGCCAGCAGACAGAGAGCCGCGAGTACGGCAAGGCCGGCTTCGATCACGCGGGTGTTCCGGTCTCGGCGCGTGTCAGCGACACGCTGCTCGCCGGTATTGCGCTGGTAAGCGAGGCACGAAGCATCTGTCGGGGCGCGCGGATTAAAGGTTCAACCAATGTTTCTGCGGCGGCGATGGCGTTGCAGCGCAGCCGGAACGGGCCGGTGTAGCGGCTACCGAACCTGTAATACCAGCCGTCTCGCCAATTCTCGATCTCGAACAAGGGCTCGTCCATCGCACCATCTCCCATTTCTGCATGAGTTATCAACGCGGGATCGTGACGACGGTTCCCCCGATCGTGTCGAATGATCTTGCGGGAACTTCCCGGCGCTTGCCTCGTTTAATCGGGCAACCCCGCCCAAATGGCTCTGGAGAGTGAGTGGAAGACCGATGAGCGACAAGACCAGATCATTTCAGGAATTCATCCAGAGCGCGGAGTTTCCGTGCGTCGGCGCCAAATCCGCACTTGCGCGGGACGCCCTTACGGTGCTCCAGGCCGGCGATATCGACCGGCCTGTCGACGATGTCGAAATCCATCGTGCTCTTCATGATTTCAGCGACAAGCTTGACCACCAAAGCCCGATTGTCCGGTCTTTCGTAGTCATTTTCGATGGTCCTGACGGGCTTGATGAAGAAGCCTTCGAGAAGGCGCTGTGGAATAGGCTTCAGTCGCTGCACAATCTCGATGTCGTCAGCGGCCAGCCATGGAGCGAGGCCGTGGACCATGATCCCCAGTCACCGCATTTTTCGCTGAGCATTGGCGGCGAACCGTTCTTTGTGATCGGTCTGCATCCCCACGCCTCCCGCCCGGCTCGGCGCTTCGAGAAACCGGCACTGGTGTTCAACTCGCATATGCAGTTCGAGAAGCTGCGGGCCGATGGCCGCTTCGACAAGATGAAGGACATCATACGCAAGCGCGATGCAGCGCTGGCCGGCACCATCAACCCGATGCTCAACGACCATGGCGAAGCCTCCGAAGCGCGCCAGTACAGCGGCCGCGCGGTTGACCCGGAATGGAAATGCCCTTTTGCCCACAAGGATGTAGCCTGACATGACCAATCGAATCGCACCGCGCAGCGGCACCTCCTTCGAACTGAGGAAAGGCCAGTCGCTTACCGTCATTGATCCGGAGGGCGAGCAGGTTTCCGACCTGGTGGCCTTCAGCGCCAGCGACAAGCGCGAATATCTCTCATCAGGAAGGTCGATCGATTACGCGGGCAAAATCTTTTTGACCAAGGGCGACACCCTCTATTCAAACCGCTCGGTTCCCATGCTCAGCATTGTAGAGGACGAGGTTGGCCGCCATGATTTCAGCCTGACGCCGTGCTCGCGCGACACCTTCCGCATCATCTATAGTGACACCGATCCGCATCACGGGTGCCAGGGGAATCTGGAGAATGCACTGGCGCCTTACGGGATCGGCGCGGACGCTATTCCAATTGCGTTCAACGTGTTCATGCATGTCTCGGTGGACAGCGACAGCGGCGAGATCAAGGTGCTGCCACCAAAGAGCAAGCCGGGCCAGAAAACTGTATTCCGCGCCGAAATGGACCTGATTATTGCCATGACCGCCTGTTCAGCCGGTCAATCCAACAATTTTCGCTATAAGCCGATCGATTACCGGGTGGACGATGCGGCCTGAATCGCAGTTCTCAAAAAATCACGCCGGGCAGCCAGGTTGCCAGTTGAGGCAGCAGCCAGACCAGTGAGATACCGACGATCTGCAACCCAATGAAGGGCACGACGCCCGCGTAGATCTGTCCGGTGGTGACTTCGGGTGGGGCGGCGCCGCGCAGGTAGAACAGCGAGAAGCCAAACGGAGGTGTAAGGAAACTGGTCTGCAGATTGATCGCCAGCAGCACGCCGAGCCAAATCGGATCGTGGCCCATGACAATCAGCGTCGGCGCGATTAGCGGCAGCACGATCACCGAGATCTCGACAAAATCGAGAAAGAAGCCGAGCACGAAGACAAAGGCCATGCAAAACAGCAGCGCGCCTGCTGGACCGCCGGGCATGTTGGTGAGAATATGAGCCACCCTCTCCTCGCCGCCAAGGCCAATGAAGACCAGCGAAAACATGCCGGCCGCCAGAATGGTGGCGAAAATCATTGCCGTCATGGTGAGCGTTGAATCAACGGCGGCGTGCAGGGTCTTGGTACGCAGCGTGGCCTTGAGCGCAGCCAGGATCGCCACCGCCCCGATGATTGTAAGAACAATGTAGAAGCCGCCCGCTGCCAGCGAGAAAATGTCGAGATCGTTGCGCTGCAGGCGCACCGGAAACAGGCCGGCAAAGACGCCAAGGCAGATCAATGCGGCAGCGCCCCAGAGGATGATCCGCGGGTTCTTGCCAACCCGCATGCCGGCCATCAGCAATGCGCCGACAGCGCCGACAGCAGCGGCTTCGGTGGGAGTTGCGACACCGCCAAGGATCGCGCCGAGAACAGCAATGATTAACAACACCGGTGGCACGATCGCCGAGATGATTTCGCGCCGGTCGGGCTTGGCGAGATCAAGCGAGGCCGGCGGCATGTCTTGCGGCCGCAGCAGGCCGCGCACCAGGATGTAGATGAGATAGAGCAGCACCAGCGTCAGGCCGGGAATAATGGCGGCGGCGAAAAACTGGCCCACCGACAGCGCCTCGACCGAAAATTTGCCCTGCTCGTATTGCGCCTGCTGATAGGCGTTCGACATCACATCGGCGAGAATGATCAGCAGCGTCGAGGGCGGGATGATCTGTCCCAGCGTGCCGGCAGTGCAGACGATGCCGGAGGCCACGCGCGGATCATAGCCCGAGCGCAGCATGGTCGGCAGCGCGATCATGCCCATGGCCACAACGGTGGCGCCGACAATGCCGGTGGAGGCGGCAAGCAACGCGCCGACCAGCACGACGGAAATGCCCAAGCCCCCGCGCAACTGGCCGAACAGCCTGCCCATGGTGTCGAGCAGTTCCTCGGCGATGCGGCTTTTCTCCAGCACCGCGCCCATCAGCACGAACAGCGGAATGGCGATCAGCACCTGATTTGACAATAGCCCGAACACGCGCTGGCCGGTGGCGCCCAAAAGGGTGATGTCCATCACCCCGAGTGCCCATCCGAGATAGGCGAAAATGACCGCGATACCGGCGATGGTGAACGACACCGGAAAGCCGAGCAGGATGCCGCCCATCAGCCCGGCGAACATGATGAGATCGAGATACTGGCTCATGCGTCGGCCTTTGCGGCGTCAGGTCGGGTCAGGAAAAGTCGGATCAGCAGCGAAAGCGATTGCAGAACCAGCAGGATGCAGAACGCCGGGATCAGCGTCTTGAGCAGAAAAACCGCTTCGATGCCGCCGACCGAAATTGGCCCTTCCAGGATTTTCCAGGAATTTCGCACCGACGGCCAGGACCAGTAGAGCAGCACCAGCATCGACGGGATCAACAGCAGGATATGGCCGAAAATATCGATGCGGCGGCGACCGTCCGGGCTCGCCTTGGCATAAAACACGTCAACACGGACATGCTTGTCGACCAGCAACGTGTAGCCCGCACCGAGCATGAACAGGGTTGCGTGCATGTAGAGCACACTTTCCTGGGCGGCGATCGAATTGACTCCGAACACATAGCGACCGACGACGATGGCGAATTGCACCAGCACCATCAACAGGGCCAGCCACCGTACGATGCTGGCCGTCACCCGGCTGACGCCGTCAAGAAAGTCCGCCAGGCGCTGCATATGGTACCCTTTGCCCTGAAATCAGTCGGCGCGGAACCCTCGGGCACCGCGCCGACATCAACTGGATCGATCAGTAACCCATTACAGACGCACGGGCATTCATCTGCCCATTGTCGGCGTAGGTCATGTAGCCACCGACCAGATCGCGATAGGCGATGTAGCTTTCGGTGATGCGTTTGACCAGTTCATCGTCATTCTGGCGCAATTCGTCAACGACTTCTTCCGCCGCCTTGCCCATTGCGGCGACGACATCGTCGGGCAGCTTGCGGACATTGACACCATGCTCGGAGACCAGTGTCTTCAGCGATTGCGCATGTTTGGTGGTGTATTCGGTCCAGACCGGATTGTAGAGGCTTTCGCAGGCCAGCGAGACAACTTGCTGCAGGTCTTCCGGCAATTCGCTGTAAGCCTTGGCGTTGACACCGCACTCTTCCGCAGACGACGGTTCACCGACACCAGGCCAATAGTAGTTCTTGGCAACCTGGTAAAAGCCGAGTGCTGAATCGGTCCACGGGCCGATGAACTCGCCGGCATCAAGGGCACCGGTCTGCAGTGCCTGGAACATCGGTGGTCCACCCATCGCCTGGGCAGCCATGCCGAGCTTGGTGGCCATTTCGGACGCCAGGCCGGTGGTGCGGAACTTCAGGCCCTTGAGGTCTTCGACCGAGTTGATCTCGTTGCGAAACCAGCCGGCCCATTGCGGACCGGAGTTGCCGCACAGGAACGGCTTGACGCCAAAGCGGCCGTACATTTCGTCATAGAGCGCCTGGCCACCGCCATGCTGCATCCAGCCGAACTGCTCGTCTGCGCGCAGGCCGAAAGGCTGCGAACCAAACAACAGGATGCCCTTGGATTTGGAACCCCAATAGGCGGGAACGGCATGGTAGAGCTCGGCAGTGCCTTCGGAAACGGCGTCAAAGACGCCCGGTCCCGGAACGATTTCGCCCGCTGCATAGAGCTTGACCTCGATGCGGCCACCCGACAGCGTGGTGATGCGGTCGGCCAAAAGCTGGGCGGCAACGCCCGGACCGGGAAGGTTCTTAGGCCACGCGGTGACCATCTTCCACTGGCGCTTGTCCTGCGCGATTGCAGGCGTGGCAAGGGTCGCAGCCGCGGCTGCACCGGCGACGCCTGCCGTCAGGAATTTTCTTCTCTGCATGTTCGTTCCTCTCAGTTTGGTTCACCCAAGGATAGCGGGCAGATTGAGCCCATGTTCGCGCGCGCAATCGAGCGCGATTTCGTAGCCGGCATCGGCGTGACGCCAGACACCGGAAGCCGGATCGTTCCACAGCACCCGTTCGAGCCGCTTGGCTGCGGCGTCGGTGCCATCGGCGACAACGACCATACCGGAATGCTGCGAGAACCCCATACCGACTCCACCGCCATGGTGGATCGATACCCAGGTGGCGCCGGACGCGGTGTTGACCAGAGCGTTCAGCAGCGGCCAGTCGCTGACGGCGTCGGAGCCGTCCTTCATGGATTCGGTTTCGCGGTTGGGCGAAGCAACAGAACCTGAATCAAGATGATCGCGGCCAATGACGATCGGAGCTTTGAGTTCGCCCGATGCGACCATCTCGTTGAACGCGAGGCCTGCACGATGACGGTCGCCAAGGCCAATCCAGCAGATTCGCGCCGGCAGGCCCTGGAAGGCGATGCGCTCGCGCGCCATGTCGAGCCAGGCGTGCAGATGGGTGTTTTCTGGAAACAGCTCTTTCATCTTGGCGTCGGTCTTGTAGATGTCCTCGGGATCCCCCGACAGCGCTACCCAGCGGAACGGACCAATGCCACGACAAAACAGCGGCCGGATATAGGCCGGCACGAAGCCCGGGAATGCGAAGGCGTTTTCCAGTCCCTCGTCCTGCGCTACCTGGCGAATGTTGTTGCCGTAATCGAGTGTCGGAACGCCGGCGTTCCAGAAATCCACCATCGCCGCAACATGAACCTTCATGCTGGTGCGGGCTGCCGTTTCGACGGTCTTAGGATCGCTTTCCTGCTTTTCGCGCCATTCAGCGACGGTCCAGCCCTGCGGCAGGTAGCCGTGCAGCGGATCATGCGCGGAGGTCTGGTCGGTGACAATGTCAGGGCGCGGACCACCAGCCTTCATGCGTTCGACAAGCTCGACGAAGACATCAGCCGCATTACCCACCAGCCCGACCGATTTGGCCTCTCCGGCCTTGGTCCACTTGTCGATCATGGCGAGCGCTTCATCCAGCGTCTTGGCCTTTTCATCGACATAGCGGGTGCGCAGGCGGAAATCGATGCGGGTCTCGTCACACTCGACGGCGAGACAGCAGGCACCGGCCATCACGGCTGCCAAGGGTTGGGCGCCGCCCATGCCGCCAAGACCACCTGTCAGGATCCACTTACCTTTCAGATCGCCACCATAATGCTGGCGTCCGGCTTCGGCGAAGGTCTCGAAGGTGCCCTGCACAATGCCCTGCGTTCCGATATAAATCCACGATCCGGCGGTCATCTGGCCGTACATGGCAAGCCCGCGCTTATCGAGTTCGTTGAAATGATCCCAATTGGCCCAGTGCGGCACCAGGTTGGAGTTGGCGATCAGCACGCGTGGCGCATCCACATGGGTGCGGACCACGGCGACTGGCTTGCCCGACTGGACAACAAGCGTCTCGTTGTCATTCAATTCCTTCAGACTCGCGACGATCTGGTCGAAATCCTTCCAGGTGCGCGCCGCCCGGCCAATACCGCCATAGACGACAAGCTCGTGCGGGTTTTCGGCGACGTCGGGATGCAGATTGTTCATCAACATCCGCATCGGCGCTTCAGTCAGCCAGCTCTTGGCGGTGATCTCAGTGCCGGTCGGCGGATAGACGTCGCGCTGATTGTGTCTCGGATTGGTCATGTGTGGCCTCCCAGGGAAGATGTCAGATCTTGAAGAGCTGTCAGAATGGTTTTGAGGTGCACCCGCAGTTTCTCGGCCTTGGCCTGATCGTAGGCAAAGGGGAGTTCCTCGGCTGCGAGATGCGTGCTTTGCGCCAGTTCCATCTGGATGGCGTGAATATTGTCGGCCGGGCGACCATAATGCCGCGTGGTCCAGCCCCCCTTGAAGCGGCCATTGAGGATGCTCGAATAACCTTCGGCTCCGGCACAGATACCCGACACAACACCTTCGATCACAGGCGCGCAGGTGGCACCATTGTTGGTGCCGATATTGAAGTCCGGCAGCGTGCCTTCAAACAGGAACGGGATGTTGGAGCGGATCGAATGGCAATCATAGAGGATTGCAACGCCATGGATCTGACGGACCCGCGCAAGCTCGGCTTCCAGCGCTGCGTGATACGGCGCGTGCCAGGCGAGCCTGCGCGCCTCGATTTCCGCAGCGTCCGGCTCTTCCAGCCACAGGGGCTTGCCGTCGAAATCGGTCATCGGAACCAGACCCGTGGTGTTCTGGCCCGGATAGAGGCTTTCGCCCGACGGATCGCGGTTGGCGTCGATAACGTAGCGATGGAAATTGGCGCGCACCGTGGTGACGCCATCCAGCAGGCCCTCATAGAGCTGGTCGACATGCCAATCGGTGTCGCCCAGCGTTTGCCCGAGCGGCGTCAGGCGGGCAAAAATATCGGCCGGGACGTGGGTGCCGGTATGCGGCAGGCCCAGAACAATCGGGCCGCTTCCCTGTTTGATATCGACCGGGGTCATGCTGGCTCTCCGGCAAGCAGATCGGCCACATTGCATTCGGCCTGAACCAAGCCCTCGGCCACCAGCGATGCGGCCTTGGCGATGTCACCGGCCATGAACCGGTCGTCCTTGAGGGTGGCAATCTCGGAGCGGATCAGCGCGAGAGCAGACTGCAATGCCGGGCTTGTCGTCAGCGGTGCACGAAACTCGACGCCTTGCGCTGCGCACATCAATTCGACGCCGATTATGACGCTGAGATTGTCATTCATCCGCAACAACCGCCGCGCACCGTGGGCGGCCATGGAAACGTGGTCTTCCTGATTGGCTGATGTCGGAGTGGAATCGGTCGAGCACGGGTTGGCGAGATGCTTGTTCTCGCTCATCAGTGCCGCGGTGGTGACTTCGGCAATCATCAGGCCTGAGTTCAGCCCCGGCGCCGGGGTCAGGAACGGCGGCAGATCGAATGACAGTGTCGGATCGACCATAAGTGCTACGCGACGCTGGGAAATGGCGCCGATCTCGGCGATGGCGATGGCTATCTGGTCGGCGGCAAAAGCCACCGGCTCGGCATGGAAATTGCCGCCCGAAACAATCTTGCCTTCAGCGACCAGCACCAGAGGATTGTCGGAAACCGCATTGGCCTCGACCTCCAGCGTCTGACCGGCAAAGCGCAACAGATCGAGTGCCGCGCCCGCCACCTGCGGCTGGCAGCGGATGCAATAGGGATCCTGAACGCGGGTATCGCCGGAACGGTGGCTTTCGCGGATTTCGGACCCATCCATCACCGCGCGCATGGCCCGGGCGACATCGATCTGGCCACGGTGACCGCGGAAAGCATGGATGCCTGCCTCGAGCGGCGCAGTCGAGCCCATGATCGCGTCGGTCGAAAGACACGATGAGACGACACTGGCCTCGAGATTGCGGATGGCTGAGAAGTAGCCGGTCAGCGCGCAGGCAGTTGAAAACTGGGTTCCGTTGATCAGCCCGAGGCCCTCCTTGGGCGCCAGCACTGCCGGCTCTACCCCGGCCTGGTCGAGCGCCTTGCCAGCGGGCATGCGTTCGCCGTCAAAGATCGCCTCCCCCTCGCCGATCATGGCGGCGGCCATATGCGCCAGCGGTGCCAGATCGCCTGAAGCGCCGACAGAACCCTGGCTCGGAATTACCGGTGTGACGCCCTTGGCCAGCATATCCTGAATGACCGACAGGGTTTTCCAGGTGATACCGGATGCGCCGCGCCCGGCCGAAAGCAGCTTCAGCGCCATCATCAACCGGGTGGTCGACACATCGAGCGCTTCGCCAACACCACAGCAGTGAGACAGGATCAGATTGCGCTGAAGTTGCGCGGTGTCGCTGGGCTTGATGCGGACACTGGCAAGTTTGCCGAAACCGGTATTGACGCCATAAACCGCCTCGTCGCCGGACGCAGCCTGACGGACAAGATCCGCGGCCGCCTCGATGCCCGGCAGGGCGCTGTCATCGAGAACCGCTGCAACACCGGTGCGCCAGATCTGTTCGAGTTGGCCAAGCGTCGCCTGACCAGGCAATAGCGTCAGCTTCATAGCGCGCCTCCATAAATCCGCTTCCAGAGCGGGTTGAATCCAATGCGGTAGGCCAGTTCCGCCGGATGCTCGACATTCCAAACGGCGAGATCGGCGCGCAAGCCAGGCTTGATCATGCCCGCATCATCGAGACCCAATGCTCGGGCGGCGTTTCTTGTGACACCCGCAAGCGCCTCTTCCGGCGTCATGCGGAACAGGGTGCAGGCCATGTTCATGCTGAGCAGCAGCGAGGTCATTGGCGATGAGCCCGGATTGCAGTCCGTTGCCACAGCCATCGCCACGCCGTGCTTGCGGAACGCATTGATTGGCGGCGCGGCGGTTTCATGCAGCGTGTAAAATGCACCGGGCAGGATCACTGCGACCGTGCCTGCTTCTGCCATGGCGGCAGCATCCGTAGCGTTGGCATATTCAAGATGGTCGGCAGACAAAGCGCCATAGCTCGCGGCCAATTTCGCACCACCGAGGTTGGATAGCTGTTCGGCGTGCAACTTGACCGGAATACCGAGCGACCTGGCCTTGTCGAAGACGCGGGCTATTTGATCCGGTGTAAAGGCAATGCCTTCGCAAAAACCATCAACCGCATCAACAAGGCCTTCGGCATGAGCAGCTTCAAGTCCGGGGATGCAGACTTCGTCTATATAGGCGTCGGCACGCCCCTTGTACTCGGGCGGCACCGCGTGCGCGCCGAGATAGCTGGTCCTGACCCTAACCTGACGACGCTCGGCCACAGCCTTGGCAGCGCGCAGCATTTTCAACTCGTTTTCAATATCGAGGCCGTAACCGGACTTGATTTCGATGGTGGAAACACCTTCGGCAATCATCGCATCAACACGGGTCAAGGCTCCGGCAAGCAATTGGTCCTGAGTGGCTGCGCGCGTGGCAGCGACCGTCGAGACGATGCCGCCGCCTGCGCGGGCGACTTCCTCGTAACTCGCCCCCTCAAGCCGCATCTCGAATTCGCGGGCACGATTACCGCCGTGAACCACATGGGTGTGGCAATCGATGAGCGCCGGCGTCACCAGCCGGCCTTTCAGGTCAAGGCTCTCATCAAGCTTGAATTTGTCCGGAAGATCGCTCACCGGCCCAGCCCAGGCGATGCTCCCTGCCCTGATGGCTACAGCCCCCTGCTCTACCAGTCCATAGGCTGGTGTGCCGTCCATGGTCGCCAATGTCGCGTTGATCAGAAGCATGATTTCGCCGTTGTTATGTTCGCGTTATTGAACTATAAGTATATACATAAAAACCTGTCAAGAGGCGTGACACAATGACGATTGTCTGGGCTGAAAAAGCGTTACTGGAAAGCGGCTGGGCCGAGAATGTGCGGATCGAGATCAGCCAGGACGGTCTGATCAATGCCATTGGGCCAGACAGGCCGGCAGAGGGCCACAGAACCGGGGTGCTGCTGCCAGCACCCGCCAATTGCCACAGCCACGCCTTTCAACGCGCCATGGCTGGACTGACCGAAAGGCGCGGGCCCAATGCGTCGGATTCATTCTGGACCTGGCGGCAGCTGATGTTCCGCTTTCTCGACCGGCTGACGCCGGAGCATGTCGAGGCGATTGCCGCCTTCGTGCAGATGGAAATGCTTGAGTCCGGATACTCCGCCAATGTCGAGTTCCATTACCTGCACCATCAGCCCGGCGGCGTGCCCTATGCAAATCTGGCTGAAATGGCCGAGCGGATTGCTGCTGCAAGCGCCACCACCGGCATGGGATTGACGCTTCTACCGGTGCATTACCAATATGGCGGCTGCGACAAGCGCCCGTTGGGGCCGGGACAAATCCGGTTTGGCAACACGCTCGACCGCTATACCGAGCTTCATGCCAAATCTGCGGAAGCCATTGCCCACCTGCCCGCCGACAGCCGCATCGGTGTCGCGCCGCATAGCCTGCGCGCGATTGCAATTGAAGACCTTGCGCACCATGCAGAACTGGCCGGCGACAACCCGCTGCACATGCATTTGGCTGAGCAAATTGCAGAGGTGGAGGAAATCGAGGCCGCGCATGGCAAGCGACCGGTGGAACTGGTGCTTGAAAAAATGGAGCTGAATGAGCGACGCTGTTTCATCCATTGCACGCAGATGCTGCCGCATGAAACCGAAGGTCTTGCCAGAAGCGGAGCGGTTGCAGGACTCTGTCCTATCACAGAATCAAGCCTGGGCGACGGCATCTTTGATGGCGTCCGCTGGTTTGAAAACGGCGGCGCGATTGCCCTCGGTTCAGATTCCAATATCCGGATTTCGCTGTCGGAAGAACTCAGAACACTGGATTATTCACAACGGCTGCGTGATCATTCGCGCGCGGCATTGGCGATGCCGGACAAGTCCACCGGACGGCGGCTGTTTGATGCCATCAACGCGGGCGGGGCCAGTGTGTCGGCGCGCAATAACGGTGCTCTAGCCGTCGGCAAGCTCGCCGACATGATGGCGCTTGATGCCGAGGCGGTTGATCTTATCGGCCGAACCGGCGACACAATTCTCGATTGCTACATATTCGCCGGCGACGACCGCATGGTAGGCGATGTCTGGTCGGCAGGCCGCCACATGGTGACAGGCGGCAAGCACGTGAAACGGGAGGCTATCGTCTCGGCATATGCGAAGGCGATGAAGGAGCTTGGAGAAGCCATTTGAGCGGGGGAGATTTCAACAGCTGGCAATCGGTTCAGGCGGAAGTTCTGCGCCGGATCAACGCCCGCGAATGGAAGCCGGGAGACTTCATTCCAAACGAGGCGGAACTGGCGATCGAGTTCGGCTGCGCCAGGGCAACAGTCAACCGGGCACTTCGGGCTCTTGCCGAATCAGGACTTCTCGACCGTCGCCGCAAGGCCGGAACTCGGGTGGCACTGAACCCGGTGCGCAAGGCCACGCTGGATATCCCAGTGATCCGCTACGAGATCGAAGGCAAGGGCCAGACCTACCGCCACACGGTGCTCACGCAGGAGCGCGCGGTGCCGCCATCAGGCATCCGGGCCCGCATGCAGATCGAGTCCGGTATCAAACTGATCCATCTGGTCACGCTGCATCTGGCTGACGGCAAACCTTATGTGTTCGGAGACCGCTGGATCAACACAGCGGCGGTGCCCGGCATCGAGACAGCCGATCTCACCGTCAAAAGCGCCAATGAATGGCTGGTAGCGAACATCCCGTTCGAGGGTGGAGACTTCTCGTTTTCGGCAATGACTGCAGGCAAACGCGAAGCCGAAATCCTTGCTTGCAAGGAAGGTGAAGGCTTGTTCGTCATCGACCGCAGCACCTGGAACAAGGGACTGGTGATCACCTCGGTGCGGCTGACCTTTGCACCGGGTTATCAGATGCACACCAAGATCTGAGCGGTCGGGCGTTTCACTGCTATTTTCCCGTCCAGACCGGATCGCGCTTTTCGGCAAAGGCCTTTGATCCTTCGAGATTGTCTTCTGACCCATAGAGTGTATCAACGGTGCGCAATTGCCGTTTGGTCACCTTGTTCATGGTGTCCTGGAATTTCTCGCCTTCGGCTTCGCGCACCACTTCCTTGATCGCAGCAAAGACCAGCGGCGGGCCGGACGCGAGCAGCTCGGCCATTTCCCAGGCCTTGACCATCAGCTCATCGGCTTTATGGATCTGGTTGACAAAGCCCCAACGGTGGGCTTCCTCTGCGTCGAGCCAGCGGCCGGTGAACAGCATTTCCATGGCGATATGATAGGGAATGCGTTTCGGCAGCTTGATCGAGGCCGCGTCAGCCACCGTGCCGGAGCGGATTTCGGGCAGCGCGAAGCTTGCATGTTCAACGGCAAGAATAATGTCGCAGGACAGTGCTATCTCCAGCCCGCCGCCGCAGCAGATGCCGTTGACGGCGCAGATCACCGGCTTGTTGAGATGCGGCAGTTCCTGAAGGCCACCAAAGCCGCCAACGCCATAATCACCATCGACCGCATCGCCATCGGCTGCAGCCTTCAGGTCCCAGCCGGGGCAGAAGAATTTCTCACCGGCGCCGGTCAGGATTGCGACACGCAAATCCGGATTGTCACGGAAATCACGGAACACCTTGCCCATGATACGGCTGGTTTCCAAATCGACCGCATTGGCCTTTGGCCGGTCAAGCGTGACTTCCAGCACGTGGCCAACAATACGGGTCTTGATTGGTCCGGTCATGGTCGGGATCCTTCCTCATTCAGGCAAATCAGCGCGTCGACGGCTATGGCGTCAGACGTGCGGGCGATCAATGGATTGACTTCCAGCTCAATGAGCCGGTCAGCGTGAGCTTCAGCATAGTTGCACACAGCCATCACCGCATCGACCAGCGATACGATGTCTGCTGCCGGTTTGCCGCGATAGCCTTCAAGCAGCCGGCCGACCTTCAGGCTTCTGAATGCGGCCTCAACCTCGGTCCGGCTTGCCGGCAAGAGCAGGCTGGCCGTGTCCCCAAGCAGCTCGGTCAGAACGCCCCCGGCGCCAAGGGTCAACAGAAACATGCCTGTCGGATCACGGGTGATGCCGATCAACAGTTCGGCAAGTTGGCCTGACACCATTTCCTCGACCAGATACCCTTGAGCTGTGCCGCTCATACGCTCAGCCGCTGCGACAAGATCTTGCTGGTTTGGAATATTGAGCACAACCAGTCCGGCTTCGCTCTTGTGCGCCGCGCCTGTTCCCTTGAGCACGGCAGGAAATTCCAGCGCGGCGGAAGCTTCGGCCAACTCATCGATTGTTGCAACAGTCCGGCTCTGCGGACACTTTAAGCCAAAGCCGGACAGAGCGTCTTTCGAGGCAGCCTCGCTGAGAGTGATGGGCGTTCCAGCATGCGTTGATGCCAGTTGCACAGCCGGAGCTTCACCGCTGCTGATCCGGCCTGCGGCAATGGCGGAGTTGATGGCCGCTATGCCTTCGCTCATGCCATGGAGGACGGCGACACCTCCCTCCATGAAACTGCGGGTGAAGCTGTCCGACATGTTTTCAGGCAGGCTGGCCAGTACCGCAACGCGCGCGCCGGTGTCGGCCTTGGCTGCAACAATGGCGTCGACTGCGCATTGATAGCCCGACAGGTCGCAGCGGTCGGCGCGCGGAAGGTCCAGAATGAAAACGATGAGGTCAAATGTTTCGGCCATGACCATCGAGAACATCCGGGTCATGCGAGGCGTGTCACCCCAGATGAAGGTGTGATAGTCGAGCGGATTGGCGATGGTGACGATGGGTCCAAGTTCGGCTTTCAACGCGGCGCGTTGAGCCGGCGCGAAATCGGCAAAATCCAAGCCGCTGCCGCTTGAAAGATCCGCCATCAGGCTTGCTTCGCCACCGGAGCAACTGACTGAACAGATTGCGGACCCCGGCAGCGGCCCGACCATATGCAGAAGCTTGAGCGTTTCGAGGAAGACGGCAATGGTCGCGACCTCAATGATCCCGAGGCGCTTGAGCAGCGCCGATCCCGCCGCAGCATTGCCGGCCAGCGAAGCCGTGTGGGTCATGGTTGCGGCCCGTGCCTTGTCGGACCTGCCGATCTTGATGGCGACGACCGGTTTGCCTTTGGCACGCGCCTTGGCGGCAAAAACTTCCAGTTCACGGATGTCGCCAAAGCCTTCGAGGTAAAGCCCGATGGCGGTGACCCGTTCATCATCAAGCAGCGCTTCGGCGATGGCGCTAGCGCCGACCTGCGCCTGATTGCCTGCCGCCACGACATAGGCAATCGGCAGGCCGCGGGCCTGCATGGTCATGTTGATGGCGATATTGGAGGACTGGGCGATAATTGCCACGCCACGATCCACAGTCATGCCGCCGTGCTGATCCGGCCACAGCGTGACATTATCGAGATAGTTGAGAAGCCCGTAGCAGTTGGGCCCGAGGATCGGCATATCGCCTGCGGCCTCGACAAGCCGCGTCTGCAGATCAGCCCCGCCGGCAGTTTCAGTTTCGCTTTCGAGAAAGCCTGAGGCAAAACAGGTTGCCCCGCCGGCTCCCATGGTGCTGAGCTTTTCGACCACCTCGATGGTCGCATCGCGATTGACGCCGATGAAGCTGGCGTCGGGCACCCCCGGCAAATCATCTATGGAGGCAATGCAGGGCACACCGAGAATGTCGCTGCGCTTCGGATTGACCGGCCAGATGTCGCCATCAAAGCCGGACTTTTTCAGTTGGGCCACAACATTGACAGCCCAGCCGCCGCCAAACAACGCGATGGATTTTGGCCTCAAAAGGCGGGAAAGGTCAGGTTTCATGGACGAGATCACGCGCCAAACGGGCGCAACAGCGAGCGCGAGATGATGTGGCGCTGGATTTCCGACGTGCCTTCCCAGATGCGTTCGATGCGAGCGTCGCGCCAGATACGCTCAAGCGGCAGTTCATCCATCAGCCCCATTCCGCCATGGATCTGGATCGCCTCGTCGGCGACCATGGCCAGCATTTCGGTGGCCTTGAGCTTGGCCATCGCCATGTCGGCGTCGGACACCGTGCCCTGGTCGAATTTCCAGCCGGCCTCGAGGATCATCAATTCGGCGGCCTTCATTTCCATCGCCATGTCGGCGAGCTTGAACGAGACGCCCTGGAACTTGCCGATCGGCTGGCCAAACTGTTCGCGGGTCGCTGCCCATTCGACCGAATGCTGGAATGCGCGGTCGGCGCGACCGAGACAAGTGGCGCCGACCTGTAGCCTTGTGGCGCCGAGCCAGGTGTTGGCGACCTCGAAGCCCTTGTGGACTTCGCCGAGCACATTTTCGGCAGGGATGCGACAATTGTCGAATTCGAGGATAGCGTTGGTATAGCCGCGATGGGAAACATTGCGGTAGCCGTCGCGAACGGCATAGCCCGGCGTGCCCTTGTCGACGAAAAACGCGGTGATCAGTTTTTTCGGACCGCGCGGTGTGTCCTCTTCACCAGTGGCCATGAAGGCGATGGTGAAGTCGGCGATGTCCGCGTGGGAAATGAAGTGCTTGGTGCCGTTGAGCACCCAATCGGAACCGTCCTGTTTGGCGCTGGCTTTCATGCCGCGCAGGTCGGAGCCAGCACCGGGTTCGGTCATGGCCAGGCAATCCCATTTCTCGCCAGCTACGCATGGATCGAGATATCGGGCGCGCTGATCAGGCGTGCCGGCGCAGAGGATGTTGGAAGGCCGCGCGACGCAGGTCCAGTGCAGCGCGTAATTGGCGCGGCCAAGCTCTTTTTCGTAGAGCAGCCATGTCGGTGTATCGAGACCGGCGCCGCCGAACTCCTCAGGTATGTTGGCGGCGTAGAGCCCCGCTGCAATCGCCTTCTGCTGGATCTCGCGGACAAGATCCATATCAAGATGGCCGGTGCGTTCAACCTGGGCTTCGTGCGGATAGAGTTCATTCTCGACGAAAGCCCGTGTGGTTTCGACGATCATCTCCTGTTCCTGGGTCAGTCCGAAATCCATGTTCTTATACCTTTGGGTCGGGGTTTTCAGTATGGCCATCAACGGCAATCACCTGGCCTGACACCAGCCGTGCACCGTCGGACGCCAGAAAAACGGCCATGTTGGCAATGTCCTGAGCCGAGACGAAGGAGCGCATCGAAACGCCTGCCTCATATCCGGCGCGGATGGCTGCGGGCGTGGTTCCCTTGGCTTTCGCCTCGCGTGCGATCACACCATCAATCCGCTGACCTTCAACGCATCCCGGTGCGATTGCATTGGCGCGGATGCCGTAGGGGCCGAGCTCCATGGTCAGCGTCTTCATCAGCCCGATCTCCGCCCATTTAGCAGATGCATAAGGCGAGCGGTTGGGGAAGCCGTTGATGCCCGCATTCGAGGAGGTGATCAGGATCACGCCCGATTTCTGCGCCTTCATCATCGACGCTGCATATTTGGCGGCCAAGAACGCGCCTTCCAGATTGACGGCGATGCAGCGGCGGAAATCCTCAATCTGCACGTCCTCGACCAGAGCCGTGGGGCCTGCAATGCCGGCATTGGCGCAGACGACATCAACACTGCCCCACTCGTCTGCAATGCGCGCGAAAACCGCCTGCATGTGGTCAGGATCGCTTGCGTCGCCGGTCATTTTCAGCCAGCTATCAGGGCACTGAGCCAACGCGGCCTCGTCCATATCGGTGACAAAGATCCGGGCACCATCGACTGCAAAGGCCTGAGCCATTGCCTTGCCGATGCCCGATCCGCCACCGGTGATGAGAACCCGCTTGCTCATCGCCTAGTCCTGCATGCTGGCGGGTTTTGGCAGTTTCGACTGGGCTTCGCCGAGCGCGGTGATCTTTGCCAGAACCTCGCCTTCGGGCTCGCAGGTGCGGCGGGTTTCGAGCGAGACATGAAGAAGAAGCTGGTTGCAGGTCGACAGCAGTTCGCCGTCGGCGGTGCGGATCATCTCGTGATAGAGCCGCAGCTTCTTGCCGCGGGCTTCGAGGACCCGGGTGCGGACATGGATGGCGTCGCCCAGATGGGTCTCGCTTAAATAGCCGATTTCATTCGAGACGGTGAAATAGGACAGGCCGCCGTCGATATAGGCCTGATCGGCGCCGACCATCTGCATGACGACGTCGCCCGCGTCGGAAAACACCTGACCATAACGGCTTTCGTTCATGTGACCGTTGTAATCCATCCAGTCGATCGGGATGACGCGGTTCAGCGTTGTCAGCGGCTGGTCGATGTCAGCAGGCAGTGGAGGCTTGTTGCGCGCGTCCTGAATATTGAGAAGCTCTCCCGAGCCCCAGTTGCGGCCCTTAAGCGCCCGCATCATGGCAACAAGATTGTCGTCGCGGATGCGCTCGAGTTCACGGATCGAATGCATGCCTGACTGCGTGTCGGACTGATCGGCGATCATGTTGGTCAGTTCTTCGGTGAGTTCCGGCACATCCATCAGCTTGGTCCAGGGCCAGGACAGGCAGGGGCCGAACTGGGCGATGAAATGGCGCATGCCCGCCTCGCCGCCGGCGATGCGGTAGGTCTCGAACAGGCCCATCTGGGCCCAGCGCATGCCGAAGCCATAGCGGATGACGTCGTCGATTTCCTGGGTGGTGGCAACGCCGTCCTTGATCAGCCAAAGCGCCTCGCGCCAGACAGCTTCGAGAAACCGGTCGGCAATGTGGGCGTCAATTTCCTTGCGCACGATCAACGGTTTCATGCCGATTTCTTCGAGCACCTCTTTGGCGTGCTCGACAGTTTCCTGAACCCCGACAAGCTCGACAACCGGCAGCAGGTAGACCGGGTTGAACGGATGGGCGACGAAGATCTGCTCCGGCCGTGCCGCGCCCTCTTGCAGTTGAGACGGTTTGAAGCCGGACGTGGACGAGCCAATCAGCGCATCCTTGCGGCAATGGGCCTGGATTTCAGCAAAAACCTTGTGCTTGATATCGAGGCGCTCGGGCGCGCTTTCCTGGATCCAGTCCGCGTCAGCCACGGCTTCTGCCAGCGACGCAGCAAAACTGAGTTTGCCTTCTTTCGGGACGGTCACGTCCGACAGCGCGGGCAAGGATCGCCGCGCATTGGCTAGCACTTCACTGACCTTTCGTTCAGCTTCCGGATCAGGATCGGAGACGATCACATTCCGACCATTGAGGAGGAAGCGCGCAGCCCAGCCGCCGCCGATGACACCGCCGCCGATGATGGCGGCTGTTTTGTTTTCACTCATGTGTTTCGCTCTTTGGCACGTGTGGGATCGGTCAGTTCAACCCGTTCGCCGGCGCGGATCACTGCAGGATCATAGGCTTTGCGGGCAAAGACCTGCTCGACTTGAGCGCGGAAGAACTCGATGTCTTCATGCGGGTAGTCCGGGTCAAAGCTGTTCTGGTCCCAGCGCTCGCAGAATGTGGCGCAATCATCGTAATAGGCATGGCCCTTGTAGGCATCGCGCGCGTGCGGATTGCCGCCAACATGTTGGGCGTAATAGAGCTTCTGGAAGTCGCCGTGCTTTTCCACCACCCAGGTGCATTGCTCGCGCACGAAGGGTTTCAGGATAGCGGCCGCATATTCATCGTGATTGTAGGGCGCATAGATGTCGCCAATATCATGCAGCAGTGCCGAGACCACCCAGTCGACATCGGCGCCATCACGCCAGGCGCGGGTGGCGGCCTGCAACGAATGTCCGAGGCGCGTGACCTGGTAACCCGACAGGCTTTTGTCGAGATCCACCATTGCCGAGAGCAAGCGTTCGCCGGTCTTGGCGGCATAGTCGATTTCGTGTTCGGTGAGGAATTCATAATCCTCCCGATCGCCATCCTTCATCGCCGTGAACTTGACCTTTTCCATATCACCCTCCCCTTCGTGTTTCATGCAGCCGCAGGCGCGCGTTTAGTCAGGTTCAGCCGTTCGCGGACTTCCTGCGGACCGATGACCCGCGCGCCCATATTCTCGACGATTGACGCGGCGCGCTCGACCAGTTGGGCATTGGTTGCGAGCTGGCCCTTGCCGAGCCAGAGATTGTCTTCAAGACCAACGCGGACATTGCCGCCAGCCAGCACAGAGGCCGCGACATAGGCCATCTGGTTGCGGCCAAGCGCGAAGGCTGACCAGTTCCAGTCATCGGGTACGTTGTTGACCATCGCCATGAAGGTGTTGAGATCGTCAGGTGCGCCCCACGGCACGCCCATACAAAGCTGCACCAAAGCGTCCGGTGCGAGCACGCCTTCCTTGACCAGTTCCTTGGCGAACCACAGGTGGCCGGTATCGAAGGCCTCGATTTCCGGCTTGACACCGAGCTCAGTCATCATGCCGCCCATAGCGCGCAGCATGCCCGGTGTGTTGGTCATGACGTAATCGGCCTCGGCGAAATTCATGGTGCCGCAATCAAGCGTGCACATCTCGGGCAGGCATTCCAGAATGTGCTTAATGCGCTCGGATGCGCCGGCCATGTCTGTGCCCACAGGATTGAGTGGCAATGGCTTTTCGGTCGGCCCAAAGGTGATGTCGCCACCCATGCCGGCTGTCAGGTTGAGGACCACATCGACTTCGGCTTCGCGAATGCGTTCGGTGACTTCCCGGTAAAGCGCAACATCGCGGCGCGGACTGCCGGTCTCGGGATCGCGGACATGGCAATGAACAATGGCGGCACCGGCCTTGGCGGCATCGATCGCCGAATTGGCAATCTGCTCGGGCGAACGCGGCACATGCGGGCTGCGGTCCTGGGTGGCGCCGGATCCGGTGACGGCGCAGGTGATGAAAACCTCGCGATTCATGGTCAATGGCATGCGGTCAATCCTCCTCTTGAGTGTCGTGCAATGATGACTGGCTTGCAGCCACATGCATTGCAATTTACGAAGTAATCATGACACAAAGCAAAGCTCTGTCGATGATTTCTGAATTGGACCGCCCGATCAAAGTCGATCTGCTGGCCCTGCCCGGCTGTTCGCTGCTGACGCTGGCGAGCAGCGTCGAACCCCTCAGAGCCGCCAATCGGCAGGCCGGTCGGCTGGTATTCGACTGGCGCTTCGTCTCCGTTGATGGCCAGGCACCGGAAACCTCTTCAGGGATCGCCTGGCCGGTTCAGGGCAGGCTCGATCCATCTGGCCGTAGCGATATTCTGGCAGTTGTCGCGGGCTTTGGCGCCGCGCGCATGACCGAGCGCAAACTGATTTCGCTGATTTACCGCGCTGCCCGCAATGCCAATCTGGTTATCGGCATTGAATCGGGCGCCTGGCTGCTGGCGCGCGCTGGCCTGCTGGACGAGCACCGCGCGGCCACCCATTGGGAGGATTTCGAGGAGTTCGCCAGCGCCTTCCCACATGTGGACCTGAGGCCCGACCGCTATGTCATCGACGGGCGCTTCATCACCACCTCGGGCGCGTCGCCCACCTTCGATATGGTTGTCGATCTGATCGGCCGTATTCTCGGCCGTCCGGCAGCACTCGATGTTGCCAGCAGCTTCGTGCATGACGAACTGCGTGCGGCTGGCGACGCCCAGGTCAATGTCACGTTGGGCGACACGCTGCATGATCCACGGCTGGTGCGTGCGGTGCGGATCATGGAAACCCATATCGACGCACCGGTCAGCATCGCGGCGATCGCCAAACGGGTGTCGATGTCGGCGCGTGGACTGGAACAGCTGTTCGCCCGGCAACTGGAACAGACGCCAGGAGCCTATTTTCTGTCTCTCCGGCTGGCAGCGGCGCGACGGCTGGTCAATGACACGCGGTTGAGCATGACCGATATCGCATCACGCACTGGGTTTTCATCGGAATCGTCATTCTCGCGCGCTTTCAGCCGGCAATTCGGCACCCCGCCCCGCGACAGCCGCAAGGCGCGGGCGGCCTAACGGTGTCGGGACGAGGCAAATCAGCTTTGGACTGGCACCCTGGCTTCAAGCCAGCGGAAAGCGACCACCAGCACGCCGGTCAGGATCATGTAGATCAAGGCCAGCAAGAACAGCGGCTCGTAGGTCAGAAAAGTGTCCTGGCGGACACGGGAGATGATCGCATAGACATCGACCACGGTAATCGTCGCGACCAACGGCGTGGCTTTCAGCTGCAGCACGGTTTCGCCAGCCAGCGTCGGCAGCGCCCGATGAATGGCTCGCGGCAACCAGATCCGCCGGAAGGCCGTGAAGGGCGACATGCCATAGGCCCGCGCCGCTTCGAGTTCACCCTTGGGCACGCCGGCAAAGGCGCCGCGCATCACCTCTCCCTCGTATCCGGCAAAGGACATGGTCAGCGCCAGCACACCATAGGGCCAGGCCGACCTGAGATAGGGCCAGGCCCAGGACTGGCGGATTTCCGGCCAGTAGGCAAACAGCGAGCCGAGGCCGTAATAGAGAAGCCATAGTTGCAGCAGCAATGGCGTGCCGCGGATTACGGTGCAGAAGGCGCGCGCCGGTCCCGACAACCAGAAAGGCCCTGCGGCTTGAGCCAGACCGAGCGGCACGGCAAGGAGAAAGCCCAGCACGCTGGTGAGAAACAGCAGCCACAATGTGGTGCCGACACCGGTGACCAGCTTGCCGGAGTAGCGCGGCAACCAGTCCCAGCGCATGGTGGTCGCGGCAAACACCACGATGCCAATGGCAATCGCCAGCAGCACCAAACGGTGCGGCTCCTTCCAGCTTCTGAGTTCCGGTTCCATCAACGCACCGCCGGCATACCGCGACGGGCATGACGTTCAACACGGCGAATGACGACATTGGAAAGCAGTGTCACCATCAGGTAAAGCAGCCCCGCAGCCATGAAAAACAGGAAATAGGACTTGGTGGTGCCGCCTGCCTGTCGCGTCACGAGCGTCAGTTCCGAGACACCGACAACAGCCAGAAGCGCCGTGTCCTTGGTGGCTATCAGCCAGAGATTGGCAAGGCCGGGCACCGCATGCGGCAGCATGCCGGGCAAGGTAATGCGCCGCAGAACTTGCAGCGACGACATGCCATAGGCCCGCGCCGCTTCGATCTGTCCATAGGGCACGGCCTTGAAAGCACCGCGCAGAACTTCGGTTTGATAGGCGCCCTGCACCACGCCAATGACAAAGATGCCCGCGGCCAAACCGCTGATATCGGTGCGCTCGGCGCCCATCAGGATCATGATCTTGTTAAGCGCGTCGGTGCCTGCGTAATAAAGCAACAGGATGAGAACCAGTTCTGGCACCGCGCGCACCAGCGTGGTGTAGACATCGAGCACATCGCGCAGGATCGGCCCACCATAGAGCTTGCCGGTGGCACCACCGATGCCGATCAGAAAGCCGAGAATATAGCCACCGACGGCAACCTGCAGCGAAACCGCAAGACCTTTGAGCAACACACCGCCCCAGCCTGGCGGCTCAAGCGCCAGAAGCTCCCAGGCGGCAATGCCGGTGATCCAGTCAAGCATTTGAAACACTCATTGCGGATCGGCGGGGTGAACCCGCCGATCCGGCTGGAGCGATTGCGCCAGCGAGGCGCATTACTTGCCGTAGATGTCGAAGTCGAAATACTTCTTCGAGAACTCGGCATAAGTGCCGTTTTCGCGGATGGCGGCGATGGCTGTGTTGAATTTCTCGCGCAGCTCATCATCACCCTTGCGCAGGCCAACGCCAACGCCGGCACCGAGGATCGCCGGATCGTCTTCCACCGCGCCGGCAATTTCGCAGCACGTGTCTGACTTGACGAAAGCATCCAGCGCCAGTGAATCCGCCATGACGGCATCAACACGTCCGGCAGCGAGATCCTGGTTGGCTTCGTCCTGGGTCTGGTATTCCTTGATCTCGGCTGCGACGTCACCGAAATGCTCGATCGCATATTTCTGGTGGATCGTGGAGACCTGAACACCGAGGATCTTGCCCTTCAGGCCCTCTGCGTCCGGTGTGATGCCGCCACCCTTGGCCATCGCGACAACCGCAGGCGTATTGTAATATTTATCCGAGAAATCAATGGTCTTCATACGCTCTTCGGTAATCGACATCGAGCCGACGATGGCGTCGATCTTGTTCGATGTCAGCGCCGGAATGATGCCATCCCAGGCAACAGGCGTGACCACGCAATCAAGCTTGGCCTCGGCGCAGACGGCGTTCATGAATTCGATTTCCCAGCCGGTCCAGTTACCGGCTGCATCGGGCTCGGTGAACGGCGGATAAGGCTCGGCTGCAACACCAACGCGCACGGTTTCAGCGGAAGCGGCGTGGGCCGCGAGCGTGAGACCGAATGCGGCGATGGCTGTAACGAGTTTGGTTTTCATAGTATTTCCCCTGTTGGACGTTCGGGCTTTGCCCATTCACCCTTGGACTATTGGACAGTCGCAAGGAATTTTTGCAGGCGCTCCGATTTGGGCGCGCTGTAGACAGTTTCGGGCGGACCTTCCTCCTCGATCACACCGTCAGCCAGAAACACGACATGGTTTGCCACTTCACGGGCAAAATTCATCTCGTGGGTAACAAGCAGCATGGTGCGGCCCTCGCGGGCCAGATCGGCAATCACGGCCAGCACTTCGCCCACCAGCTCGGGGTCGAGTGCAGATGTCGGCTCGTCAAACAGCATCACCTCCGGCTCGACCGCCAGCGCCCGGGCAATTGCCGCACGCTGCTGCTGGCCACCGGACAGAAACGCCGGATAGACATCGCGCTTGTCGGACAGGCCGACACGCTCAAGCAGTTTTTCGGCGCGCGCAATCGCCTCGTCGCGCGGCACACCCATCACATGCACCGGAACCTCGATGACATTGCCAAGCACGGTCATGTGCTGCCACAAATTAAAGCTCTGGAATACCATCGCCAACCGGGTTCGGATCCGGCGCAGTTGCGCGGAATTGGCCGGCTGCTGGCCGCCGCGCCCATCCGGCTTCATCTTGATGATCTCACCCTGGATGCTGATCGTGCCTTTGGTCGGCAGTTCCAACATGTTGATGCAGCGCAGCATGGTCGACTTGCCGGAACCCGATCCACCGATGATGGCCACCACGTCGCCGGTGTTGGCCGACAGCGACACGCCCTTGAGCACTTCGAGCTCACCAAACTGCTTGCACAGGTTGGTAACGGCGACAGCCGGCGGAGACGTTGCGGCGCCGGTTTGGGCGCCAGATTGTGGACTGCTCATACGGTTCCTCAGATGCCCCGGTGGGAGCGAACTGAGCCAATCGTGACCCTTGCGCAGTAATTAATCAAGTGTATAATTTCCAAAATCGCACATCACCGAAACGGACTCCTCCATGAAATACGGATCTCAATCCATGACCGCCCCGCTCAAACGGGTGCTCATGCGCCGGCCTGGCAGCAGCCTTCAAAACGCCAATGCTGCGGAGTGGCATTACGGCCCCGGGTTTGATGGCACCCGCGCCATCGAGCAATTTGGCGTGTTTGCAGATCTGGTGGCGGCGTGTGGTACTGAGATCATCTGGATCGAGGATTCCGGCGACGGCATGGCCGATGCGATGTTCACCCATGATCCGTCGTTGGTGAGCGACAAGGGCGCCATCATTTTGCGCATGGGCAAGCCCGGACGGGTGGGCGAACCGGCGCTGCACGCCGACGCCTACCGCGCTGCAGGCATTCCGATCCTCGGCGAAATCAAGGCCCCCGGTCAGGTCGAGGGCGGCGATTGCATCTGGGTGGACGACTTGACGCTGGCTGTCGGCCGCGGCGTTCGCACCAACCAGGCAGGGATCGAACAGTTGGGCGAAATCCTGTCCCCGCTCGGCGTCACCGTACTCGGCTATGACCTGCCGCTCGGCAACGGCGCCGACGCCTGTCTGCATCTGATGTCGGTAATGTCGCCGCTCGATGAAAAACTGGCGCTGGTGTTTGCCCCGATGCTGCCGGTCGGGTTCTGGCAATTGCTGAAAGACCGCGGCTACACCCTGGTGGAAGCGCCACGCGACGAGTTCGAGGCTTCCAACGGGCTCAACCTCAATGTGCTGGCGCTGACCCCGGGCGAGGTGATCATGGTCGATGGTTTTCCCAAGACACGGGCGCTGATGGAACAGGCCGGTTGCAAGGTAACGGAGTTTGAGGCCGATGCGCTGTGCATCCCTTGCGAAGGTGGGCCTACCTGCCTGACCCGTCCGGCATGGCGGGAATGACGCGACGCGCCTTCCATCGTGAACCAGAAGCGGTGCGGCAGAATGATCTGATTGCAGCAACGCTCGACAGCATTGCCGAATTGGGGCTTGCCGGCGCCACTGTGCGCGAAGTTGCGTTCCGCGCCGGTGTTACGCCAGGGCTGATCCGTCGCTATTTCGATAAGAAGGAACGGCTGGTGGCGGCCGCCTACAGATCCTTCATGACCGAACTGACCGCCAACGCCGCCGCCGGTTGCGGCGATGGTCCGGCGCTGTCACGGCTTGCAGGACTTATCCGCGCCAGCGTCACGCCGCCAGTCGCCGACGGGCGCGCGCTGTCGATATGGGCCGCCTTTACCGGAACGGTGAACTCCGACCCGGCGATGGCGAAAGCCCACCGCGAAGGTTACCAGTCGTTTCGTGATCTGATCGAAAAGCTGGTCTGCGAGGTCATGGCGGAACGCGGCGTGGCCGCGTCACCGCTGCAGATCAGGCAGCACGCAATCATTCTCAACGCCCTGCTCGACGGGCTTTGGATCGAAATCTCCATGGGTGGCGACGACTTCTCGCGCCTCGACGTGGTCCGGCTGACACTCGATTCAGTGGCGACGCTGCTCGGTATCGAACCGGCGGAATTCAGGGAATAAACAGATGCATTACGCACAAATCACCGAGCGCTTGGCCCACAGCGGCGGCGCCAAATGGGCGATCCACCAATATTGCCGGACGATGAAGGCCCAGGGTGCCGACATCATTGAATTGACCATTGGCGAGCCCGACCTTCCACCCGATCCGCAACTGTTCGAGGTCTGCCACCAGTCGATGCTGGCCGGACGCACCGGCTATTCCAGCGGACGCGGCGAACCAGAACTGCTCGACGCGATCGCCGCACGCTATGCCCGCCGCCGCGCCGATGTTGATACCGACAACGTGATGTGCTTTCCGGGAACCCAGACGGCGCTGTTTGCGACCATGATGGCGCTGACCGGGCCCGGCGACGGCGTGTTGGTGGGCGATCCGTTCTACGCCACCTATGAAGGTGTGATCGGCGCCAGCGGCGCGCATCGGCAGCCGGTGCCACTCAGGCCCGAAAACGGGTTCCGGATGAAGGCCGAAGATCTCGAGGCATCGATCACGCCGCAATCGCGGGTGCTGCTGCTGAATTCACCGCACAACCCGAGCGGTGCGGTGCTGAGCGCCGACGAACTCGTCAGCATCGGCGCGGTCTGCAAGGCCCATGATTTGTGGATCGTCGCCGACGAAGTCTACGAGGAACTGGTGTTTGACGGTGAATTCGCATCACCGTTCGACAATCCTGACCTCGCAGACCGTGTGATCGCGCTGTCGTCGATTTCCAAATCACACGCAGCGCCGGGCTTTCGCAGCGGCTGGGCAGTCGGTCCACACGAATTCTGCGACAAGCTGCTGCCGCTGTCGGAAACCATGTTGTTCGGCAACCAGCCGTTTATCGCCGACATGACCGCCTTTGCCCTCAATTCCGATCTGCAAACGTCAAAGCTGATGCGCGAGGCCTACAAGCGGCGCGCGGCACTGATTGCCGACAGGCTTGAGCAACTCGACGGCATCGTGCCGTTCCGACCGCAGGCAGGCATGTTCATCATCGCCGACGTCTCCGGTACCGGACTCGACGGCGAACGCTTTGCCTGGCGTTTGCTGGAAGCTGGAGTCGCGGTGATGCCGGGCTCATCGTTCGGGGACAATGCCGGCGGGCTGATCCGGCTCAGCCTGACAGTGCCCGACGAATCGCTGACGGAAGCCTGCACCCGCATCGCCAGCTTCGTGGAATCGATCTGATGGCAGAGAAATCCCAAACCGTCGGTGAAGCGCTGGTAAAAATGCTTGAGCAGGCCGGTGTCGACACCGTATTTGGTATCCCCGGTGTTCACACCATCGAACTCTATCGCGGGCTCGCAGCAAGTTCGATCCGCCATATCACCCCGCGCCACGAACAGGGTGCAGGATTCATGGCCGATGGCTACGCACGTGCCAGCGGTCGGCCCGGCGTGTGTTTCGTCATCACTGGACCAGGATTGACCAACACCTTGACGGCAATGGCGCAGGCACGGGCCGACAGCATTCCGATGCTGGTGATCTCCGGTGTCAACGCCACGACAACGCTTGGCAAGGGCTCCGGTCATTTGCATGAACTGCCGGACCAGGCAGGGCTTATCCGCACGGTCGCCTTGTCTACCCACACCCTGACCGAGCCATCACGACTGGCCGAAGTGCTGGAACAGGCCTTTTCGGTGATGACCGCCGCCCGCCCCGGGCCGGTGCATATAGAAATCCCGACCGACGTGATGAAGCTGCCCGCCGCCGGCCGGACATTTAAATTGCCTGAAGCGGCCCCATTGTCGCCCTCTGCTTCCGCGCTTAACCGCGCCGCGCAATTATGCACTGCGTCAAAAAGCCCAGTGATCCTGATCGGCGGTGGCGCGGTCCGGCATGCGGCGGTCGTACGCGCTTTCGCCGAAGCGCTCGATGCGCCGGTGGTCAGCACCACCAACGCCCGCGGGGTGATGGCTGGCCATTCGCTCGACGTGCCCGCCAGCGCCAGCTTGGGCTCGGTGCGCAGCCTGCTTGGCCAAGCCGATCTGGTGCTGGCGCTCGGTACCGAGCTCGGGCCTACCGACATGGACATGTATCAGGATGGCGGGTTTGCGCTGCCGGAAAACCTGATCCGGGTTGATATCGACGCAGACCAGTTGCTTCGCGGCGCACCGGCGGCGCTGCCGGTGCGGGCGGATCTGGGTGCATTTATCGCCGGCATGCTTGTCCCTTCCCCGATCTGGGCCAAAATGGAAGGCCGCAATGGCAACGCGCGCGCAAAATTCGCGCGCGATCTGGCACTGGCCGAGATTGGCGACGCCTATCGCCAGCACATCAATCTGTTGCAGCGGATCTGGGATATCCTGCCTGATGCCACCATCGTCGGCGATTCAACCCAGCTGGTTTATGCGGGCAACATGTATGTCTCGGCGCCCGGCCCCGCCACCTGGTTCAATTCGGCCACCGGTTTCGGCACGCTGGGCTATGCAGCGCCTGCAGCGATAGGC
The DNA here is from genome assembly GCF_046837775.1 of Hoeflea sp. Naph1. Taxonomy (GTDB): domain Bacteria; phylum Pseudomonadota; class Alphaproteobacteria; order Rhizobiales; family Rhizobiaceae; genus Hoeflea. The sequence continues at coordinate 1,867,745 of NZ_CP177286.1, read as the reverse complement.
GCAGCGCTGGGCAAGCCCGGCCATCCGGCGGTAGCGCTTTTGGGCGATGGCGGATTTCAGTTCACGCTGTCGGAGCTTGGCAGCGCCCGCGACTGCAACGCAGACGTGGCGTTTCTGGTGTGGAACAATTCCGGCTACATGGAAATCGAGACGGCGATGACCTCGGTGGACATCGCGCCGATCGGGGTTACCCCATCGGCACCCGATTTTTCCGTCATTGCTACAGCCTATGGCCTGCCCTCGCGCAGGGTCCGCAATGCCGAGGATTTGCTGACGGCACTGAAAGACCTGCCGCGCCCCTGCCTGATCGAATATCTCGACAACCCCGACGATTGACAGTTCTGGCGCTGGACACCCGGTTACCGATCGACCGGGGCGACGTCGACTGACTGGTTGCTAGACTGACCGCCGGCGATGCGCATGGCGCCGCGCACCGGGGCTACATCGGCATAGTCGCGACCATAGCCGACCACCACATGATCGGTACCGGCAAACACCGCGTTGGTCGGGTCATATTCAACCCACCCGGCTTGCGGTCCGCACCACGCCTTTACCCAGGCATGCATGGCATCGGCGCCTTCGAGCCGCTCCTGGCCGGGTGGCGGCAGGGTGCGCAGATAACCGCTGACGTAGCCCGCCGGAATGCCAAGGCTGCGCAGCGCGATGATCATGATGTGGGTAAAATCCTGGCAGACGCCGTGGCGGGCGGCGAAGGCTTCGGCGGCAGGCGTGTCGACCGTGGTGGCTTCGGCGTCAAAGCGCATCGCGTGGTGCAACGCAAGGCCCAAATTCCCAACGATGTCGCTTGTGGCGAGACCCGGCAACCGGTGACCGGCTGCCCAGCTGGCGATCGCGGCATCCGGCTGTGCGTAGCGGGAAGCAGCCAAAAAGTGCAAGGGAGACACCGGCCCCAGATCGACGGTCTCGGCCAGCGCACGGGTAAGCCCCGCGAGATCAGGCGAACCGCCAGTTGGCGCGGCGCCGCCTGTAACCTCGACCCGTGAAGTGAAGGCAATCACGATGTTCCAATGCGCCTCTGCAAAGGCCAGCTCGGTGACGGCGTTGCCGAAGAAATCGGTGCGGTCCGACCGATAGGACGGCAATGGATCAATGGTGATGTCGCCTGTAATCAACCGTTGCCGGCCCTCAATTGACAGGGGCATCGCATGCAGGATCTGTCGTGCGCCCGCCGCCGGGGCCTCGAAGGCGTAGTCGATGATCAGCTTGATGTCATAAAGCATGTCGATCATCCTAGGTACTGGGCATGAATTTCATTGGTCACCTGCCCGATGGCTTGCCGCAGTTCGTTGAGCTTTTCCAGATCAAGACTCTGCGGCGTATGCGCGGCGAGTTCGCTGTGGAGCCGCTGTGCCAGCAGTGACAGATTCGACAACTGCCCCCCGGTTTGAGCACCCGGCAACAAGCTAACCTGATGTCGTATTTCGCTGACATGGCAGGCGATCGATCGCGGATTGAGCACATCGAGCGCCAACAGATCGATGACCGTGTTGCGGCTGGCGGTAACCGAATAGCGGCGGCGGTGGGTCATGACACTGTCGCCGATCTCGACGCAAAGCTCGAAACCACCATGCGGACCGGACCATTCGCCAAACGTCGCCAGCAATTCGGCCATCGCCATAGCGCGCTCAAGAGAGCGACCGATGGTCAGGAACCGCCAGCCGGTGGAATGGTACATGTTCTCGTGCACCAGACCCGAAAAACCGGTGATTTTGCGCAGCAACACACCGAGCGCCGAAGCCGCGTCATCGCCGGGAACGACAACCCGGCGCATCTTGCCGACTGCACCTTCAAGATCGGCGAGCGAGGACCACGCGTCGACTGAAAAACGGTCACGCACCTGGTTGGCCGAGTTCACAGCCATTGAGATGGCCTGCTCTACGGCCAAGGGAACACCCTCCCCGGTCTCCACTCCCCGATCCTCAAGATAGGTCTCGATGGCATCCATCAGCGGCGAGCCACCGGCGGGGCTTTCGGGCAGCCGGCTCATATAAGCGCGCACCAGCCGCATCAGCCCCTCTGAGCGTTCGACATAGCGGCCGAGCCAGAAGAGATTGTCGGCGGCGCGGCTCGGCAACAACGCCGGCGAGGTTCGGACGAAAAATTCGTCTGGCCTCACCCTGGCCTCTTCTTCGGGCAACGGCTTGTCGGAGACTACCCAGACGTCGGCGACCGAACCGCCGCGCCGGATCGACACCGCGGATGGATCATCAGCCGACGCCGCAAGTCGGGCAAACCCGCCCGGCATCAACTGCCAACCGTCGCGGGTGCGCGACAGGAACACGCGGATACTCATCGGCCGCGGTTTCAGCACGTCGTTTTCCCAAGTCGGCGTCGTCGACAGCGACACCAATTGCTGGCCGACCAGGTGTCGCCCCTCGGCTGCCAGCCAGGCATCAAGATCTAGGCCCATTGTCGACATGTCGCCCTTGAGCACGGCACCAGGTTCCGGTTCCAAAGGCAGACGGGTGGAATTTGCCGGGCCGATCATCATTGCTTCGGCGTTGGCAAACACATGGGCCCGCTCGGCTTCACCACCACACCACCAGGTGGCGATGTTGGGGATGGTAAGCGGCTTGCCGTGCAGCACCTCGGACAGGCGCGGCAGGAAGGCCAGAAAGGCGCGGCTTTCGAGCACGCCCGCGCCCAGCGCATTGACCATGGTGACGCCGCCTGAGCGAACCGCGCCGAGCAAGCCCGGCGTTCCCAGCTTGGATGCCGATTCAAGTTCCAGCGGATCGGCCCAGATGGCATCAAGCCTGCGCCACAGAACGCTGATCGGTTTGGGGCCGGAAACGGTTCGAACCAGCAGCCGGCCGTCCTCGACCATCAAATCATCGCCCTCAAGCAGCATCATGCCGAGATATCGAGCGATGTAGGCATGCTCGAAATAGGTATCGTTCATCGGCCCTGGGGTGAGGATGCCGACACGGCTGTTGTCTTCCTGGCGCGCAGCATTGAGCCCGTCCCGGAAGGCGCGAAAAAAGCCTGCCAGCCGCGCGACATTGGCACTGCGGTAGAGCCCGGGAAAAGACCGTGACGAGGCAACGCGGTTTTCGATCGCATAGCCGGCGCCCGAAGGTGCCTGGGTGCGGTCACCCAACACCCACCACCGGCCATCGGGGCCACGGCCGATCTCGAAGGCGAGAAAATGCAGGAAATGTCCCGACGCCGGCTTCACGCCCACCAGTGGCCGCAGCCATTCCGGGTTGGAGGCGACCAGGCTGGCAGGAAGATGGCCGTCGGCAACCAGTTTGTTGTCGCCATAGAGATCGGCAATCACGGCTTCAAGCAGGTCGGCACGTTCGCCAAGCCCGGCCGCCAGCGCCTGCCACTCGTCGGTCGGCTGGATCACCGGCACCGGACTGAGCGGCCAGTCGCGCGGACTTGCGCCCTCCTCGTACTGACGCACGAACACACCCGCATCGCGCAGATAGTGCGCGCCGCGGGAGAAATCGCGCTCGCGCTCCTGCGGGCTTGCCGCCTGCAAATGCGCCACCAGCTTTCGCCAGGCCGGCTTTACCCGGCCCTCCTCGTCGAGCATTTCATCACGCACCCCTGGGGGCGGCGCATAGCCTGACAGAATGGCGGACCTTTCGGCATCGTTCGACATGTAAGAGCTGTTCACCGGTCAGAGCCCCGGTTTGCGGCGCAGATCGAGCGTGAACGGGAACTCCGGAGGCGGCGTTTCCGGCGTCGGCGTGCGGGCGCCGGGGGTATGGCCGCGATGCTCGAACCGCGCCAGCCGGCGGGCTTCGGCCTCGTTGCCATTGACCGGAAACGTATCGTAGTTGCGACCGCCGGGGTGGGCTACATGATAAACACAACCACCGAGCGGTCGTCCCGACCAGGTGTCGAATATATCAAAGGTGAGCGGTGCGTCGACCGGCAGAACCGGATGCAGCGCCAGCGTCGGCTGCCAAGCCTTGTAGCGCACACCGCCAACCGAGACTCCGGCCTTTCCGGCTGCCGCCATCGGCACCGGGCGTCCGTTGCAGGCGACCAGATAGCGAGACGGATCGGCGCTTTCGAGTTTGACCTGCAGCCGTTCGACCGAACTGTCGGTGTAGCGCACGGTGCCGCCGATGGCACCGGTCTCGCCCAGCACATGCCAGGGTTCGAGCGCCTGCCTGAGTTCCAGCTTCACGCCTTCATAGACAACCTCGCCACAGAACGGAAAGCGGAATTCGGCCTGCGCCTCATACCATTCCGGCCGCAGCACAAAACCGTGGTCGCGCAGGTCCTCGAGCACGTCGAGGAAATCCTGCCAGATGAAATGCGGCAGCATGAAGCGATCATTGAGCGTAGTGCCCCAGCGGGTGAAGTGCCCCTTCGCGGGGGACTGCCAGAAGCGGGCGACGAGCGCGCGGATCAGCACCTGCTGGGCCAGACTCATGCGCGGGTCTGGTGGCATCTCGAAGCCGCGGAATTCGACCAAGCCGAGCCGGCCGGTGGGACCGTCGGGCGAATAGAGCTTGTCGATGCAGATCTCGGCGCGGTGGGTGTTACCGGTGACATCGGTGAGCAGGTTGCGCAGCAACCGATCAACCAACCATGGCAGGGGCGGGTTTCCGGCATCGGGATGCGGGATCTGATCCAGCGCCATCTCGAGTTCATAGAGGCTGTCGTGACGCGCCTCGTCAATGCGTGGCGCCTGGCTGGTCGGGCCGATGAACATGCCGGAGAACAAAAACGACAAGCTCGGGTGGCGTTGCCAGTGCAGGATCAGACTGGCCAGCAGGTCTGGGCGTCGCAGGAACGGGCTGTCGAGCGGGGTTGCCCCGCCAACCACCACGTGGTTGCCCCCGCCGGTACCGGTGTGGCGGCCGTCGATCATGAACTTGTCGGCGCCGAGCCGGGTCTGGCGTGACTCTTCATAGACCCCTTGGGTGATTGCAACGCACTCATCCCAACTGGTGGCTGGGTGGACATTGACCTCGACCACACCGGGATCGGGCGCCACCCGGATAACATTGAGGCGCGAATCGTGCGGCGGGCCGTAGCCTTCGATATGGACCTTCAGACCGAGCTTGTTGGCCGCCACTTCGGCAGCCGAGACCAGTTCGAGATAGTCCTCGACCTTTTCCACCGGCGGCATGAATATGCACAGACGTCCATCACGCGGCTCGACCGAGATCGCGGTGCGGACTGCGCCATCGAGATCGCCGATTTCCTGCTCGACGCGCTGCTGGGTCGGCTCGGCAGCGGAAAACTGGGCGACCGGCTGGGCCGCGGCAGCGGCGGCACGGGAGTCAGCCAGTGCATCGGCAAAGGCTGCGGCGGCCAGATCGGGCAGATCGCCGCGCGGTTCAGTCGGATCTGCGGGATTGACGAACGGATATTCGGATTCAGGCACATGCGGCAGCGAGCCGAGCGGCAAGCGATAGCCGACCGGGCTGTCGCCGGGCACCAGAAACACGTGGCCGCGCCGGGTCTTCCATTTTTCAGACCGCCAGCCATGGGCCGCAGCCTTTGACTGCCAGCGCTGTACCGGCAGCACAAAGCCAGACGGCGTGGCAAGCCCGCGCGAAAACACCGTGGCAATGCGATGACGTTCCTCGGCGTCCTCAAGCTTGGAGTTTTCCGGCGTCACATTGTCAGGCAGATTGCCTTCCTTGATGATCCATTCGGCCGGATCCTCATAGGCGGGCACCACGTGACCCTCGGCAATTCCGAGTGTATCGGCAATCGCCGAGAGCAGTTCCCGGGCGGACTCCGGACTTGCCTGCCCGGTCTCTTGTCCCTCATCGGCAATCAGCTCGGCATTATGCCAGATCGGCTTGCCGTCGCGCCGCCAGTAAAGCGAAAAGGTCCAGCGCGGCAGTGTCTCGCCGGGATACCATTTGCCCTGGCCATAATGCAGGAACCCACCGGGCGCGAAACGGTTGCGCAGCCGCCGGATCAGCTTGTCGGCAGCCTCGCGTTTTTGCGGGCCAACTGCAGCGGTGTTCCATTCCTCACTTTCGAAATCATCGATCGAAACGAAAGTCGGCTCGCCGCCCATTGTCAGCCGTACGTCGCCCTGCTTCAGCTTGTCGTCGATATCGTGGCCGAGTTGGTTGAGCGCGTCCCAGGACTCGTCGCTGAACGGCTTGGTGATGCGCGGGTGCTCCGCCATCCGCTCGACCCGCATGTCAAAGCCGAATTCCACCTCGGCGAAACTCGCCAGCCCGGAAATCGGTGCGGCATTGCGGTAATGCGGCGTTGCGGCAAGCGGGATGTGGCTTTCGCCGGTCAGCAGGCCGGAGGTCGGATCGAGACCGATCCAGCCGGCGCCTGGCAGATAGACCTCAGTCCAGGCATGCAGGTCGGTAAAATCGTGATCGGTTCCGGCGGGCCCATCTATTGCAACCAGGTCCGGCTTGAGCTGGATCAGGTAGCCCGAGACAAAGCGCGCGGCAAAGCCCAGTTGCCTGAGCACCTGCACCAGCAGCCAGCTGGTGTCCCGGCACGATCCGCGGCCGGTTTCAAAGGTTTCTTCTGGCGTCTGTACACCCGGCTCCATGCGGATGACGTAGCCAATCTCGTTGGCCAATCGGGCGTTGAGGCCGACAACGAAATCGACCGTGCGGGCTCGCTCACGCGGCACTGTCTGCATGAACGCGGCCAGTCGCGGACCGGCGGGTTCCGGCGTGCGGTAGATCACCAGATCGGGGGCTATGTCCTCGGGATAATCAAACGGCCATTCTTCGGCGATATCCTCGACGAAGAAATCGAACGGGTTATAGACCGTCATGTCGGCAACAAGATCGACCTCGATCTTGAATTCCATCACCGGATCGGGAAACACATAGCGTGCCATCCAGTTTCCATAAGGATCCTGCTGATAATTGACGAAATGCTGCTCGGGACTGATCTTGAGCGAATGCGAGACAACCCGGGTACGCGAGTGCGGCGCCGGTCTGAGTCGAATGATCTGTGGGCCCAGGCTAACCGGGCGGTCGTATTTGTAATGAGTCAGATGGTGAACGCTAGCCAGGATCGACATGAGCTGTATCCGTTGATCGGGCGGCCTTGCGGCGCAAAACAGCATGCATTGCCAGTCGAGCCATGTCCACCGGTGATGATGCAGCGCACATAAATAGAAGCAGTTATCGCTGCCGGGTTTCACCCGATCGAGGCCATAACCCGCGGGAAATGGTGCCGGATAACCGTAAAAGGGCGGGCGCAGCCGGATGTACCGGCGCGCCCGCCCTTTAAAATTGGCAGGTATCAGAAGAGGTTCAGGCGGCGAGCTCGCCTTCTTCATCAAGCAGGGATTCGAGATCGAGGTGCGAGATCATCTGCTTGTCCTTGGCGATGATCGCCGTGGTCATTCTCTGAACTTCGGTGGCCCCGACCTCGGGCACGTTCTGGATTTCGCTCTCGACGACGGTGACCATGTCGGAGACATTGTCGACCAGAAGGCCAACCAGTTGCCCGCGAACGCTGGCGACGATGATTGCCGAACGCTCGGTGGGCTCGATGGCTTCAAGCCCGAGCCGCAGCGCCATGTCGATGACAGGGATGACGGTACCACGCAGGTTGATCACGCCCATGACATGGCGGGGGGCGTGGGCCAGCGGCGTTGCCGGCGCCCATCCGCGGATTTCCCGGACCGACATGATGTTCACGCTGAACACCTGTTCGCCGAGAAAAAACGAAATGATCTCAAGACCTGATGTCTGGTTGTCGGATTGCGTCGCGTTCATCCTGCCCTCGTTTCAAATGCCCCAACCCAATATCCGGCGCCGTGGCGCATCGCGATATCAAGGCCCGGACAGTCCGGTGTTAAAATCTGGAATGAGGCACGGTCATGAGCTCGCATGTGCCACACGCGGTTTGCCACCGCCGGGAAACGCATCATGCCTGAAGCTGCCGCTTCTTCCCATAATCGGATTCAATCATGGTTTCGTTAAGAATGCGGAAACTTCAGACTACAGGAATATGCGGTTTTCCAAGGGAACCATGGCGAGAACGCAGGGTGGAAACCGCCTTGGCGCCAGCGGTTTTATACTTGTATCACTTTTGACACCACAGTGTCCTGCACTGCGGCAGCGATGCTTTGGAGAAACGGTTCAAAGCTTGCACAAGCGGCGCTCAATCGCGCCGCTTGCTGGGCTTGTGCTTTATTCTTTGGGTTTACGCTTCAGACCACCCTTGCCGCCATCCTTGGCCGAGGCGTGGCCCGCGGCGGGTGCAGGGGCCGGCGCTGCTGCCGGCGGAGGTCCCTTGCGGTGCGACTTGGCCGGTTTGGCATCAGCCTTGAAGGCAGGCTTGTCGCGCTTGGGCTTCTTGTCCTTGGCCTTGGGTTTGTCCGCGGCATAAGGTTTGTCTGCGCCGTTGTCGTTGCGAACCGAAGGCTTGGCCTTTTTCGGCTTTACGTGATCCGCAGCGGGCTTGTCACTCTCAACCGGGCGGGCCGGCGGGATATCATCGTATGGCCACACGCCTGGCTTTGCGCCGCTGGGCAGGTCATCGCGGACCGCAGGTTTACGGTCAGCGTAGGCGTCTTGCCGCGGCGGCCGGTCGTCACGCTTCTTGCCGCCGGTGAAGGGGCGTTTCTTGGCATAGTCAGGCTTTGCCTTTTCGCGGGGACGGTAATCGTCTCCGGCCGCGTCAGGACGCCCCCCCCGATCCGGGCGCGGGCCTGATGCGGAATCGTTGTCGCGGGGGCGCGGCGGGCGCTGGTTGCGCGCCGGCGCTTCGGGAACACCGGCAAGCCGCGTGACGATGACATTCTTCTCGATCTTGCCCGATGGGCCGATCTCGGCCTCGAATTTTGCCGCCGCTGCGCCGGTAATTTCAACATGCGTATCCAGATCATGAATCCGGATCGAGCCGATTTCCGCCTTGGTGATGTTGCCGGCGCGGCAGATCATCGGCAGCAGCCAGCGCGGCTCTGCCGATTGCTTGCGACCAAGCGACAATGAAAACCAGACGGCATCCTTGATCGGCACATGCTCACGCGGCGCACGCTCCTGAAAAGTGCCACCGGATGAAGGCACCGGCCCGTTTTCCATCAATTCTTCGGGCGCTGACCGGCCGGCATGGTGAAAGCGCATCAAGGCCACGGCAACCTTTTCAGGGCCATGCCGTTCCAAAAGCGCAGCAACCATCGCGGTTTCGTCTTCGGTAATGTCGGCCAGGAAGTTCGGGTCGTCCATCAGACGCTCATCATCGCGGGCCAGGATCTCGGCGGCCGACGGTGGCCGTGCCCACGTCGCCGAAATCCGCGCGTCGGCCAGAAGCCGCTCGGTGCGACGACGGGCGTTGTACGGCACCACCATGGCGGAGACACCCTTGCGGCCCGCCCGACCGGTACGCCCGGACCGATGCAGCAGGCCTTCCGGCGATTTGGGCAGATCGGCATGAATGACCAGTTCCAAATCCGGCAAATCGAGCCCGCGGGCGGCAACATCGGTGGCGACGCAGACCTTGGCGCGGCCATCGCGCAGGGACTGCAATGCGTGGGTGCGTTCGTTCTGGCTGAGTTCGCCCGAAAGCGCGACAACGGCAAAACCGCGGTTGGAAAACCGTGCGGTCAGGTGGTTGACCGTGGCGCGGGTGCTGCAAAAGACGATGGCGTTCTTGGCATCATAATAGCGCAGCAGGTTGATGACGGCGTTCTCGCGGTCATTCGGCGCAACGGTCAATGCACGATACTCGATATCGAGGTGCTGCTTCTGCTCACCGGCAGTGGTAACTCGGACCGCCTTGCGCTGATAGCGCTTGGCAAGATTGGCGATGCCCTGCGGTACGGTAGCAGAAAACATCAGGGTACGGCGTTCATCCGGCGCAGCGTCGAGGATGAATTCGAGATCGTCGCGGAATCCGAGATCAAGCATCTCGTCGGCTTCGTCGAGCACCACGGCGCGAATGGCAGAGAGGTCCAGCGAACCGCGGTTGATATGATCACGCAGGCGGCCGGGCGTTCCCACCACAATATGGGTCCCGCGTTCGAGCGTGCGCCGCTCGGTCATCATGTTCATGCCGCCGACGCAGGTGGCGATCCGCGCGCGGGCTTCGGCATAAAGCCAGGCCAGTTCGCGCTCGACCTGGAGTGCAAGTTCACGGGTCGGTGCGATGACCAGCGCCAGCGGCGCCTGGGGATGGGGCAACGACTGCTCGTCGCCCATCAAGGTCGGCGCCAGCGACATTCCGAAAGCCACGGTCTTACCCGACCCGGTCTGGGCCGACACCAACAGGTCGGCATCGCGCAGTTCGGGCGCGAGAATGGCTTCCTGCACCGGTGTGAGCGCATCATAGCCGCGCTTTGTCAGCGCATCACTGATTGCTGAATGAATATCTGTCCTGGGCGTCATCGTGTTCTTTCAATTGAAATTTGCCGGGCCGGCGGGATCGCTAGTGGAAGGCGTTCAACCACGGCTGCGGCGGATCGCTGCGGTATAGGGCATCAAAGCGGAGGTTCAAAGCGACAATTTCGCGGAGCAGTCCGCAAATCATCTGGATAATTGCCACCAATCAGTCAATCAGCGGGGAACCAAGGCAGTGGTGCGGCGTTATTGTGGCATGAAAAAGACCGTTCTCATATCTGCAGCTGTTCTCGCCCTGGGTGTTGCCGCCATTTCAGCCGACGAGCGCAGTTTTGTCGCCCCGGAAGCCACGGCGAATATGGCCATGGCTTCGCTGTCGCTGACAGAAGCAGTTGCACTGAACAACGCCGACGCTTCGGACGTCACGCGACGCAACCAAGCACGACTGGGCGAAGCCCGCCTGGTGTTGTCTCCGGCAACAGCGAAGACCACCGCCTGCGAGAAGGCCAATTGGCCCTATTACCCCGCCGATTGCCTAGAGCGGGTGGAGACTTCCCGGATTTAATCAATCCGGTGACGACAATCGCCCCATTGCACCTTGTGCCCAGGGAGCGACCGATGGTCGCGACAGAAAACGGGAACCGCGTTCTTGACCGCTCCAGAACGATGCCGCAAAACCCTGTGCAACGGAGCTGAGCCGGCTTCGGTCTATCTTGGAGCAGGGCATGTCGAATTCGCATTTTGTCATCACGCTGGGTTGCGCCGATCAACCGGGCATCGTCGCAGCCGTCACCGCAGAACTGGCGCGGCTGGGTGCCAACATTGCGGAATCCGGTCAGTTTTGGGATCGCGAATCCAACCGGTTCTTCATGCGGATTGCGATTGAAGCACCGTCCGGCACCCGCGCAGATGCCATTGCTGCGGCACTGCAGGAACCGGTTACCCGGTTTGACATGCAGATCGACATCAACAACCGCGCCAAACGCCCGAAGATCATCATCATGGTCTCGAAATTCGATCACGCCCTACTGCACCTGATCTACCAGATCCGCGTCGGCTGGCTCGACGCCGAAGTGGTGGCGGTCGTTTCCAATCACGATGACAGTCGCAAGCGGGCCGAGAGCGAAGGCCTGACATTTCATCACTGGCCGGTGACACGTGACACGAAAGCAGCGCAGGAACAGAAACTGATCGATCTGGTAGAGGAAACCGGTGCCGATCTGGTGGTGCTGGCGCGCTACATGCAGGTGCTGTCAGACAATCTCTCACGCCAGCTGTCGGGCAAGGTGATCAACATCCATCACTCGTTCCTGCCCAGTTTCAAGGGCGCGAAGCCCTACCACCAGGCCCATGAGCGGGGCGTCAAGCTGATTGGTGCGACGGCCCATTACGTGACGGCCGACCTTGATGAAGGCCCGATCATCGAGCAGGAGACCGAACGCGTCAGCCACGCCATGACCGGTGACGATCTGGTCGCCACCGGCCGCGACATCGAAGCCCGGGTGCTGGCGCGAGCTGTAAAGTTGCATCTTGAATCGCGGGTGATGCTCAATGGCCGCAAGACCGTGGTGTTCGGATGAGCACTCATGAACTGGGATGATATCCGGGTTTTCCTGGCCATAGCCCGGTCCGGACAGATCCTCGGCGCGGCCCGGCGGCTCGGGATCAACCACGCCACCGCAGCCCGGCGGCTCACCTCGCTGGAGACAGCGCTCGACGCGCAGCTCATCGTTCGCCGCACCAATGGCTGCGGGCTCACCGGCGAAGGCGAGGCTTTTCTCGTTCATGCCGAACGCATGGAAGCCGAGATGCTGGCCGCCCAGGCCAATCTGGGGCGCACCGACAGCGCCATTTCAGGCACCGTGCGGATCGGCGCGCCTGATGGATTCGGTGTGTCGTTTCTGGCGCCGAGACTGGGCAGCCTGATTGCGCGACATCCGGATTTACGGCTGCAACTGGTGCCGGTTCCGCGCAGCTTCTCGCTGCCGCAACGCGAGGCAGATATTGCGATCACCGTCGAGCGACCGTCCGGAGGCCGGCTGGTGGCACGCAAGCTGGTGGATTATTCGCTGGCGCTCTATGCCTCGCGAAGCTACCTGCAAGCCCACGGAACGCCGGCCCGGACAGAAGACCTCAAAGGCCACCGGCTCATCAGTTATGTCGAAGACCTGATCTTTTCACCGTCACTGCATTTCACCCGCGACATCCTGCGCAACTGGGCGGCGCAGCTGGAAATTTCCAGCGCCACCGGACAAACCGAGGCGGTGCGCTCGGGGGCAGGCATCGCCGTGCTGCATGATTACATTGCCGTGACCGACCCGGATCTGATCCGGCTGCTGCCCGAACACCGGATCGAACGCTCCTACTACATGGTCTATCATGAATCGGCGCGGGACCTGGCGCGGGTGCGCACCGTCGCCGATCACATCTCGGCCATCGTCCATGAACACAAGGCCGATTTCTTTCTGTAGCGGAGACGGGCTTTCGCACTGGCAAAACGGCGCCGAAAAACAAAACGCCTGCCGGGTCAGACCCGACAGGCGCTTGTAGGTTGTCGGGACGTCGAACCGGTGCTTGGGAGGAGGATCCCGGCTCAATGTGTCCCGACTGATGCCTCGCCGAACTGGGAGGAGGAGGTGTTCGACGCGGCGTTGACTTGGATATGGGCCACCCAATGCTGCGATGCAATAGAAGTCCCGAAAATATTTTGATCTTCCGGTAAAACATCCGTGATCGCCAACGCCCCCCGACAGCCAATCCCTGGCTGTGAACACGAAATGGCGGATCACCCGACAGCGTCAACTAACCAAACCGAGCATGAATGGCCGTCAACGCAAAACCGGGGATCGAGGCCCCGGTTGCGATTGGTTCAGGTAGTCTGCAGGGCGCCAGGCCCAGGGATTGCGCCGGGCGGGCATTTGCCCATGATGATCATCCCCAGAACCTCATCCTTGGTGACATCGGAAGTCTTGGCGTGGCCAACCACCTGTCCGTTCTTCATGACGCTGACACGGTCGGCGAGGTCGAACACATCGTGGATGTCGTGGCTGATCAGGAAGATGCCGATGCCTTCCTTTTTCAACTGCTTGATCAGGTCACCCACCTGCTCGGTTTCCTGCGGGCCTAGCGCCGCCGTCGGCTCATCCATGATCAGGATGCGGGCGTTGAAGAGAATGGCGCGGGCAATCGCCACCGACTGGCGCTGGCCACCGGAGAGCTTGCTGACCGGCTCCTTGAAGCGCTGGAAATTCGGGTTCAACCGGCCCATCACCTTGCGTGCCTCGGCTTCCATGGCAATGTCGTCGAGCGTGCCCCAGGCGGTCTGCAGTTCGCGGCCGAGATAGAGATTGGCCGCCGCATCGACGTTATCGGCGACAGCCAGCGTCTGGTAGATGGTCTCGATGCCGTATTTTTTGGCATCGCGCGGGTTCTCGATATGCACTTCCTCGCCATTGATGAAGATCTTGCCGGCATCACGCTTGTAGGCGCCCGAAAGGATCTTGATCAGCGTCGATTTTCCCGCGCCATTGTGACCCAGCAGCGCCACCACTTCGCCCGGAAACAGATCAACCGAAGCATGGTCGACCGCCTTGATGCCACCAAAGGCGATGGAAATGTCGCGAAGTTCGACCAAGGGTGTCTTGTTCATCGTATCTGACATGTCGGGGCTCCTTACTTGGCGCTTCGGCGGTACATGGTGTCGATCCAGACGGCAACGACGAGAACTCCGCCCACCACCATCTGCTGGATCGCGGCGTCAAACCCGATCAGCACCATGCCGGTCTGCAGGGACTGCATCACGATTGCACCGAGGATCGCGCCGTAGATGGTGCCGACGCCGCCGGCAAACGAGGTGCCGCCGATCACCGCCGCAGCGATCACATAGAGTTCGTCAAGGGTGCCCAGATTGTTGGTCGCGGAATTGAGACGGGCACTGGCAATGACTGCGGACAGGCCGCACAAAAGCCCCATCAAAGCGAAGATCTTGACCGTGACCCAGCGGGTATTGATGCCGGCAAGCTCCGCAGCTTCTGGATTGCCGCCGATGGCAAACACATAGCGGCCGAAGCGGGTGCGCGAGGTCAGGAAGGTCATCAGGATACCGACACCGAACAGGATCAGCACCGGGATGGCGAAACCGTGGGAAATGAACAGCTCATTGACCGGGGTGTCGATGTTGTTGGCGGCGACATACTGTTTGACGATGCCGCGCGGCCAAGGATAGCTGTTGACCAGCATGACGAAACCGATGGTGACGCCACAGCCGACGATGCCGAGGAACATCTCTGCCCACATTGGCCGCAGCGGGAAATTGTAGCGGTTGCGCTGACGCCGGCCGACCACCAGCATGGCGACAATACCAAGACAGACCAGCACACCGACGATCCAGCTTCCGGTGGCGCCAATCGAGCCATAGGGGCCGCCACCCAAAAGCGCGAAGGTGCTGTCGACCGGAGAAATGGTCTCGCCGCGCGCCAGCAAGAACGCCGCGCCGCGCCAGACCAGCAACCCGCCGAGCGTGACGATGAAGGCGGGGATGCCGAGATAGGCAATAAGATAGCCGTGAAATGCGCCGATCGCGGCGCCAATCAACAGGCCGCAGACGACGGTGATGATCCAGATCATCGGGTGGCCGAGACCGAGATATTCGGGCAGGATCCAGACCTGCACGATGGCCATCATCATGGCCGAGAAGCCAAGGATCGAGCCAACCGACAAATCGATGTGCCGGGTGACGATTACCAACACCATGCCGGTGGCCATGACGCCGATGGAGGCGGTTTGAACCGAAAGGTTCCACAGGTTGCGCGCCGACAGGAACGAACCGCGGCCGATGACCAGCTCGCCATAGACGTGGAACCCGATCCAGATCGCCAGCAAGGCGGCGATCATTCCCAGCAGCCGGACATCAACCTCGGTCGCGCGCAGGAACTTTGTGAAGAGGCCCTCGTTTTCGACCCGGCCAGCGCCGGTTTCGGATTTTGATAGTGTTTGGCTCACCTGGACTCCCCCATCCACAAGCAATTATTGGCCGCTCCCGCAGTCCGGGTGGCTGGCAGCAGTTTGCGCCGTCCGATTTTGATCGGCAAGGCGCGACCTGCGCCGGCGAAATCTCGCCGGCGCAGGTCTTGTTCAAAATACAAGCAGGATCAGCAGCCGTTGACGCCGTCCATGGCGCCTTCACAGACCTTGTCCTTGGCAATGTGACCCGCCTCGATGACAACACCGACGTTGTCCTTGGTGATCGGGGTCGGGGCCAGGAAGATCGCATTCATCTCAACGCCCTTGGCGCCACCGGACCACTTCACGGCACCGGGGATGTCGGTCATCGCCTTGCCATCAGCAAGCATCGCGGCGATATCACCAGCAGCCTTGCCAAGTGCGCGTGCGTCTTTCCAGACCGAAACCGTCTGTGTGCCGCGGGCAACACGGTTGAGCGCTGCATGGTCACCATCCTGGCCACCCACCGGGATGTTGAGCCCCTGGGCTGCAAGCGCTGCGATCGCACCACCGGCCATGCCGTCATTTTCAGACAGAACCGCGTCGACCTTGTTGTCGGCAGCGGTGAGGATCTGTTCCATGTTCTTCTGCGCGTTGTCAGGCTTCCAGCCGTCGGTGAACGCTTCACCGACGATCTTGATCTTGCCCGCTTCAATATCCGGGCCGATGACTTCCATCATGCCTTCAAGCAGGAACAGCGCGTTCGGATCGCCCTTGTCGCCCTTGATGATGGCGTAGTTGCCTTCCGGCTGCGCGGCCTTGACGGTCTCGGCAATGATGCGTCCGACGCCCTTGTTGTCAAAGGTCAGGTAGAAAGCACGTTCATCCTCGATCAGCCGATCGTAACCGAGCACCGGAATGCCTTCGGCGGCGGCCTTGTCGACGGCGGCGCCAACAGCGCCGGAGTCAACCGACAAGATCACCAGCGCGTTTGCGCCCTGGGCGATGAGGCTTTCGACATCGGTAAGCTGCTTGGCGGCCGAGGCCTGCGCATCAGCGGAAATGTAGGTGTCGCCATTGGCTTCAATGGCGGCCTTCATGGCGGCTTCGTCGGTCTTCCAACGCTCTTCCTGGAAGTTTGACCAGGAAACGCCGATCACCATGTCCTTGGCGAAAGTTGCCGTCGACATCGTCAGCGCGATAGCCGATCCAGCCATCAAATAGATAAACGATTTCATGTTGTCCTCCCAAGGGAATTTCCTGCCGGACGGGGCCTCCCTGCCCGGTCAAAGCTCAACTGCACGAACTGCCATGAAATGTAAAGTTATTTTCTCGACAGTCGAGAAAATTAATGTCAGGGTTCCGCCACGCTGTCAACTCAGGCCGGATTGCACGGTCGGCGTCATCACTTTACGGGTCCGGTTGCGCACCCAGTCGCCTTGACGCGGAGACAAGACAGAAACCCGGGGAAAGACGCTGCAGTGCGGCTTTGACACGGGGCGTGCGGGGATAAACATGGAATAACAAGGCCCGGGAGTGGCTGTTATCCATGGCGGAGGAAACGGGAGCGGATTCAAGACATGAAGGTCCGGCGGCGAAAATGCTGACGAAATCCAGCTCGGAGTTGATCCGGCGCCAGAACCGGGCGCTGGTGCTTGCGGCGTTGCGCGAGCAGCGCGGTCAATCCCATACCGAACTGGCGATCGCCACCGGCCTTGCGTCGGCCACCGTCACCGCCATCACCCAGGAACTTGAGAGCGAACATGTTATCGAGCGCGCGGAAGCGCCGTCCGCCAAGGGGCGTGGGCGACCGAGAGTGCTGTTCAATCAGCGCCGGGCCGCCGCCTATGCAGCCTTCGTCCGCATCTCCTCCGATGTGCTTCAATACTCGATGGTGGATTATTCCGGAACGCTTATCGACCGCATTGAAGAGAAGCGCGACAACACCGGCCAGCAGGCCGAGATCTTCGTGCAAGGCATCCGCGCAGCACTGAAGAAACTTGCCGAACGTACCGGTGTGACGCGCGACACGCTGGTGGCGATCTCGATATCGTCAAAAGGGCTGGTTGCCGACGACAATGCCACGTTGCTGTGGTCCCCGGTGCTTAGCGGCCAGCAGATCAATCTGCGCGAAGCACTGGCGCCGGATTGGCGCGCCAAGGTGACCCTCAACCATGAAAGCCTGCTGGTCGCGAGCGCTCTGCACAAATCGTTGCGCAAGCAGACCGGTTTGCCGGTGCCGCGACTGGCGGCGCTATCGCTCGGTCATTCCATCGGCCTGGGCGTTGTTGATGCGGAACATCCGCAATCGCCGCAGGCCAAGGCTCCCGGATTCGGCCACATGATCCACATCCACGACGGCGCGTTGTGCCGGTGCGGTTCGCACGGCTGCATCGAGGCCTATGCCGGGTTCTATGCAATTCTGCGCGCTGCCTTTGAGGTGCCACCCAACACCATTCCCGCAAGTTTTGTGCCTTTCACCGAGGTCGAGAAGATTGCCAGATTAGCGCGACGCGGCGACCGCATGGCGGAATTTGCCTTTCGCCAGGCCGGAACCGCACTTGGCAACGGATTGGCGCGGCTGGTCAGCCTGTACGGTCGTATGCCGGTTGTGTTTACCGGGCCGGGAATCCGGTTTTTCGACCTGATGCAGCCGGGGATCGATCAGGGCCTGTCGGTATCGCTTGGTATCCGAATTGAGGGCCCGCTCGAGATTTCGCTATCGCATGACGAGGAAGCCCTCGTGTTCGAAGGCCATCTCAACCGCACAATGGCGGCGATCGACCTTGAGGTGATTGCGCCGAAGATCCTGGAACAGGGGGGAACATGATGAGGAATTTGGACCGGGGCTTGCGTCTGCGGAACCATTTGGCTTTCTTGCTGGGCCTTCAACTGGCGCTGGCGGGGACGGCGCTGGCAACCGAACCATGGGCGGAGCGCACTCAGGCGCTGGGCGCGACCGGGGAGATGCCCACCGGGCGATTGTCCAAACCCGATCTTGAACGCTTAATGGCAACCGGCGAGGCCCTGTTTGCGGCGCGGTTTACCACCGAGGACGGTGTCGGCCGTCCGGAAGCAACGCAGGCGATTGACCCAACCCGGCGCAAACATGCACGCCAACAGGCGTTCATGCGCACCGCTGGACCGGATTCGGGATCCTGCGGCGCCTGCCACAACCAGCCGGTGATGGGCGGCGCCGGGGATTTCGTGGCCAACGTGTTCGTTTCCGAAGGCTTCGAAAGCGCCGACTTCGATTCACTGGATCCGCAGTTCTCCAATGAACGGGGCACCAACCACGTGTTCGGCTCGGGCCTGCTGGAACTATTGGCGCGGGAAATGAGCCGCGACCTGCAGGCAATCCGCAACACGGCGCTGTCTCAGGCGCGTGCGGACGGCAAGACCGTGCGACTGCCCCTTGAAACCAAGGGTGTGGCATTCGGCTTCATCACCGCCGAAGCCGACGGCTCGGTCAATCTCGATGAACTTGACGGCGTCGACACCGACCTGGTGATCCGCCCGTTCAGCCACAAAGGCGTGATGACCTCGCTGCGGCAATTCACCATCAACGCGCTCAACCACCACCACGGCATGCAGCCTGACGAACGGTATGGCGCACGCTGGACCGGCTCGGCGGATTTTGACGGAGACGGCAAATCCGTCGAGGTGACCGCCGCCGACATCTCGGCACTGGTTGCCTGGCAGGCGACATTGCCCGCGCCGCGGCAAGAGGTTCCTCAAATTGCCGGCTGGCCTGAGGCCGCAGTGCGTGGCGAAGTGGTACTTGGCGAACTTGATTGCGGCAGTTGCCACCGTCCTTCGCTGCCGCTGGAAAGCCTCGCCTTCTCTGATCCCGGCCCATACGATCTGGCCGGCACCCTCAACGACCGGCAAGTCGATGCGCCGGCGATTTACGATCTGGCGTTGATGGACTGGGCGGCGTCCCTGCCCCGCGACGAACAAGGCCGGGTGCTGGTGCCTCTGTTCGGCGATCTCAAACGCTATGTCATGACCGACAACCAAATCGACGCGCTCGGCAATGAATTGCTGTCGCAACGTTTTGTCGACCGCAACATTTTTCAGACGACCGAATTGTGGGGCGTCGGATCAACCGCACCCTATGGCCACCGCAATGATTTCCACAGCCTGGACGAAATCATTCTGGCCCACGGAGGCGACGCGCGGGCTTCCCGGGATGCCTATGAGGCTGCTCCCGATGCCGACAAATCCGCCTTGATTGCCTATCTCAAAACTCTGGTGATTGTCCCATGACCTATATCCGCTCCTGTCTCACGCTTGGCATCATCAGCGCTTTGTCATTCCACCAGCCCGCCCATGCGGGATCCGATTTTGCCGCGGACATCCCGACGCTGCACGAGGAGGCGATCGCTGCGGGTATCGACCACAGCTATACCGGGCCGTGGGAGTTCTTTGTTGGCGGCGGCGCGGCGAGTTTTGATTGCAACGGCGACCGGCTCCCCGATCTGCTACTGGCTGGCGGTGCCTCAGAGGCGCAATTGTACGTCAATCAAAGCCCTACCGGCGGCGCGCTGGCGTTCAAGGCCGTACAAACCGGATTGTCATCGGAAGATCTGAGCAATGTTCTGGGCGCCTACCCGCTCGACATCGACAATGACCGCCATACCGATCTGGTGCTGCTCAAACTGGGCCGCAATCTGGTGCTGAAGGGCGGGCCGGATTGCAGCTTTACCAAAGCCAACCGCGCTTTCAGCTTCGATGGAGGCCGCGCCTGGTCGACGGCGATGTCGGCGGTCTGGGAGAAGGAGGCCCGGTTTCCAACCATCGCCATTGGCAATTATGTAGACAGGTCCGCGCCGGGCACGCCGTTTGGAACCTGCGAGGCCAACCGGCTGCTGCGACCACGCGCAGGTGAGACGCCGGATTACACAGAGGCGCTGACGCTGGAGCCAGGTTACTGTGCGCTGTCGATGCTGTTTACCGACTGGAACCGCTCCGGCCAGCCCGACCTCAGGGTTACCAATGACCGGCAATATTATCGCGGCGGCGAAGAGCAACTCTGGGACGTGTCGCCGGGCCGTGCGCCCAAACTCTATTCGGCATCGCAAGGCTGGCAACGGCTTACCATCTGGGGGATGGGCATCGCCGAAACCGATTTCGACGCCGACGGCCTGCCCGAATACGCACTGACCTCGATGGGCGACACCAAGCTGCAGAAACTCGACGACGAGGCCGGTGAGGACCGGCCGATCTACCGCGACATCGCCTTCGAGATGGGCGCCACCGCACAGCGGCCCTATACTGGCGGTGACCCGAAGCCATCGACCGGCTGGCACAGCCAGTTCGCCGATATCAACAACGACACCATGACCGACCTGTTCATCGCCAAGGGCAACGTCCAGGCGATGCCGGATTTTGCCAGTTTCGACCCGGACAATCTGCTGCTCGGCGGTTTTGATGGAAAATTCCACGAGAAAGGCGATGAAGCCGGCATTGCGCTTGATACGCGCGGGCGCGGCGCGGTCGTTGAGGATTTCAACATGGACGGCATGCTCGACCTGCTGGTCGTCAACCGCGAGCATCCGGCAAGCCTGTTCCACAATCTTGGCGCGGCAACCAGCTGGGGCCACCGTCCGCTCGGCAACTGGGTCAAGATCGAACTCGACAATGGCGCCATCAACCCGGCGGCGGTCGGAGCGCTGATATCCGTGCGCACCGGCACCCGCACCCAGACCCGGCGGCTGCAGGTGGGTGGAGGCCATGCATCGGGCCAGGCCGGGTTCACACATGTCGGTCTGGGCGTATCCGAGCGCGCCACCATTCGGGTGCAATGGCCCGACGGCGAGTGGAGCCATCCCTACCGGGTGTTTGCCAACCAGCATGTGCGGATCATTCGTGGTGAAGCCAATGCGCGCTATTGGTATCCGGTCGCGGAGTAGCCATCACCACGCCTGCCAAGCCACGAGCAGAGACCGCCGGGCGTGGCACTGCGAGCGCTAGAACCAATGCATCCAAATTATCGTTCGAATGAACCCATTTGAACGCGCCATGCATTAGGGGCTGTTGACGTTCGGGATTCCCAAATCACCTGACTTCTGATTCGAGGTTGCAAACGGAGGAGAGCAACCTTGACCCGAAGAGTCCTATCCAATTCGCAATGGGCGATCATCGAACCATACTGCCTGGGTAAAACCACCGATCCCGGACAAACCGGACGTGACCCACGACTTTTCATGGAGGCAGTCCTCTGGATCGTCCGCACGGGCGCGCAATGGCGCGAATTGCCGGGTGAGTTTGGCAAATGGAATTCTGTATTCAAGCGGTTCCGCAGATGGGTCAAAGCGGATGCTTTCTATTGTATGTTCAAAGCATTAGCCTCAGACGCCGATCTGGAATACGCAATGATCGACGGTACTATCGTCAAGGTTCATCGCTCGGGTCAGGGCGCAAAAGGGGGACTCTCTGCCAGGCCATTGGACGCTCACGCGGCGGCATAACGACAAAGATACTGGCTCTGACGGATGCGCTCGGTAATCTCGTCGATTTCTGTCTGATGCCAGGGCAAGCTCATGATCTGCGCGAGACCGATGCGTTGATCAGCGGCTTGTCCGCCGGATATTTGCTGGCGGACAGGGCCTTTGACGCGGATTGGCTGCGCAATGGCCTGCTGGATCGCGGCATAACCCCGGTCATACCGCCAAAATCCAACCGGAGGTTCCCGGCAGAGTTCGACAAGGAAACCTACAAATGGCGGCATTTGATCGAAAACTACTTTGGCAAACTGAAGGAAAACAGAGGGATAGCAATGCGCTCTTGCAAAACCGACCAGAGTTTCAAAGCCTTCATCTCAATTGCCGCAACGCTCATTCACACACGGTAAACGTCAACAGCCCCTAGTCAATGAAGCCATTGCGGATCGCATAGGCCACCGCTTGGGTCCGGTTGACGGCATCTAGCTTGCGCGCGGCATTGTTGAGATAGTGATTGACCGTATGTTCCGACAGGTCGAGAATCCGGGCGATCTCCACCGATGTCTTGCCTGCCGAGGTCCAGATCAGGCACTCGCGCTCGCGCTCGGTCAGAGGCGAGTCGGCCTTTGCGGGTTTGGCTGATACGAACCGCAGCCTGTGGTGCGCGACTTGCCCGAACAAGGCGAGACCGGCCTTTTCGGTGAAGTCCATTCCCCCGCGTTTGCCAAGGAAGCAGACTGCCGCTGGCCCATGATCGGGATGATAGACCGGAACAATGAACCAGCAATCAAGATCATAATCGTTCCGGAACCC
Organism: Hoeflea sp. Naph1; assembly: GCF_046837775.1. Lineage (GTDB taxonomy): Bacteria > Pseudomonadota > Alphaproteobacteria > Rhizobiales > Rhizobiaceae > Hoeflea. Next base: position 1,845,271 of record NZ_CP177286.1, on the reverse strand, counting down.
GCTCAGAGCGGTCTGATGCGCAGGTGACGTGGACAGGTCCGGACCATCGAGCCTATATTCATCCGGCGCACCAATGCCTTCCAAGGCGTCGGCCAGAGGGCAGTTCTTGGTCAAGCCGCCATCTTCATAGCGCTGCACCAGCGATGCCGGCGCGGACGTGATGATCATCATGTCGGCAAAAGTCTTCGATCCCTCATTTGAAGGGCTGGCAATGAAGAAATAACTGAATCCGTAGGCTTCTGTAATTTCCCGCAACAAGCGGAAAATGTCGAACTGTGTCGCGCATTTTTCCAATCGGCTCAGAATATCTGCCTGGTCTTTGGCAGGCTGACCGCGCTTAGTCATTTACCGCCCGGCCGATGCAGGAAAAACTTCTTCAACTCAAACATTTTAACGCCCGCGATTGGCCTGGCGACGCGACGGCCGCCTGACCTGATAGTTGAATTTTCGGGTGAACAAGCCATCCGCTTCCCTCCATAGATGTGCGCTGACTGCTGGTGGGCCGGCACCCTTCAAACTGCTCGATATTTCATCATGTACCCGCATCACCTGCAAATTCTTTGGGCAAAGCTATACCATAGACCAACGGATTCAAAATGATTGCCCACATATTTTCATATTGTGAAAACGGCAATTTGGGACATACTGCTCCAAGAGTAAAAACGTGAGACTTCAAGGGGTAAACATGCTGGGAATGATGCAAGAATGGCCGCTTCTTTGCCACAAGGTGATTGATCATGCGGCGATTTATCACCGCCAGCGAGAGGTTGTTTCGCGCTCGGTGGAGGGCCCCATCCACCGAACGAATTACGGCGAAATCCACGCACGGTCGCTCAAACTCGCCCAAAGACTTGCCCGCGACGGGATAGGAATCGGCGACCGGGTTGCAACCATGGCCTGGAACACCTGGCGGCACATGGAAACCTGGTACGGCATTCTCGGCGTTGGCGCGGTCTACCACACGCTCAATCCACGGCTGTTTCACGATCAGATCACTTGGATCATGAACGACGCAGAAGACCGGATGCTGTTTGTCGACCTCACCTTCATCAAGCTTGTTGAGGCCATCGCCCCAAAGGTGCCGAGTCTGGAGCGAATCGTCATTCTGACCGACGACGCGCACATGCCCGAAACCTCGCTTGCCAACGCGGTATCCTATGAAAGCTATATCGCCGAAGCCGATGGCGACTTCGTCTGGGCCGAGTTCGACGAACGCACCGCGGCGGGAATGTGCTATACATCGGGCACCACCGGAGCCCCCAAAGGTGTGGTCTATTCCCACCGGTCGAACGTGCTGCACGCCATGACCGCAATGCAACCGGACATGCTCTGCCTGTCATCGCGTGACCGGTTGATGCCGGTGGTGCCGCTGTTTCATGCCAATGGCTGGTCGACCGCGTTTTCCGGGCCGATGTCGGGTTGCGCGATGATCATGCCCGGCGCCGGGATGGATGGGCAATCGATCTATCAATTGCTCACCGAAGAAAAGGTGACCATCACCGCGGCCGTACCGACAGTGTGGCTGATGTTGTTGCAGCACATGGAAAAGGAAGGCGGAAAATTGCCGGACCTGAACCGTGTCGTGATTGGCGGCTCGGCCTGTCCGCGCGCGATCACCCAGGCGTTTCAGGACAATTACGGCGTTGAGGTGATCCACGCCTGGGGCATGACCGAAACCAGCCCGCTGGGCACGCTGTGCTCGGTGAAACCGGAATATCAACACCTGGAGGGCGAGGCGAAACTCGACCTGCAGACCAAGCAGGGCCACCCGCCCTTCACCGTCGAGATGAAGATCACCGACGACGAGAACAACGAGCTACCTTGGGATGGCACCACGTTCGGGCGCCTCAAGGTTCGCGGACCGGCGGTATCGTCGGCTTATTACAAGGAGCGTGGGGCCGAGTTGTTCGACACGGAAAACTGGTTTGATACGGGCGATGTCGCCCATGTCGACCAGTATGGCTACATGCAAATCACCGACCGCGCCAAGGACGTGATCAAATCGGGCGGCGAGTGGATCTCGTCGATAGAAATCGAAAACCTGTCGGTAGGCCACCCCGACGTCGCGGAAGCCGCGGTCATCGGCGTCGCCCATCCGAAATGGGACGAACGGCCGCTGCTGGTGATCGTGGCCAGGGAAGGAAAGTCGCCGTCCAAACCGGATCTGCTCGGCTTTCTTGAAGGCAAGATCGCCAAATGGTGGATTCCTGATGATGTCGTGTTCGTCGATGAAATCCCGCACACCGCAACCGGCAAGATCCAGAAGACAACCCTGCGCGAGCAGCTCAAGGACTACCGTTTGCCAACCGCATAAACGGCTTCAAGGCACAAACAAAAGGCCCAGGGTCCAGACCGGATCCGGGCCTTTTCTGTCATCGATCACACCACGCTCAGCGCAGGCGCAGACCGGATTGCGCATCGAATAGAAAGGCGCGCGCGGGATCAAAACCGGTCCTGAGAGCTTCGCCTTCACGCGCATCACGGTTGTCGCGCAGCTCGATGGTGAGCGGCAATTCCATGTCTGAGCGGGAATAGGCAAACGACGATCCGCCGAGATGTTCGATGACATCGATCAGCATCGAGACCTTTACGCTGCCAGCGGGATCGAAATGCTCCGGCCGGATGCCGAGCTGCAATTTCGTGCCCGGCTTGGGGTGTTTGCCGCGAATGGTCATCGGCACCTCGATTCCGTCGAGATCGTCAAGCCGCACGGTCAGGATTTCGCCGTTGGAGCTGACCACTGACGCCGGCAGGAAATTCATTCGTGGCGAACCGATGAAGCCGGCAACGAAAGAATTGTCCGGATCATCATAGAGCGTCAGCGGCGATCCGGTCTGCTCGATTATGCCTGCGCGCAGCACCACGATCTTGTCGGCCAGAGTCATGGCTTCGACCTGATCATGGGTCACGTAGATCATGGTGGCGCCGAGTTCCTTGTGCAGCTTGGCGATTTCGAGGCGCATCTGCACCCTGAGTTCGGCGTCGAGATTGGACAACGGCTCGTCAAACAGGAAGACTTCGGGCTGGCGAACGATGGCGCGACCGATGGCGACCCGCTGACGTTGGCCACCCGACAGTGCCTTGGGCTTGCGCTGCAGCAGCGGATCGAGATGCAGGATAGCCGAAGCGCGGCTGACCCGCTCCTTGATCTCGGCTGCCGGATGCCCGGTCATCTTCAGACCGAACCCCATGTTTTCCTCAACCGTCATATGCGGGTAAAGCGCATAGGACTGGAACACCATGGCGACGCCACGGTCGGCCGGTTCAACGTCGGTGACATCCTGGCCGCCGATCGACAATGTGCCGCTGGTGGTTGCCTCGAGCCCTGCAACCAGCCGCAACAATGTCGATTTGCCGCAGCCGGACGGGCCGACAAATACTGTGAACTCACCATCGTCGATGTCCAGATCCACACCGTGGATGACTTTGACGCTGCCGAAAGACTTCTTCACCTGACGTAATTCAAGTCCTGCCATGACTCTCCCTTTCAAATCTCCGGTCACCCCGGTTTATGGCGACCTTGCGATCACCCTTCATTTTCCACCCAGGCATTCATGTCCGCGGCCCCAGCCGTGCGCCCATGTCCTCCATCACAGCCTTGGCGGTATCGCGTACCAGCCCTGCCCAGCCTTCCAGCGTTGCCGCCGGAATCCGGTAGGCCGGACCGGTGACCGAGACGCCGCCGACGAAACTCCTGTCGGCCGAATATATCGGCGCCGCGACGCAACGAATGCCCGGCTCATGCTCCTCGCGGTCATAGGCATTGCCGCATTGGCGGATCGTTTCAATCTCGTTCATCAGCGCTGCCGGTGTTGTCAGCGTACTGTCGGTGAAACGGTGAAACTTGATGGTGGCGATGATGGCCTTAACCTCGGCCTCAGGCAGTGCCGACATCGCCGCCTTGCCAACACCAGTGCAGTAGACCGGCGACGCATTGCCGATCTGCGAATACATGCGCACGGCCTGACGGCTTTCGACCTTGTCGAGATAGATCACCTCGTTGCCGCGCAGCACGCCCAGATGCACGGTTTCGCCGGTGAGATCGTGCAGGGCTCGCAAATGCGGTTCGGCGATGGCTCGGAATTGATTGCCGGCCCAGGCTTTGGCGGCGAATTTAAGCAGGCGAATGCCGACGGAATAGGCATGGTCGCGCCCCAATGACAGCAACCCCTCCTCGACCAGATTGGAGAGTTGCCGGTGCAAGGTGCCGCGCGGTTGGTCGGAGACGGCGAGAATATCGGTAAAGCGCATCGGCTCGTCCGAAGACGCGACGATATCCAGCACCGAAATTGCCTTGCCGAGCGTCCCGGTATCCGCCCGGCCGCGCACAGGCCGGTCAGCTTGTGGGCCGGAATTACCCGACGCGGCTTTCGCCTTGTTTCCCTGATCCTTCACATTTCCTCCCCTGTTTCCCAACAGCACCTCATTGCCGCAACCGGGAAACCGTCTGACTTCAAGAAGTTAAGCCTGCGCGATGACGCCTGCTCGCTTCAGTTCGGCGCCTGCGGTGGCCATGCAGCCACTTTTTGCACCTTGACAATCCCTACACCATAGATTGATAATTCTAAATAGTCAAATTGAGTTCCATTTAATGGAACATAAATTGACGCTGTCGGGGTGGTCTTGGAGGATTACCCGCCCGGCAGGTGGAGCGACCGCGCTTGCGGTGCCGACACCCAAGGGACGGCAGTTTGGTCAACCTCTGGGAGGATATCTGAATGAAGCTTTCACTCACATCGACGCTTCTTGGCTCCGCTGCCCTTGCTCTCGTGGCAACGCAGGCAATGGCCGAGCAGCGCACACTGAAATATTACGCCGACTTCGACCCGGCGCCGCTCGCGGCCTTCGAAGCCGTGATCGCGGATTTTGAAGCCGCCAACCCCGACATCGACGTTATTCTGCAGAACTTCGACCATGAGGGCTACAAGACATCGATCCGCAACTTCCTGACCGCGGATTCACCGGATCTGGCCAACTGGTATGCTGGCAACCGCATGGCGCCCTTCGTCAACTCGGGTCAGTTTCAGGATGTTTCCGACGTCTGGGCAGACAATAATCTGGGCGAGACACTGGCCTCGGCCAAAGGCTCGATGACCATCGACGGCAAGCAGTGGGGCATCCCCTACACCTATTATCAGTGGGGCATTTACTACAACAAGGACGTCTACAAGCAGGTCGGCGTCGAGGTTCCCACCACCTGGGCCCAGTTCATCGACAATTGCGCCAAGTTCAAGGAAGCCGGCATTGATTGCCTGACCACCGGCACCAAGGCGCTGTGGCCCGGAGCCGGCATCTTCGACTACATGAACCTGCGTACCAACGGCTATGATTTCCACATGGAACTCACCGCCGGCAAGGTGGCCTGGACCGACGACCGCGTGAAGAACACCTTCGCGGAATGGGCCAAGCTGGTCGAGCCCGGTTACCTGACCGCCAACCACGCAGCACTTGAATGGCAGGACGCTGCGACGCTGCTGGTTCAGGGCAAGGCCGCCAACTATGTCATGGGCAACTTTGCCGTGGCCGTGTTCAAGGACGGCGGCATGACCAACGATACGCTCGGCTTCATGACATTCCCGGAAATCACCCCGGGCATTCCGCGCGGCGAAGAAGCGCCGACCGACACCGTCCACATTACGGCCGGCGCCAAGAATGTTCCCGACGCCAAGAAGTTCCTCGCATATCTTGCTCAGGCAGACGTCCAGACCAAGGTCAACGAGGCTCTCGGCCAATTGCCGATCAACAATCAGGCAAAGGTCGGCGACGATCCGTTCCTGCAAGCCGGGTTCGAGATGCTTTCGACGGCTGACGGCGGCATCGCCCAGTTCTTCGACCGCGACGCACCGGCCGAAATGGCCAAGATCGGCATGGAAGGCTTCCAGGAATTCATGGTCAAGCCGGAGAACGTCGACAAGATCCTGGAACGCCTCGAAAAGGCGCGTGGACGTATCTACAAATAGGACAAACGGCCGGGCGGCCCTCTGATCGCCCGGTCGCTTCTATACGGCCTGACGAGACCGGCGGCGGATTGTAGCGTACGCACGACCGGCTGCGCACTGGGAGGTAGTCATGACGGGGTCAGCAACAACGGCAATCGCCGGCACCAACAAACGCAAGGTTGGTGTCTGGAAGAAAAACCAGCGAGCGCTGGCGCCATGGATCTTTCTCGCCCCCGGCATTGCAATGTTCGCGCTCTATGTCATCTACCCGATCATCGCCTCGATGTGGCTGAGCTTTTACGACTGGGACGGCCTGGGCACCAAAACCTGGCTGGGCCTTCAAAATTACGTCGAATTGGCCGATGACGAAGCGTTCTACACCTCGCTCAAGAACAACATCATCTGGCTGGCGCTCTATATGCTGGCGGTTCCCGCCGGGCTGTTCATCGCGCTGTTTCTGAACCAGACGGTCACCGGGATCCGCATTTACAAATCGCTTTTCTTCTTTCCTTTCGTCATCAGTCAGGTCGTCGTCGGCCTGATCTTTTCCTGGTTCTACGCCCCCAATTTCGGGCTGTTCTACAATCTGATCGAGTGGGTTACCGGCACCGGCGTCGCAGTATTGGCGGACGACCGTTACGTGACCTACGGCATCATCGTCGCCGGCCTCTGGCCGCAGATCGCCTATTGCATGATCCTGTATCTGACCGGGCTCAACAATGTGGCGCCAGACCAGGTGGAAGCTGCACGGCTCGATGGCGCCAAGGGCTGGAAGATGCTCTGGCATGTCATCCTGCCGCAGCTCAGGCCTGCCACCTTCATCGCCGTGGTGGTTACCGTGATCGGCGCGCTTCGCTCGTTCGACCTGGTGTCGATCATGACCGATGGCGGCCCCTATGGCTCCTCCAGGGTGCTGTCATTCTACATGTATGAACAGGCGCTCTCGGAATATGGCTACCGGATGGGTTACGGCGCCGCGATTGCCGTCATCCTGTTCGCCATCATGATGATTTTCATCTCCGGCTTTATCTGGAAGATGATCCGCGACGAAAGGGGCGTGTGATGTTTCCCATAGCCATCGAAAAAACCTCTCCGTCGATCCAGCTCCTCTACAAGCTGGCGCTGCCCGTTGCCCTGATCCTGTGGCTGCTGCCGTTGCTTGGCGTCGCCATGACGTCGCTCAAACCGTCGAGCGACCTGGCTGCCGGCAATTATTTCGGCTTGCCGAGCTATCTCGCCTTCTCGAACTATGCCGACGTGTTCAACAATTCGCCGATCGGCAGCTACATCCTGAACTCGTTCAAGGTGACCATTCCAACGGTCATCGGAGCGGTGGCGATTTCCTGCCTGTCCGGCTTTGCGCTTGCCGTTTACCGCTTCAAGATGAACCTGGTGATCTTCTTCCTGTTCGTGGCCGGCAATTTCGTGCCGTTCCAGATCCTGATGGTACCGGTGCGCGACCTTACCGTCTCAACCGGGCTCTACAACACGATCACTGGCCTGGCGCTGTTTCACATCGCCTTCCAGTCGGGGTTCTGCACCTTGTTCATGCGAAACTTCATCAAGGGGTTGCCGTTTGAACTGATCGAATCCGCGCGCGTCGAAGGGGTCTCCGAGTTCCGCATCTTCTGGTACATCGTGGTGCCATTGATGCGGCCGGCAATCGCGGCGTTGTCGGTGCTGATCTTCACCTTCATCTGGAACGACTATTTCTGGGCTACGGTACTGACCACCAGCGCCGAGACCCAACCGGTCACCGCCGGGCTCTATTCGCTCAACGGGCAATGGATCGCGCAATGGCAACTGGTGTCTGCCGGATCAATCATCGCCGCCATGCCGCCGGTACTGATGTTCTTCCTGATGCAGAAGCATTTCATTGCCGGCCTGACGCTTGGCGCCACGAAAGGTTAGTTCACACGTGCCCACACTGACCAAGACCCTGCGGCTCGACGGCGTGGCGACCAGTCTGGTGTTTGCCTGGACCACGGGCATCCCGATCGCTATCTACCACGGCAAGAAATTGCCGGCCGACATCGACCTCGATGTGCTGGTGGCGATTTCCGAACGGCCACTGCCGCAGGCAACGCTTGATGACAATGCAGCCATCAGCCTGCACCCGGAAATCGGCCGCGGCTTTCTCGGCCATCCGGCGCTGATCGCCCACCGGCCATCCAGCACCGCGCCAGGATGGGCCGGCCAGTTTACCGTGAGCCGTCAGGAAACCCGCGAAGGCGGCATCACCTTCGGCATGATCGACGCCGACCGCGGCCTGTTGCTTGATCTCAATGTCGACCTTGATCCGGAAACCGATGTGGCGACGTTTTCGAGCAGCCTGCTCAATGATGGCGACACGCCGATCGTGGTCGACTGGTTGTCGACGCCGGTGATCGCGCCGCCACAGCAGTTTTCCCAGTATCTCGCCTTTCACGGCCGCTGGTGCGCCGAATTCGCGATCGAGCGGCAATCCATTCAACTGGGCCTGACCAAGCGCGAGAACCGGCGCGGGCGAACCTCGCACGAGGCATTTCCGGGCACTATTCTGCTCAACGCCATGACCGACGAGGAAACCGGACAATGCCTGGGCCTGCATCTGGGATGGAGCGGAAACCACCGGATGGTGCTGGAGCGGCTGACCACCGGCGACGTGCAGTTGCAGATGGGCGTGCTGTTGTTTTCGGGTGAAGGCACACTCTCGCCAGGCGAGCGGATGACCACACCGACGCTGTATGTGGCGCATTCCGACAACGGCATGAATGCCCTGTCACAGAAATTCCACGCCCATGTGCGCAAGCACATCATCAGGTTTCCGGTTCCCGACAAACCCCGGCCCGTGACAGTCAACACTTGGGAAGCGATCTATTTTGATCACAAGCACGAACGCCTGACAGCGCTGGCCGATGCCGCTGCCGATATCGGCGCCGAACGCTTCGTGCTCGATGACGGCTGGTTCCGTGGCCGCAACGATGACACCTCGAGTCTTGGCGACTGGTATCCCGATCCTGGCAAATATCCCGACGGGCTGCAGCCGATCGCCGATTATGTGCGTTCACTGGGGATGGAATTTGGCCTCTGGGTAGAACCGGAAATGGTCAATCAACAGTCCGAGCTGTTCCAGAACCACCCTGACTGGGTGCTGGGGCTGGGCAACTACCCGAGACTGACCGGGCGCAACCAGCTGGTGCTCGACATCGCCAATCCCAATGTCAGCGAGTATCTGTTCGAGCGCTTGTCCGAGCTGGTCAGCAATCATGACATTGCCTACCTGAAATGGGACATGAACCGCGACCTGGTGCTGCCCGGCGATTCCTCGGGACGGGCGACCGTGTACCGCCAGACGGGCGCGCTCTACGCGCTGCTCGACCGGTTGGGCGCAGCGTTTCCCAAGCTGGAGATCGAAAGCTGCGCTTCCGGTGGCGGCCGCATCGATTACGAGATCCTCAAGCGCACCCACCGGTTCTGGACATCGGACAGCAATGATTCGGTCGAACGGGCGCGCATTCAAACCGGGTTTTCCTATTTTCTGCCGCCCGAAGTGATGGGCGCGCATATCGGGCCGGCCTGGAGCCACACATCTGGCCGCGGCCTGCATGCCGGGTTCCGCGCGCTGGTGGCAAGCTACGGCCACATGGGCGTGGAAGCCGACCTGACCAGGATGAGTGACGAAGACAAGGTGATCATGCGCGACGCCATCGAGCGGCACAAACGCGACCGCCATATCTGGCACACGGGTAAATTCTTCCGAATTCGCACGGTGGATGACACGCTGATCGGCGCACAAAGCGTGGCGGTCGACCAGAGCGCCGCGCGGCTGGTGCTGATGCAAATCGACCGGCCCCGGTCGACCGTTCCGCCACGCATCCGGGTTCCAGGCCTCGACCGCGAACGGGCCTATCGGGTACAGCTTGAAACTGTGACGGAATCGCTCAAGAAAGCGAACCGGAAATTCGACAACCCGCTCTATCACGACGGCTTCGTGCTCGGCGGTGAAGCCTTGGCAACGGTCGGCATCGGCCTGCCATCGCTTTACGCCCAGACCGGGCTTGAGATCACTATAGATGCAATGGACAATGACCCATGAGTACACATCCCAGATACCCAGATCTTGTCGACGCGGCGGTGCTGATCACCGGCGGCGGCACCGGCATTGGCGCTGCATTGACGGAAGGTTTCGTCGATCAGGGCGCGAAGGTTGCCTTCATTGACATCGCCCAAGCAGCAAGCGAGGCGCTGGCGCTGAGGCTGGCTGCAAATGCGCGCCATGCACCGTTGTTCATCCACGCTGACCTGACCGATCTTGAGGCCATCAAGCGCGCCGCGGAACAGGCCGAACAGGCCCATGGCGCGACAAGCGTGCTGGTCAACAACGCCGCCTTCGATGACCGGCATGAACTGCTCGACATGAGCGGCGAGTATTGGGACAACAATCAGGCCATCAATTTGCGGCCGGTCGCCTTTGCCGCCAAGGCAGTGGCCCCGGGGATGATTGCTGCCGGTCGTGGCGCAATCGTCAGTTTCACTTCGACATCCTACATGCTCAACATTGGCGAGATGCCGTCCTACACAGCCGCCAAGGCCGGTATTGTAGGCTTGACCAAGGGGCTTGCCGGGCGGCTTGGTCCCGATGGCATCCGCGTCAACGCGATTGCACCGGGATGGGTAATGACCGAGCGACAGAAGAAGCTGTGGGTGACAGATGAGGGGCTTGCGGCGATGATTGACCGGCAATGCCTCAAACGCCCGATCGAACCTGAAGACATGATCGGGCCGTGCCTGTTTTTGGCGTCCAATGCCGCCGCCATGATCACCGCACAAGTGCTGATTGCCGACGGAGGCATGATGTGAGTATGCCCCCCGCCGTTGTCGCTGTCGACTGGGGCACATCGAGCTTCCGGCTCTGGCTGCTATCGGCTGACGGCACGGTGCTCGCCGAAACACGAAGCCATGAAGGCATGAACGAAGTCGCCGGACGCGGCTTTGAAACCGTGCTGGAAGGCCATCTGGCGACATTATCGGCGCCACGGGAATTGCCGGCCATCATCTGCGGCATGGCCGGATCCCGCCAGGGATGGGTAGAAGCGGGTTATCTCGACATTCCCGCCAATGTCACCGGTATCGGCCAGAACGCAACCAGGGTTCCCGGTGTGGCGCGTGAGATTGCCATCATTCCGGGCCTGGCGGTCCGTTCAAACGACGAGCCCGACGTGATGCGCGGCGAGGAAACCCAATTGCTCGGGGCTTATCTGGAAATGCCGGGTGGCGCGCGTTATTGCATGCCGGGAACCCATTCCAAATGGGTATCCATGGACGGCGCCGTGGTCACCGGTTTTGAAACCTACATGACCGGCGAACTGTTTTCCACCATCAACGACAACACCATTCTGGCCCATTCGACCGGCGGTGCCGGCCCAGTGGGTGCGCAGGATCCGGCTTTTCTGACAGGTGTTCGGGACGGCTGGGCACGACCCGAAAAAACCACGCATCATCTGTTTTCGCTTCGCGCCGGACATTTGCTGCACGCCACCGAGACAGGCTGCAACCGGGCGCGGCTTTCAGGATTGCTGATTGGCACGGAACTGGCCGGCGCCGGCATCCGCGGCAGCGAGCAGGTAGGCCTGGTGGCAAGCGGATCCTTGCAAAAACTGTATCATGCTGCCCTGTCGGAATGCGGTGCAAAACTCCGCGACATTGATGCAGACATGGCGGTCAGGCGCGGTTTGATGGAAGCCTGGCGCAGCTATTCGGCCACAACAGGAGATCGCAAACGCGCATGACCAGAATTCCCTTCCCCTCCATGAAACGCAGCCTTGTGGCGATCCTGCGCGGCATCAAGCCTTCCGAGACCATCGAGATTGTTGACGGCCTGATTGACTGCGGGTTTACCGCCATCGAGATTCCGCTGAATTCGCCGGACCCGTTCAACTCGATCGAGATGGCGGCCAAGCGTGCCCCGGCCGATGTGCTGATTGGCGCAGGCACGGTGCTGACGGTGACCAATGTCGACCGGCTCCATGACGTCGGCGGCCGATTGATGGTTAGCCCCAATGTCGAGCCCGAGGTAATCCGTCGTGCCGCATCGCGCGGGATGGTGACCATGCCCGGCGTGTTTACGCCAAGCGAAGCGCTTGCCGCCTGCGCTGCCGGAGCTTCGGCGCTGAAATTCTTTCCCGCCAGCGTGCTCGGCCCATCGGGCATCAACGCGATATCGGCGATCCTGCCGAAAGACGTTCCCGTCGGTGCTGTCGGCGGGGTTTCAAACGGCGATTTCGCGGCCTATGCCAAGATCGGCGTCCGCACCTTCGGACTGGGCTCGAGCCTATACAAGGAAGGCATGGCGGCGAGCGATGTACTGCAGCGCGGCGCGGAAGCAATTGCCGCGTATGACGCACTTGCGGAGCAAGGACTGTGAGCAACGACCGCACCGCTTTCAAGGGTTCCGCATTGAACGCACCAGCTTGCATGCTTGGCGAGGGTCCTACCTATGACCAGCACACCGGGACTGCCTGGTGGTTTGATATTCTCGGCCGGAAACTGTTCGAAGCCGATATCGAGACCGGCGTTGTGAAAAGCCATCAGTTGCCACAGATGGGGAGCGTGCTGGCGCAGGTTGACGACTACCGGCAGATCATCGCCACGGAAACCGGGCTGCACCTGCGTCAGGTCAAGACCGGCGCGCTGGAACTGGTCACGCCGATCGAGGCCAATTCGCCCAACACCCGCTCCAATGATGGCCGGGTGCACCCTTGCGGCGCGCTTTGGGTCGGGACCATGGGCATTTCTGCCGAACCTGGCGCCGGGGCGATCTACCATGTCGCGCGCGGCGTCGTGAGCGTGCTGTTTGACAAGATCTCGATCCCCAACGCGATCTGCTTTTCGCCCGACGGCGCGATCGCCTATTTCACCGACACGGCAATCAACAAGCTGATGCGGGTGGAGATCGATCCCGAGACTGCGCTGCCTCTTGGAGAGCCACGCGTGTTTTTCGACCATTCGGATGGTGACGGCGGGCTCGATGGCGCCGTGTGCGACGCCGACGGCGTGATCTGGAATGCGCGCTGGGGCGCAGGGTGCGTCGATGCCTATTCGCCTGAGGGAAAACGGACCAAAACGCTGGCGGTGCCGGCAACCCAAACCAGTTGCCCGGCCTTTGTCGGCGCCAATGCTGATCGCTTACTGGTAACCTCAGCACGGGAAGGCATGTCTGCCGAGCAGTTGGGCAATGACCCGAAAGCCGGGATGACGTTCCTTCTCGATCACCCTGTCAAAGGCCGGTTCGAGCCGGCTTACCTGCTTTAAGCAATTGCCGGAGTCCTCTTCATGAACCGTTGCCTCGGCGTCTGCTACTACCCTGAACACTGGCCCGAAAGCCAATGGGCCGAGGATGCCGCGCGGATGGCGGAGCTTGGACTGACCTATGTGCGGATTGGCGAATTTGCCTGGTCGCGGCTTGAACCGCAGCGCGGACTTTACGATTTTGACTGGCTGAAGCGGGCGATCGACACACTCCACGGTGCAGGTCTGAAAGTGGTGCTCGGCACGCCGACGGCGACGCCACCGAAGTGGCTGGTGGATGAGATGCCGGACATGCTGCCGGTCGGCGCAGACGGGATGCGGCGCGGGTTCGGTTCGCGCAGGCACTATGATTTTTCCCATGACGGCTATCTTGAGGAATGCAAACGCATCACTCTGGCGCTGGCCAAGGCGTTTGGCGCCCATCCCGGCGTCCTCGCCTGGCAGACCGACAACGAATATGATTGCCACAACACCACGCTGTCCTACTCGCCCGTGGCGCGCGAAGGCTTCCAGGCGTGGCTGCAACGCAAATACCAGTCGCCCGAAGCTCTCAACCGGGCGTGGGGCAATGTCTTCTGGTCGATGGAAATTGCCGATTTTTCACAAATCGAGCTGCCCAACCTGACCGTGACCGAGGCCAACCCGGCGCATGTGATGGATTTCCGCCGCTACGCCTCGGACATGGTGGTCCGCTTCAACAAGGCACAGGCCGACATCATCCGCACCTATTCCCCCGGGCGCGACGTGATCCACAATTTCATGGGCCGGACGCTGACATTTGATCATTTTGCCGTCGGCGCAGATCTGGATATCTCGAGCTGGGATTCCTATCCGCTGGGCTTTCTCGAGGACCGGTCGGACCGTGGCGACGCCTGGAAGCGAAATTTCGCCCGCGCCGGCGACCCCGATTTCCAAGCCTTTCACCATGATCTTTACCGCGCCACTTCAAAAGGCCGCTGGTGGGTGATGGAACAGCAGCCCGGCCCGGTGAACTGGGCGCCGCACAACCCCGCACCGCGTGATGGCATGGTACGGCTATGGAGCTGGGAAGCGTTTGCGCACGGTGCCGAAACAGTGAGCTATTTCCGTTGGAGGCAGGCGCCATTTGCCCAGGAACAGATGCATGCGGGGCTGTTACGCCCCGATTCAGTCGAGGCCGAGGGCTTTGCCGAAGCCGCTCTGGTGGCAGCCGAGATCAAAACTCTCAACGCCGAACTAAGTGCGGATGCCGGCAAGGCGGATGTGGCAATCGTGTTTGATTATGCTTCCGCCTGGGCCTGGGAAATCCAGCCGCAAGGCTGCGAGTTCGACTATTTCCGGCTGGTGTTCGACATCTACCGGTCAATGCGCAAGCTCGGCCTGTCGGTTGATTTCGTACCGGCGAGCGCGGCCGATCTCGAGGGCTACAAGTTGGTCTCGATTCCGGGCCTGTTTGCCTGGAATAAGGAACTTGTCGAAGCGATCCGCTGCCATGATGGGGCGCTGCTGATCGGCCCGCGGTCGGGCTCGAAGACGGCTGATTTTGCCATCCCCGAGAACCTGCCGCCATCGTTGCCGAAGGACATTATCGATGTCACGGTCAGCCGCGTGGAATCGCTGCGTGCGGACATGCCGGTGCCGGTTAACGAAGGCGGTTGCTTCCAGTTCTGGCGTGAATATCTAGAGACTGGTCCGGGAACCGAGGTGATCGCGACCACTGAGGACGGCGTGGCCGCTTGGGTTGCCAATGGAACAAGGCATTATCTTGGCGGCTGGCCCGACGAGGATTTGATGGCCCATATCCTCACCCGCCTTGCCGGCCTTGCCGGCCTTTCAGGAATTGCCGTCACGACCTTGCCAGACGGGGTAAGGTTGCGCCGCCATGGCGCGCATGTGTTTGCCTTCAACTATGGCAATGACAGTTTTGATCTGGCCTCGATCGGTTGGAACGGCACACCGCTGATGGGTGAACTGACGCTGGCGCCATCGGGCCTCGCGGTGATGCCGGCCTCAGGCATCAAGGCAACGTGAACCGGTATCCCGCACGCGGTGGGTGGCGTTGGTGTTTCATTATCATTCCACAAGCCAGCGCCACCAATCCCCCTCAGATATCCTTCATCAATCTGAGCGCATCATAGATAGCGGCGTGGGTGTTTCTAGCCGCCACCGCGTCACCGATGCGGAACAGTTGGAAGTTTTCAGCCACGTCATCTGCCGGACCACTACCAATTGCTTGCGGCTTGCCGGCGATGAAGGCCTCATAGTCGACTTGGCCGCGGTTTGAAGACAGCGGTTTGAGATCGAAATAGAGTTCATCGAGCGGCAGTGTGCCGTGGTTGATGACGATCTGGTCGAAATGGCGCTGCTTGGCGAGCGGCATGTAATCGCTGCCAATCGTCGCCTTGAGGCGGTTACCATCGCGTTCCACCGCGTTGAGCCGGTAAGTGACGGTAAAGATCACATCCTTGTCCTGCAGTGCGCGCATATAAGGCACCAGGTTCATTGCCATCACGTCGGGTGCAAAACTCCGGTCGGGTGTCATGATCTCGACGCTGGCGCCAGCCATTGCCGCCACTTCGGCGGCTTGCAATCCGGCATGATCGCCGGCGTCATCATAGACCAGCACGGACTTGCCGGGTTTGACATCGCCGGAAATCAGGTCCCAGCTCGAGACCACCAGTTCGTTGCCCGCTTCCAGCACCTCGGTGTGTGGCAGGCCGCCGGTGGCAATGATCACCACATCGGGATTTTCCGCCACCACATCCTGTGCCTCGGCCCAGCTATTGAAGCGGAACTCGACATCACGGGCAGCGCATTGCGCCATGCGCCATTCGATGATGCCGATCATCTCCTTGCGGCGCTGGTTCTGGGCCGTGAGCAGGACCTGCCCGCCCGGGTGCGGCTGCGCCTCGAACACGGTTACGCGGTGTCCGCGTTCGGCGGCTACCCGTGCTGCTTCCAACCCTGCCGGCCCGGCACCGACAATCACCACCCGCTTTTTCACATCAGCCGGGGCGATCGTGTGCGGCATTGTCAGTTCGCGGCCGGTGGCAGGGTTGTGGATGCAGAGCGCGTCGCCAGCCTGGTAAATCCGGTCGAGACAATAGGTGGCGCCAACGCAGGGGCGGATGTCTTCCTCCCTGCCCTCGATGATCTTTCGGACCAGATGCGGATCGGCCATGTGCGCTCGGGTCATGCCGATCATGTCGAGCTTGCCGCTGGCAATTGCATGCCGCGCGGTGGCCACATCGGGAATGCGGGCGGCGTGAAAAGTCGGCAGCCCGACCTCGGCGCGGATGCGGCCGGCGAAATCAAGATGCGGCGCCGAGCGCATGCCCTGCACCGGGATCACATCGGTCATGGCCGGATCGGTGTGGATCTGGCCGCGGACGACATTGAGAAAATCGACATGGCCCGACGCCTTGAACATGTGACCAATGGCAACGCCCTCTTGCTCGTCGATGCCGCCCTTGGCGGTCTCGTCGGCGGTGTAGCGCACCCCCACCAGCAGCTTGTCACCAACCCGCGCCTTGATTGCGGCAACCACTTCGAGCGCGAAACGTGCGCGGTTTTCAAGCTTGCCACCATAGGGCGCGTCGAGTTGATTGGTCAGCGGCGACATGAACTGATCCATCAGATGGCCGTAGCATTCAAGCTCGATGCCATCGAGGCCTGCTTCTGCCATGCGCTCGGCAGCGTCGGTATAATCAGCAATTATGCGGGCGATGTCCCAGTCTTCCATCTTCTTGGGAAACGCGCGGTGAGCCGGTTCGCGCTGATGGCTGGTCGACAATGCCGGCAGCCAATCACCCTTGTTCCAGTGGGTTCGGCGGCCCAGATGGGTGAGCTGAATCA
This sequence comes from Hoeflea sp. Naph1, assembly GCF_046837775.1. Lineage (GTDB taxonomy): Bacteria > Pseudomonadota > Alphaproteobacteria > Rhizobiales > Rhizobiaceae > Hoeflea. Next base: position 1,828,208 of record NZ_CP177286.1, on the reverse strand, counting down.
TCACCGCGCAACCATGCTCATGGCACTCGTCAGTGAGTTTTTTCATCCAACCGACAACTTCGTCCTTGTAGGCCAGCACATTGTTGAACACCGGCGGACTGTCCTTCGATACCGCCGCCGAGCCAGCCGTCATGGTCATCGCAATGCCGGCCCTGGCGCGCTCGACATGATAGGCGCGATAGCGATCCTTGGGCATGCCATCTTCCGGATAGGCCGGTTCGTGGCTGGTGGTCATGATGCGGTTCTTGAGGGTCAGCTTGCCCAATGTATAAGGCTGCAGCAGCGGGTCGTTGATTTGCACCATCGGTGACGGCTCCTCCGGGTCTGCGCGGGAATGGCGCCAAGCGCCCTCCCGCAAGTCTCAATTCAGTCGCAACTCATGGATGACACGCGCCAGTCATTGGTCAGCGATGCGATATCGCTCACCTGCCATCCGGCGCCGCTGTTTTGAAGGGTCCATTCGATCTCTGTCGCTTGGCCGAAATTGGCAAAATGCGCTGTCACCACCGCTCTCTCGCCCTCAACCGCTTCGTCATATTTGAGCGTTCTGGTGATTTCATCGAGGTCAAGATCCTGGGCGTCGATCGAAAAGACGAAACTGATACAGTTGATCTCGTCCCGCTCCCACGCCGCGTCCGCATCATTGAGGAAATCGAGCATCGGTCCCGTAAAACGGGCGCGATTCTCCGGCAGGTATTCGGCGCCGGGGTCCTGGTAGAAAAAAGACACGGCGTCAGTTGCCTCGCCGGCAAGGGCGGGTGCCGTAAACAAGGAAACAATAGACAGACACGCAAAAATTCTGAACATCGAACGGCTCCGGTTGGGACGGCGACGTCAATACCATGCATCCGTCTGCGCCGCCTTGGTGCGTTCAACATACTCGATCAGCGCCTCGTCTGTCGCCTCATCCATTGCCGGGGCCTGATAATCGGCGAGCATCTGTTTCCAACGCGCATTAGCCCGGGTGGCCGCATCGGTGCGGCCGGCCGCCTCCCATTTCTCATAGGGCTCGTTGTCGGCAATCTGCGAATCCCAAAATGCGGTCTGGTAGTTCTCCATGGTGTGGGCGCAACCCAGAAAATGCTTGCCGACGCCCACTTCACGAAAGGCGCCGAGAGCGAGCGAATTGTCATCAACCACCACGCCAGCCAGGTACGAATGCAGCGCGCCGCAAAAATCGGCGTCCATGACGAACTTTTCATAAGACATAGACAACAGCCCATCGAGGAAGCCTGCCGAATGCAGGATGAAGTTGGCCCCGCTATGCACCGCTGAAAGCATCGACATGGTGCCCTCGTTCATTGCCTGCGCGTCGGGCAGTTTCGAATTGGAGAAATTACCGGCACATCGAAGCGGCAGATTGAGCCGCCGGGCCAGTTGGCCGATTACCATCGAGCCGACGGCAGGCTCCGGCGTGCCGAAGGTCGGAGAGCCCGACCGCAGCGACATCGACGAGAGGAAGTTGCCAAAAATCACCGGCGCGCCCTTGCGCTCGAGTTGGGTCAGCGCACATCCCGCCATGGTCTCGGCAAGCGCCTGGGCGATCGCGCCGGCACTGGTCACCGGTCCCATCGCCCCGCCGAGGATGAACGGCACGATGATGGCCGCCTGATTGGCGCGGGTATAGGCCCGAAGCGCATTGGTCATGGTACCGTCCCAGACCAGTGGCGAGTTGACGTTGACATTGCCAAGGATCACGCAGTTCTGGTCAACGAAATCGCGGCCGAAAACGATCCGCGCCATTTCGATCGATTCCTCGGCACGGTTTTCGGCGGTCACCGAGCCCATGAAGCAACGGTCCGAATACTTCAGATGCGCATAGACCATGTCGAGATGGCGCTTGTTGACCGGCACATCGACCGGCTCGCAGATGGTGCCGCCGGAATGATGCAGCCAGGGGCTCGACTGCGCCAGCTTGATGAAATTGCGGAAATCCTCGATTGTGCCGTAACGGCGCCCCGTGTCCTGATCCATCACGAAGGGTGATCCGTAAGCCGGAGCGAACACAACGCTTTTGCCACCGATCTCGACGCTGTTGGCAGGATTGCGCGCATGTTGGGTAAAGCTGGCAGGCGCCGATTTGAGGATTTCGCGCAGCATTCCGGGTTCAAACCTGACTAACAACCCGTCGACATTGGCGCCGGCAGCCTTCCAGTGGGAAAGCGCCACATCATCGTCGCGAAACTCGATCCCGACTTCGGCCAGAATCCGATCGGCAGTCGCCTCGATCTTAAGCAGGTTTTCCTCACCCATCACATCGTAGGTCGGAATGTTGCGGATGATGTAGGGGGCTGTGCGATGCGGGGGAGTTGTCCCCTGCCCGGCCCGGCGTCCGTCGCGGCCACCGCCACGCTCGCGTTTTCTTGTTCGTGAAAGTCCCTGCTCAACCGTATCTGCCTGATCCATGTCGCGTTCCTCCCAAGAGAAAAGTCTACGGCCGCAAACGGCAGATGTAATGCTGGAAAATTCTTTGCCTTCAGATAAGCTGAACTTATGAGCAACCTTCGCCAACTGTTGCCGTCGGCAGGAAATCTGATTGTCTTCGAGGCCGCCGGACGGCACGCCAGCTTCACCAAGGCGGCACGCGAACTGGGCATGACCCAGGCAGCGGTAAGCTACGCCATCCGCGCGCTGGAGAGCCAGCTTGGCGCGAAGCTATTTCACCGAGCACACAGGGCGGTTTCGCTGACCGAGGCGGGGCGGCGTTTTCATGCCGATGTCTCGTTGGGCCTCAGTCACATCCGCAAATCTGCAGAAGACATCCGTGATCGCGGCCGTGCGGCCAGCGTCACACTCGCCGCTTCCACGGCTTTCGCCTCGCTGTGGATGCTGCCGCGGCTCCACCGCCTGCGCGACGATCTGCCCGATATTGATCTAAGAATCCAAACCGCCGACCGGGATCTGGACATTCGAACGGAATCAATCGAACTCGGCGTGCGGGGCGGACGACCTGAAGATTGGCCCGATTATGACAGCGCGCTGATCGCGCCCGAAGTGATCGAAGCGGTGGCGAGCGCTGCCTATATTGAAAAGCACGGGCTACCCGAAAGCGTCGAGCACCTCACCCAGCACCGGCTGATCCACCTTGAAGAGCCGTTCCGTTCAGCTTGCGACTGGAAGCAATGGTTTCTCAGCGCCGGCGTCAACGGCTCGACTGCAAACCGGGGCCTTGCCATCAACGATTATGTCCTGGTGATCCAGGCGGTAATGGAAGGACAGGGAATTGCGCTTGGCTGGCGGCATCTGACCGAACGGCTGGTATCAGCAAGGCTTTTGCAAATCGTTTCCGGTCACACGCTGGAGACCGGTGCCGCGTTTCATGTGATCTGGCCCAAGGCGCGCACGCTGACGCCGCAAACTGCCAAGGTGCTTGATTGGCTCAGAAAGGAAGGTGGGACCGCGGCTAAGCCACAGACATAATCGAACACACACCGCCTGCGGCCCCGAATTGGAAGGGGCGGTCGCTTAATGGTTGAGGATGTACAGCTTTGCCGAATCGGCACTGGCTTTTTGCTGGGCCTCGATCAGAGCGAAGGTGGCGGCGGAATCAACGGCCTTGCCATAGAGCCAGCCCTGGCCGGTGCGACAACCAAGCTCCTTGAGCTTTTCGGCCTGCTCCTCGGTCTCGATGCCTTCGGCGATGACCTTGAGATTGAGGCCTTCGCACATCGCCAGAATGGCCCGGACAATGTGCTCGGCAGATTTGTCGATGGTGATTTCGCTAATAAAACTGCGATCGATCTTGACCTTGTTGAAAGCAAATTCGCGCAACCGCCCCAGACTCGACTGTCCGGTGCCGAAATCGTCGAGTGAAACCCGGATGCCGATGCTGTGGAGTTCATCTACCACCTTGGCGGCAACCTCGGGGTCGCTCATCATCGCTGTTTCGGTGATTTCCAGCTCCAGCCTGCGGGGATCGAGGCCAACACGGTTGATGATTGCCAGCACGTTGAACGCGGTTGCCGGATCGGTCAGCTGCGCAGACGACAGGTTGAACGACAAGAACAGGTCCGAAGGCCAGTGCTTGGCCGTTTCGGCGGCCTTTTTCAGCAAGGTCTCGGTCAGGGAATCGATAAAGCCGCGCTCTTCGGCAAGCGGGATGAAAAGACTGGGCGATACGAAACCCAATTCGCGGTCGGTCCAGCGGGCCAGCGCTTCGAAACCCTGAATCGACCTGTCCGCCAAATTAACGATCGGCTGGAAGTGCACCTCAACTTCGTCGGCAATGATGGCGCGGCGCAGGGCTTGTTCCACCTGGGTGCCATGCCGCATTTCCTCGGCAATTTCCTCCGAGTAGACGGTGATCTGACCGCGACCGCGGCGCTTGGAGCGATAAAGTGCGGTATCAGCGCTCTTGAGAAGTTCGGCAAATTGCTCGCCGGCAAAGGGATAGACGGCAAAACCGAATGATGCCGACAAGCGGACGTTGCGATCGCCAAGGTCGTAAGGCGCCGACAAGACGTCCTTGAACATCCGTCCGATTTTCTCTGCGCCTTTCTTTTCAAACACCAAGGGCAGGACAAAGGCGAATTCGTCACTTTCGATGCGGGCGACAAAACCGCCATCGGGAAGGCAGGCGCGCAATCTGTGCGCGACCTGACACAGGATTTCGTCTCCAGCGGCGTGGCCGAACAGATCGTTAATCGGCTTGAACCCGTCGATATTGGCAATGCCGATGGTAAACGGAGCGGGGTCATCCGCCCGTTCCGACGCAAGTTTTCGAATCTTGTCCATCAGTCGCCGGCGATTGCCCAGACCGGTCAAAGGGTCCGTATAGGCTATCGCTTTCGGGTTTTGAGACAATATATCTGTGTTTTCATCTTCGGGGGTCATTGATCGCCAGCTGTGCCGCACTTATGAACAAGTGTTCAAAATAGCGACAGATGTCTTAAGAATGTCCTATTATGAGGCCCCTGTGTTTCCATAGATACACATCAGATTCATATATGCTCAGCTCGCCAGCAATACCGCGGCCGAAACCGCGGACGAGCTTGAAGCCCATTTCGATATGATCGATTCCAGCTTTTCAGGACTGACCGGCTTGGAGAGATAATCATCCATGCCTGCAGCAAAACAGCGCTCGCGATCTCCGCTCATTGCATGGGCGGTTACGGCAATGATGGGGACATGCGCACGCTCGCCGGGGCGCGCCTTTTCCGCGCTGCGGATCGCCTGGGTGGCCTGTAATCCGTTCATCACCGGCATCGAAACATCCATCAAGATCAAATCCGGCACGCCCACACCCCAAGCCTCGACCGCCTCCTGGCCATTGCAGACAATTCGAAAATCAACCCCGATTCCTTCAAGGATCTGCTCGAACACGATCTGGTTGACCTCGTTGTCCTCTGCGACGAGCACCCGTATACGATTTTCTGCCGTGTTTGCAGGGATGGCGGGAGCAACACCGGCGTTGTCGGGTTTGGACGGCTGTGTACCCGGCGTCTCTGGTGTTTGTGCTGACACCGAGGGTGCGAGCGAGGTCGGCGCTGGCCGGGGCTCGCGGTCAGACGCTTGAAGCGCCGGTTCATGTGCAAGCTGTGCGCATGTTTCCTGTACCCGTCTGCGGTAAATCGCCTGATCCAGCGGCGGGTGACGGTCGAGCCCGGAGACGCCTTCCATCATTCTTGCCATCCCGGTGGTGATTTCGACGCCGTCGAGCGCCAGCCCGCTTGCCTGAGCCGCATCCAGAAACGCCACGACTTCGCTGGCCTTGCCAATTGCCACCGCTTCTGCGCCTGCGGCCTTCAATGCCATCACCCTTTGTGCCGCGCGAACGGTGTCCTCATCGAGAACCAGGATACGCTCTCCCGTCGCGGACTGGACTGGAGGGTGTTTCTGAACGATGGCCGGGTCGGCATCATAGTGGGAGGTGACGCGGGCTGTATATCGGGGGCTCGACACGAATGCACTCACATCGTCGAAGGACACCGTCACATAGTAACTTCCGGGTGCACCGGAGCGGCGTGCGCGGGTGATTGCGTGCATCACCGTACCGTCGGCACGATATATGTCTTCGGTGGTTTCATACGGCACGCCGGTTTCAAGCACACGGCGTTCTATTTCTTCAAATTTCGCCGCCATCTCCGGACCGACGAGTTCACCTGCAGTCCGGCCGATCACATGCTTGGCATGCAAACCGGGAATAGAACAGAAAGCGTCATTGACGACGACGTAACGAAGCGACGCATCCTTGACCATCACCGGCGTGGCCAGATTATCGAGAATGTGCTGGGCCAGTTCCGCCTGGTGCCTTGCCTCGGCCAGTTCCAGATCGCGGCGCTTCTGCTCGGAAACATCGGTGATGGTGGCAATCAAAATGCCATCGGGCATCCGCCGTTTGCTCAACCGCACCCAGCGCCCGTCACTCATTTGTTCGACGGTCTCGTGGCGTTCGCGCCAATGAATGGCGATGCGTTCGGCAATCCAGTCCTCGCGGGTAACGTTGCGGGCCTTACCATTTGTCGACCCAAACCCCTTCGCACCGGCATCATAGGTGGCGCCGAGCAGATCACGAAGCCTTGCACCAGGCTCAAGAACCTCCGGCGGAACAGCGAAAAAGCGGTGGTATTCGGGACTGGCGACAACAACGGTGTCGTGCCGATCAAAGATGATGATGGCGATGTCAAGCGCCAGCGCCAACGCCTCTACAATCCGGGTGTCGACCGCAGACCGGCGCATTTCGGTTTCACTCAACGCCATTAGCCATCGATCCGATACACGCCGGAACGACCGAAACTTGCTTGCCAACTGCCCAATGTGCGGCCTCCCTGCGAACGCAGCTACTTATGTGGAACGATCCTGTCACAGCAGGGTTAAGCCGCGCTTAACCAAGTTCACGGTTTCGTGTCCGGCTTATTTTTTTGCCATCAAGGCCGCGATCCCATGCTGGCTAACGTAGTGATGTTTGCTGTCGCAAGACCACGGACGATAGCGACAGCGCCGGCTCGCGTGGGGATGCAGCAGTCCCGTGGTTTTTTGGCTGAACCTCATTGCAGCGGGGCCAACGCTGCCTCCCACGCTGGCAAAACTGCCGCTGCGCTGGAATAAACAACTTTATTGCCCTCGGGACCCGGCTTGGACGTTGCACCGCGCACCGAATCCCTCAACATGGGGACATGCGCATCCATCAACTCCCCGAAACACTGATCAATCAGATCGCCGCTGGCGAAGTGATCGAGCGGCCGGCCAGCGTCATCAAGGAACTGGTCGAGAACGCCGTCGACGCCGGTGCGCAGAAGGTCGAGATTGCTACTGCCGGCGGTGGCAAGGCGCTTTTGCGTGTCATCGACGATGGTCGGGGTATGGATGCCGAAGAGTTGGCGCTTGCCGTGCGGCGTCACTGCACGTCGAAGATTGATCAGCGGCTAGATGACATCAAGACGCTGGGGTTTCGCGGCGAAGCGCTGCCTTCGATTGGATCGGTTGCACGGCTCACCCTGCGGTCGCGGCCACAGGATGCCGGCCATGCCAACGAGATCACGCTGGCTGGCGGCATTCCCACACCGCTCAAACCTGCTGCGGCCAATCAGGGCACCACGGTCGAGGTCCGTGATCTGTTTTTTGCAACACCGGCGCGGCTGAAATTTCTCAAGAGCGACCGCGCCGAAACAGCGGCCATCACCGAAGTGGTGCGGCGTATCGCCATTGCCTTCCCGGCGGTACGATTTACGCTTTCGGGGCCGGACCGCTCGACCATTGACCTGCCCGCTACTGGCGAGGACCGGCTGGCGCGCATCGCCCAGGTGCTCGGCGATGAGTTTGCCGCCAACACCATAGCGCTTGACGCGGCCCGCGAAGACATCACGCTGACCGGCCATATCGGCTTGCCGACCTGGAACAAGGCCAACTCGCTGTCGCAATATGCCTTCGTCAATGGCCGCCCGGTTCAGGACAAGCAGATCCTGTCGGCCATACGCGCGGCCTATTCCGACACCTTGCCACGCGGACGCTACCCGGTGGCGGTCCTGTGGATCACCCTCGATCCGGCGATGGTGGACGTCAATGTTCATCCGGCAAAGGCCGATGTCCGTTTTCGGGACCCGGGCCTGGTCAGAGGACTGATCATCGGCGCCATCCGCCAGGCGCTGACCAATGAGGGCGACCGCGCATCGCCGTCCGCCCGAGCCGATCTGGCGCAGGCATTTTCCTCTGCCGCCCCCTTTGCCAATGGGCCAGACATGGGCCAACGTGGTTTGGCCGGGTTCGGCGCAACGTCTGCCGGCTCCTCCTCCTACCGGGGCTGGGAGCCATCGCGATCGCCCTCGCAACCGCTGGGTCAGGAAATGCCCGGATTCTCTGAAGCGGCGCAGGCGGAAATTCTGGGTGCATCAGCGCCCTCGGCGCGGTTTGAAGAAGCCAGCGATGACACGTCCGCGCAGCTTCATCCGCTGGGGGCCGCGCGGGCGCAGGTTCACGAGAATTACATCCTTGCCCAGACCCGCGACGGGCTTGTGATCGTCGACCAGCACGCGGCCCATGAGCGGCTGGTTTTCGAGCGTCTGAAAACAGCCTTGCGGGCGGGGCCAGTGGCCTCGCAGATCCTGTTACTGCCGGAAATCATTGACCTTCCCGAAGACGATTGCGACCGCCTGGCCGAGCGGGCCGAAGAACTGTCGAAATTCGGTCTGGTGCTCGAGCGGTTCGGACCGGGCGCCATTGCGGTCAGGGAAACTCCCTCCATGCTGGGTGAAACCGATGTTGTCGGGCTGGTACGCGATCTGGCCGACGAGATTGCCGAGTGGGACAGCGCCGGCGGCTTGCAGGATCGGCTCGAAGCGGTCGCCTCGACCATGGCCTGCCACGGTTCTGTGCGATCGGGCCGGCGGCTGATGCGCGACGAAATGAACGCGTTGCTCCGCGAAATGGAACGCACGCCGGGGTCGGGCCAGTGCAATCACGGCCGCCCGACCTATATCGAACTCAAGCTAAGTGACATCGAAAAGCTGTTCTCGCGTCGCTGAGTGCGAAACCATGGCCCGATTGCGCGACGCATTGTTGCATTCCGGCGCACGAGGCGGCATAGAACAGCCTTGATTGAAACGGGAGTACACCCCGACATGAACAGATTTGAAGGCGCTGGCGCCCGACCCGCGAAAATCCGTTATCTGGACGGCGATTTCCAGATTCTGACGCCCGGCAGCCATGTCGTCTGCGCGGTCACCGGTGAAATCATCCCGATCGAAGAGCTCAAATACTGGAGCGTTGCGCGCCAGGAGCCCTATGTGGATGTAAAAGCGTCGTTTGTCGCCGATCAGCGGGCAGGCGTTCTGCCGACCCAGAAGTAAGACCTCATCAGGCGCCGGTCTGCCGGCGTTTGAAAGCATCGATTGCCGCATTGATGATCGCATCGGCGACATGCGGGCTGTCAAACACCAGATCAATCTCCAGCACCGCGCTCTTTTCCATGAGCTCGATCGCCCGACCATGGCCCGAACTCAGCCGGACATGGTCCTTGGCGGTGGTGATGATGTCGAGACCATAGAGTTCGGCTTCGGCCAACAGATCAGCGATCTCATCCTCGACAAAATGATGGTGATCGGGAAAACCATGTCTGCTGGCGATGCGGACATGGGCTTCTTCAAGAGAGATGAAAAACTTCTCCGGATCCCCGATGGCGGCAAACGCCAGGCAGTTTCGATCCCTGAACCGGGCTGCATTGCGGGGCTCAAGACGAGCAAGATGGATCGGCTTGGCGGCGCGGGCGGCCATCCGGATCATCGGATCGGCGCCGTTTCCCTCGCCGACCACCACCAGCGCATCGGCGTGCCGGACCTGATCAATCACCGGCGCGCGTACGGGGCCGGCGGGAAACACACAGCCATTGCCAATGCCACGCCGGGCATCCACCACGAGCAAGGCCTGATCGAACACCAGTCTGGCGCTCTGGAAGCCATCATCCATGATGATGATGTCACAGCCTTCGCGCACCAGCAGTTTGGCGCCCGCCACCCGGTCGCGAGAGACGACGGTGGCGGCTTCGGCCGCGAGCAGCATCGGCTCGTCGCCAACCAGCCGGGCCGTGTCCTTGTCCGGATCGACCAGCCGCGCATGGCTTATGGCGCCACCATATCCCCGTGACAAAAATCCGGGCTTCAGTCCACGGGCGATCGCCGCTTTCGCCAACGTCAGGGCAGTCGGCGTCTTGCCTGATCCGCCGACCGTGAAATTGCCGACGCAGATCACCGCTGCATCGACCTGACTGCGCACCCTTTTGTCCATGATGCGGCGTGCGACCCTGCCGTAGATCCAGCCGAATGGCGAGAGCAGCGCGGACTGGACGCCGCGACGCTGCCACCAGAATGGTGGCGCTTCGCTTACCATTGGCCGCCCTTCCGGTTTTCTCCGTTCTCATTCTCGCGCGGCAGCAACCGGGCCTTGACGGTCAGCGGATTGATGTAGGGCTCGAGGGCGCGAACGGTGGATTTGAGTGCACCGCGCATGTCGTAAAGTGTTTTCTCGCCACCATCGGCCATGGTCCGCCGCGCCTGCGGGTTGGAGAGCAGATAATGCACGCCCTTGGCAAGCATTTCGCCATCGCGGACAAACCGGGCGCCGCCGTTCTTGAGCAACCGGGCGTAAGCTTCGCGGAAATTTTCGACATTGCTGCCCGACAACACTGCGCAGCCGAGCATTGCGGGTTCGAGCGGGTTTTGCCCGCCGCCACCCTTCAGTGACTTGCCGACAAAGACGATCTCGGTGAGGTTGAGATATAGCCCCATTTCGCCAATGGTGTCACCGAGATAAACGTCGGTCTCGGGGGTAACGGGCTCGCCTCGAGACCGGCGGGCGACCTTGAGGCCGTTGCCGCTCAGCATCGCCTCGATGGCATCGGCGCGGTCAGGATGACGGGGCACCAGGATGGTCAGCAACTTGTGGCGCGGCTTCAGCGCACGGTGCACTGCGGCGGCAATTTCATCTTCGCCTTCATAGGTCGAGATCGCAGCCCAGGTCGGCCGATCGCCGACCTGCTCCTGCAGCCTGGCCAGTTCGTCCCCGTCCCAGGGTGGCGCGGTCGTGTCGACCTTGAGATTGCCCGACACCGTGACCGGCCGCGCGCCGAGACTGAGAAACCGTTCGGCATCCAGATCAGACTGGGCGATGACATGGGAAAGATTTTCGAACAAGGCGTCAGCAAGGCCCGGACGCTTGCTCCAGCGTGCAAATGAACGGTCTGACAAGCGGCCATTGACCAGCACCTGCGGCGTTCGCCTGGCGCCGAGTTCAAGGATGGTCATCGGCCAGATCTCGGATTCGGCAATAATTGCGAGATCCGGCATCCAGTGATCGAGAAAACGGGAAATGGCCGGCTTGAGGTCGAGTGGCACATATTGGTGGATGACATTGTCGCCAAGGCGCTCTTGCGCCACCCGGGCCGAGGTCACCGTTCCGGTTGTCAGCACCACGGAAATGCCACGTCGCCGCACCTCGTTGATCAGGGGAACCACGGCATTGGTTTCGCCAACGCTGGCGGCGTGAAACCAGACCAGCGGGCCGACCGGACGCTCAATATCGGAGCGGCCATAGCGCTCCTGGCGGCGAGACCGCTCTTCCTTGCCCTTGGCCGCACGAATTGCCAGATAGGGTCCTAATAACGGGTAGATGCCGGCCCCGAACCACCGGTAGCCGACAAGCGCCGCACGGGCCCAGCCGCGGCTCATGCCTGCGCCTCGACCGCGTGCATCACTTCGGAGGTGATGCGGTTGAGTTCTGCCGTGACCCGCGTCCGGGCAACATCAAGCTCGCCCTCGCCTGCATCTGCTGCGACCCTGATGGGCGGCGCGAGCCGCAGGCAGCGGCGACCAAACGGCAGATTGATGGTGGTCTTGTCCCAGGTCTTTTCAAGCACTCGCTGCCGGCTGGTAGCCAGCGCCACTGGCACAATCGGACGACCGGAGATTTTGGCCAGGGTCACAATGCCCTTTCCGGCCTGCCGAGCGGTACCCTTTGAAATATCGGCGATCATGACGACGTTGACACCGCGTTGTAACGCGTCGCGCATGGAAAGAAGCGCCTTGACGCCTCCCTTGCGGTTGCCTGCACCCTGATCGCGGCCGCCGGATCCGCGGATCACTTCATAGCCGGCCCGTTCGATAATCCGGGCGTTGATCTCTGCGTCGACGCTGCGCGAGACGAGCGAAACAAATTTCCGGTCCTTGGGCGCCGCATAGGGCATCAGAATGTGCTGGCCATGCCACAACGCAAAGATGACCGGCCACTCACCTTCCAGCAAGGTTTGCCAATCGGTGGAAGTGCCGGTGTCGCGGTTAGAGCGCCAGATCGAATTCAGCGACCAACCAATCAATGCCGAGCCCGCACGCTGCACCAACTCGGACTGCAACAGCTTCTTGCCCACACGACGCCTGTCGATCAGGTCGCGGAGTTGTCTGGGCCTTGGTGCCGCCGTCTCGGCGTCCGGTTTGTTCATTGTGCGTTTCGCTCAATCCAAGGGCTTGGTTTTGCTGTCGCTGCTGGGGTCGAGCATCCGGTGCATATGCACGATGAAATAACGCATATGGGCATTGTCCACTGTCATCTGCGCCTTGGCCTTCCACGCCTGGTGGGCAGTGGCATAGTTGGGATAGATGCCAACGATGTCGAGCGCGTCCAAATCCCTGAAATCCATTGAATCCAGATCCTTGAGCTCACCACCAAACACGAGGTGCAAAAGCTGCTTGTCTTCACTTTCTGCCATGGGAATACTCCACGTTCAAACGCTGCGGTCAGTTAGAGCGCGGTTTGCGTCAAAACCAGTGAAAGGTCAATGCCCGGCGGCGGGTCCGAAGGGCTCAAGCAATTGTGCAAGCTGGCCTTCGGATGCAGCCAACATCAATTCACGGGAGGGATCGGGGGCGTTGTAGCGCATGCGCGCGCCCTGCAGATCCACCAGCCGATGGCCGGTTTCGCCAAGCATGACATCGGCTGCGGCAAGGTCCCATTCATTCGAACTTGGGCGGATGTAGACGCCGTCAAAATCCCCTCTGGCCACTGCTGCCAGCCGAAGCGCCAGCGAGGGGCCGCCAGGAACTTTGTCCACCGCGCCATCCGTTCCGGGACGCATGTGCTTGACGACAACGTCGGGCACAATAACGCGCAGCGGCGCGGCACCCTGCTCACTGGTGTCGAATACGAGTTTCTTACCATTGAGAAAGGCACCTGTGCCAAGGCTCGCCTGCCAGATCTCACCGAGCGCCGGCGCAACCAGCACGCCGGCAACCGGGAGCCCATCCTCGACAATCCCGATGCTGACGCACCACTCTTTGCGACCGGCAACATAGGCACGGGTCCCGTCGATGGGGTCGACCACGAAAATTCGGCGGTGGGACAACCTGAGTTCGTTGTCTTCGGCCTCCTCGGACAGCCAGCCATAGTCTGGCCGGGCGGCCAGCAGCGTTGTCTGAAGCAGCCTGTCGATCGCCACATCCGCTTCGCTGACCGGCGAGCGCCCCTCGTTCTTGTACCAAACGCCGGGATCCTTGCGGAAAAAACGCATGGCGATTTCGGCGGCCTCGCGCGAAGCCTCCAGGATAAGTGCAAGATCTTCGGCGTAGGGATCAATCGCCGGCAAGCGTCATTCCTTCCACGGCAATGGTCGGGGCAGCGACCGAGAACTTGGTGTCGATATCATTGGCCAGCGTCATGCGCTTGAACATGTCCTTGAGGTTGGAAGCAATCGTGACTTCCGACACCGGGAAACTGATTTCACCATTTTCGATCCAGAAGCCCGAAGCGCCGCGGCTGTATTCACCGGTAATGGCGTTGACGCCCTGGCCGATGAGTTCGGTGACATAAAAGCCGGTGCCGACCGAGGCGATCAATTGCTCGCGGGTCTGCTCTCCGGGAGAGACAATCACATTGGTCGACGATGGCGAAACTCCGCCACCGCGGCTGGCGCGGCCATTGCTGGTAAGGCCGAGTTCGCGGGCGACGGCGGTCGTCAGATACCACTGCCTGAGAATTCCGTCTTCGACCATTGTCAGCGCACCGATCGACACGCCTTCACCGTCAAACGGACGCGATCCCGGCCCCCGGCGGACGAACGGATTATCAACCAGAGTGAGCCCCGGTATCGCCACCTGCTTGTCCATCATGTCCTTGAGAAAACTGGTCTTGCGGGCAACCGAGGCCCCGTTGATGGCTGACACCAAGTGGCCGATCAGCCCGCGCGAGACGCGTGGATCAAACACCACATTGATGTTCGATCCGGTCTTGACCTTGCGCGGATTGACGCGGGCGACAACCCGCTCGCCGGCGCTGCGGCCAATGAGTTCTGGCGCATCGAGGTCGCCATAGAAAACGCGGCTGTCGAAATCATAATCGCGCTCCATCTTCACGCCCTCGCCGGCAATGACGCTGACGGAGTGGGAAAAGCCGGAGCGCTCAAAGGCGCCGGAAAAGCCGTGCGAGGTTGCCAGCACCATGCCGAACAGGCCTGCACCGGCACCAGCGCCGACCGAACTGCTCACGCCCGGCACATCCAGTGCTGCGGCTTCAGCCTTCATGGCGGCGTCTATCAAGGCTTCTGCCGGCGGCTCGGCCGGATCAAACAGATCGAGATCGGGCCAGTCGCTGGCCAGCATATCGGCGTCGGCGAGGCAGGCGTGCGGATCTTCCGGCGAGACCTGCGCCATGGCCACTGCACGGGCAGCAAGGGCTGCCTCATCGGCATTCTGGCCAGCGTGCACCGTGGCCACCTTCTGGCCGACGAACACCCGAAGGCTGAAGGCGTCGGATTCCGACGATTCGGTGTTTTCCACCTGACCGTTGCGCACGGAGGCCGATCGCGAGCGGCGACGCACCACCAGAGCGTCGGCCTGGTCGGCGCCAGCGCTGCGGGCGCGGCTGATCAGGCGCTCGGCGGTTGCCAGCAGACCCTCGGATTGTTTTGTTTCGCTCATGATTTTTCGCCTTTCACTTGGCTCTCATGTATTGTCCCGAGGGTCAAGCATCAAGCCCGGCATGCTCGGGACTGTCTTGTCTCTCGTGCGAAACCAACAATGGAGCGCCATGTATGGCCGTAGCCGAAGTGAGTCTATACACGCAGGGTCTCGTGCTGTTGTGCGGAGCAATCGTTGCCGCGCCGCTGTTCAAGAAACTCGGCCTTGGCACGGTGCTCGGCTATCTGGCCGCCGGCATCGTCATCGGCCCGCTGCTTCGGATAATCACTGACGGTGAAGAAATTCTCCATTTTGCCGAACTCGGCGTGGTGCTGCTGCTGTTTGTCATCGGGCTCGAACTCAAGCCATCACGGCTCTGGCAATTGCGCCGAGATATTTTCGGCCTCGGTCTGGTTCAGGTGCTGTTCTCGGCCCTGCTGCTTGCCGCCGCCGCGGTGGCGTTGGCCGGACAAGCCTGGGCCGCTGCCGTCATCATCGGTTTCGGACTGGCATTGTCATCGACCGCCTTTGGTATCCAGATTCTTGATGAGCGGGGAGATCTCAACACCCGCTACGGCCAACAATCATTTTCGATCCTGCTGTTTCAGGATCTAGCGATCGTTCCGATTCTGGCACTGGTGCCGCTGCTGGCCCCGGCGCCGGATCATGCCGGCGGGTCGATCATCACCGATATTGCGATAACCGTGGGCGCCGTCGTGGCGCTGCTGATTGCAGGTCGCTACCTGCTCAATCCGCTGTTCCAACTGATCGCCGGCACCGGCGCCAAGGAAGCGATGATCGCGGCTGCGCTTTTTGTGGTGCTGGGGGCGGCGATGCTGATGCAATTTGCCGGCCTGTCGATGGCGATGGGGGCGTTCGTCGCCGGCGTGATGCTGGCCGAATCGTCCTATCGGCACGAACTGGAAGCTGACATCGAGCCGTTTCGCGGCATTCTGCTGGGCCTGTTCTTCATGGCTGTCGGACTGTCGGTTGATCTGACAGTGATTGGCAACAACATCCTGCTGCTCGTAATCGCTGTGCCGGTGCTGATGATGATCAAGGGGCTGGTGATTTACAGTGCATGCCGGGCATTCGGTTCGAGCCACAACACCAGCATCCAGATTGCCTGCCTGCTGCCCCAGGGCGGTGAATTCGGCTTCGTGATCTTCAGCGCTGCGGCGGCGGCAGGCGTGTTCTCTCACGCCACTGCGTCACTGCTGGTAGCCATTGTCACCATCTCGATGGCACTGACACCGCTCGCATCAGTCCTTGCCAAGAGGGTGATGCGCGATACCGACACCGAACAGATGGATGAGAAGTTCGTGGGTGCGGGCGCGGGTGCCGACGTGTTGATGATCGGGTTTTCCCGGTTTGGCCAGATCGCCTCGCAGATTCTGTTGGCCGGCGGCTCCGATGTCACCATCATCGACCACTCTGCCGAACGGATAAGATCGGCCTCGAAATTCGGATTCCGGATCTATTTCGGCGACGGCACCCGCAAGGATGTGCTGATTGCGGCTGGCATCAAGCGCGCAAAAATCGTCGCTGTGTGTACCCACAAGCAGGAAACCACCGACAAGATCGTAGACATGATTCAGGCGGAGTTCCCGACTGCGCGGATTTTTGCCCGCGCCTATGACCGGACCCACACGCTGTCGCTGCGCGCACGCGGCGTCGACTACGAGGCAAGGGAGACGTTCGAATCGGGCATGCTGTTCGGGCGCAAGACACTCGAGGCGCTCGGCACGGCGGAAGAGCAGGCGCTGGAAATCAGCCACGACGTGCGCCGCCGCGATGAAGAGCGGCTGGCAATGCAGGCGGTGGAGGGAATGTTTGCTGGCCAGGAAAAACTGCTAACAAGACCGGTCACCCCCGAGCCATTAATCAAGCCCAAGCGCAAGTCCGAACGGCTCGACAAGCCATCGGAGCGGGATCACCAGGTTTCCGACCCCGCTTGAGCGCAATCGCTCCCGAATGTTTGTTTCGCGCCCACAGCAAGGAACGAAACCCGCCGTGCTGCATTGCCACCCTGATTTCATCAGGGAGTTTTTAAATGACCAATCGTGACCGCGACACAACTATTGTTACAACAAGGTCCGGGGGCGCCGGCTGGTTTGTTGCCGTGCTGCTGCTTGTGATCGTCGCCTTTGGCGGCTTCTATCTCTACAGCAGCAGCGCACTGGACGACGGCAGCGATGTCAACATCTCGATTGATATTCCAGACGAGCTAGTTCCGGCCGCACCAGCGCAGTAAATGGCTTGCCGAGGCCGGCAGTGTACTGGTCGCCCCTACCCCCCCGTGACGCATAAACCTCTGGATTTTTATCGGAAAATGGCCGCACCAACCCGGTACGCGCGTGGACCCTGGATAAACGCGTATGCTCGTATCTGGACAATCCGCTCAAACCCGATATCACCTTTTTGCCCCTGCCTGGTTGAAGGAAGACACATCATGACGCCATTTCACCTCGCCTTTCCGATTTCCGACATCGAAGAGACCCGCCATTTTTATGGCGAGGTGCTCGGCTGCCAGATGGGTCGATTCACCGAGACCTGGATCGATTTCAGCCTGTTCGGCCATCAGATGTCCGGTCATGTGCGCACCGACGCAACGCCCGCAGCGGCGTCCGGCGCGGTTGACGGGCATTCCGTGCCGATACCGCATTTCGGGGTGGTTTTGCAGATGGATGACTGGAAGGCGTTGGCGCAAAGGCTCGAGCAGGCCGAAGGCATCGACTGGATCATGGAACCCAACCTCCGGTTTGAAGGTCAGCCGGGCGAACAGGCAACCCTGTTCATCCGTGATCCCTCCGGAAATGCTCTCGAATTCAAGGGCTTCTCGGATCTCGAACAGGTTTTCGCTACTTGACCGACACACGGCCACCAGCGCGATGACCGGGGCCAGCAGCCAGCACGCGAAGTTCGTCACCGGCTCAACGATGCGGCACGTGATCACCATGACCGCCACCGGCTCAATCGGACTGGTGGCGATCTTCATCGTCGACGCCCTGAACCTGTTTTACATCTCGCTTTTGGGTCAATTGGAACTGGCGGCGGCGATCGGCTACGCCGGCACGCTGTTGTTCTTCAGCACCTCGATTGCCATCGGGTTGTCGATTGCGGCAACGGCACTGACCGCTCGGGCGCTGGGTCGTGGCGCGCGTGGCGAGGCGCGCGAAATCGCCGGGGCGTCAATTGCCTATATGCTGATCTTGATGACCGCCACTGTCGCCATTGCATTTCCGTTTCTGGGCCAAATGGTGCGGATGATGGGTGCTCAGGGCCAGACAGCGGAACTGGCGACGGAATTCATGCAAATCGTGCTGCCATCGCTGCCTGTGCTGGGCACCGGCATGTGCTTGGGTGCGCTGCTACGCGCGGTCGGTGACGCCAAGCGTGCCATGTATGTGACACTGGGCGCAGGCGCGCTGACAGCGGTGCTGGATCCAATCTTCATCTTCGGCTTTGACCTGGGCATTCACGGTGCGGCAATCGCCACCGTGATTTCTCGGTTCGCTCTGGTGGCAATCGGCCTGCATGGGCTGATCAGGGTTCATAATCTCATCGCGCTGCCATCTCTCGGTATGATGTCGCGAGAATTCCGCGGTTTCCTGGCAATCGGGCTGCCGGCGTTGATGACGCAGATCGCTACACCGGTGGGCAACACCTATGTGACCGTCACCATGGCCGAGCATGGCGACGCGGCTGTTGCCGGCTGGGCGGTGGTCGGACGACTGATTCCGGTCGCCTTTGGCGCACTGTTTGCCCTGTCAGGTGCGATTGGACCCATTCTTGGCCAGAATTACGGGGCAAAGCGGTTCGACCGGTTGATGTCGACCATGCGCGACAGCCTGCTCTTCATCATGATCTACACGTTGGTGGTGTGGGCGCTGCTGGCGTTGTTTCGCAACCAGATCGCCGACCTGTTCGGCACGGAGGGCGCTGCGCGCGACGTGATTGTCTTCTTCTGCCTGTTCGTGGCCGGCAGTTTCGTCTTCAACGGCATGTTGTTTGTTGCCAACGCCGCGTTCAACAATCTCGGTTTTGCGCTCTATTCGACCGTGTTCAACTGGAGCCGCTCGACGCTCGGCGTAATTCCGTTCGTTTGGCTCGGGGCCCACTGGTATGGCGCAGAAGGTGCACTTGCCGGCTATGGCCTGGGCGCAGTGGTGTTTGGCCTCGTGGCGGTGATCGTCAGTTTTCGGGTGATCGGCAATATCGGCACGCGTGACGATGGCGACGCAGGCCCCTCAATCCCGATCCGCACTCCGCCCGCCGGACAATCGGCATTTACCAGCGGCAAGGCCTCGACTCTCTAGGCTGAAAAGGTAAAGGCGGCATCGAGATCGCGCTTGAGTTGCTCGGCAACGCCGGCTGACTCCGCCAGAATTTCCTTGGCCTTGAGGAAATCCAGTACCCGGTAGCGGTGCACTTCCGGTCTTAGCAGAATATGCGGCGGATGGGTTTTGCACTTCATTTCGATGATCGACTGCATCATCAACTGGCTGGCGCCGAACATCATGTCGATGGTCGATGGCGCCTGGCCGGGTGTTCCCGATGGCAGGCCGACGACATCGACGCCGATGATGATATCGGCCAGTCCTGTCAATTGATCAAACGGCACCGGGTTGAAAATGCCGCCGTCGATCATCACCCGGTCATCGACCAGCACCGGCCGGAACACGGCGGGAAGCGCTGCGGAGGCCGCCAGAGCGTGGCGCAAATCGCCATGGTCGCAAACCACGTCGCTGTGTCCGTAGTAATCGGTGACCATGACCTTGGTGGGTATTTTGAGTTCCTCGAAAGTGCGGGCCATGGCGTCGGGAAGCAGCGCCTCGAGAATACGCTCGATATCAAATTGCCCCAGTCGCAGGCCGCCCTCGAAGATACCCTTGGAACCAGGTGAATTGGCCGCTTTCCAGATCCGTCCGATTGCGCTTGCCGGCTTGCTGACAGTGGTGAGGCTGTGGTCGCGGATTTCGGCGCCTGTCATGCCCGAGGCCATCGCCGCACCCATGATCGAGCCGATCGATGAACCGGCTATCGCCACCGGCTGAATACCCATGGCATTCAGCGTCTCGATCACATGGATATGGGCAAACCCGCGCGCACCGCCGCCGCCAAAGGCAACCGCCACCGTTGGATCGCCTGAACGAGGGGGTAACGGGGGGCGGGTAATGCTGGTGTCATTCATTGGTCGGATCCGCTTTCAAGCGCGTTGACGGCAATGCCCTCATCGCCGCTGCTGGCTTGAGCAGTATAACGGAACAAATGCATGTGTGTGTCGCCGAATGCACGGTCTTCGAGCAGGGCGAACGCCGGATCGGGATCGATCTCGGCCGCAGCCTCTTCCTCGAGCACCACCAGGGCACCGTCGGCAATCCAGCCACCCCGCGCCGCCGATGCGAGCGCCCGGTCGCCCAGACCCTTGCCGTAGGGCGGATCGGCAAACACCAGATCAAAGGGGCTGACGGTGCCAGAGGGGCCAAGCTTGGTGGCGTCGCGCCGAAACAACCGTGCCCGACCCTGCAACCCCATGGTTTCGATATTCTTCTGAATGAGGCCGCGTCCCTCGACACCGCTTTCGACAAACAGGACCGCGCGGCAGCCACGCGACAGCGCTTCCAGCCCCAGCGCACCGGTGCCTGCGAACAGGTCCAGCACCCTGGTGTCGTTCAACGCCTCGGGATAGGCGTGGCTCAAGATGTTGAACAGGCTCTCGCGACTCCGGTCGGAGGTCGGCCGAATGGTTTGGGTCTTTGGCGCGGCGAGAGTCCTGCCGCGAAATTCACCGCCGACGATCCGCACCCGGTCCCCGTCCCTTTCCAGCTACAGGCTTGCCGGAACGCTCGCCACTCGAAGGCTTTCCGCCCGGCCCCTTGCCCGGGCCCCGGTCGGGACCCTTGCCAGTTCCCTTGACCCCACCAGCGCCGCCAGGCTTGCCGGATGCGGGGCCAGCCGCAGATTTGCCGCGCGGCCGGTCCGTATCGCGGCCCGGCTTGCCCTCGCCACCGCCATCACGGTCGGGGCGCGGCTTGGCGCGACCCTTGGGAAAACTGCCGCGCCGGGTCTCGGCGCGCTGGTCGGTCCGGCCGGTCTTGCGCGCCGGCCGCTCTTCGCCGCGTTCGCCCTCGCCCTTTTTGGCGTCGGAGACGGGACGCGCGCCCGGCGCCATCCAGACATTGGTGGCGCGGCTGCGCTGGACGAAACTGCGCTTGGCCGGCTTGCCACCGGGTTCTTCGTTGCGTCCGCCGCTCGGCTTTTCTCCGCGGCTCCACTCGGGCTTGTCGCCACGGGGTCTATCTGGCTTGTCGCCCCGGAACCGGTCCGGTTTGTCGCCAAAAGGTATGCGTTCGCTGCGGTCTCGATCCGGGCCGCGGCCAGCTTCCTTGCCGTCGCGGGTGGGGCGGCCTGGCTTGGTATCGAGCCGGGCGCGGGCGCGTTCTGTCTTCTCAGAACTCGAAATCCACTCGCGCTGGACCGGTTTTGCCGCCGGCTTGGCCTTTTCTTCCTGCTTCGGGGCGGCAAGATGTTCGCTCAGCGGCGCATCAAAATTGGCGCCAGATTGCTCGATCATGCGCTCGCCGAGTTGGTCGCGCAGCGTCCGGCTCTTGACCTCGAGGACGTCGCCCTCGCGGATGTCGCCGAGCTGGAATGGACCGAACGAGATCCGGATCAGGCGGTTGACGTCGAGACCCAGAGCGCCGAGCACATTTTTAATTTCGCGGTTCTTGCCTTCACGCAAGCCCATGGTGATCCAGACATTGTGACCCTGCTTGCGGTCAAGCGTGGCCTCGATCCCGCCATAGAGCACACCTTCAACCGCGATGCCGTCCTTGAGCGCATCAAGCCGAGCCTGATCGATATCGCCATAGGCCCGGACCCGGTAGCGTCTCAACCAGCCGGTCTCGGGCAATTCCAGCGTGCGCGCCAGGCCGCCATCATTGGTCAGCAGCAACAGGCCCTCGGTGTTGATATCGAGACGGCCGATGCTCATGACCCGCGGCAGATGCTTCGGCAGTGCATCAAACACGGTCCTGCGGCCTTCCGGGTCGCGGTTGGTGGTCACCAGCCCTGTCGGCTTGTGATAGACCCACAACCGGGTCCGCTCGATACCGGCGACCTCTTCATTGTCGACCTCGATGCGATCTGCCAGTGAGACGACGACCGCCGGGCTGTCGAGCACCTTGCCGTTGACCTTGATCCTGCCCTCGGCGATCATCCGCTCTACATCGCGGCGCGAGGCGACGCCAACGCGCGCCAGGATCTTGGCGATACGTCCGCTTTCCACCGGGCTCTCGGCGCTCGCAGTGGCGGGGCCTTCGGATTGGGTCTTGCCGCGTTTGGGCTTGTCTTGTTCGGTCATATGTTGTTTGCCTGCCTTTACAGCGCCGCGCGCCAAGTGTGACGCGAAACGGCCGCTGTAGCACGTTTTATTTGCGCACATGCGTTTTAACGGATCGGTTCCGGTTTAAAGGCTTGTGCGGTGGATGGCTGTCTATCAGGTTGAACGGTCGGGGTTAAGAGGTTTCATGCGCCGAGGCGTCTCATGATCAGCACAAGTTACATGGATATGGCGCTGGAACAGGCACGGGCCGCGGCTGACCGCGGCGAAGTGCCTGTAGGAGCGGTGGTGGTGCGCGACGGCGTGGTTCTGGCACGTGCCGGAAACCGCACCCGCGAACTCAACGATATCACCGCACATGCCGAACTCCTGGCCATCAGGCAGGCCGCCGACCTGCTCGGCAGCGAGCGGCTCACCGACGCCGATCTCTACGTGACGCTCGAGCCATGCACCATGTGCGCTGCGGCCATCTCGTTTGCCCGGTTGCGGCGGCTGTATTTCGGGGCCGAGGACGAGAAAGGCGGGGCAGTGGTCAACGGCGTGCGCTTCTTTAGCCAGCCAACCTGCCACCACAGCCCGGAAATCTATCCGGACCTGGCCTCAACCGATGCAACGCGACTGCTCAAGGATTTCTTTCAAGGCCGGCGCTGAGCCGGGAGCTGATTAGTATTACCAGGGCCACCAGGAACGTTTGCCGGTGCCTTCCTTCTTGGCTTCGGAGATCCGGCGCCGCTCCTTGGCGCGTTCGGGCTCGCCCAATTCGCCGACCGGCGCTGTTTCAGCAGGCTTGCGATAGGTCAGTGGCGGATCGGACAGGAACCGGCGACGATCCGAATAGGCGCCCTTCTGGATCTTCCGTGCCTGCTGGTAGGCTTGCCGCTTGCTGGCATCATTCATCACATCCTGCGGGGTCGGAGGACCATCGGCCCGTCCGCCAGCAGTGACACGGGTGGCTGACGCACCGGTGTCCCGCTTGGCCAGGGGCGACGTGAACGTCGAACTATTGGGATTGGCGTCAGCCTCGGCAATCAACCGCGCTCGCGTTTGTTCTGGCGATTCCACCCAGGCAGGGTTGTTCTCGACGACGCTTTGCTGCGGCACCGGCAGTCTCGTGGTCTCGGCCGGCTTGACGATGTCCGGACGCGGTTTGTAGACGATATCCGCACCCTTCCGGGGCTGGCCGATCGAGGCGATGTTGCCGATGTCATCCACCAACTGCGCGGTCGAAGTCTTGTCGGTGCCATAGGTCGGCCCCAGACAGCCCGACAGGGTCAAGCTTGCGGCAATGAGTGCACCTATGATCACGCCGGCGCGGTACTCAATCTTCATTGTCATGCGTTGTGTCCCGTCTCAGACCGTCAATTGGGAAAACTAACTGCTTGTCGCCGTACATTCCGGCCATTTTCAGGCAGGTTTTACCGGATCACCGCAACAAGGGCAATTGACCCGGCGAAATTTGACGCAAGGCCAGAGCATGAACGCGCCGGGGCCGGGAAAAATCGGACCCCGGCGCGGTTTTTACAGGCGACCCAATGCCTTGAGTTCGTGCAGGGCAGCAGCATCGCGCGCCGAGACATCCGGGAACGCCGGATCGGCACCGACATCATCGGTGATCCGCCACGACCGCGCGCATTTACGGCCTTCCGCCAATGCCGGGACAACCGAAACCGCTGCCACATCATCGAGCCGGAACGCGTCATCCGGGCCGGCCACTGTCTCCACCCGCAGGCCCGAAGTGATGCAGATCTCGGCGAAATCGCTGTCGCCAACCGCTTCGACCAGCGCCGGATCCGTGATGTGGACAACGGGTGCAGCTTCCAGCGAAGAGCCGATGCGCTTTTCACGGCGCTCGATTTCCAGTGCGCCGGTGACGACGCGGCGCACGGTACGGATCTTTTTCCATTTGGCGGCGAGCGAATCGTTACGCCATTCGGCAGGTACGTCCGGGAACTGCTCGAGATGCACCGATTCGGCATCGGGATGGTGCGCGAGCCAGGCTTCTTCCATTGTGAAGGGCAGCATCGGCGCGAGCCAGGTCACCAGGCAGTTGAAGATGGTGCGGATCACCTGAAGCGAGGCTTTGCGGCGCAGGCTCGAGGGTGCGTCGCAATAGAGCGTATCCTTGCGGATGTCGAAATAGAACGCCGAAAGCTCGATGTTGGAAAAATCGGTAAGCGCACGGGCAACGCGCTTGAAATCGAAATTGTCGTAGCCTTCGCGCACCAGCACATCCAGTTCCGACAGCCGGTGCAGCATCAAACGCTCGAGCTCCGGCATGTCGGCGGCCGGAATGGTGTCGCTCTCATCATGGGCCAGCGTACCCAGGATCCAGCGGATGGTATTCCTGAGCTTGCGATAGGCATCGATATTGGTCTTGATGACGGTCTTGCCGAGCCGCTGATCTTCCCAATAATCCGTGTTCATCACCCACAGACGCAGAATGTCGGCACCCGATTCCTTCATGATGTCCTGCGGGAACACCTGATTGTTGAGTGATTTCGACATCTTGCGGCCGTCCTCGGCCATGGTGAAACCATGTGTGATGACGGCATCATAAGGCGCGCGGCCGCGGGTGGCGCAGCTTTCGAGCAGCGAGGAATGGAACCAGCCGCGATGCTGGTCGGAGCCTTCGAGATACACATCGGCCGGCCATTTGAGGTCCGGACGATCTTCCAGCGTGAAGACATGTGTACAGCCCGAATCAAACCAGACATCGAGAATGTCGGTGACCTGGAGCCATTTCGGATCGCTTGCCAGGTCGCCCAGGAACCGCTCGCGAGCGCCCTGTGCAAACCAGGCGTCGGAGCCCTCTTTTTCGAAGGCCTCAAGAATGCGGGCGTCGACCGCCTCGTCCAACAGCACATTGCCATCGACATCGGCAAAGACACAGATCGGAACGCCCCAGGCGCGCTGACGTGACAGCACCCAGTCGGGCCGGTCCTCGATCATGCCGCGCAGACGGTTCTGTCCGGCAGCAGGCACAAAACGCGTGTCTTCGATGCCCTTGAGAGCACGCGAGCGCAGCGTGGTGCCATCACCGAAATCCTTGTCCATATAGACAAACCATTGCGGCGTGTTGCGGAAGATGATCGGCTTCTTGGAGCGCCAGGAATGCGGGTAATCATGCTTGAGACGACCACGGGCGAAGAGATTACCCGCCTCGATCAAGGCCGTGATCACGGCCTGGTTGGCGTCGCCCTTCTTGCCCTTGTCGTCGATCACGCGAGCCGGGCCGCCGTCGCGATCCGGTCCGAGACCAGGGACATCCTTGGTGTAGAAACCGGCGTCATCGACGGTGAACGGAATAGCGGACGAGATGCCACGCGCCTCGATGTCGCGCGCCGCATCCATCCAGGCTTCAAAGTCTTCGCGGCCATGACCAGGCGCAGTGTGAACAAAGCCAGTACCGGCATCATCGGTGACGTGATCGCCGGCAATCAACGGTACGCCAAAATCATAGCCGCCGCCGAGGCCCTTGAGCGGGTGGTCGCAGACCATGCCCCCAAGGTCGCTCTGTTTCACATCGGAAAGCCGCTTGAATTCGAGCTTGGCCTTGGCGAAACACTCTTCGGCCAAAGCATCAGCAAAGATCAGTTTGTCGCCTGCTTGTGGGCCGAAATCATTCTCCGCCGCGGTGACCTCATAGAGGCCATAGCCGATACGGGCTGAGAATGAGACAGCGCGGTTGCCCGGAATGGTCCACGGCGTGGTGGTCCAGATGACGACGGAAGCACCGCTGAGCTCAGCAGGCCCCGTTGCGACCGGGAACTTCACCCAGATCGTGTCGCTCTCATAGGTCTGATACTCGACCTCGGCTTCAGCCAGAGCTGTGCGCTCAACCACCGACCACATGATCGGCTTGGAGCCGCGATAGAGCTGGCCGGACTTGGCGATCTTCAGCAGTTCGCCAGCAATGCGGGCTTCGGCGTGGAAATCCATGGTCTTGTAAGGCTTGTCGAAATCACCCTCGATGCCGAGACGCTTGAATTCCTCGGACTGGACATCAACCCAGTGCTGCGCCCAGTTGCGGCATTCCTTGCGGAATTTGATCATCGCAGCCGGATCTTTCAGATCAGGCTTTTCCTTGCCCTTGGAGCGGTAGTTCTCTTCCTCGATCTTCCATTCGATCGGCAGGCCGTGACAATCCCAGCCCGGTACATAGTTGGAATCATAGCCGCGCATCTGGAACGAGCGGGTGATGACATCTTTCAAGATCTTGTTGAGCGCGTGGCCGATATGGATGTTGCCATTGGCGTAGGGCGGGCCATCATGCAGCACATATTTGGGCCGGCCGGCGGAGGTTGCACGCAGCTTGTCGTAGAGACGCATTTCCTGCCAGCGGGCAACCAGTTCGGGTTCCTTCTTCGGCAATCCGCCGCGCATCGGGAATTCTGTTTCGGGCAGATATAGCGTCTTGGAATAATCGAGCTTTTCGGTGTTGTCGGTCATGGTGTCGCAATCTTTGGGGCCGTTGGCCCGTGGTAGCCAATATTCGGGATCGTCGGAAGATGGGCGCGGAGATCACGCCAAAATGCCCGGTCTCCAGCGAGGTCTTTGCTCAGCGGGAAACCGGGACCATAATTCGTATCGGCGGCGAGCCTATGATCGGGACAGCCGTGGTCATGGCGGGCTTTTATCAAGCTCTGCAATTTCAGGGAAGCGCAAAGTGCGATCTTGAAAAATCCGCCAGTTGCGCCTATCTTGGATGGCAACTGGCGAGGTCACAATGTCAAAAACAAGGAAAGCCGGATCACCCCCTTCTTCAGGGGAGCAAGAAGCAAAGGTGCAGCGCAACAGGCAGGTTTTGACCGCTTCTTCGAGCGGCAAAAATCCTTCGTTGCAGTCCCGACGCATATTGCTCCGCGACGCCAAGACCGGAGAAATGCAGCCCAGCGCCAGTGTGGGTGTTATTGAGACGCTTAAAAACACCGGCTTTACAAGTGCCGAAATTTTTCAACTCGTCGTCTCCAAACGCTCTCTGGAGCGTCGTCAGCAAAAGAATGAACAGCTGAGCGCGGCAGAATCCGACAGGGCTTTGCGCCTCGCCAGGCTTCACCATCACGCCGTGCGCGTGTTTGGGTCAGAAGAAAAAGCCCACCGCTGGCTGCGCAAGCCGTGCCGCGCTCTTGACGGAGCTATTCCGCTTGAATTGATGGTGTCCGAAACGGGCGCGCATATTGTCGAATCCGAACTTCATGCGATTGATCACGGCATGTTTGCCTGAGCATGCGCATCTGGCGCATATCAAACTATGCTGACCTGTCAGGCATCGGCGGAACCTATTCCGCGAGCCGCTGGAATCATCTGGGCAGACGCATTGTCTATTGTGCCGAGCATCCGGCGCTGGCGATGCTGGAACTGCTTGTGCATTTTGATCCGGAAGACCTGCCCGAGACCTATCAATTGCTCGAGATCGACGTTCCTGACGAATTCATTGTCGAGGCGGTCGATCTTCCAGACAATTGGAAGGACGATCCAGCGATATCACGCGACGCGTTTGAAGCGTTCTGCGATCAGGAAGATGCGCCAGCCTTGAATGTCCCGAGCATCGTCATGCCGCATTGTCGGAATTTGCTGATCAATCCACTTCATCCCGATCATTCGAAATTATCGATCGTTTCGGCGGAAGCATACGCGCTCGACCCACGCTTTTTGACATGAGTTGAAATAGGAACGACTATCGATCTATGGATCAAGCCGCAGGTAGATCAGCCGGCGCATCAGCGCCGTGACCGGTTTCGGCGCGATTCGACCAATCAGCGCGAAAGCCCGGTTGGGCGCCCCCGGTATAGAGTTCTTGCGGCGTGAAAGCGCGTCCGCCAGGATCAGTCGGGCGGCGAGATCGGGGACCATGCGCTTGGACGCATCGGCACCTTGCGGCGCGTGACGTTCGGCGTGATCGGTGCGCAGTGGCCCCGGGAACGCCACCGTAATCGACACACCACGGGCCTTTGCCGCCTTGCGCACGCTGCTCGCATAGATCGCCAGCGCATCCTTTGACGCAGCATAGCTGGCCGCACCCGGATAGCCGGTAAAGTAGGACAGAGAAGAAACCAACAATAGTGCGGCGCCCGGAGTGAACCCGCCTTCCTCCAGCAGCCGTGCGGTGATGACCATCGGCGCCTCGGTGTTGACGCGCAGCACATTCAGGTGCGTGGCAAGATCGATCTTTTCAAAACGGCCGGTGGCCGAGATGCCGGCATTGAGCACCACCAGATCGAACGGACCACGCTTGATCAGTTCCGGCAAAATCCGGTCGAGCTCGGTGCGGCTTGAGAGATCGCAATCCAGGTGGCTGATAGTCCCCTCGCCCGCATCGGGTGTTTGGATAGCCCCCTTCTGCCGGTCAAGCGACAAGACCTCAAAACCGCTTGCTGCAAGCTGGTAGACCATTGCCGCGCCGAGCCCGGCACTGCCGCCGGTGACAAGCGCGCGCTTTGCCGAGGCACTCATAGCCGTCGCCCCGTAAAGGCGCCGCCAACCAGATAGCGCGCCCATGAAATGGTGACCGGCGAGCGACGGCTGGCAATCGAGGCAGCCATCATCGCCGCGACATCATCGGAGGCGAGAAACAGAGACCGCATCCGACCCGGATCATAACCGGCCTTGTCGTGCATATCGGTCTTTGTGGGGCCGGGATGCAGCACCTGTACCGGCACCCGCCTGCCCCATTCCGACCGCAAGGCGCGGGCCAGGCCATGCAGGCCGGCCTTTGAAGCGGCATAGGCCGGCACCATGGCCGAACCCTTGTGGGCCACCGAACCGATGAAGGTCAGCGTCCCGCCGGATCTTTCCAGCAGCGGATACAGCACCTGGGCCTGAGCGATTGCCGCACCAAGATTGATGTCGAGCGTCTGGCGGATGGCGTCGGTACTGTCGACGCCGTCGACGGCTGCGAAACCGGTACCGGCATTGAGCACGGCATTGTCGAGACGATCCCAGCCAATGCCGTCAATTCCCGCGATCAGCGCCTGCGCCGAGCCTTCGGGATCGCTCTGATCTGCAAGAATGTATCCGGCGCCTTGCGGCAAAAGATCGGCGATCTCATCGTGCGGCTTTCGGCCGGACAGAAGCAGGTGATGGCGACCCGAGAGCTTTTTCGCCAGCGCCAGGCCGATGCCTGAATTAGCGCCGGTGAGCAGGATCTGCCGCGATCCGGCCCCGATCAAGCAACCACCCCGAAGGTCATGGCCGCATCGAGCGATGACAGCGGCGTAATCGCACCGAGTGCAGCGCGGGCTTCATCTTCGTCAATCTTCATTTGTGCCACCAGGGGCTCCAAGCTATCGAATTTCTCCTCGCCGCGAAGCCGTGAAACAAAACAAACGCTGCAGGTCTCGCCATAGAGATCGCCGGAGAAATCGAACAAATAGGTTTCCAGCAGCAGCGCAGCGTCGTCCCCGTCCACGGTTGGGCGACGGCCGAAACTGGCGACGCCATCATAAAATTTCCCATCGGCACGGCGGAAGCGGACCGCATAGATCCCCGGCAACAGGCCGGTTTCAGACGGCAGCGCCATGTTGGCGGTCGGATACCCCAGGGTGCGGCCAAGCTTCTTGCCGTGCAACACCTCGGCGGACACCGCATAACGGTAGCCCAGCAAGCCTGCGGCTTCGCCGACCTCCCCCTGCGCCAGTGCCCGGCGTATCCGGCTCGAAGAAACCACATCGGTGTTTTCATCGCGGAAGGCGTCCACCAGCGTGACATCGAAACCATGGCGTTCGCCAGCTTGCGTCAAGTATTCGGGATTGCCTTCACGGCCCTTGCCAAAATGAAAATCATATCCGGTCACAACGTGATGGACGCCAAGCTTGCCACTGAGAATGTCGGTCACGAAATCATGGGCGCTTTGCGACGAAAACACCTTGTCAAAGGGATGCTCGACCACTGCATCAAATCCGAGATGGCCGAGAATAGCGGCCTTCATGGCGGCCGGCGTAAGGCGGAATACCGGTTCGTCAGGACGAAACACGGTGCGCGGATGCGGCTCGAAGGTCAGCACACAGGCAGAAACACTGGCGGCTTCAGCGGCCCGTGTTGCCTGTGCCAGCACCGCCTGATGACCCCGGTGGACGCCATCGAAATTGCCGATCGCCACGACCCCGCCCTTGAGATCCTCGGGGAACCTGAAAATATCGTGAAACCGTTGCACCACTAGCTGTTTCACCATGAGCGTTCAGGCCAGCCATTCCATCCAATATGCCGGGGCGACGCCTTCGGCATTGAGGAAATCCTGCAACCGGGTTTCGTCGGTGACGCGGCCGTTGAGATACTCGCGGGCATGAACCCCGCGGGCGATGAAGATCGCCTCAACGCCGTTATCCAGCGCACCGCGAATGTCGGTGGCAACACCATCACCGATGGCCAGTGTCCGCTTTTTGTCAGCAGTGCCGCGCAAGGCCTCGGCGCGGGCCATGGCCTCACGGTAGATCGGCGCGTGTGGCTTGCCGGCAATACGGGTCTCGCCGCCAATCTCGGTGTAGATGTCGGCCAACGCGCCGGCGCAGGGCACAAGCCGGTCGCCACGCTCAACCACGCGATCGGGATTGGCACAAATCAGCGGCAGGCCGCGCGCCTTGAAGCCTGACAGCAGGGCGCGATAATCTTCCGCACTCTCTGTCTCGTCATCGAACAGGCCGGTGCATAAAACCGCGTCGGCCGCATCCGGCTCGACCAGCGTGACGTCAAGTCCTTCGACCAGCGCCATGTCGCGTTCAGGCCCGAGGAAATAAATTCCGCCTTGCGCGTCGGACACCAATTGCCGGGTCACGTCGCCTGAGGTGACAATGTCATCCCAACAGGCAGGGTCGACGCCAATGGTGTCGAACTGGCGGATAACACCGGCCGCTGGCCGTGGCGAATTGGTAATCAGAATCACCGTCTGGCCACGCTCGCGCGCCGCTTTCAGGGCCTCTACCGACAGCGGGTAGGGGTTGACGCCATTGTGGATAACGCCCCATACGTCGCACAACAAGATGTCGGCATGGTCGGTCAATTGGTCCAGGTCGGTGATCTTGCGTGGCATGGGTAGCGGTTCCTTTCGGGCATTGGATGTCGCCCAGCTTGCAGGCGATTACAAGACCCCGTGGGCATTTTACCCTTTGCACGGCCGAACCCGGCGATGAATGCGTGCCGAACTCTTGACTCTTCCAAACCGCAGACTTATCTCCGCTTCGCTAGCACTCTCCATGTGTGAGTGCTAGCATGTATCTCGATGAGGCCCATCCGGGGTTCTCAGCCGCTTCTGTCATTCGATCAAGGAATATAGACAATGGCAAAAACCACGTTCCGTCCGCTCCACGACCGCGTTGTCGTTCGTCGTGTTGAGTCCGAAGAAAAAACCAAAGGCGGGATTATCATTCCGGATACCGCCAAGGAAAAGCCGCAGGAAGGCGAAATCCTCGCCGTCGGTTCCGGCAACCGTGATGATTCCGGCAAGATCGTGGCGCTCGACGTCAAGGCTGGCGACCGCGTGCTGTTCGGCAAATGGTCCGGCACCGAAATCAAGCTTGATGGCGAAGACCTTCTGATCATGAAGGAAAGCGACATCATGGGTATCCTCGGCTAAGCCGAACGACCACCCACACAGATTCAATCTGCCTCAACACGATGGGCCCAGGCCCGGGAGTTAAGTTAAATGGCTGCTAAAGAAGTAAAATTCGGTCGTAACGCACGCGAGAAAATGCTCCGTGGCGTCGACATTCTCGCCGATGCGGTGAAGGTAACTTTGGGCCCCAAGGGCCGCAACGTCATCATCGACAAGTCCTTCGGCTCACCCCGCATCACCAAGGACGGCGTCACTGTCGCCAAGGAAATCGAACTGGAAGACAAGTTCGAGAACATGGGCGCACAGATGGTGCGTGAAGTGGCATCGAAGACCAACGACATCGCCGGCGATGGCACCACCACGGCAACCGTGCTGGCCCAGGCTATTGTCCGCGAAGGCGGCAAGGCTGTTGCTGCCGGCATGAACCCGATGGATCTGAAGCGCGGCATCGATATGGCCGTGACTGAAGTCATCGCGGACCTGCAGCGCAAGGCCACCAAGATCAAGACCTCGGCTGAAGTCGAACAGGTCGGCACGATCTCGGCCAATGGCGAAAGCCAGATCGGCAAGGACATTGCCGAAGCCATGCAGAAGGTCGGCAACGAAGGTGTCATCACCGTCGAAGAAGCCAAGACCGCTGAAAGCGAACTCGAAGTCGTTGAAGGCATGCAGTTTGACCGCGGCTACCTGTCGCCTTACTTCGTGACCAACCCCGACAAGATGCTGGCCGAACTCGAAGACGTCTACATCCTTCTCCATGAGAAGAAGCTGTCGAACCTTCAGGCCATGCTGCCTGTGCTCGAAGCTGTGGTGCAGACCTCCAAGCCGCTGCTCATCATCTCGGAAGACGTTGAAGGCGAAGCTCTTGCTACGCTCGTGGTCAACAAGCTGCGTGGCGGCCTGAAGATTGCTGCCGTCAAGGCTCCTGGCTTCGGCGATCGCCGCAAGGCAATGCTCGAAGACATCGCCATCCTGACCGGCGGCCAGGTGATTTCCGAAGACATCGGCATCAAGCTCGAAAACGTGACCTTGGAAATGCTGGGCCGCGCCAAGAAGGTGTCGATCACCAAGGAAACCACCACCATCGTTGATGGCGCTGGCAAGAAGACTGAAATCGAAGGTCGGATCACACAGATCAAGGCTCAGATTGAAGAAACCACGTCTGACTACGACAAGGAAAAGCTGCAGGAACGTCTTGCCAAGCTGGCTGGTGGCGTTGCCATCATCCGCGTCGGCGGTGCAACTGAAACGGAAGTCAAGGAACGCAAGGACCGCGTCGACGACGCGCTCAACGCTACCCGCGCTGCCGTGCAGGAAGGCATCGTTGCCGGCGGCGGCACCGCGCTGCTGCGCTCGTCCGTGAAGATCGCCTCCAAGGGTGCAAATCAGGATCAGGAAGCAGGCATCAACATCGTTCGCCGTGCCCTGCAGTCGCTGGTTCGCCAGATTGCTGAAAATGCAGGCGACGAAGCTTCGATCGTGGTTGGCAAGATCCTTGATAAGGACGAAGAAAACTGGGGTTACAACGCCCAGACGTCCGAATATGGCGACATGATTGCCATGGGCATCGTCGACCCGGTCAAGGTTGTTCGTACGGCTCTGCAAAACGCAGCTTCGGTTGCTTCGCTGCTGATCACCACGGAAGCCATGATTGCCGAAATTCCGAAGAAGGAATCGGCTGGCGGCGGCATGCCGGACATGGGCGGCATGGGCGGCATGGGCGGCATGATGTAATAAGGCGCAAGCCTTGTTACAGCCGACCATATAGCTTCCATCCGCGTTCCACACTGATTCAGGCCGTCAAGGCGGCCAGACGCGTTGGCACCGGATCCGGACACCTCGCAGGGCCTTGCGGCTACTGTGCGAGGGCACATAATCAGGGGTGGTTCTCGAACCACCCCTTTTTTGTTTCCGCGGTTCAACGGTGCGGCGTTGATATCAAGCCGCCAATTCCGTCGGGCGATGAGGCTTGTATGTTGCGTCGCAATAATGCGATATATGGATTTACAATTTTAGCGATCGATTAACCAATAAATGAAAAACAGAGGATAGGCTGGATCAGACAACGCAGCACCCTTAATCAATACGGTGCATACCCTGTGCTGCCTGACATCGGAGAAGCTGGAACGTCGAACTACGGAGAAATCCCGACCTGACTGCACAGGTCTGATCGACAAGTTCCAGCATCAATTCATACCTGACCACGCATGAAGCGTCATCGGGGATCACAGCACATAATGCAGATGCTCTATTTCATCAGGCCCGCCGGGGTGTTTCTTGTTCAAGATAGCGAAAGCCGATGGCACAACGGGTTTTGGTGCAACGCCGCAGGGCTTTGTCGCACCGGATCAGGAACTCGTTTCCTATTTTTGCCGAACTGAAAGCTGGACGGCCAATCTCGCCACCGGCGCTTTCCGGCTCGGGCCTGCTGCGCGACATCACCATGGCCTGACCGAAACAGGTGACATGGGGCTTCTCAATCTGGTGCGGTGCTATGATTCCGCGTCCCGGCAGCATGTGTTGGAATTGATCGAAATGGCGGCCATGCAGGCGTCATCTTTCTGCTTTTCTACAACCATCGTTCATAATGGCGGCCATCGGCCGATGATGTGCGTCGGCGAATCCTCGAATTTCAACGACAACGGTGGCGGCTCGATCAATGGCCTGTTTATGTTCGCGCGCTTCATCGCCGATTAAGCCAGGCTAAGCATCAGCCATTCGCTGTGGCGGCGCGAACGCAGCGTCGCTGCGGATGCCATATCTTCTTCTCCAATACATACCGCGCAACTGTGCGTATTTGTGAACAATATGTCTCCAGTTGTTCAGCTATCTTATCGATAACCAAGACTGTATGGCTCCGCGACATTCTTTCTACAGGAGACATTCATGTCGGTTAACGTACAACTTTTGCTCGCCCGAATCTTTTTGAGCGTCATGTTCATCCTCTCCGGATGGAGCAAATTCGGCTCGGTGGAAGGCACCACCGGCTACATCGCCAGCCTCGGTCTGCCGCTCCCCGCCATCGCCGCATGGCTGACCATCGCCCTTGAGATCCTGGGTGGCCTGGCGATTCTCGTCGGCTTCATGACTCGTCCTGCAGCCTGGGCGTTGGCCGCGTTCTGTGTCGCAACCGCATTTCTCGCCCATTACCAGCCTGCAGACCAAATGCAGATGATCAGCTTCATGAAAAACATCGCCATTGCCGGCGGGTTCCTGGCGCTCGCCGCTTCCGGTCCCGGTGCATTGTCGGTTGATGCACGCCGTCAGGCCTGATGCATGTCGCGTTCAAAGGGGTTCATGTGCGTGGCGATGTAGCCTGCAGACGACTTTAACGCGAAACCAAGAAACACCCAGGACCCGGCGTTATCATGCGCCGGGTCTTTTCGTAGCTACGGTCAGGGGCGAATGGCTGCCGGGGGACGGCGCTTCCCCCGGTTCACGCCGAATCCGCTGAGCCACCGCGGCCTACGAATTTGCGGATGGCAAAGATGCCGACAGCGCCAAAGCCGATGATGACCACAATTTCGAAGCTGCGCGAGGAGAAGTAGTCTTCACCACCAACGACCATCATCAGCACACCGAACAAGAGGCCTGCGGCCACGAGCACCGCCAACAGGGCCGGCGTCAGCTCTCCGCGCAACAACGGCGAATTGGGCGACACGGTTGATAGCCGCGCAAGAATGGCGAGAAGAAGCATGGACGCCAGAAGTACCACAAAACCGATCGAAAATTCCATGGGACACCCCCAATCCGAGATCATCCCGAAGCCTGGGACGAGGCTGAACCGGTCGAAAGGGCTTTGTGGTGGGCGGAGCCACGCGCAGGAACAAGACAATTGTAGTTCGTATGCGCGGGACGCGTGCAGGCCGGATCAATCCCGGGTCGCGGTAATTCTGTCCTATTTTCTGGAGAATGCAAGCGGTCGGGCAAACGTCAAATAGTTGTCCGCGCCTACCCCTTGGAATCGAAATAACACCTCGTCAATTGGCTGACCGTTTCTCTGGATACCATTTTAGGCGCGTTCAGCCTGCAGCGGTGCGGACCGCGGCAAGCAGCGCGGCCATGCGCGGATCGCCATCATGTTCGGGCTTGCGGGCGCGCACCAGACAGGCTTCCGATTTCAAGATCACGCCATCCGACAGTATCCGCAGATGATTAGCGACAAGCGTCGACCCGGTGGAGGTGATGTCGACGATGATGTCGGCGGCGCCCGAGGCCGGCGCGCCCTCAGTGGCGCCCAGGCTCTCGACAATCCGATAGAGCTGGATGCCGTGTCGGGTGGAAAAGAAATTCTGGGTCAGCCGCCAGTATTTGGTGGCAATCGTCAGCCGGCGGCCGTGGCGGGCGCGAAAATCGGCGGCCACATCGCCGAGATCGGCCATGCTGTCGACATCCTTCCAGATGTCGGGCACGGCAACCACCACATCGGCATGACCGAAGCCGAGCCGGGCGCAGATCTCGACACGCTCATCGGCCCGGACCAGACTTTCGCGTACCAGGTCCTCGCCGGTGACGCCCAGATCGACAGCGCCGGCGCCCAGTTCCCGGGCGATCTCGGAGGCCGAGAGGAATGCCACCTCGACATCGTCGATGCCTTCGACGCGACCGCGATAACTGCGGTCATTGCCGATTGCCGAGACAGCCAGCCCGGCGCGGGCAAAAACGGCAATGGCATCGTCCTTCATGCGGCCCTTGGACGGCAGTGCAATGGTAAGTGTCATGCGCCTGTCCTCACTTTTTCAATCCGGTCGAGCCAGAGCGAGAAGCCAACCGCGGGGATCGGTTCGCGCGCACCCAGCAGGGCCATCAACCGGTCATAGCGACCGCCACCGGCCAGCACCGGCGCACGATCGCCGGCAGCAATCTCGAATACCAGGCCGGTATAGTAATCCAGCGGCCGACCGAAGGTTGCGCGCCAACGAATGGCGCCAAGATCTTCGCCGCGCTCCGACAACGCCTCAAGCCGGGCGACGAAATTGCGGTGTGCGGCGGAGATGTCGAGACCGGCATCACGGGCAAACGCCGACAGCGTGTCGGCGGCACGGTCGCAGGGCACATCGAGAGCCAGGAAAGTTTTGAGCGCGTTGAGCGAGGCTGCAGGCAGGCGGGTGGCGTCGAGCGCCTGCTTGTCGATCAGCCGGGCGGCAATTTCGGCGGGCGAGCGGCTGGCATTGGTCGAATAGCCGGTCGCCTGCATCACCTCTTCGATATGGGCCTGAAGGCCGGCTGCGTCGCCGCGGGCAAGAAAGCTCGCCACCGATACATCGGGATCAGCAGCGCTGTCGGGGTTGGCCAGCCGGGCGATCATTGCATCGAGCGCCTGCTCGTTGCCAAAGGCATGGACCAGCCGCTTCTGCCAGCCTGCAGGCAGGCCCAGGCCAGCGACCACGGCTTCGAACACCGACTGGTCGCCGAGCGTGATGGTGAGATTTTGGTTCGTGGCAAAGCGGACGATCAGCGCGCGGGCTTCGGATATGGCGCGAGCATCGGCGCGCGCCTCGTCGGGTTCGCCAAGATCCTCGACGCCGGCCTGAAAGAACTCGTTTTCGCCATCGCGACGTTGGCGGAACACCTTGCCGAAATAGGAGTAGCGGCGCGGCGTGGCGACATTTTCGGCTATATGGGCGCGGCACACCGGAATGGTGAATTCCGGGCGGAGACAGAGGCTTTCGCCGGTTTCGCTTTCGGTGAGAAAGATGCGACGGCGCAGGTCCTCGCCGGCCATATCTAGAAACGGCTCGGCCGGCTGGATCACCGGAATATCGACGCGCGGCGCCTCAAGCGCGTCGAGCGCGGCGCCGAGATCATCGGCGATGGCGGGAAATCCGGCTTCGAGCATGTATTCAGCCTTTTTCCGTGGCGGCGTCGGCAGCCTGTGCTGCGAGGATCTTGCGGACGGTTGCCAGCAATTCGCCCTCATCGACCAGATGTTCGCCGGCCTTGGCTTCGCGCCATTCGGCATTGTCGGTGATGGTCTCGGCGATGCGCTTGCCCTCGATCAGGTCCTTGACGATGACCTTGCCTGCTTCCTTCTCGTTGCCGCCCTGGATGATGGCGATGGGTGCGCCGCGACGGTCGGCGTAGCGCAGTTGCTTGGGAAAATCCTTGGGATTGCCCTGGAACAGCTCGACCGGCACGGTCGGCCCGAGCGGCTGGCTGTCGGCGTCGACCGGGTTGAGGCCGGTGCGCAATTCCTGCGCCATCTTGGCATAATCGCCGAGGCGGTCGCGGTCCATGATGGTGACGAGGATCGGGCCGTTTGCCGCCTCGCCCGAAAGCTTGCCCAAATTCTTCAGCGCCGTCATCAGGCGTGACACGCCGATGGAAAAGCCGGTTGCCGGAACCGGCTGGCCCATGAAGCGCGAAACCAGGCCATCGTAACGGCCACCGCCGCCGATGGAGCCGAACTGAACCTTCTGGCCCTTCTCGTTGGTGACATCGAACAGCAGTTCGGCTTCGTAGACAGGACCGGTGTAGTATTCGAGGCCACGAACGACGGAGGGATCGATAAGAATCCTCTTTGTTCCATAACCGCTGGCAGCAATAACTTCAGCAACCCCTTTGAGCTCGGAATAGGCTTCCGGTTTTACACCGACGGATGCACAGCGCGCGGCGATCATATCCGCCAAATCAGCATTACTCATGCGCATCGCTTCGGGATCGGCAGGGTCAGCTCCATCCAAGACCACGTCGTCTTCGAGAGTCTTCACCTGGTTAGGTGACGATTTGAGCTGTGTAAAACGAGCCCCAGTTTTGAAAAACAGAATTAGATCGACAAGCTTCTCAATTTGGTTCTCATCAAGCCCAGCGCCTGGAGTAAAATCACCGCTATCGTCTTTTCGACCTGAACCAAGAAGCAGTTTGATATCTTCAATGGGGAACTTGTCCAATTTGTCGATAGACCGAAGCACCGTAAGTTTCTGCACCGGATCAGCGATCCCGATGGCTTCCATCACGCCATCAAGCACCTTGCGGTTGTTGACGCGGATCACGTAGTCACCGCGCGGAATGCCCAGCGCTTCCATGGTGTCGGCCATCATCATGCACATTTCGGCGTCGGCCTGGACGCCGGGCGCGCCGACGATGTCGGCGTCGAATTGCATGAACTGGCGGAAGCGGCCGGGGCCGGGCTTTTCGTTGCGGAACACCCAGCCTGAGCGATAGGTGCGGTAGGGCAACTGGATATCGTTGAAATTCTCGGCGACATGCCGGGCCAGAGGTGCTGTCAGGTCATAGCGCAGCGAGAGCCATTGCTCGTCATCATCCTGGAATGAAAACACGCCCTCGTTAGGCCGGTCCTGGTCGGGAAGAAATTTCCCAAGCGCGTCGGTATATTCGACGAACGGGGTTTCCACCGGCTCGAAGCCAAAGCGCTCGTAGACCAGCTTGATCTTGGCCATCATCTGATCGGTGGCGCGAATATCGGACGCCGAGCGATCGGGAAAGCCGCGCGCCAGACGGGCCTTGAGTTTCTGGGGCTTCTTTTGCTTCTTGTCGGACATGGAAAAGGGCCTGGGAAAGGAGAAACGTTTCGTTGCGCTTCTCCTAAACGACAGGCCCTTTTGCTGCAAGGCTTGGGCGACGGTCAGACTCCGACCATCGCCCAGATTATCAGTGGTACCGGCGCCTCAATAGTAGGGCGAACGGCATTCCCGGCGCGGGCCGTGATACGGCTGGAACGAATTGTCACGCGCGCGGTAGGAGCGGTATTTGGCGTCGCACCAGCGCACATGCTGCGGGTTCATATAGCCAGGCCGCACATTGTGACTGCCGCTCTCACTGAGCGCCCCGCCGATGATGGCGCCGAGCGCAAAGGCTGCCGGCGGGAACCAGTAGCCGTTGTGTTGGCGATAGCCGCGCCGATGTTTGCGGTAGCCACGATGGCCATTGTAATAGCCGCGGCGATCGTGGCGGCGGGCGTTCCGACGATGGTCACGAACCTGGACCACGTCGGTATTCTGGGAAAACTGCACGACCGGCTTTTGCGGCACTACCTGCGCGGCGGAAACCGGCATCAACGTGGCCAGACAGATTGACGCTGATAACAGCGATTTCGTAACAATCCTGAACATTTCTCTCTCTCCTTACGTTTAACCCTATTGGCTTTATTCGCAGCAGACCTTTCGCTAGCAACGCCCAACGTTACCTATTGGTTCCAACCAGGAACCAGCACCCAGTCTATCACACCACGCATCGTGGTTTGCTGCAATCCACCCTCACATTTGCTGGGAAGGCGCGAACACCCAGACCAGCGAGAACGCATGATGCCGGTCGGGGATGGCTTGAGATCACCCAAGTGCAGGGTGATCCTCACTATTGGTCAACCGCCAACCTTGTTGTTGCCGGAGCCGCAAACCACCCGGACCTCATAGAGGTAACTGTCCCACTGGTTGCTGGTATTTCCCAGATTCCACTTGCCGCTCTTTGCCTTGCCCTTGCGAGCGGCCACGGCGTCGAGCTCGAAATAGGCATAGGCCTTGGCCTCGCGCGGCTGGCTCAGCACCTGCCGCTTGGTCATGCCCTGTTTCATCATCTGCGCAAGGTTGTGATCGCAACTGGCCTTTGGATCGGGGCCATGCCAGGCAATCTTGTTCATCGGCAATGTCGCGTCATGATGGATCGACACGGTGCGCTTGCTGCCGGCGCCAACATCACGGTTGGTAAAACTCCGGCTCCAGAGATTGCCGTCGCCTTCGAAATACAAGACGCCTTTGAACGAGCCCAGTTTCATGGCGACGATGCGTTCGCCATTTGTGGCGCGGGCATAAAGCCCCAATAGAAACTTGTGGCTCTTGGTCTTGATGCCGGTGTAGCCGCCTATCTTGGCCGACACATGGATCGGCTGGACGTCGATCCCGTCCTTTTCAACCTGCACCTTCTCGATCCAGTCCTTGGCTGAGGCCTGCACGGGAAGAGCCATGCCGGTTGCGAGAATGGCGGTGGCGAGAATGGTGGATGCAATGATGCTTGTGTTGGACATATTCTTCTCGTTTCAATCTTGATCGTGGTTAATGAGCCAGTGGTATCGCGGCCAAGTTGAATGCCCGCTGACCAGGCCCTTCATCTTCTGTTCAGGAATTGGCGCGTGACGACCTCGCGCAGGAGTGATCGCGGCCAAGCGCAATCCCGGTCGACAAGCCGTGGCAAAGCGGTGATAGGTTGCCTGTCCACCCTCCGAGGAAAGCCTCTTCCATTGCGCCTTGCTGTCATCACCGCCATCACCATGATCGCCTTTGCCGCCAACTCGGTGATCGGGCGGATGGCGATGGGATCGGATCTCGCGCCGTTGATTGATCCGGCGAGCTACTCGGCGGTTCGGCTGATCAGCGGCGCCGCGACACTGGCAATGCTGGTGGCGCTGACCGGCAACCGCGATGGCGTAAAGCGAAGTCCACAGCCGGGAGCGTGGATCTCCGCTTTTTTCTTGTTTCTCTATGCCGTGGCGTTTTCCTACGCCTATGCGGCGCTGGATACCGGCATCGGCGCCTTGATCCTGTTTGCCTGCGTGCAGGCGACGATGATCGGCTGGAGCCTGAAGGAAGGCGACCGGCCGGCGCTTCTGGAATGGCTCGGGTTGATCGTTGCCTTTGGCGCATTTGTCTGGCTGGTGTCGCCCGGCCTGTCCGCGCCAGATCCGGTTGCCGCCGCCTTGATGGCGCTGTCGGGCATCGCCTGGGGCGTCTATTCGCTGCGCGGCCGGGGGCTGGGCGATCCGATCAGGTCGACAGCCGACAACTTTCTGCGTTCACTGGCCTACCTGGCGCCATTGGCGTTGATTGTGGTTGTCGCGCGGCTGCCGTTGCATGCGGCTATGGCCGGGTTGTTGCTGGCGGCATTATC
Organism: Hoeflea sp. Naph1; assembly: GCF_046837775.1. GTDB lineage: Bacteria > Pseudomonadota > Alphaproteobacteria > Rhizobiales > Rhizobiaceae > Hoeflea. The sequence goes on along the minus strand of NZ_CP177286.1, from coordinate 1,786,603 downwards.
GGGCGGGGTCACTTCGGGACTGGTCTATGTGCTGTGGTACAGGGTGCTCAGGCAGATTGGCGCCACACAAGGCGCGATCGTGCAGTTGACCGTGCCGGTGATTGCAACCCTTGGCGGGACGCTGTTGCTGGGCGAGAGCTGGTCGTTCAGGCTGGTGCTGTCATCGCTGTTGATCCTGGGCGGGGTAGCGCTGGCCATTGTCGCCAAGCAGCGCCGCCGGGCCTGAATTAGGTGGACCGCGCCCTCTGCCTCTTGCGCAGCTTGTAGGTCAGCGCAAGGCCAATGCAATGCGACAGCGCCGCGCGATCATTAGCCTCTTCACCCGACAGAACGATGGCGCGATTGCCCTCGTAGCTAAGCGTGTCGGGATACAGGGTCCGGAACTCGTCAACCAGATTGGTGTGGCAGATGAACATCAGCGCCACATCGCCGTTGCCGCGCGGCTGAATCCGCACCGAACTGCCGATGTTGCGCCGCACCGGCGTGAAACTCTGCTCGCCCCATTTGCGGCTTTCCTCGAGCACGCCAATTTCGGGCGTCTTTTCTGCCACCTCGAAGATCAACGCGCATAGCTCGTCCGCCGTCAACTTGGTCGCACCAGCGCGTTGCGCATGGCCTCGACTTCGGCGCGCCGGCAGCAGCCTTCGAGGTGATCATTGACCAGCCCCATCGCCTGCATGAAGGCATAGACCGTTGTCGGGCCGACAAAGCTCCAGCCGCGCTTCTTGAGATCCTTGGAGATCCGGGTCGAGACCGCCGTGGTCGGGTTGGCGCTCAGCGTCGCATGGTCGACTATTGCCGGCCGCTCCGCGGGGCCTGGTTCGTGGCTCCAGAAATAGGCGGCGAGCGAGCCGAACTCATCGACCATCTCGATCGCGCGGCTGGCGTTGTTGATGGTCGAGACAATCTTGCCGCGATGGCGGATGATGCCCTTGTCGGTCACCAGCCTTTCGATATCCGCATCGCCAAAGCGGGCGACTTCACGAAAATCAAACCCGGCGAAAGCGGCGCGGAAATTCTCGCGCTTGCGCAGGATGGTCAGCCACGACAGGCCAGCTTGAAAACCCTCGAGGCAGATCTTTTCAAACAGCCGGGTGTCATCGGTGACCGGCTTGCCCCATTCCTCGTCATGATAGGCAAGATAGTCTGGCAGGTCGCCCGGCCAGAAGCAGCGCGTGCGTCCGTCCGCTCCGGTAATCAGGCCGTTTTGATGCGCCATGGGCTCGCTCTTCGTCATGGTTAACCGGGATTCGGGGTCATTTAAGCTGCCGTTCACCGCGTTTGGCAAGGTGGCGATAACCCTAAGCCAAGGTATCCACCATAACCGGCCTTTTATCGACCCGGATTCATCAATTGATTGCATCAAACCCGCAGCATGGAAACTGAAACAAAGCCTCCGGCCGAGCCCGGAAGGTGGCGTTGGGTCAAAATCAGACGAAAGGTAAAGGGTCCGTCCGATGAAAAAATGTGCCTTCCTGCTCCTGTCAGGCGCGGCGTTGAGCCTCGCTTCCTTCACCGCTCCGGCATATGCCGGTGATCGCTACGGGCAACGCCCGCCGGTGGTTCTCAGCCCCGATCTGTCAGCCCCGTGGGTGATGCAGCTTGGCGGCCAGGCAGCACCGCGCGGCGGCGTGGTCTACCGCACCAAACCGCGGACCAAACGCGCGCTTGTCGCCCAGCCGCGCACGCACAGGGCCGAACCGCGCCGGGTTACCAACGTGGCGCTGGCCGCGCCGCGGATCAAACCCAAGCCGGCAAGCCAACTCGATCCGAAGTTTCTGCCGCAGACCGTCAGTTATGATGGGAACCAGAAGCCCGGCACCATCATCATCGATACCAACCAGCGCTTCCTTTATTATGTGATGGGCAATGGGCAAGCGCGGCGCTATGGCGTCGGCGTCGGCAAGGAAGGCTTTGGCTGGAGCGGCACCGAGAAAATCAGCCGCAAGGCGGAATGGCCAGGCTGGACACCACCGGCGGAAATGATCAAGCGGGTGCGTGAAAAGGAAGGCCGTATCCTTCCCGTGCACATGAAGGGCGGACCGGAAAACCCGCTCGGCGCGCGGGCGCTCTATCTCGGCTCGACACTCTACCGGATTCACGGCACCAATCAGCCATGGACCATTGGCCGGGCCGTCTCATCTGGCTGTATCCGCATGCGCAACGAAGATGTCACCGATCTCTACGAGCGCGCCAAGGTCGGCGCCAAGGTCATCGTGATGTAGCTTCCGGCCCGCAATCTGGCCTTGATGCAAACCCGGCCCGGGATCATCCCGGCGCCGGGTTTTTGCTGTCCAGCCTGCCTGTCGCCTAAATAGCCCGCAATTGAGCGGGATCGGCGGTTGATCGCCGGATTTTCGATGGTACCTTTGGCGCTTGGGACCTAAGCAACAAGGAGGGATTGTCATGAAATCACCACCAGCACGCAGCCGTTTTGCCATGATTGCCGCGGGCGCCCTGGCGCTGCTGTTCATGCCGGCGCTGCCATCAGCCTCGGCGATGCCTCGCGGTGCGGCAAGCAGTGATTCAGCGCTGCCGGTGATCACCGTTGCGCAATCGAAAAAGCCGGATTCCAAATACTGGCGAAAGAAGGTCCGGCTACAGACCACCGAGAAGCCCGGCACAATCATCATCAATACCAACACCAAATATCTCTATTATGTCGAGGGCAACAACCGCGCCACCCGCTATGGCGTGGGCGTCGGCCGCGAGGGGTTCGGCTGGTCAGGCACCGTCAAGATCGGCCGTAAGGCGGAATGGCCGGACTGGCGCCCGCCGGCAACCATGATCGCTCGTGAACGCCGGAAAGGCCGCCACCTCCCGTCCTACGTGAAAGGCGGGCCGAACAACCCGCTCGGCGCCCGGGCGCTGTATCTCTATAAGGGTGGACGCGACACCATCTTCCGGGTGCACGGCACCAACCAGCCCTGGACCATCGGCCAGAACATGTCGTCGGGCTGCATACGGATGATGAACAAGGATGTGGAACATCTTTACAGCCGCGCCGGCGTCGGCTCCAAGGTGATTGTCATCGGCCCCAATGGCAAAGGCGCCGAGAAACTCTACAGCGACCGCGGCATGGATTTCTTCGGCTCGCTGTTTGGCGGCTAAAGGCCGAGTGCCAAAACTGAATATCTCTACAGGCGGTGCATTCATGCGCCGCCTGTTGTCGTTGAGAGTGCTGGGGAATATTCGCCGCTATTCTGCCGCCTGAACCGCTTCAGCTTTCGTATCGGGCAGATCGGCGGGCCGGTCTCCGCCATACACCCAGTCCAGCAGCTCCACCGTGTGGATGACCGGAATTCCGGTGCCGCCGGCGATCTGGGTGATGCAGCCGATGTTGCCTGCAGCGATCAGATCAGGCCGAGTGCGCTCGATATTCTTGACCTTGCGATCACGCAGGGTGCGGGCGATCTCCGGCTGCATGATGTTGTAGGTGCCAGCCGATCCGCAGCACAGGTGCCCCTCGGGCGGGTCCTTGACGACAAAGCCGGCGGCCTTGAGCAGCGCCTTGGGTTGCACGGTTATTTTCTGGCCGTGCTGCATCGAGCAAGCTGAATGATAAGTGACCACCAGACCGGCGCCATTGACCGGCTCGGGCATTTCAAGCGTGGCGAGATATTCGGTGATGTCGCGGGCCAGCGCCGAGACCCGCGCGGCCTTGTCAGCATAGGCGGGATCAAGACGCAGCATGTGGCCATAATCCTTGATCGTGGTGCCACATCCCGACGCGGTGATGATGATGGCGTCGAGCCCGCCATTGTCGATCTGGCGGGTCCAGGCATCGACATTGCGCCGTGCCGCCGACAACGCATCGTCCTCGCGACCCATGTGGTGAACCAACGCGCCGCAACAGCCTTCGCCTTCCGGCACCACGACCTCGACGCCGATGCGGTTGAGCAATCTGATTGTCGCCTCATTGATGCCTGGCTTGAGCACCGGCTGGGCGCAGCCGGTGAGGATGGCGACACGGCCACGCTTGTTGCCCTTAGCCGCGTGGGCGCCGGGTTCAGCGAAACCGGACTTGCCCGGGATCGCCGCCGGCGCAAGCTCCAGCATAGCCGCCAGCGGCTTCATGCCCGGCAGCGCCCGGAACAACGGTGCAAAAGGCCGTCCGAGCCGGGCTGCGTAAAGCGAAGCCCGGAACCGCGCCGGATACGGCAGCACCATGGCCAGCAGCCCACGAATGATCCGATCGGGCAACGGCCGCTTGTAGGTCTTTTCAATATAGGCGCGGGCATGATCGATCAGGTGCATATAATCGACGCCTGAAGGACAGGTGGTCACACAGGCCAGGCAAGATAGGCAACGGTCGATATGGGTGACCACCTGCTTGTCAGCGGGCCGGTCGTTTTCGAGCATGTCCTTGATCAGGTAGATCCGGCCACGGGGACTGTCGAGTTCATTGCCAAGCGTGACATAGGTTGGGCAGGTGGCGGTGCAAAAGCCGCAATGGACGCATTTCCGCAGGATCTGTTCGGATTCGGCGACGCCGGGATTGGCAAGTTGCTCGGCGGTAAAGTTGGTCTGCATGTCGCGGTTCCTTCGCGTCTCTTCCCTGTGCCCAGCCAAGCCGGAGCGCCCGCCGCCAGGACGGCGGGGTAGTGCTGATTGCCGATGCCCGGTGCGCCCGCTTTAAATCAGCCAGCTTTGCGGGTTGGCGATCGGTTCGTTGCGGTTGAGCTTCTGCAATCCGATAATGGTGCGGACGATGATCCAGATACCCACCAGCAACATGGTCAGCATGCCGATCATGACAATCATCAGCACGGCGCTGATCAGCGCGCCCAGCAATCCGAGCCAGAAGGTCCGGATCGCCCATGTGTAGTGGCTTTCAAGCCAGGGCTCAGACTTGCCGCGATTGAGATGGGCCAGAACGATGCCAACAATGCCGGAAATGCCGATGACGAAACTGGCCAGATAAAGGATGTAGATGATCTGCAGATTGAGCTTGCCGGGCTCGAGCCAGCGATCGGTCTGGCGCGGTTCGGTTGCTTGTTCATCATTGCTCATTGCATGCTCCTCTTTGTTGCCGGTTGCCTGACAAGCCTATCATATCGTTGCCGCCATTCGCCCTGGGTTGAGCACGCCTTGAGGATCGAACTGATGCTTGATCCGCCGTGACAACGCTTCGAGCGCCTTGGGTTGCGGTTCGAACACCGGGACCGAAGATCGGGTAGCCGCATCCGCGCGGACCAGCGTCGCATGGCCGCCACCCAGTGCCTTGATATATTGCCGGACCAGATCGGCTTCGGCATCGGCCTCCATGCGCAGCCAGACCAGTCCGCCCTGCCAATCATAGAAGGCGTCAACGCCGGTCTTGAGCCGCAAGGCGGCAACCAACTGATGGCCGGCCTGCGGCGCCACCGACACCCGCCAGACCGGTTTGCTGGCGCCATCGGCAAATGGCGCCACATCGCGGATATCGCGCCACAACTCGTGTGTCTGCGCCGCGTCCAGCACCGTAACCTCGCCACGACGACCCATTTCGGCGGCCAGCCGCTCGGTGCGCACCTTGACCGAAGCCGTAAGCCCCTCAAGTCTGAGAACAGTGGCCGGGCCGCCCTTGAGGCGACCGCCCGCTACCTTTGCGACAACGCTTTCGGGCAGATGCGCGGCGCCAGAAACTTCGACCGACATCATCAGCGCCGCGGCCATGGCCTCGGCGGCTTCGGCGTCATTGAGGCCGGAGACCACCACGGTCACCGAGGTTTCCGGCCGTGGTAGCACCTTGAAGATAACCTCGCTCAGAACACCCAACGTGCCCCAGGATCCGGCCATCAGCTTGACCAGATCAAGCCCGGTGACGTTCTTCATCACCCGGCCACCGCTCTTGACGATTTCGCCGGAGCCGTTGACGAACCGCACGCCGAGCAGATTGTCGCGCGCAGCGCCTGCGGAAAGACGCCGGGGCCCGGAAATATTGCCGGCAAACACGCCACCGATTGTCGGTTCACCCGTGGCGCCAAGCAAGGGGCGATAATCCATCGGTTCGAAAGTCAGCATCTGGTTATTGGCGGCCAAGGCCGCCTCGATCTCGGCCAGTGGCGTGCCGGCGCGGGCTGCCATCACCAGTTCCGACGGATCGTAATTGGTGATGCCGGTAAGCTTGGTCATCGAGATCGCGGAAGCCGATTGTGACGGCCCGCCGAGATCGGCCTTGGTGCCGCCGCCGCGAATTTCGAGCGGATTTTTTGCGGCGAAGGCCGCGGCCACAAGCCGGGCCACCTCATCCTCGGTTTCGGGATAATGGATATCCGCACTGCTCATGCTGCTGCCTTTCCGTGGTCCGGTCCGGCATCACCAGGTTCGGCAAGGCCGCCGCAGCGCCCCTCGAGTGGAAACACCTTCGAGGGATTGAGAATCCATTTCGGATCAAAGGCAGCGCGCACCCGCATCTGCTGGACCAGATCGACCTCGGCATACTGATGCCGCATCAGATCGCGTTTCTCGATGCCGACGCCATGTTCACCTGTCAGGCAGCCGCCGGCGTCGACACAAAGCTTGAGGATATCATTGCCGGCCAGCTCGGCCTTGCGACTTTCCTCGGGATCATTGGCGTCGAACAGGATCAGCGGATGCATGTTGCCATCACCTGCGTGAAACACATTGGCGACGCGCAGGCCGTAATAATCGATGATCTCGCTGGTCTTGGCCAGCACATGGGAGAGTTGTCCGAGTGGCACCGTGCCATCCATGCAGATATAATCGGCAATACGGCCGGTGGCTCCGAAGGCCGATTTGCGACCCTTCCAGATCAATGCCGCTTCGGTGGCGGACTGGCTTTCGCGAATGGTCTTGACGTTGTGTCTGCGGGCAATCTCGATGATCCGCTCGAGCATCGCGTCCATCTCGGCGTCAGAGCCTTCGACTTCAACGATCAGAAGCGCGTCCACATCCATTGGATAGCCCGCCTTGGCGAACGCTTCGCAGATCTCGATGGCGGGTTTGTCCATGAATTCAATGGCAACGGGGATGATGCCGGCGCCGATGATATCGGTGACGCAGGCCCCGGCCGAGACAGAAGATTCGAACCCGAACAACACCGGACGTGTGCCTTCGGGCTTGGCGATCAGCCTCACGGTCGCCTCGGTGACAATGCCAAGCTGACCCTCGGAGCCGCAGATAAGGCCGAGCAGATCATAACCAGCCGAATCCAGCGCCTTGCCGCCAATATCGACGATCGAGCCATCGAACATGACCATCTTGACGCCCAGCAGATTATTGGTGGTGACGCCATATTTGAGACAATGAGCGCCGCCTGAATTCATGCCGATATTGCCGCCAATGGTGCAGGCCAGCTGTGAACTGGGGTCCGGCGCGTAGAAAAAGCCATCGGCGTCGACAGCCTGGCTGATGGAAATATTGGTCACACCGGCCTGAACCACGGCGGCGCGGTTGGGGAAATCAACCTCAATGATCCGGTTCATCTTGGACACGCCGATGACAATGGCGTCCTCCTGCGGGATCGCACCGCCCGACAGCGAGGTACCGGCCCCGCGCGGTACCACGGAAATGGCGTTGTCGTTGCAGTATTTCAGTACAGCGGCAACCTGGGCTGTGGTTTCGGGCAGGACGACTGCGAGCGGCATGCGCCGGTAGGAAACGAAGGCGTCGGTATCAAACGGCACCAATTCGCGCTCCTCGGTGATCAGGCAGCTATCGGGCACCAGGCCGGCAAGATCGGCGATGATTTTGGGTCGACGCGCGATGACGGCCTTATCAGGCTCCAGAAAGGCGATCAGCTCGGTCATGGCTTGCTCCCGTAGCATTTTGTAAAGCGGCTCTTTAGCCGTTTTTAAGTCACTGGTATTTTTTATTTACCATTCATTTTACACCCCGGCAATGTGCAATCAGTCGATACCGTCGCGGGCGGCCATTGTCGGATGGCCATGTAATCGCAAACACCCGCGCCAAGGCAAGCCCCCTGGCGCCAACACCTCTCATCATCGAACAAAAGCGGAAATAAATGAATGAATTCTATGTCGCATTCCCCGCATCGCCCAACCATTCCGTTACGCAACGTCAACTTCAGTTCTGGTGATGTCAGAATCTGACCTCATATCGGCAAGACAAACGACTGGCGTTTCCGCCTTCCAAGCCCACGGTAAAAACCATCTCCAAAGGACGTTTGACTATAGATTTTGACTGGGAACAATGAAATCTGCGGGTAATTGGATAATATTATTGACCAGCTTTCCCGACACTTGTTAGGCTGTTCGAAAGAGGAACCGACCGCGCCCATGACAACCGATATTTACGGACGAATTGAGCACAGCCGCACTGCAGATGAAGTAGTCCATCAGATCGAGGTTCTGGTGCTCGAGGGCGTTCTGCGCGTCGGCGACCGGCTTCCCGGCGAGCGTGAACTCGCCAAACAATTCCATGTTTCCCGGCCGATTCTGCGGGAGGCACTGAAAGTTCTGGAAGGCCGCGGGCTGCTCAACACCCAGCACGGCGGCGGCACCTTTGTCGCCGATGTCATTGGCCAGGTATTTACACGCCCGGTGATGGAATTGATCGCCCGGCACCAGAAGGCGACGCATGACTATCTCGAATACCGGCGAGAAGTCGAAGCCGTCACCGTCGAATTCGCCGCGCACCGCGCCACCGATGCCGACCGGGCGCTTCTCACCCGCATCATCACGGCCATGACGGCCGCGCATCAAAAGGACGATTTCGAGGAAGAGGCGGCCATCGATGTCGAATTTCACAGCGCCATCGGCGAGTGCGCCCACAACATCATTCTGCTCCACACCCTGCGTTCCTGCTACCGACTGCTGACCGAGGGCGTGTTCTACAATCGCGCCATGGTTTACATGCTGCCGGGTGCGCGCGAACAGTTGCTGGCCCAGCATCTGGCAATTTACGATGCCGTGATGGCCGGTGACCCTGATGCGGGGCGCAGGGCCACGCAAGCCCATATCGATTTCGTATCCAGGGCCATGATCGACGCGGAGCGGTCGGGCAACCGGGAACGGGTGTCCAAGCTTCGCCTTCAACAACGCTCGCCCGGTATTGCCGGTGCGGCTAAAACCACCAAGCAGAAACGATCGGAGACAGCGGAGTGACATTAGCGAATTCGGAGGCCGCAGGGCAGCCGCGCGTAGGGCTGTTTGCGACCTGTCTGGTCGATCTGTTCCGACCATCGGTGGGCTTTGCCAGCGTCAAGTTGTTGCAACAGGCCGGGTGCGAAGTGCATGTGCCGGTGGCGCAGACCTGTTGCGGCCAGCCCGCCTACAATACCGGCGACCGGGCCGACACACGCGAGATCGCCGAACAGGTGATCGAGGCTTTCGAGGAATTTGATTTCGTGGTGGCGCCCTCAGGTTCTTGCGCGTCGATGCTGAAGAAGCACTATCCGGGTCTGTTCAAGGGCGACACCCAATGGGAAGAACGCGCCCAGCGCTTCTCCGACAAAAGCCACGAACTGATCTCGTTTCTGACCGACGTGATGATGGTGCGCGACACCGGTGCGGCGCTTGAAGCCAAGGTGACCTATCATGATTCCTGCTCGGGCCTGCGCGAACTCGGCATCAAGGAACAACCGCGAAAGCTGCTCGGCAATGTCGACGGCGTAAAGATGCATGAAATGAAGGATTCGGATGTGTGCTGCGGCTTTGGCGGCACTTTCTGCGTCAAATATTCCGATATTTCCAATGCCATCGTCACCAAGAAAGTCGACAACATCGATACCTCCGGCGCGGAACTGCTGCTGGCTGGCGATCTCGGTTGCCTGATGAACATGGCCGGAAAGCTCAAGCGCCAAGGATCTGACGTCGAGGTTCGCCATGTCGCCGAAGTGCTCGCGGGCATGACCAGCCAGCCGCCGATCGCCGGCTCTGGCAAATAGGCGGAAAGGGGAGACAACCGATGGAACTTGCCGCCAAACATTTCAAGGCCAACGCATCCAAGGCGCTTGTTGATGCTCAATTGCAAAAAGCGCTCGGCAATGTCGAAAAGGGTTTTATCGGCAAGCGCCAGAATTCCATCGATGCGCTGCCGGAGTTTGACGCACTGCGCGACAGTTCGCGCGACATCAAGAACCATGTGCTCGCGCATCTCGATCTCTATCTCGAGGAATACGAGGCCAAGGTGACTGCCTCGGGCGGGATCGTGCATTGGGCCGAAACGGCCGAAGATGCGCGCCGCATCGTGCTCGACATCTGCAAGAAGGCCAATGCCCGCACGGTGACCAAGGGCAAATCAATGATCACCGAGGAGATCGCTCTCAACGATCACCTTGAAGCCAATGGCATCGAGCCGGTGGAAACGGATCTCGGCGAATACATCATCCAGCTGCGTGGTGAACACCCGAGCCACATCATCGCGCCGGCGGTGCATCTCAACAAGGAGCAGGTCGAAAGCGATTTCCGCCGGGTTCACACCCACCTGCCCGAGGGCCGCGATCTTTCCGAACCGGTATCATTGCTCAGCGAGGCGCGCGAAGTGCTGCGCCAGCGCTATTTCGCCGCCGATGTCGGCATTACCGGCGCCAATTTTCTGGTCGCGGAAACCGGCTCCTCGGTAATCGTCACCAATGAGGGCAATGGCGACCTGACGCAGACGCTGGGCAAGGTGCATGTGGTTGTGGCCTCGATCGAGAAGATCGTCCCGACGCTGGAAGACACTGCCCAGATCCTTCGGGTGCTGGCGCGCTCGGCGACCGGACAGGACATGAGCGTCTACACCACGTTTTCTACCGGCCCGAAGCGGCCCGAAGACCCCGACGGTCCGGACGAATATCACGTCGTGCTGCTCGACAATGGCCGCTCGGAGATGATCGGCACCGAATATCAGGACATGCTGCGCTGCATTCGTTGCGGCGCCTGCATGAACCATTGCCCGGTCTACCATGTTGTCGGCGGGCACGCCTATGGATCGGTTTATCCCGGCCCGATGGGCGCCGTGCTGACCCCGTCGCTGAATGGCATCGAGGAAACCGGGCAATTACCCAACGCCTCGACCTTCTGCGGTCGCTGCGAGGAAGTCTGCCCGATGCGGATACCACTGCCGAAGATGATGCGGCATTGGCGCGAGCGCGAATTCGAACGTAACCTGACGCCCTCGGTGGCGCGCTACGGCCTCAAGTTCTGGGCATTCTTTGCCAAACGGCCGAAACTCTACCGCTTCGCCGCGTCCTTCGGCATTCCGATCCTGTCTGCCCTGGGCGGCTCGACGCGACGATTCCGGTCAATGCCGATGGCAAGCGGCTGGACCCGCTATCGCGATCTGCCGGCGCCGGAAGGCCGGACCTTCCAGCAGCAATGGGCGCAACGCGAAGCGTTGAAACAGGAGTCGGCGCGATGAGCGGGCGGGAAACGGTACTGGGCAAGATCCGTAAATCAATACAGGTTGAAGGATCCGACACGGAACGGCGGGCAGCCGTTGCCGCGCGGCTTGGGGCCGCGCCAACCGGGGTGATCCCGGCGCGGGCGCAATTGCCCCAACCCGAGCAGATCGAGTTGTTTTCGACCATGGCGGACAAATACGGCGCCACCGTCAGCCGGATCGACGATTACGGCAAGATCCCGGCAGAAGTGTCGAACTATCTGCGCGAACGCAACCTGCCGGCAGCGATCCGTATCGGCGCCGACCAGCGGCTCAAGCAGGCCGGTTGGGCCTCGGAGAAGAATCTCGAGATCCGCGAAGGCGCGTCTGACGGCGGTGATCTGGCGGGCGTCAGCCACGCCCTGGCGGGCATCGCCGAGACCGGCACGCTGGCGCTTTTGTCGGGACAGGACAATCCGACGACGATCAATTTTCTGCCCGAGCACCACATTGTGGTGGTGAAGGCCGCTGACGTTACCGGCGACATGGAGAGCGTGTGGACCATGCTGCGCGCACATTCAGGCAAGGGCGAGATGCCTCGCGCGGTCAATCTGGTCACCGGGCCGTCGCGCTCGGGCGATATCGAACAGACCATCCTGCTCGGCGCTCACGGCCCGCGCGCGCTGCACATCATCATCGTTGACTAGGCGTGATTTGCCCCGCCCGACCTGACCGTTGGCTCTAAGCAGGCCCGTCGAGCCGCGCCGCGATATCTTCGCGGTAGTCCCGCCGAGCCTTGTTGCGGAACGCTTCGGCCCACCCGCCTGCAAGCCGGGGAAGTTCGGCCAGTTCCGCGGCGATCTCCGGTTCAACTCGTGGGTCTAGTCTGGCGCGTGTGACCCGCTCGACGCTCCAGTCCGGATTGGGGCACTCGAGGCGTCTGACCTCGTCGCCGACGCGCACGGCGCCGGGTTCGAGCACCCGATAGTACCAGCCGGTGCGAACGGTTTGCTGAAACAGCGCCGCCATCGTCTGGATGCCGGTATGAGCATTGAGTTTCCAGCAGGGCTGGCGGCCTTGCGAAATTTCCACCACCGCCGACCCCATGGCCAGCACATCGCCAATGCAGAGATTGGCCTCGGTCATGCCGCGTGTGGAGATGTTTTCGCCGAACCGGCCCGGCCCGAAGCCGTCGGCAACCGCGCCGAGCTCAGAGCGCCATGTCGGATAATGCTCGGCGGCGTAATGATGAACTGCCTTTTCGAGACCGCCGTGGACCTTCAGATCCGCCTGTTGATCATCCACAAATCCGGTGTCGGTCAGCTCCTGCGCCGTGTCTGTGGGGTGTTTGCCGATCGCTGATGGCGGCTTGCCTGCCCAGCGCTCACGGGGCTGGCCAACATAAAGGCCCAGGATGGTGGCGCGGAGTTCAACTGGCTGGTGGGTCATGCGGGCTCGTGCTCATGGCAGATCTGGTTCTTCTCGGCAGGTTCTAGGTCGACTTCCAGCACCCTGCAATAGGCCGCATCGCCGCGCCTTTGGTGGTGGCAGCACTGGTGGCAAAGCCCGAAGGTCTTGCCGCCGCGGGCGGCGATCACGCTGCGCAGAACTGCAGCTAGCCCCTGCTCCAGCACTTCAACCTGCTCCGGCGCCAGCTCAGCCAAGGCCTGATCGATGATCCTGGCCGAATGCGCCAGCGCCCGCCCGGCGGCGGTTACCGCATAGGAAATGCTGCGCCGGTCGGTTTGCGAGCGCGCTTCGGTGACCAATCCCTTGCGCTCAAGTGCCCGCAAGGTTTGCGACACTGTTCCGCGGGTGGCCCCGGAAAACGCGGCAACATGGGAAGGGGCGCGCGAAAAGCGGTTGGCACTGGCGAGGTAGCGCAGCGCCTGCATCTGCGCCGGATTGAGATCGCTGTTCCAGTCTTCCGAATCGGACAACCGGGATAGTCGCTCGATCAGAATTCGAACCTGATTGGGTTGAGCTGGTGTCATGCCGACAATGATAGCGAGTCGAAAAATACTTACAATAATTCAGACTCAATACGAATAGAGGTCGTTATCCTCATTGAAAATCCCGGTTTCGGCCTGGTTCTCGACGGTCCGGGAGCCGCCGTCATCGTGGCACTTGCCAAGCCGGAGGATGCGGTGGGGATCTCCTTTGATGGCGTGACCGCGGCGCTCAGGGTCAACGCCAGTGTTCATGCGCCCGTGCGGTGCCACACCGAAGTCTTCGATACCGACTTGGGTGATCTGAGCTTGCCTGGCAGGGTCGCCTAAGACAGGTCCCGACTGCCTGGTCCCCGCATCAGGTATTGCGCCGACCGGATCCGGCTCTCTTGACGCCCGGTGGAATTTGCGGCTTGCTTTCGGTCTGATTTCCATCCGAGTTTACCGCCATGCCTATTTCGCCTGAACACTTCCTCGCCTTCGTGGCGGCCAGCATCATCCTTCTGATCATTCCCGGGCCCACCATCATAATGGTCATCACCCAGGCGCTGGCGCATGGGCGCAAGGTCGCGTTTGCAAGCGTGATGGGCGTGGGACTTGGCGACTTGGTGGCAACTTCGCTGTCGATAGCAGGCGCGGGCGCGCTGCTGGCTGCTTCCGCAAGCCTGTTTCAGGTTCTCAAATTCATCGGCGCGGCCTACCTCATCTGGATCGGTTACAAGATGTGGCGCACTCCGGTGGCGCTTCCCGACATGTCAGAGGCGAGCATGGCATCGGCCTCCGGGCAACCGGCAACGATTTTTCGCGATTCCTTCCTGGTTACCGCGCTCAATCCCAAAGGCATTTTGTTTTTCGTGGCCTTCGTGCCGCAGTTCATCGACCACACGATGCCCTATCTGCCGCAGGCGACAACCTATGTGCTGACGTTTACCGCGCTCGCCGTCCTGAATGCGGCAATCTACGCCTATGCGGCCGCCGGCGCGCGCCAAACCATCCGCAAGCCCAAGGTGATGCAGACGGCAATGCGCACCGGTGGTTCACTGCTGATGATGGCCGGTGTCGCCGCAGCACTGACCCGGCGCGCGGGCTGAAATGCCGCGACAGAACCGGGTGGATCCGGCGGGCCGGTTGCACGCCGTTTCAAAGCGCGGCCTGCTGATGGGCAACCGCGGCTGTCTGCATGACGCACATAGCGAGATAAGCCGACGCAAACCGCCGACGGATCGCTGGATATGTTGCCTCACCGAATTCAAATCCCGTAAACGTCTACTGATGCAGCCAGGCCGATATACGGAACTGTTCTTTCTTGATGAGGCCACCGCGCTGGCCGCCGGGCACAGACCTTGCTTCGAATGCCGCCGCGCAGAAGCCTTGGCGTTTTCGCAGGCGTTGGCCCGAGGCCGAGGTGTGGACCATCTGGGAGCCGACGCGATCGACCAGATCCTCAAACCCGAACGCACTCGGCCCGCAGATCATCCGTCACGATTGCTTACGGAAGAACAGCTCGAATTGCTGCCCGAAGGCGCCATCATCTCTGACGGGGCGCGATATTTTCTGGTGACCGCTGGCGGGCTGGCGCAATGGGGCTTTGGCGGTTATCTGGAAACGAACGCTTCAGACTTCGCATCCACGCGGCACTGGCAACTCATAACTCCGCCCGCCATCATCGAAGCGCTGCGGCACGGATACCGTCCGATTCTCCATCCGACAGCGGCACGAGCCGCTGATTGAACAGGACTGAGCGCTTGATCTTCGGACCTGTTTGACTAAGGAAGACCGCATGCGCGCCAATTTCAAACTGCAACGTCTGTATCTCGATGTTCCGCTCAGCCGCGGCCAGCAGGTCACGCTGGGCAAGGAACAGGCACACTACCTGATGACGGTGCTGCGAATGAGCGAAGGCGCACAAGTGCTGGTGTTCAACGGGCGCGACGGCGAGTTCGCGGCGACGCTCAAGCCGCGCAGCAAAAAGGCCGCGGATCTGGAGATCGGCGACCAGACCCGCGCCCAACCACCGCAATCGCGGCTCGATTTCCTGTTCGCACCGCTGAAGGTCGGCCGGCTCGATTATCTCGTGCAGAAGGCCACCGAGATGGGGGTGCGGCGGATCACGCCGGTGTTTACCGACCACACCCAGCTTCACAAAGTCAACGCCGCTCGGCTGGCAGCCAACATTCTCGAAGCCGCCGAGCAATGCGGCAATCTTGCCATTCCCGAACTTGGCGACGCGGTGCGGCTCGGCACCCTGCTTGAAGGTTGGGATCCTGCGAGGCGGATCATCTTTTGCAATGAAAGCCAGGCTGGCAACAATCCGGCGGCGCAACTGGCGGAAATCACCGAACGCGACCTGGCCTTGCTGGTCGGGCCCGAAGGCGGATTTTCGGAACAGGAACGTGAGAGGTTGACCTCCCTGCCCTTCGTCACGGCGATCCCGCTCGGACCGCGAATCCTGCGTGCAGATACCGCTGCGGTTGCGGCCCTGACCGCAGTCCAAATGATCATCGGGGACTGGTAGTCGGGCAAATCCACCCCAGATCAATATTGTTTGATACTTGGATCAGGGATTTTCACTTGCAAGCCGGGCGGGTTCCGGTCCAATCAACAGCAACGGCGCAGTTTACGGTCGCGCCAGGGATATGAAACAAAGGTCCTGTTATGGCGCGCGACACCACCGACGACACACCGATCAACGCGGTCGAAGATCTGGCCGACTGGATGGCCGCCGGCTGCAAACCGCAGGAAAGCTGGCGGATCGGCACCGAACACGAGAAGTTTGTGTTCTTCAGCGACACGCTCGAGCCAGTTCCCTATGAAGGCGATCGGTCGATACAGGCACTGCTTGAAGGCATGGCGATGATGCTCGGATGGGAACCCATCATCGATGCCGGCAAGATCATCGGCCTGGTCGAACCCACCGGCGCCGGCGCCATCAGCCTTGAGCCGGGCGGGCAATTCGAGCTCTCGGGCGCGCCGCTCGAAACCATTCACCAGACCTGCCGCGAATCCAATGCCCATTTGGCGCAGCTTCAGGAAATCGCGGCCCCGTTGGGAATCGGCTTTCTCGGCATGGGCGGCAGCCCGAAATGGACATTGGCAGAAACGCCGCGAATGCCGAAATCACGCTACGACATCATGACCCGTTACATGCCGAAGGTCGGCAGCCAGGGGCTCGACATGATGTACCGCACCTGCACCATCCAGGTGAACCTGGATTTCTCGTCGGAAACCGACATGCGCCGCAAGATGCAGCTGGGCATGAAACTGCAGCCGCTGGCAACCGCGCTGTTTGCCGCCTCGCCGTTTACCGAAGGCAAGCCGAACGGGCTGGTTTCCTGGCGCGGCGATATCTGGCGCGACACCGACAACCAGCGCTCGGGACAGTTACCATTCGTCTATTCCGACAATTTCGGGTTCATGGATTATGTCGAGTGGGCACTTGATGTGCCGATGTATTTCGTGCTGCGCGATGGCCATTACCACGAAGCCACGCATGTGACGTTCCGGCAGTTCATGGCCGGAGCCATGAAGGGTGAACTGGATCAACCGATGCCGACCATGGGCGACTGGACCAACCATCTGGGAACACTTTTCCCCGATGCCCGGCTCAAGCGCTTCATCGAAATGCGCGGCGCCGATGGCGGCCCGTGGCGGCGCATTTGTGCGCTGCCGGCATTCTGGGTTGGTCTTCTTTACGACGAGAGCGCGCTTGAGGAAGCCCTGGCGCTGACGCGCGACTGGAACCTCGACGAGGTCAACTCACTGCGCGACCTGACACCGCGGGACGGGCTCAATGCCAGGATCAAGGGCCAGTCGCTGCGCGACATTGGCCGCGAGGTTCTCGGCATCTCCCGGCGTGGGCTGGTCAACCGGGCACGCCTCAACTCCGATGATAATGACGAAAGCCATTTCCTGGCGCCGCTGGAGGAAACAATCGCGCGCGGCACCACTCTGGCCGAGGAAATGCTGGCGCTCTATGAGGGACGCTGGAACGGCTCCGTCGATCCGGTCTTCCGGGACTACGCCTACTAGTGGAACGCCGCCACGGCGATACTCGCGCCGGCTGTCTGCAGCCGGTGGCGCGGGGCCGAGCCAGCATTGCGCTCTAGGAATGCCCGGTCTGGCGGTATAGTCTCATGCAAAGCCCTTTAGGCGATGCAGGAGAGACATGATCCGATGATGCCGCTTTTCGACATGATGAAGAACGCCCAGAATGGTGACGCGATGCGAACCATGGCGCAGCAATTCGGTCTCGATGAAAAACAGATGGAACAGGCGATGGCAGCGTTGATGCCGGCGTTTTCGACCGGTCTGAAACGCAATGCCTCGAACCCCGACGGCATGTCGGACTTTCTCTCGGCGCTGGCCAGCGGCAACCACGCCCAGTATTTCGAAAACATGCAGAATGCCTTCACCTCGCAGGGGATGGCCGACGGCAACGGTATTCTGGGCCATCTGTTCGGCTCCAAGGATGTCAGCCGGGCGGTGGCGGCGCAGGCGGAAGCTGCAACCGGCATCGGCCAGGAGATCTTCAAGCAGATGCTGCCGGTGATCGCCAGCACGCTGATGGGTGGCCTGTTCAAGCAATCAACCGGTCAGATGAATGCAAGCTCGGCGGGTAGTGCCAATCCGATTGGCGACCTGATTTCAGAGATGATGCGCCAGGGGATGGGCGGCACACAGGCAAAGCGCGCACCACAGGCCTCGCCGATGGACAACCCGCTGGGCCAGATCCTGCAGGGCATGTTCGGCGGCGGTCAGCAAGCCGCGCCCGAGCCCCAGGCGCGCAAGCAGAGCGCCAACCCGTTCGGCGACAACCCACTGGGGCAGATCTTTCAGGACATGCTTGGCGGCGCGATGGGCGGCGGCGCTGCTCGTCAATCACCTGAGCCGCAACAGCAATCGACGCGAGAAACGAGCGCGCCGGACAAAGCCGGCAATCCCTATGATGACCTGTTCGGCAAGATGTTTGATTCGGGACGCGAAGTCCAAAAGGGCTACCAGCAGAATATGGAATCGATCTTCGACCAGTATTTGCAGGGCATGAGGCGACCGAAGTAACACACGCAAAAAGCCGGCCGCACCAACCCCCTCAGGGTTCAGGCGGCCGGTTAAGGGCGGGACACAGGGCGGTGTCCCGCTGGGGAACTTTCAAATCAGCCTATCAGTGGATGCAGCGGCAATTAAACCGCGCGCGATCCGCCAGTTCGACCAGCGGGTCGGTGCCAACGGGCCTCGAAAGAACATCGTGCATGTCCTGCCGGGTCAATCCGATATCGGCCAGTTGCCAATCCGGCATTTCCTGAATCTTGCGCGCCGTGCGGCGATTGACCATGGCGAAAAATACGGTTCGCGCTCTGCCGGCACCTCCGAGCAGTGCCTTCAGCAAGGTCATGCCGATGCCCGTGGGACGGGTGGATGTACAGGCAGCAGGAATACTGCAGACGTTCATTGTAGTCTTCCTTGGTTGTGGGGGGCGCCGCATGATAGACGGCCGACGCAGACCCAAATTCGATCGCAATCTCTCAGAAACCGATTGATCGCACCAGCGAATGTTTCTAATCTTTAATATCAATTTTGTTGATAGGAGATTCCGATGCCGGCGCCGCTCGATATCGATCAGTTGCAGACATTCGTGGCCATTGTCGACACCGGCAGCTTCACAAAGGCAGCCGACAAGGTATTCAAGACCCAAAGCGCCGTTTCCATGCAGATGCGGCGGCTAGAGGAGCGCATCGGCAAGACCTTGTTCATCCGCGACGGCCGGCTCAACCGGCTGAGTGAAGACGGCGAAAAAATGCTCGGGTATGCGCGGCGAATCATCCGGCTCAACAACGAAACCATTACCGCATTTGACGAAAAACATCTGGAGGGTTCGATTCGCATCGGCACCCCGGATGACTACGCAGACCGCTACATGCCCGGCATCATCGCCCGCTTCGCCAAGAGCAATCCGAATGTCGAGCTTTATATCGAGTGCGAACCTTCGGGCGAATTGGCCGCGCGGCTGATGCGCGGCGAGCTGGATGTGGCGCTGGTGACCCACAATCCGCGCGCCCGCACCTCGGAAGTGGTACGCACCGAGCCGCTCTACTGGGTGACCTCGATGAACCATAATGTGCATGAGGATGCGGTGGTTCCACTGGCCGTCGGCCGCCGCTGCTGCAACTGGCGCAACCTCGCCTGCACGGCGCTGGATTCGGCCGGACGGAACTACCAGGTGCTGTTTACCAGCTGGTCGGCGACCGTGGTTGCCTCGGCGGTGCTGTCGGGGCTGGCGGTATCGATGCTGCCCGAATGCGCGGTCAGGCCGGGGATGCGGATTCTGTCGCCTGCTGATGGGTTTCCGGCCTTGCAGCCGGCACAGATCGGGCTGATGAAAAGGCCCGGCGCACCCACCGCGCTGGTAAACGCAATATGCGGCCATATCGCCGCAAGCCTCGACAACATCACCCCGGCCGGCGCCGACACCAATGTCAGCGGTCAGGGCGCTGCCGCACGGCGGGAGCACAGGGGCCGGTCGGACATTGCTGCGGTGCCTGCCTGGTAAGGTCTCCCGCAAGACCAGAAACCAAACGTTAGCAGACATGAAAATCGGGGCCACTGGCCCCGATTTCCGTTGTCCAGGTTTGGTTTTCTATCGCCTCAGGCGATATCGAAGCGATCGGCGTTCATGACCTTGGTCCATGCGGCGACGAAGTCATGCACGAATTTTAGCTGCGAATCGCCTTGCGCGTAGAATTCCGACAGGGCGCGGAGCTGCGAGTTCGAACCGAATACCAGATCAATCCGGGTCCCGGTCCATTTCAGCTCGCCGGTCGCCCGGTCACGTCCCTCATAGACCTGCTCTTCCTCAGAGATCGGCTTCCAGGCCGTGCCCATATCGAGCAGGTTGACGAAGAAGTCGTTCGTCAACGTGCCGGTCCGCTTGGTGAAGACACCGTGCTGCGATGACTGGTCATGATTTGCGCCAAGAGCCCGCATCCCACCAACAAGAACCGTCATCTCCGGCGCGGTCAGCGTCAGAAGCTGTGCCCGGTCGAGCAGCAGTTCCTCGGCTGACACCGTATAACGGGTCTTGAGATAGTTGCGGAAGCCATCGGCCATCGGCTCGAGCAGAGCGAAGGAATCGACATCTGTCTGGTCCAGGCTAGCGTCCGTGCGGCCCGGAGTGAAGGGAACGTCGACCGCATGGCCAGCGTCTTTGGCAGCCTGTTCGATGGCCGCACCACCGGCCAGCACGATCAGATCGGCAATTGAAACCTTCTTGCCGCCAGTGGCCGCATCGTTGAATGCCTTGGCGATACCCTCGAGCGTATCCAGCACCTTTGCCAGTTGCGCCGGCTGGTTGGCTTCCCAGTCCTTCTGCGGCGCCAGCCGGATCCGGGCGCCGTTTGCGCCACCGCGCTTGTCCGAACCGCGGAAGGTCGAGGCCGAAGCCCAGGCGGTGGAAACCAGTTCGGAGACCGACAGGCCCGACGCCAGGATCTGGGCCTTGAGCGCGGCGATGTCGCTGGCGTCAATCAGGGCGTGATCAAGTTCGGGAACCGGATCCTGCCAGATCAGCACTTCAGACGGAACTTCCGGACCGAAATAGCATTCGCGCGGACCCATGTCGCGGTGGGTCAGCTTGAACCAGGCGCGGGCAAACGCATCGGCGAACTGATCGGGGTTTTCGTGGAAACGCCGGGAGATCTTTTCGTAGGCCGGGTCCATGCGCATCGCCATGTCGGCGGTGGTCATCATGGTGGGAACGCGCTTGGAAGGATTATGGGCTGCCGGCGCCAGATCCTTGTCGGCCACATCCTTGGCACGCCACTGCTGGGCGCCTGCAGGGCTCTTGGTCAGTTCCCACTCGTAGCCGAACAGCATATCGAAATAGCCATTGTCCCACTGGGTCGGGTTCGGAGTCCACGCGCCTTCGAGACCACTGGATATGGTGTCATCGCCGTGGCCGGTGCCAAAGCTGCTCTTCCAGCCCAGGCCCAGTTCTTCAAGGCCCGCACCTTCGGGTTCAGCTCCGACATACTGGCTCGGATCGGCTGCGCCATGGCACTTGCCGAAAGTATGGCCACCCGCGGTGAGTGCCACAGTCTCCTCGTCATTCATCGCCATCCGCGCGAAAGTCTCGCGGATATCGCGACCCGACGCAACCGGGTCCGGATTGCCATTGGGCCCTTCCGGGTTGACGTAGATCAGCCCCATCTGCACGGCGGCCAGCGGGTTTTCCAGTTCGCGGTCACCGGTATAGCGCTTGTCGCCAAGCCATTCGGTTTCCGCGCCCCAGTAGATGTCTTCTTCCGGCTCCCAGATATCAGCGCGACCACCGGCAAAGCCGAAGGTCTTCAGGCCCATCGATTCCAGTGCACAGTTACCGGTGAGCACGATCAAGTCGGCCCAGGACAGCTTGTTGCCGTATTTCTGCTTGATCGGCCAGAGCAATCTGCGGGCCTTGTCGAGGCTGACATTGTCGGGCCAGCTGTTGAGCGGAGCAAACCGCTGCGAGCCCGAAGATGCACCGCCACGGCCATCAGCGGTGCGGTAGGTGCCGGCACTATGCCAGGCCATGCGGATGAAGAACGGGCCATAATGACCATAGTCGGCCGGCCACCATTCCTGGCTGTCGGTCATCAGCGCATAGAGGTCCTGCCTGACGGCAGCGAGATCCAGTTTCTTGAACTCTTCGACATAATCGAACGCCTCCCCCGTGGGGCTCGACTTGGCCGAATGCTGATGCAGAATCTTGAGATTGAGCTGGTTGGGCCACCAGTCGCGGTTGGACCGCAGACCGACATTGGTAGCGCCATGCACTACCGGGCATTTTGCGGAGCTCTCGTTTACCTGCTTGAGTTTCGCTTCCATATCTCTCTCCAGTCGTATCGTGGGATTTTCAAAATGAATTGGGTGAACAAGCCTGTCGCTGATGGCCGCCTCGGGCATGGTGATGAATGAAGGCTCGGGTGGCTGCGGCAGGTAAACCGCAAGCGATCGGGGGTGGCGATGCATCCCAATTGATCGCTGAACTGTTGTTTTCAGCGCCAATGTCGTTCACTTTCTCGATAATTTCCAATTGTATTTGTGATATTTGTCGATAGGTTATTCTTATCATGATTACACTCAGGCAATTGACCTATTTCGACGCCCTCGCCCACACACTGCATTTTGGCCGGGCAGCGGAACGGGTGCACGTTTCACAGCCGGCGCTGTCGACCCAGATCGCAGAACTCGAAATCCGGTTGGGTTGCCGGCTGGTCGAACGCACCCGCGGCGCGATCGTGCTGACGGAAAGCGGGCAGCGGCTGTTGCCCTCGTTCCGGCGGGTGCTTGCCGAAATCCGTTCAATCGAGGAGCAGGTTCAGCAACAGGCCGGAATTCTGACCGGGCGCATGCGGATCGGCATGATTCCGACGCTGGCGCCCTATTTGCTGCCCGCGCTGGCGCCGGAATTGGCGCGGCGCTTTCCAGCACTTGATTTTGGTGTGCGCGAGGCGATCACCGAAACCCTGGTGACACAGTTGCGCAGTGGCGACCTGGACGTGGTGATTGCGGCGCTGCCTATCCGCCAACCCGGGATTACCCATCGACTGTTGTTTGAAGACCGATTCGTGATGGCGGTGGCGAGCAACGACCGGGACGTTCTCGATTCCCCGCTCAACCGACACAAGATTGCGCTCGACCGGATGTTGCTGCTTGAGGAAGGCCATTGCCTGCGCGATCAGGCGCTATCGATCTGCGAGGGACACAGTGAAAGCGCGCTGGTCAATTTCGGGGCTACCTCGCTGACCACATTGCTGCAGATGGTCGCCCACGGCATGGGCCGCACCCTGTTGCCGGAAATTGCCGTGGCGGCAGAAAACACCGGTTCGGGCGGCATCCAGTTCGTGCCGTTTTCCCCGCCGGCGCCGTCACGCCAGATCGCCGTGTTCTTCCGCTCGGCGAGCCAGCGCCAGCGCGACTATGAAGCCTTTGCCGAAGTCGCGGCAAAAATCGGCCGCGACATCCTCAGCGCCGGCCGCAGGAGCATGGGCCTTCCGGCCTGATCCGTGCGCAGAAGATCGACCCGGCAATTGATCTGACCCGCGAGAAATCAGGCGATGTGGAAGGCAAGCAGCAGCCATTGCAGAAGGTTGACCGCCAAGCTCAGGATGAACAATGGTCGGCGAATGCGCAGCCGGTTGGATGTGACATGCACATAGCTGTGGGCGACGCGGGCGAGCACAAACACCCATGCCACGACCACCGCTGCGGTATCTGCGGCACCGGTGACATAGAGCGCCAGGCAGGCGGCGTAAAACAGCACAGGGAGCTCGAACTGGTTGGACAGATTGCGCACCGCGGCCGCACTTGGCGCCGGCTCGACGATCGGAATCCTGAAATCCGACGGCCGGGCATTGCCTGCTTTCACCGCACCAACGCGGCGTGCGGACACCAGCATGTAGATGGCGTAAGTCAGCAGCACCTGGGCCATGACAGGCCAGAAAATTGCGGTGGATTGGCTCATACCGACTCCCTGCAGGTCAATTGTCCTCAAGGGACGACAAGTGGCGCCAACATGCAATAGCCAGTGGTTACGCCTTCTACCGGGATCGCCATGGGTGCGGCTTGCCGGACAAGATCGTCAATGTTCTGTTAACCTCTCCTGCGTTACCTTCGGTTGCAATTTTCGTCGCCGTACCCGTAGATCCCCGTATGAGACTTTCAAATGTGGATGCCCGCTTCAAATTTGGCTTTGAGCCCAGCACTTTCAATCATGCAGTCGATCGTCAGCCAGCAGGCTGACGCACAGCAGAGTGCCCGCGAGACCGACAGCAACCTGATCCCCAACGTCCGGGTTGCGTCCGCCAATTCGCCACAGACAACCGAAAAGCTCAACGACTACTATTTTGGCGATCACATGAGTGTGACCGAAGTTCAGGTCAAGCTTTTTGGCTATCTGGCCAGCTATCTGAACAAGCAGATTTCAGCGCAGGACGACGCCGCAGCGGCAGGCGAAGCGCCCACCACCACTACGGAACTGTCCCGGCATCTGGCGTCAATGGATCAGGGCAAAAGGGAAAGTCTGGGCGCTGCGCTGGGCGGTTTTGACAATACAGGCGACAGCGCGCGGGGGCTGGCGCTTAAGATCTCGCTCAATTTCAACCTCGACGAACTGTCGCGGGACAAAAAGATCGAGAACTATCTCGAGCAGATGATCGGCTTTGACCTGAAGGGAATGACCGTGGCTGATCTGGTCAAGTCGTTCCTAGACCCCGAAGGCTCGGAAAATCAGAAAGTCCGCGACGTCATCTCTGAGGCTCTCGCGGGGCAGCACGGCTCCAAAGCCTCACAACGGCTGGAAGACGCCACCAAGGGGCCGCGTACGGTTGAGGAAACCAAACGGGATATCGCCGACAAGAAGGTCTATGACGAAGTCGACGCGGAAACCAAGGCAGAGGATGAAGCCGACATCGACACCGCCAAGGCGTTCGAGACCTTGAACGAGGTCAGTACCAACATCGAGAGCGCTGACGAGACAGAACAGCAAGAGGCGGCGCCAAAACCTGCCGCCGAGCAATCCGCCACGACGGCTAACACAGACGAAGCACCTGCTGACACCAGCGAGCCGGATGAATCCGATTCCGAGACCGCATCCGGGCAGGAAAATCGCCTGCATCCGGGCTATGCGGAACACATGGCACGCGCCGCATCCAGGGATTCTCAGCGTCCGGGCTTTGCGCCGCTCTATCTGTAACGGGCTGTTAGACGGCCTCGCCGTGCGATTTGCGTCCGGCGCGCCAGCGGCCGAACCACAATGCAACAATCAGCATCAGGGCAAGGGCACCGGTAAGGAACTTCGCCGCCGTCAGCCCCCGCAACACAGGCACCAGCTGGGCGTTGAACGTGCGGCTTAGCGACGGTGGGCCGAACAGCGCATCAGCCACGGCATTCTCGACATAATCGCAGCCGAGATAGGCGAACGCCAGGGCCAGAACCAGACCCAGCCCGATCCGCGCAGAGAGCGGGCTGCCGGCCTGATTGCGGCGCGAATTGAGCGCAGCGAACCCGGCAAATGCAAGGCTGGCTGCCAGCATCGGCGGAAACAGCAGATCAGACCCGGCATGCATTGCCACATAGGCTTCCGACGCGCTGCGAAGACCTGCGGCCTGCGCCTTAGCAGCTTCGCTGACAAAAGCCTGATGCAGCGCCGCCGCAGCCTCCGTACCATAACCCAGCGGCACCGCGTCGGGCAGATAGTGTCCGCCGATGCTGGCGCTGATCGCCGCGCCTTGAACCGTCACCATATAGACCAGCAGCGCGATAGTTAGCGCGCACAGTATCCAGCCTGGCCAGATCCGTTTCATCACACCGAGCCGGGGTAATTGGGGCTTTCCCGGGTGATGGTCACATCATGCGTGTGACTTTCGCGCAAGCCTGCACCTGAAATGCGCACGAAGGTGGCGCGTTCGTGGAAATTCTTCAGATCGGCGGCGCCGACATAACCCATCGCTGCCTTCAAACCGCCAGCGAGTTGGTGCAGCACGCCCGAGACCGGTCCCTTGTAGGGAACCTGACCTTCAATACCTTCAGGAACCAGCTTGAGTGTATCGCGTACCTCGGCCTGGAAATAGCGATCGGCAGAGCCGCGCGCCATCGCACCGACCGAGCCCATGCCGCGATAGGCCTTGAACGAGCGGCCCTGGTGCAGATAGACCTCGCCGGGGCTTTCGTCAGTGCCGGCCAGCAGCGACCCGACCATGCAGGCCGAAGCGCCGGCGGCGATCGCCTTGGCCAGATCACCCGAATATTTGATGCCGCCGTCGGCGATCACCGGAACGTTGTGCTTCTGGGCTTCTTCAACCGCACCCATGATGGCGCTCAGCTGCGGAACGCCAACCCCGGCGACGATGCGGGTGGTGCAGATGGAGCCCGGCCCGATGCCGACCTTGACGGCGTCAGCGCCGGCATCGATCAAGGCCTTGGTGCCCTCGGCGGTGGCGACATTGCCGGCCATAATGCGTACCGAATTCGACAGTTTCTTGGCGCGGGTGACCGCATCGAGTACCCGCTGCGAATGGCCGTGTGCGGTATCGATGACAAGCAGATCGACACCGGCAGCGATCAGCCGCTCGGCACGTTCAAATCCGTCCTCGCCCACCGAAGTGGCGGCAGCGGCACGCAACCGGCCCTGCTCGTCCTTGGAGGCATGCGGGTTGAGCTGCGACTTCTCGATGTCCTTGACGGTGATCAGGCCGACGCAACGCCCCTCGCCGTCCACCACAACCAACTTTTCGATGCGATGGCTGTGCAGCAGCCGCTTGGCTTCGGTTTGTTCGACGCTTTCCTTGACCGTGACCAGGTTCTCGTGGGTCATCAATTCATGGATCTTCTGATCCGGATCGGTGGCAAAGCGGACATCGCGGTTGGTCAGGATGCCCACCAGCCGGCCCGGGCCGGTGATGACGTTGCCAGTATGCTCGACCACCGGAATGCCGGAAATGCCGTGCATCTTCATCAAACCCAGCGCTTCAGACAGTGGCGCGTTTGGGCCGATGGTCACAGGATTGATGACCATGCCACTTTCGAATTTCTTGACTTGGCGCACCTGCTCGGCCTGTTCTT
Organism: Hoeflea sp. Naph1; assembly: GCF_046837775.1. Classification (GTDB taxonomy): domain Bacteria; phylum Pseudomonadota; class Alphaproteobacteria; order Rhizobiales; family Rhizobiaceae; genus Hoeflea. Next base: position 1,759,787 of record NZ_CP177286.1, on the reverse strand, counting down.
CCGGCGTCAGATTGCGGTGAATGACGCCGATGCCGCCGGCCTGGGCCATGGCGATCGCCAGCCGCGCTTCAGTCACGGTATCCATGGCAGAAGAAATAATTGGCAGATTGAGATCGAAATCTCGGGCGATGCGGGTGGCGATATTGGCCTCGCCGGGCATGACCTCGGAATGGGCGGGTTGCAACAACACGTCGTCAAAGGTCAGCGCTTCAACGCCGGTGATCGTCTGAATGATTTTTGCCATCGCCTGTCTGTTCCAAATTGTCGGGGACAGCGCCGGATGGAGACCGTCCCAGGAGGTCTACGCGTTGGCAGTGGCAGGTACCACGCAAGCGGATGCTGCGAAAGGTCAATTCGAAACAGCGAACCGAAAAAATCCGCCTGCGACGATGTGCCGGCCCCGCCTCGGGCGGAAATTGAGGCCGCAGGGCAATGCGGGTCCCAGCGCAAAAGAAGCCAGGACCCGTGAATGCGCCGGGGGGATTCTCAGATCAGGCGGGGCTGTACCACGCCCCCAGCTTCACCTCGGCCGTATCGCCAACGAGCTTGGCAAATTCGGCCGGATCCTGGGTACCACCATCACGGCCCCGGTAATGATAGGGATAGACGATCTTCGGCTTGAAGGCACTGACGGCGCCCGCGGCCTGGGTGATGTCCATCGTAAACGGCAGGTTCATGCACAGGAACGCCAGATCGATATTTTCGAGCGCCTTCATTTCCGGCGTATCCTCGGTGTCGCCGGAGATGTAGATGCGAAACCCGTCGAAGTTCAGGACATAGCCGTTGTCGCGGCCCTCAGGGTGGAAATTCTTGCGCTCTTCGGTGGTGTTATAGGCGGCGATGGCATCTATCTTCAGCCCATTCCAATCGGTGGAATCGCCGTTGCCGATCTGGGACGCCTTGGCCTGCAGCGCCTCGGGCAGCATCGCGTAAACGGCGGGATTGGTAATGAGATCAGTGCTCTCCCCGAGCAGCCCGTTCAGCGTGTCGACGTTGAAGTGGTCGCCATGTTCATGGGTAATCAGAATGAGATCGGGTCGAGGCAGATCGGCGTATTGTTCAACATCGCCGACCGGATCGCCATAGATCACCCCAAGCGGCGTCTCCAGAACGAAAGAAGCATGCGCGACCGGATGAACGGTGATGTCGCCGGCACCGGTGGCAAACATATCACTGTCCCCGGTTGCAGCGCGGGCGCTGTAGGGCAGAACAAGGACAGCGCCGGAAACAGCCGCCGCGGTGTGAATGAACGTGCGTCGAGTCATTGTCATAGGGTCTCTCCAAGGTTGGCACATGAGAGAATTGGCGCATTCATCCGTCACGGCAAGACACGGATGCGTTATTGACCACTAAACACTTTGTTTGCAGCGAGGCATATTTGCCTAGTTTTCGCCGCCCGCCTCGTCGGCAGCGGGAGCTCCGACCACCGTTTCGACATCATCAAAACCGTGGTCGGGGGCCGCAATACGGCGACCCTTGAAGCCCTTGGCGAGCACGAACATCTCCACCGATTCCGCCCGCGAGGATGGCGGCTTGATGTGAATGACGGATTTGAAATTCTTCTTGAGCGTGACCAGCAGGTCATTCTCGGCGCCGCCCTGAAAGGTCTTGGCGAGAAAATGCCCGCCCGGGGTGAGAACCTCGATGGCGAAATGAGCGGCGACCTCGCACAGATGCATGGTTCTAAGATGATCGGTACGGCGATGTCCGGTGGTCGGCGCGGCCATATCCGACAGCACCACATCGGGCGCGCCACCGAGTGCCGTCATCAGGGCTTCTGGTGCCTGGTCGTCAAGAAAGTCCATCTGCAGGAACTTGACCCCTGCCAGACCGTCCATCTCCAGAAAATCGATGGCGACCACTTTCGGATCGGTGTCGGTGGAATCGGTGACCTGGGCCGAAATCTGCGACCAGCCACCAGGCGCGGCGCCGAGATCGATGATCCGCTTGGCGCCGTCGAGAATCTTGTGCTTGGCGTCGATTTCAAGAAGCTTGTAGACGGCGCGCGAACGGTAGCCTTCCTGCTTGGCCTGCTGGACATAGGGGTCGTTGAGGTGTCGCTCGATCCAGCGTCTGGAGGAGGACTTGAGCTTGCCCTTCTTGACCTTCTGTCCGAGTTTGCGGCCGGTCGGGCCGGAGGGCGGACGGGTCATGATGTTGTTCCCTGATTGGAGCGCGGATGCCTGTAGCGATTGTTACGGCCGCGGCCACGCCAGGCGCCATCTGCGGCCATCATCTCGTTGAGCAAGCCTTCGCGAAGCCCACGATCGGCAACCCGCATCCGCTCGGAAGGCCAGCGTTTGCGGATCGATTGTAAAATGGCGCAACCGGCTAGTACCAGATCTGCACGGTCGGCGCCAATGCAGGGATTGGCGGCACGTGCCGCGAAATCCCATGACAGCAACCGGTCGAGCATCAGGTCGACCTCGGAATTTGACATCCACAGCCCGTCAACCCGGCGGCGATCATAGCGCGGCAGGTCGAGATGCAGACCGGCGAGCGTGGTCACCGTTCCCGATGTCCCGAGCAGATGCATGCGGCTGACATCGAGGCCCGAAAACGCCGGCAGCGATGGCGGCGTGAAAGCATTGAGCATCCCGTCCACTTCCGCGACCATTGCCTCAAACACCGCTGGCGTAACCAGGCACCCCCCATGGCGTTCGGACAGGGTGACGACGCCGACCGGCAGCGAGGTCCATGCCTTGATGTGATTGGCGAGCCGGTTGGAGCGGTTTTCGGTCAGATCGATCATGGCGATTTCCGACGAGCCCCCGCCGATATCAAACAGCACCAGACCGTCGGTATCCCGACCGACCAGCGACGAGCAGCCGGCAACAGCCAACCGCGCTTCGGTCTCGCGAGTGACGATCTCGAGATCAAGGCCAGTTTCGCGCAGCACCCGGTCCAGAAACTCCTGGCCATTGCGGGCTGAACGGCAAGCCTCGGTGGCAATCAACCGGTGGCGCCGCACCGGGCGGTGCTTCAGCTTGCCTGCGCAAATCTTTAGCGCTTCGACTGCCCGGTCCATGGCGTCATCCGACAGCCGACCGGTGGCGTCGAGCCCCTCGCCCAGCCTGACAATGCGCGAAAAGGCATCTACCACGCGGAATTGTCCCGGGCGTGTCGGTTGGGCAATCAGCAGGCGGCAATTGTTGGTGCCAAGATCGAGCGCGGCATAAAGATCCTCGGCCTGCCGGCGCGGGGCCGGCGCGTCCGCATTAGAGGGCTGTATCGACGCCTGGGGTGATCCCGGCTGTGGCTGGTGCTGTGCGGACCCTGGCTGCGCTTCATGGGGCTCGGCCCGACATGACGTTTTTTGCGTAGCCAGCGGACGCCCCTGAATGGCACGACCGGACTTGCGACGGCGGCGACGGCCTTTTTTCTTCTCAACCGTGCCATCGCCGGCAACAGGTCCGCCAGGCGTGGCCTGCGGTGCATGTTCACCGGCGCCGGTCGTCGCCATTGCCGTGCCTCCCCCGTTTGCCTGGGAGGCTGGGTTTTGGGTTGATTTTTGCGCGGATTTGCGTCGGCGACGCCTTCGGCGTCCGACCGGCTGGGTGCGGGTGGAATTATCGGCGGATTCGCTGGCGGCTGCTTGTACCGGCGCCGAAGCGCCGGGGTCCGAGCCCGAGGCCGCGGAATCCCCGCGTCCTTGTTCCATGCCATCCGACGCTGCCTTTGTAGCGCGTCCGGACGACCTGTCATCTGCCAGCGATACCCCCGCGTTTGGCGTTACGCCGTCCCGAAGGTCTTTCACGGTCTGTCCTGTCGTGCGCGGCGGGCATGGAGCCCGCACCGCGCGTCACGATTTGTGTTGGGAAAAGATTAGCAAAGCCGGATGGAGAACGCAAAAGCCTTTTTGAACAGACACGGTTGCGCGTGCGCGTAGAGGCGATCGAGAGAGATGGCGGCAGCAGTTCAACCCCACCTGCAAACGTCAGAACAAAGGAATGGCAAAAACTTGCCAATCAGCGTTTGCATCGCCATTCAATATTGGGTATAAGCCGCCGCGCTGGCCGAGCTTTCTTGGTCCGCTCCTATTGGGGAATAGGTTAACGGTAGACCCGCAGACTCTGACTCTGTTAGTCCTGGTTCGAATCCAGGTTCCCCAGCCAATCGACCTCTTCAAGCTCTGAACAAGATTGATTTTCCAGCGTTTTTTCGTTAGCTGGGGATACGTTTTGCCGTCTGGTGGACAGTACTGTCTGACACGAGTGTCCACCACGCGTGTCTGGGTAATCCCCCCGCAAATTAGTCGGGTTCAAAAGTAGAATTTTCTCGGGCTTAATGATCGAGGAGATTTTTGATGAAGACGAGCAGATTTAGCGAACCCCAAATCCTTGCAATCCTGCGCCATGCTGAAAGCGGCGTGCCGGTCCCCGAGCTATGCCGGGAACATGGGATGAGCACGGCCTCATTTTACAAATGGCGGGCCAAGTATGGCGGCATGGACGCGTCCATGATCAGCCAGATGAAGGCTCTGGCAGACGAGAACCGCCGGTTGAAGAAGATGTATGCCGAGATGAGCATGCAGGCCGAACTCCTCAAAGAGGCTCTTGGAAAAAAATGACGCGGCCATCCGCTGCCGATAGGCGATGCTTGCATCGCCGTAAGGTCAACGCCGAGAGATGGCCGGGAAAGCAGTGGCGTTGCGTGGGGTGAGCATTGCGTTGGCTTGCCGGACCTTCGATGTCAGCTCGACCTACTATCGTTACAGGGCCAAGCTGAACGACGAGAACGAGCAGATCGCCGATCTCCTGATCGGGTTAACGAGGGCGAAAAAGACCTGGGGTTTTGGCCTCTGTTTCCTTTATCTGCGCAATGTCCAGGGCCATCGGTGGAACCACAAGCGCGTTTACCGCATCTACCGCGAACTCGAACTGAACCTCAGGATCAAACCACGCAAGCGGTTGAAGCGGGACAAGCCCGATGCCCTAATCGTGCCGGAAGCTCCGAACATAGTCTGGTCGATGGATTTCATGGCTGACCGTCTGGAGGATGGCAGGCAGTTCCGGCTGTTGAACGTCTTGGACGACTTCAACCGCGAGGAACGAGAGTGTCCGATCTTCTGTGTAACTGCGCTTTGGTCCATGCTTCCTGAGAGGAGCGAGGACGATGACGATTTCCAAGGAACTGCTTGACGAACTTCTTAAGTGTCGGTCCGGAAAGAAGTTGAATGATATGAATCGTTTGTGATTCCATGCCGTTGATTTGTTTGACGATGGGATGGAGGCTATGTGGACGAAAGCGAACCGTGGGAAATACAATCGGGATGGTCTGCGCTATCCCAGCGATCTGACGGATGCGGAATGGGCGCTGGTCGAGCCTTTGATACCTCCTGCCAAGCGGGGTGGCCGCAGGCGTGAGGTCAATGTGCGCGAGGTTCTTAACGGCCTGCTTTATGTTCTCAGCACCGGCTGCCAATGGCGGGCTGTTCCGAAGGACTTGCCGCCGAAGAGCACCCTGTTCAGCTATTTCGACCTTTGGAACTGGGACGGCACACTCGGCAGTATTCATCAGGAGCTTTATGTGAAATGCCGCGAGGCGATGGGACGCGAGGCTAGCCCGACAGCGGCGGTCATCGACAGCCAGAGCGTCAAAGGCGCGGAAAAAGGGGGGCTTGTATCGACCCGAGCGGGTATGATGCGGGGAAGAAGGTCAAGGGTAAGAAGCGGCATATCCTTGTCGACACGGTAGGTCTGCTGCTGCATGCGCTGGTTCATCCAGCCGACATCCAGGACCGCGACGGCGGCCTGCTGGTCATCAAGACGTTGTTCGGGCGCTATCCGTTTTTGAAGAAACTCTTTGCGGACGGTGGCTATCAGGGACCTGTCTTCGCCAAGGGTCAGAAGAAGGCCATGCCCGGGCTGGCGATCAAGATCATCAAGCGATCCGACATCGTCAAGGGTTTTGAGGTTCTGCCGAGACGCTGGGTGGTCGAACGGACTTACGCGTGGCTTGGGCGATGCCGCAGGCTGGCAAAGGACTTCGAGAACCTTTCGCGCAACGCGCTCGCCTTTCTCAAACTCGCGTCTATCCGCCTCATGCTGCGAAGGCTCTGTTCAAAATGAACAACTTTCCGGACCGACTCTTAGGGCTGCGAGCGGCCTGAAGATTTGCTTGGCGATGCCGGGCTGATGAAAGAGCTCAAGATCAAACTGATGGAACGGATGCTGGGTGCCGAGTTGACGGCACATCTGGGCTATGAGGAGGGCAAGGATGCGCCATCTGGCCAGTCTAACAGGCGGAACGGCACAGCCGGCAAACGTTTGAAGGGCCAGGATGGCGAGATGCCGATTTCAGTGCCCCGAGACCGGGACGGCAGTTTCGAGCCGGAGTTAGTCAAGAAAGGTCAGACCCGGATTGATGGCATGGATGACAAGATCATCGGCCTCTATGCCGCAGGTTTAACCGTTCGCGACATCCGCGCCCATCTGGAGGAAGTCTACGGCCTCAAGGTATCGCCCGACTTAATCAGCCGGGTCACCGACGCCGTTCTGGACGAGGTTCGGGAATGGCAATCCCGAGCGCTGGAGTTGATGTATCCCATTGTCATTTTCGACGCCCTGCGTGTGAAGATCAGGGATGCCGACAGCCGCATGGTGAAGAACAAGGCCGTCTACGTGGCGCTGGGCATCTCACGGGACGGGGTGCGCGAGGTTCTAGGCCTTTGGGTTGCGGATAACGAAGGGGCAAAGTTCTGGCTGTCCGTCATGAATGAGCTGAAGAACCGCGGCGTCCAGGACATCCTGATTGCCGTTGTAGACGGGCTCAAGGGTTTTCCCGAGGCGATCACCGCTGCTTTTCCGCAAGCCACGGTGCAAACCTGCATCGTGCATCTGGTGCGCCATTCCCTGAACTTCTGCAGCTGGAAGGATCGCAAGATCGTGGCTGTCGATCTGCGCCGGATTTACGGTGCCGCCACCGCTGATCAGGCCGCCGGTGAGCTTGATGCGTTCGAGGAAAAATGGGCCGGAAAATACGCCTCCATCGCCCCGGCCTGGCGGCGGGCATGGCAGGAGGTGATCCCGTTCTTTGCCTTCGATCCGGCAATCCGCAAAATCATATACACAACGAACGCGATCGAGAGCCTGAACCGGGTCATCCGTAAATCAATCAAGACGCGTGGCTCGTTCCCGACCGAGGAGGCAGCGACCAAGCTGATCTATCTCGCCATCCGGAACTTCGAGAAAGGCGGCAGGAATGTCCGGGAATGGTTTGCAGCCAGAAACCAGTTCGCTATTATGTTCGAGGAGCGCTTCAACGCGTGACCGTATCTGAAACCCGCGTGGGCCAGGCCAGATACACAGACTTCATGACGCTCCCCGAGGGACTGGGCATCGAGGTAGAATTTTCGCTGCCTGCTGAACGCGTCATCCGCAGCCTGAACCAGACCATCGAATGGCGCGGCAAACCGTTCGCCATTCGTGTGGACAATGGACCTGAATACGTCAGTGGCAAACTGATGGAATGGGCCGAAACACAAGGCATCGCGTTGAGCCACATTCAGCCCGGCAAGCCGCAGCAGAATGCATATATCGAGCGCTACAACCGCACAGTCCGGCATGAATGGCTCGACCAATACATCATCGAAAGCATCGAGGAGGCACAGGAGTTCGCCATGCAATGGCTATGGACCTACAACAACGAACGACCCAATATGGGCATCGGCGGCATCACACCCGCACAAAAACTGAAAATGGCTGCGTGAATTCTACCGCCGAGCCCCGTTAAAAACGGGGGGATTACCATCCGTCCGTCTCCTTGTTGACGGACTCTACCAAATTCTGGAGGAAATTTAGGGGCTCAGGTCAATAGAGGCTCGATCAGCGCCCATTCAGCATCTGTTAAATCGCTTGGCAGTCGGCAATGCTTTCGGGCATGTTGTGCCCGGGTGATATCAGTCCACATCGTTGTATCCATGGTTGGCTTCGCAACCTCATGAACCACAACCAACTGATATCACTCAACTTCTTTTTCGGTCAGGCTCTTAACTTTCCTCGCAATAATCAAACTCGCTTGCATCAGACTACGTCTACGCCATTATGAGTTCATGGTCCAAACAGCCTCCGGCAAACACCGGGAGGTTCAAATAAGGAATGAAATATCGCAATGTTGTTTATTTTTCGGGTGGATGCGTCATCATCAATTGGTTCAGGGCATGTGATGCGTTGTCTGAATTTAGCGCATTGCTTGAGTTTCCGTGGTGGTCGGATAATTTTCGTAATGCGACCACTTGGCGGAAACCTGATTGAGAGGGTTAAAGAAAACGGCTTTGATGTCCTGGAGATATGCTCTCAATTTAATGACAAAATAATTTCTGAAGAAATAGATGCTACGGAGTTCGTTGAAGTTATCAGTAATTATGAAGACGTGAAACATGAGGAAAAACACACGAAGACTTGGGTCGTAGTGGATAACTATAAATTGAGCTCCTGTTGGGAAAGTCAAGTAAAGCGAATTTTTTCACGTATTGTAGCTATTGATGATGTTGCTGATCGGACCCATAATGTCGATTTACTGATCGATCAGAACCTGGTGGAAAGTGAGAATTCCCGTTATGATAATTTAATTCCATTTTATTCGGAGACCTTGATAGGGCCAAAATATGCAATGATTGATTCAGAATACAAATTTGAAAGATGCAAATTGACGCGTAATTCCAAAATAATAAATAATATTATTATATATTTTGGATTATCTGACAAAAAAATGACTTTGATGGCTGTAGAATCATTGTGTGTTTTGCCGAATGAATTTTCGGCACTTATAGTGATTGATGATCATAATGTGCAAATTGAAAGTATAAATAGGATTGTCTCAGCAGATAAACGATTCCGGGTTTCTGGGCAGCTTCCGAGACTTACTCATATAATGGCTGAATCGGACTTGTTTGTTGGAGCTTGTGGGACAACAAGTTGGGAACGATTGTGTCTCGGACTAAGAGCTGTTGTTGTCACGCTGGCGGACAACCAAGAAGCACTAGCTCGAACTTTGGATAAGAACGGCTTCATATACTGGCTGGGTAGGAGTGAAACGATTACGAAAACTACAATGGTGCGGGGCTTGAAAAAAGCCCTGAATACACCCTTAGATCCAAGTATAGCATCACGAATGATGAAAATGGTAGACGGCCTTGGAGCAGAACGCGTCGCAGACATGCTAATGTTCGATGGAAGCGAGGGAATGAAACTCAGAATGGTTCAGAAATCTGACTCGGACACTATCCTAAAGTGGGCAAATGACCCCGATACAAGGCGAAATGCGTTTAACAATGCACAGATTTCCAAGAATGAACACTCGGTTTGGTTCAGACGGCAGATTGACTCTCCTAGGATCGTATTTTATTTAGCCTTAACGCCCCATGGTGAGCCTGTTGGACATGTCAGGTTTGAGTACCAGCCGGATCATTCTTGGCAAATTTCGTACTTAGTCGCACCTTTTTTCCGCCGCCGGGGCGTCGCTCGTATTATGCTGCAGCAATGTATTGCCAAGATTTTTGATGATCTGGGAAATAAGTTTCTTTCCGCCTATGTAAAACCGACTAATATCGCTTCCCTAAGGGTATTTAAGTTGCTTGGATTTACCAAGAGTTCGCAACAGGACAATCCAGAGGCTATCCGTTTTGAATTGTTCCGCCGTTTTTGATTTTGGTCATTTGGACCGTAGCTAAAAGCGTGTTGCATTCATTGATGGAGAAGAGGTCGTAGATCTCGCCGAGAGCACTTGAGATAGGGTAATTCCCCCGTTTTTGAGGGGGCTCGACGTTAGAATTCACGCAGCCATTTTCAGTTTCTGTGCGGGTGTGATGCCGCTTATGCCCATATTGGGCCGTTCGTTGTTATAGGTCCATAGCCATTGCGTGGCGAATTTCTGTACCTCCTTGACCTGCCCCCCTGAAACGTCGGCGATTTGGGGTTCGTCTGTTCCTATTGAAGGAGACAGACGATGAAGCGATCAAGGTTCACAGAAGAACAGATCATTGGCATTCTGAAGAAGCACCAAGCGGGGTTGGGCGCGAAGGAGCTATGCCGGAAACACGGCGTTAGCGATGCGACCTTCTATAAGTGGCGCGCGAAGTTTGGCGGCATGGAATTATCGGATGCCAAGACGCTGAAGGGATACCATCAGCGGCGAGCCTGTACTTTGGCGGGGATCGATCCGCGTGTCTATCGGCGACCGGCCAAATGCGCGACGAGGGAAAGGCTGCAAAAACAGCCATCATCGCCGTTGCTCGACGATTGCTGGTCCGTATCAATGCAATGATGAAGACCGGTACCAGTTACCAAACCTAAAGACAGTTGCTCAGGTCAGCGCCTACAAGCCTAGCAGGCTGTTGAAAATGCCACTCGCTTCAGTCGGCTCCCCATGATTCACTGAGTTTGTCGGGATTCGGGGATGATGTAATGCGCGGTGACGACGTGAGGACGGGTGAGCTTTTCAGCTATGTCGATCTTGAGGATCGGGTGCGGCGGGGTCATCCGCTGCGAGCGATCCGGTTGATCGTGAACGAAGCGCTTGGTTCGCAGGAAGGGGCATTTGCGGCGCTCTATTCTCCGATCGGGCGGCCATCGATCGCGCCGGAGAAGCTGTTACGGGCCATGCTGCTGCAGGCTTTCTATTCGATCCGCTCGGAACGGCTGCTGATGGAGCGGCTGGAATATGATCTTCTGTTCCGCTGGTTTGTCGGCATCGGCATTGACGATGCGGCCTGAAACCATTCTGTGTTCTCGAAGAACCGCGACCGGCTGCTTGAGGGCGACATCGCCGCGAAGTTCCTGAGCGCGATCCTGGCGCAGACCAAGGTCAAGGCGCTGCTTTCCACGGATCACTTTTCTGTCGATGGCACGCTGATCGAAGCCTGGGCCTCGATGAAGAGCATCAAGCCGAAGGATGGGCCGAAAGACGGTTCGGGAGAACCGGCGGCGGCGGGCGGTGGGCGCAACGCGGAAGCAGACCTCCACGGCGACAGACGGTCCAACAAGACGCATGCTTCGACGACCGATCCCGAGGCCAGGCTTTACAAGAAAGGCAAGGCAAGGAGGCGAAGTTGTGCTTCATGGGGCATGGTCTGATGGAAAACCGCCATGGCCTGCTGGTCGATGCCTGTTTGACGCAAGCAGATGGACACGCCGAACGGGTGGCTGCGTTGCACATGATCGAGCCGCGTGCCGACTGGCCGCACGCGATCACGCTGGGGGCCGACAAGGCCTATGACACCGAGGATTTTGTCAATGAACTCCGCTCGATGAAGGTGACGCCGCATGTGACGCAGAACGCAAACGGTCGTTGCTCGGCGATTGACGGGCGCACGACGCGACATCGCGGCTATGTCGTCAGCCTGCGCATCCGCAAGCGGATAGAGGAGGCCTTCGGTTGGATCAAGACCATTGCTGGGCAGGACAAGATGAAATTCCGTGGGCGCGACCGGGTCGGTTGGGCTTTCACCTTGACGGCAGCAGCATACAATCTGGTGCGGTTACCAAAGCTTCTGGCGGTGTCGACATGACCGCGTCGGAAGGCTGCCCGTTGCTCGGTCGATGGCGGATTGTCGAGGCCGATCTGTGGGATCGCAGCTATCTCGATCTGGTCGCGCCCGCCATGATCGCGATTGGAACTGACGGTCACGGTGAAATTGCCTTCGGCGCGCTCCAGGCGGGCCTCGATCTCGGCTACAGCCAATCACTGGTCCACTTCACGTGGGCCGGATTTGAAGAAATGGACGAAGTCTCAGGCGACGGAAATGCCGAATTGCTCGATGACAGCACAATCGAGACCACGTTCGCCTATCACAACGGCGACGAGGCCGTCCTCAAGGCCAAACGAGAGACTTCTTCAACAGCCTGCTAGCGACTTCTTCTGCGGTGGCGCCGCTGGTACAAGAAGTTTTCTACCCGTTCGGAATGTGATCGGGTGCGGTCCTCTGTCAGGTCTTCAATGCGGCACTTCAGAGGCAACTCGCCGATACGGTGATCTGCTCAAATCGTCATTGACGAGAGTGATCATGATGTTTAGGAATGGGAACGTTTTATGTACAAACAGCATAATTGGATAGACCGATGTTAGGAAGGTCCATCATGGCAAATGGCAAGCCTCGCTCGTCTTCATTTGACGCGAAATCGTGCTTCTCGCGATCCACGCTGAGTTAATGCTGACCGAACTGCCTTTGAAATGGGGCGTTCATGCGAACTAAACCTGCACTTGGAAGCGTGCGCCGGTAAAGAGTATGGCGACTACGCTTTCGACGGGTAACGGTTATACGGGGCGTATCAGTCTGGCTGAGTTGGATAAACTCTGTTCGATGGACGGACGACCTGTGGTGGATGGCGATTACTTGGAATGCGCTGGGAACGCTAAGTAAGCACCGCAGATATTTGTAGTTGAAACCAATCACCCGCAAATCATAGTTTAAAGGTCGTCAATGGCGCAGTCAAAACTGTCTTATAAGTCGAGAGGCGAGAGAGCAAATACATTGCAGTTCATAGATGCGTTGCGTTGCCCCGGCAAGGCATTGCGCAACAATGGCCGGAAAGGGGCAGCCGGATCTCGGCACCCGTAATTGTGTAGGGTAAGCCCGAAATCATCAACAGTGTTCCACTAACCCAAGACACTGGTTATGAACGGGCGCAGGCGTTTAGAGATCACGAATATAAAACGTCCACAAATTGAAAAATCCACTGGACTGAAAATCAGATGTCCGAATGGATCTGGCGGCAGGTAAATTATGAATGCGTATGCTTAGTGGCCATGAAACGAACTCAAGATTCTACGCCGGTCTCCAAAATTGGCTGCCTAATTGCAATTCCCCCGCCTCATTCGTTGAATCTGGTGTTAACGCCTAGCATAACCAACCGGGCCAAACCCGGGCATACGAAAATGGTACTCCAAAAGAAAAAACGATCTATCTAAATCAAGCAACAATAAAATTGAAACCGAATGACAACCACTTGATAACAGGCACAAATAATTGGTAATCAAATCAACTAAAGTGATCAGAAGCCTCAGGTATGGACCCCTGGCCCGAGTGTGGGCGCCGGCGTCCTATATTGCAGCTAAAATACTCGGACCAAAATTTGCGGCTATGATGACCAATTTGAACATTGACAAGGATAGTAACCCAGGTCCTAATATTTTGTGTCTTTCACGAGAGTCATTCATTAAAGATATTTATGAACTTAGAAAAAGAACAAATTTTAGTTATTCGTTAGTTATGGCTGGCTTTACACGATTTCAATTGGCTTGGTTTCCAAAAGAAATGCAGATCCAGACATATTATCAACGATACGTCGGGCTTGGCAATGATAGACCTATCTATCACAGTACAGAATACGCACTAAATTTGATACAAATGGCTGGAAAAGAAAAGAAGATTGAAGCCGTTATTTCGGCGAATATCGATTATTGGCAGGATGTTGGCTTTAAGAAAGCATGTGCCATATTACAAATTCCATTTATTGTTATTTCACGCGAGCACCCAGTTATACCTAGAGAATGCGACAAGGTGAAAGAATGGTACCATGATTTTGGTTATATATTTACCGGATCTGCAATCGCTGTCGCTGGCGAATCAAGCAAGAAAACTTTGGAAGATAGCAATATAAATTTTCTTAATAGTAAAATAGTTGTGACTGGTTTGCCACGTTTTGATGCTTGGCGAGATCTTGATAAATTGAAACCCCATAGAGAGAGAACCCTTATTACATTGCTTACATTCACGAAAGGATATTACGCAGATGAGACATTTAAAAATGTACTGAGCGCATTTTGCGAGTTGGCCGATGAATTTTCAAATTGTCCTGTTAGATTCTTGATAAAAACTAAGGATCTACAGGATACAGTCGAATTAGAAAAATTTATTGGAGGCAACCGAGCCCCGAACTTAATGTGTAGCCACGAAACGCCACTTTTCTCGGTCCTTGCGGACACGAAGGTTGCGATAGGCTACAATTCACTCTCCCTAGTGGAGGCGGCGATCGCGCGGGCTTTTATTGCACTCCCAGCTTGGGGAGAATGCAAGAGTCACGGCCATGATGTGATGTATTCATCAGACAACCCTAAAGTCAAAGCTATTGCGACTCATTTATATAAAAAGGAGGATTTGAAGAATTTGATTTCTAAACATATTAATTGCCCACCCACTACAATAAATGAAGACGCATTTGATCTATTTGTAAATGAATTTGTTCACATATCTAAACACAAGACCAATAGTGAATCCGTCTCAGATTTGATAGAAAAATGTATAAACGAATCTTAAAAATATATCCACACGGGAAAACTGCATCTCTTTATCTTTTTTTTAATATATTTTCCGCCATTATTCCGATAATCACTCTACCAATATTTACACGATTGCTGACACCAAATGACTATGGTATATTGGCGATTTTTAATATATCCGTCCTTCTTACGAGTAATTTGTTTCGACTGGAATTAAATGCGGCGCTTAAGCGAAATTATTTCGCTCAAAACAAGGATTTTAGTGTATATTTGAGTTCTGCGTTTTGGTTGTCGAATATACTGTTTTTATTACTTCTCATATTTCTAATACCAATTTCATTTTACTTTCCAGAAATGAAAGGTATATCAAGTTTCTGGTACTATATGATATTGCTAATTGCTTATACACGGTTCCATACTGTGATACTTCATCATTTATTCCAAATCAATAATCGCGCACTGGTTTATGGTTTATGGGGACTTTTAGGATCCCTGTTTCTTTACGGAGCAACATACGTTTTTATTGTTAAGCTTGGTCTCGACTGGAAGGCCAGGGCTTGGGCAGAAGTGCTTTTTGCCTCAATTAGCATGCCCGTGGCAGTATTTTACTTGTATAAAGATTACCGACTTGGAATTAAATTTAGTTTCGAAAAAACACGCGAAATGCTAAATTTTAGCACTCCTATTCTTATGGGAAGCATGATATCATATGCATTAATTATTTCAGATAGAATAATAATTGCAAAAATATCGGCTCCAGAAGAACTTGGCTTTTATTCAATAGCAATACAATTGGCATCAATTATTGGTATGATTTATGGCGCAGTATTGCCAGTTTGGGAGTCATGGGTTTATAAAAAAGTAGACACTCTGTCAGGCGACGATATATTGGAAATTATTAAAATATTTTTGATACTGTCCTGCATGACATTTTTATTAAGCCTAATCGCGGTCCCATTGCTTTATTTAGTATTGCCTTTCATAGTAGATGAATCTTTTGACGGCGTAGGTAAATTTGTCGCACCTGCAATTATCGCAACAAATACTATTGCAATATTTGGATTTACGACACCTATATTGAGTGTTATAAATAAAGCAAAACTAATCGCCAAGTTGAATCTCTTTATGATTTTGATTGCAGTGCCTTTGATTTATTTTTTAGTCTATAATCTTGGAGCTGTCGGTGCTTCAATTGGCTTGACTGTCGTTTATTCAGTAGGAATATTTTTTATTGTGTTTTTTTTGTTGCGATACGCTAAATCGATCTAGAGTACGTCCACTTTAATCCGGGTCATATCCTGCTGCTGCAAAGTAGTTGGCGCACTCCTGGGGTTCAAAGAGTTTGATGAGATCGCCGACGGTGTTCCACAGCCCGTCGACAGAACGTTCGGCCTTTGCACGCAGTAGCGCCTTGAGTTTGGAGAAGGCGTTCTCGATCGGTTTAAAGTCGGGACTGTAAGGCGGCAGATAGAGCAGTTCGCAGTTTGCGGCCTCTATGGCCCGTCGGATGCCGTCCGCCTTGTGGGCAGGCAGATTATCCATGACGACGATATCGCCGGGGACGAGGGTGGGAACAAGAACCTGCTCGACATAGGCTCGAAACGCCACTCCATTCATCGCTCCGTCAAGGACCATCGGTGCGGTCATGCCCGAAAGCCTGAGCGCGCCGGTGAACGTCGTGGTTTTCCAGTGGCCGTGCGGGACGGCCGATCGGCAACGTTCTCCACGCAGCGAGCGACCACGAAGCCGAGCCATTTTTGTA
This sequence comes from Hoeflea sp. Naph1, assembly GCF_046837775.1. Lineage (GTDB taxonomy): Bacteria > Pseudomonadota > Alphaproteobacteria > Rhizobiales > Rhizobiaceae > Hoeflea. The sequence continues at coordinate 1,743,805 of NZ_CP177286.1, read as the reverse complement.
GATAGGCCGGTTTCGTCGATGAAGACGAGCCGTTCAGGATCAAGTTCAAGTTGAGCATCGAACCATTCCTCGCGTCGCTTCATGACGTCTGGGCGCTCCTGCTCCAATGCATGTGCGGTCTTTTTTAAATGTGAAGCCACGCTTGCGCAGCCAGACGTCGAGGGTGCTCCTACCGACGCAGACCGATCTGTCTTCGTTCAGTCGCGCGACCATCTCATTGAGTGTGACATCTTTGGAGGCCTCGATCATGCTGACGATGAAGGCCTCGTGTGCATCAAGCCGTGAACCGCCGCGACGGCCTTGCTTGGCCGCGCTCACCCGGCCCTGCCGCACGTTCGCGATCCAGGCGATCGCCGTCGAAAAACCGATTCCGAACCGCGCTGCCGCCGACCGCGCCGACATCCCGCCCGCCGATGCTGCAAGAACCCGGCTGCGAAGATCATCACTTAATGCTCGGGCCATGTCTCCCTCCGACAAATCACTGTCAGAGGATGGAATCACAAAATTCCTTCCGACGGAATCCTTGTGCCGATTCCATTTTTAGCGGACGTGCTCTAGACTCAGGACCCATTAAATTGCTTGCGGGAGGGATTGCAGCCTGATTCATTGATGCCAGGAGGATACTGGCATGAGTGATTTGATTTGGCTTACCGACCGGCAAATGAAGCGGATTGAGCCGTATTTCCCGCTATCCCACGGGGTCCCGCGGGTTGATGACCGGAGGGTTCTCAGTGGCATCATCTTTGTTATCCGCAACGGGTTGCGCTGGCGCGATGCGCCATCGGACTATGGCCCACACAAGACGATCTACAACCGGTTCATCCGTTGGAGCCGGCTTGGCGTGTTCAACAGGATACTCGCCGAGCTTGCAGGCATGGCCGGGACGCCCGACCAGGTGATGTTTCCCTCTCAGCGATGCGTGGCATCGCTTGCCGGGCAACGGACGCCACCCATCTCAAAGCCCACCGCACGGCCGCAAGTCTTTTAAAAAAGGGCCTGTTCCCCGACGTATAGGCCGCACCAAAGGTGGCTTGAATTCCAAGCTGCACGCGGTTTGCGATGGCGTGGGACGTCCGCTTGTTTTGCTGCTCTCCGAGGGCCAAATGAGCGACTTCAAGGGCGCAGCGCTGATGTTTGACGCCATTCCGGATGCAAAAGCCCTGCTCGGTGACAAGGGCTACCATGCAGACTGGTTTCGCCAGGCACTCGAGGCGCGAGGCATAGAGCCCTGCATTCCGCCAAAATCCAACCGCAAAACCGAAATTCCGTTCGACAAGACGCTCTCCAAAAACAGTCACAAGATCAAGAACATGTTTGGGAAGCTTAAAGACTGGCGGCGCATCCACACCCGCTACGACCGTTGTGCCCACGCCTTCATGTCAGCCATCGCAATCGCAGCAATAGTCATCTTCTGGATCAATCAATGAGTCCTGAGCCTAGGGGCTGTTGACGTTCACCGTATGTGAATGAGCGTTGCGGCGATTGAGATGAAGGCTTTGAAACTCTGGTCGGTTTTGCAAGAGCGCATTGCTATCCCTCTGTTTTCCTTCAATTTGCCAAAGTAGTTTTCGATCAAGTGCCGCCATTTGTAGGTCTCCTTGTCGAACTCTGCCGGGAACCTCCGGTTGGATTTTGGCGGTATGACCGGAGTTATGCCACGCTCCAGCAGGTCACTACGCAGCCGATCAGCATCAAAGGCCCTGTCTGCCAACAAATGCCCGGCGGACAAGCCGTCGATCAATGCATTGGTCTCGCGCAGGTCATGGGCTTGCCCGGGCATCAGACAGAAATCGACGAGATTGCCGAGCGCGTCTGTCAGGGCCAGTATCTTTGTCGTTACGCCGCCTCGAGAGCGTCCAATGGCCTGGCAGAGAGTCCCCCTTTTGCGCCCTGACCCGAGCGATGAACCTTGACGATAGTACCGTCGATCATTGCGTATTCCAGATCGGCGTCTGAGGCTAATGCTTTGAACATACTATAGAAAGCATCCGCTTTGACCCATCTGCGGAACCGCTTGAATACAGAATTCCATTTGCCAAACTCAGCGGGCAATTCACGCCATTGCGCGCCCGTGCGGACGATCCAGAGGACTGCCTCCACGAAAAGCCGTGGGGCACGCCCGGTTTGTCCCGGATCGGTGGTTTTGCCCAGACAATAAGGTTCGATGATCGCCCATTGCGAATTGGATAGGACTCTTCGGGTCAAGGTTGCTCTCCTCCGTTTGCAACCTTGAATCAGAAGTCAGGTGATTTGGGAATCCCGAAAGTCAACAGCCCCTAGACGCTACTATTTTTTTTGCAGCACTCGATTCTTACAACCTTGACAACGTGTATCTGCTTGCGCTCATGGTTCCCAAGGACAGTTTGTCCAATGTACGGTCAGCAGGACATAGTTGGCCCTGATTCGTTTTTCACCAGTTAGGAGCGGCGTTTTCCGATTGAGATCGGGGTCACGGACCTTGAAATAACGTTGAGTTGAGAAGGCAAGATGATGACAAGTAAAACGTATGACGAAACGCTTATCACAGATGACATGTCCATCTTCGTGACAGGCGGCACCGGTTCCTTTGGCCAAGCGTTTGTGAAGAGAGTTCTCGACCAATGTCCAAACATCCAGCGTCTCGTGGTTTTTTCACGCGACGAACTCAAGCAGTTCGAGATGCAGCAGCTGTTTCCCGAAAGCAAATACCCTGGCTTGCGTTATATGCTCGGCGACGTTCGCGATCGCGGCCGACTGGTTCGCGCGCTTGAAGGTATTGACATCGTGGTTCATGCTGCAGCGCTCAAACAGGTGGTTGCCGCCGAATACAATCCGATGGAGTATATCAACACCAATGTGCTCGGGGCGGAAAACCTGATCGAGGCCTGCCTGTCGAACAAGGTCAAAATCGTTATTGCCCTATCGACAGACAAGGCAGCTGCGCCGATCAATCTCTATGGCGCCACCAAGCTGTGTTCCGACAAGCTGTTCATCGCCGCCAACAATATCCGCGGCTCACGCGACCTGCGCTTCTCGGTTGTCAGATACGGTAACGTAATGGGTAGCCGCGGCTCAGTCATTCCGTTTTTCCTCAAAGCCAGATCTTCGGGACTCTTGCCCATCACGGACCCGCGCATGACCCGTTTCAACATCTCGCTTGATGACGGCGTCAACATGGTTCTCTGGTCGATCCAGAATGCGCAAGGCGCTGAAATTCTGGTGCCCAAAATACCGTCCTACCGCATTCTGGACGTCGCCGAAGCTATCGGCCCGGAATGCGAAAAGCCGGTCGTCGGCATTCGCCCCGGCGAAAAGATCCACGAAGAAATGATTACGTCCAGCGACAGTCCCAACACAGTCGACATCGGTGATTATTATGCCATCCTTCCGTCAAGCGGTGATGACGTGGTCAATGACTATCTCGCCAAGGCCGTCGGAAAACGCGTCGACACGGATTTCAGCTACAACAGCGGCACCAATGACCACTTCCTCACAGTTGACGATTTGCGTGAGCTGATTGCCGGCCACGTTGTGAAACGCTAAAAACGGTATCCACCATGATCCCCTACGGCAGACAGGATATATCCCAGGATGACATTGACGCTGTCATCTCGACACTCACGTCCGACTTTCTGACGCAAGGTCCTGCGACACCGGCGTTTGAGGCGACTATCGTCAAGCATTGCGGCGTCACGCATGCGGTCGCGGTCAACAGCGCCACCAGTGCGCTGCACATCGCCTGCATGGCTCTGGGCGTCGGGCCCGGTGATCTGGTCTGGACATCGCCCATCACTTTCGTGGCCAGCGCCAATTGCGCGCTTTACTGCGGAGCCGATGTCGATTTTGTCGATATTGATGACCGCAGCTGGAACATGTGCCCGCAAAAGCTTGCAGCCAAGCTGGAGCAGGCCAAGCAGGCCGGGCGGTTGCCGAAGGTCGTCATTCCGGTTCACCTGTGCGGCCAGTCCTGTGACATGGCGGCCATTGGCGCCTTGGCCAAAGCCTATGGCTTCAAGGTCATCGAAGACGCCTCCCACGCCATCGGCGCTGATTACGCAGGCGCTCCGGTGGGGAACTGCGCGCACAGCGACATCGCCGTGTTCAGCTTTCATCCGGTCAAGATCATCACCACTGCAGAGGGTGGTCTTTGCACGACCAATGATGCTGCGCTGGCACGCAGCATGCAGCTTTTGCGAAGCCACGGCATTACCCGTGAAAGCGAAGAGATGACACATGCGCCGGACGGGCCATGGTATTACCAGCAGGTCACGCTCGGTTACAATTACCGGATGACCGATCTGCAGGCGGCGCTTGGCTTGAGCCAGATGTCTAGGCTGCAGCAATTTGTTGCACGGCGGCGCGATATTGCTGCCCGCTACGACAAGGCACTGAGGGGCCACGGACTGCAATTGCCGGACCCGATTGAAGAATCGGCCTCGTCATGGCATCTCTATGTCATTCGAGTTCAGCCCGACATCCACCTCAAGATCTTCGAAGGTCTACGCAAAGCAGAAATAGGCGTGAACCTTCATTACATACCGGTGCCAAGCCAGCCCTATTACCGGGACCTAGGCCATGATCCGGCGCTCTACCCCAGCGCGATGAATTACTACGCCCAGGCGATTTCGATTCCGGTCTATGCCAACATGACAAATGAAGACGTGGATTATGTGGCTCGCGAACTGATACGATTGCTGGATGCGAATTGATGACAACGGCCATCATCCCAGCGCGCGGCGGAAGCAAACGCATCACGCGAAAAAACGTCCGCGAATTCGGCGGCAAGCCGATGATTGCTTGGAGCATCGAAGTGGCGGCGCGAAGCCGGCACATTACCCGGATCATCGTTTCAACCGATGACGCAGAGATTGCCGAGGTGGCGCGTGGCTTTGGCGCGGAGACGCCGTTCACGCGCCCCGCCGAACTTGCCGACGACTTCGCCACGACCGGCGATGTGATGAAACACGCAGTCAGTTGGTTGTCAGAGCATGGGGAAGCGGCAGACCCTGTTTGCTGCATCTATTCGACAGCTCCTTTCATCAAGGACGAAGACGTCGACGGGGCCTTCCAGGCTTTCCGTCAGGCAGATGCCGACTACGTCTTTTCGGCAACCAGCTTTGCTTTTCCAATCGAGAGAGCCTTTCACCTCGATGGCGAAGGCCGGGTCAAGATGTTCTATCCAGAACACCTGACGACACGATCTCAAGACCTGGAGACCGCCTACCATGATGCGGGCCAGTTCTACTGGGGTTCAACGGTTGCCTGGCAGGAGAAAAGGCCGGTATTCTCTCCGCGCTCAATCGCATTTTTGTTGCCTCGTTATCGGGTGCAAGATATGGATACACCCGAAGATTGGGAACGTGCTGAATGGATGTTCAAGCAGATGCACGGAATGAGCAGCATCTAACCCATGAGGACTATCATGAGTCAAAATCAATACGTTACAGAACAAGAAGCTTTCTGGGCAGGTGAGTTTGGAAATGACTACATCGAGCGCAACCAAGGCGACTTGCTTCTAGCATCCAATTTGCAGTTTTTCAGCAAGGCACTTGCGCAGACCGCGCGATGCGGCAGCTGCATCGAATTCGGCGCCAATATCGGGATGAATATTAAGGCTCTGAAGCTCTTGCATCCGGAGATGGATTTCAGCGCGATCGAGATCAACTCTCACGCCGCAGAAGAACTGGGCAAGGTTGTCGACTCGAAGAACATTCACTGCCAGTCGATACTTGATTTCTCCCCCGAAAGGCAGTGGGACATCGCACTCATCAAGGGCGTTCTGATTCATATCAATCCGGATATTCTGGATCAGGTCTACAGCCGCCTTGTGCAATCAACGTCGCGTTACCTTCTGGTTTGCGAATACTACAACCCTGCCCCGGTTGCAATTTCCTACCGCGGCCACACAGACCGGCTCTTCAAACGTGATTTCGCCGGTGAAATCATGGAGAAGCATCCGCAAATGAAGCTGGTCGATTATGGATTTTCCTATCGTCGCGATCCAAAATTTCCTCAGGACGACATCACCTGGTTCCTCATGGAAAAGACTGCAACGGACGGGAACAATCGCTGATGCTGAACTACTGCAAACATTGCGTCATGCCGGATACCAAGCCGGATCTGCGTCTGGACGATGAATTCGTATGTAACGCCTGCCGGAGTTACGAAAACCGCAAGACGGTGGACTGGGACCAGCGATACCAGGAGCTGATCGAAGTCCTCGGGCGTTATCGAAAGACCGACGGGTCGAACTGGGATTGCATCGTTCCGGTCAGCGGCGGCAAGGACAGCACCTATCAGGTTGTCAAAATGCTGCAGCTCGGCCTCAATCCGCTTTGCGTGACCTCGACCACCTGCGACCTCTCCGAACTGGGGCGGCAGAACATCGAGAACATCAAGAGTTTGGGCGTTGATTATGTCGAAGTTTCGCCCAATCCGCTGGTGCGCGCAAAGCTCAATCGCATCGGACTGACCCAGGTCGGCGACATTTCCTGGCCGGAGCATGTCGGAATCTTCACCATTCCGGTCCGTGCCGCAGTCCAGTTCAATATCCCGCTGATCATCTGGGGTGAAAACTCCCAAAATGAATATGGCGGCCCGGCAGCCGCGGCGGATGATAATGTGCTGAACCGGCGCTGGCTTGAAGAGTTCGGAGGTTTGCTGGGCATGCGCGTCACTGACATTATCGGTCAGTACGACATCCAAGCGAAGGACCTCATCAACTACAGCTATCCTTCCGATGACGAATTGAGCCGCGTCGGAGTCACCGGATTATTCCTCGGCCACTATTTACCTTGGGATGGCTTGAGCAATACCCTCGTGTCGGTTGCAAATGGGTTCACCAGTTTTGACAAGGCGGTTGAGGGTTCAATCGTCAACTACGAAAACCTGGATAACCACCAGACCGGCATCCACGACTACTTCAAGTACCTCAAGTTCGGATTTGGGCGGGCGACTGATCTTGCTTGCCTGCACATCCGGCGGGGACGATTGACGCGTCAGGATGCTCTGGATGTCGTCAGGGTTCACGATGGCAAGTTCCCCTGGACCTACCTCGACAAACCACTGGAAGATATCCTGGCTCCGTTGGACATGACCGTCGAAGAGTTCATCAAGGTATGTGATCGCTTCACCAACAAGAAGATCTTCAAGCGCCATCCCGATGGCAGCCTGATCAAGGACAAGCACGGTAATCTTACCAAAATAAACGACGACAACGTCTGACGCTGACATGGATATCGGGATCATCGATTATGGAGTGGGCAATATAGGCTCCATCGAGCGCGCACTCGAAGAGCTGGGCGTTACCGGTGTGTTCCTCACCGCCCCTGACCAGATCACCGGAGTGGATCGACTTATTCTCCCGGGCGTCGGCAGCTATACCGAATGCATGACCCGGCTCCATGCCCGTGGTTGGGTGGACGCCCTTCGCAAGAACGTGCTCGACGGCAAAATGCCGCTTCTCGGTGTCTGTGTGGGAATGCAACTTCTCTCGGATTCGGGGATTGAGGGGGCTGCGGATGCGGATGGTACCCCTGGACTGGGGCTTGTTCCCGGCAAAGTGCTGAAACTGCAAGTGGCCGACCACGGCCTCAGGCTCCCTCACGTGGGCTGGAACGAGGTGTTCCGACGAGATTCCGGGAATGCCTTGCTGGCGGGAATTCCCGACGGGTCCGATTTTTATTTTGTGCACAGCTACGCATTCAACGCCGACAACCCCGATCATGTGGCTGCGGTATCGATTTACGGCACCGAGTTCACTGTTGCCGTGCATAACGGCAATGTCTGGGGCACGCAGTTTCATCCGGAGAAAAGCTCCCGCGCCGGTTTTGCTGTTCTCAAAAATTTTGCGAGACTCTGACTATGCTCAAGACCCGCATCATTCCAACCCTTTTGTGGAAACAATTCGGCCTAGTCAAAGGCGTCGGCTTTGACAGCTGGCGCAGAGTCGGACCGGTGCTGCCGGCCATCAAGGTCTACAACCAGAGGGAAGTCGACGAGCTGATTCTGGTCGACATCACCGCCTATATCGACGAGAGCGATCCGGACTATGAGTCGATTGATGATTTTGGCCGCGACTGCTTTATCCCGCTGACCTTCGGCGGCGGCATCCGGCAGATCGAGCAGGTCCAGACCCTGCTGCGGGCGGGTGTTGACAAGGTAAGCCTGAACACGTCGCTCTATGATAAACCGGATCTTGTCACCCAGATCGCCAACCGGCACGGGTCTCAATGTGTTGTCGCCAGCCTCGATGTGCGCAGCGAAGGCGCCGGATGGAAGTGTTTCAGCCGGGCCGGGACCTTCGCCACCGGCAAGGATGTCGTCACCTGGGCGAAAGAGCTGGAAGACAAGGGCACAGGCGAAATCCTGCTGACCTCGATCGAACGCGACGGGACCTTCCAAGGATACGATCTCAAGCTCGTCGAAGCAGTGGCAAGTGCCGTTTCGATCCCGGTGATCGCTTCGGGAGGCGCAGGGAACTATCAGCACATGGTCGAAGTCGTTCGCGACGCCGGTGCGTCGGCCGTCGCTGCGGCCAGCATATTTCACTTCACCGAACTCACACCTGCGGGCGCTAAGCAGGCGCTGGCAGATGCCGGCATTCCGGTCAGGAAAGCCTACCGGCCCGAATAGGCGTGCCGGAGCAAAGTGCCGCGTGCAAATCCGGAAGTTCCGTCGCGCAGCAATACACAGTGGCAGAGATGCCTGCAAGGAAACCGGTAGTTAGATGACAAGAAACCCTGACGTCGCGGTAACGGTGGTCATACCGGCTTACAATGCGGCTCGTACAATTGCCTCCACGCTTGAAAGCGTCATCGCCCAGACCCATACGAACTGGGAAGCGGTGGTTGTCGATGACCACTCGAGCGATGAGACGCGGGCGATTGTTGAAGGTTTTGCCGCCCGGGACAGCCGCATACGACTTCTCGCGCTTGAGAAGAACAATGGGGCTCCTGCCGCCCCGCGCAACCGCGGCCTCGAAAGTGCCTCCAGCCCTTGGGTCGCGTTCCTTGATTCCGATGACCTCTGGCATCCACAAAAGCTCGAGTTGCAGCTCGAAGCCCTGTCGGCGACGGGCGAGACTTTCAGCTGCACGGCAATGCGAGACTTTGCCGATGGTGCTTCTGTCGTTGATACAGACGTTCTGACGCCTGTACAGACGCATCTGATTGCCTTTGCCAATCATCGCATCAAGGGCCGCATTCCAGCGTCCAGCGTGGTCGTGTCGACCGAGCTTGCCCGCCGCTTCCCGTTTGAGGAAGACCGCAGCTACAAGGCTGTCGAGGACTACCATTGCTGGCTACGAATTCTGCACAGCGGCGTGCGATGCCTCAAGCTGGACGCTCCGCTGCTGAATTACCGGCGCATCGTCGGCCAGATTTCGGGATCGAAACTCACCATGATGCGCCGCGTATTCCATGTACACCGTAATTTTGAACAGACAAGTCCCGTCTCTGCCGCTTTTTTCACGGGCACACATGTCCTGTTTTCGGTCTACCTTCGCTTCAATAAAAAGGGTTTGTAATGGCTTTAACTGCAATAGTCGCTGGTGGTGCAGGCTTTTTGGGATCGCATTTGTGTGACCGGCTGCTTTCAGAGGGGCGCAACGTCATTTGCGTTGATGACCTGTCCACCGGCTCGGAAGAAAATGTTGCACATCTGGCCTCCGAAAGCCGGTTTGAACTCCTCCGTCACGATATTCTGGTCCCACTGCGGATCAAAGCTGACGAGGTTTACAATCTTGCCTGTCCGGCATCTCCGCCAAAATACCAGCTCGATCCGATCCGCACGACCCAGGTTTGCGTCATGGGAACCAACAACCTACTGGAGTTGGCCCGCCACAACGACGCACTGTTTTTCCAGGCATCGACCAGCGAAGTCTATGGCGATCCGGACGTGCATCCTCAGCCCGAGAGCTATCGCGGCTGCGTCAATCCGATCGGCATCAGGGCCTGCTATGACGAAGGCAAACGCTGCGCCGAGACCCTGTGTTTCGACTACCATCGCTTTCACAAGCTCGACGTCCGGGTTGTGCGCATCTTCAATACCTACGGCCCGCGCATGGCTGCGGATGATGGCCGGGTTGTCACCAACTTCATCAATCAGGCCCTGAAAGGGGAAGGCATCACGATCTACGGTGACGGATCCCAGACGCGGAGCTTCTGCTATGTTGATGACTTGATCGATGCCTTTCGCCTTTTTGCGTCCGCTCGCCCAGGTTTCCACGGTCCATTGAACACGGGAAATCCAGAGGAATACACAATGATCGAGCTCGCGTCGCTGGTTATTGAACTGACCGGTTCATCTTCCAAGCTGGTGTATCGTGACCTGCCCCAGGACGACCCCCAGCAACGCTGCCCCGAAATCAATTTAGCGAAGGAGAAGTTCGGCTGGTCTCCCCGAATAGGAATGCGGGATGGGTTGCAGCGCACGATCGAGCACTTCAAGAGTCTGCCAAATCGTCCCTTGGGTTACTGAAGCGATCATCCGTGCGACGGCTGCGTTCCAATCGGATAATATCTCAGCCCCGCCTCGCGCGCGCGCTCGTGCGTAAAGACATTGCGTAGATCGACAAGAGCGTCGCCGCGCATCAAACCACGCGCCTCGATCAGATCAAGGGCGTTAAATTCCCCCCATTCGGTCAGCACAGCGACGCAGTCTGCATCATTGAAAACATCCTGCGGCCCTGACATCCAGTTCACGCGAGGCAGCATGTGGCGGGCATTGCGCATTCCGATTGGATCGTAGGCCATGACTTTAGCGCCCTTTTCAATCAGCGACGGCAGAATCGTGAGGCTTGCCGCATCGCGCATGTCATCTGTGTTGGGTTTGAACGTCACACCCAATATCCCAATGGTCTTGCCCTCGAGCTCACCCCCAACTGCATCGACAATGCGGGCCACCATGGCCAGCTTACGTGCTATATTGATCTTCTGGACCTGTTCAACCAACGTCACCGGTGAATTGAATTCTCGGGCCTGAAAAATCAGTGCTGACACATCCTTTGGAAAACAGGAGCCGCCATAGCCTGGCCCCGGATGAAGGAATTTTTCGCCGATGCGGTGATCCTTTCCAATCGCCATTGCGACCTCTGATACGTTCGCCCCGGCTTTTTCGCTCAGGTCGGATATCTCGTTGATGAAGCTGATCTTCATGGCGAGAAATGTATTTGCCGCATACTTTGCTAACTCTGCAGATATGCGCGAAACCGTCATGATCGGGACGTCTCGCATCTCTAGGGGCCGATATAACTGACGCAGCATCTCGGTCGCCCTTTGGGAATTCGATCCAATGAGGATACGGTCAGGCTGCATGAAATCTTGAACTGCGCTACCTTCGCGCAGGAATTCAGGATTTGAACAGACATCAAAATCTGCGTCTGGCCTCAAAGAACGGATCATAGCCTCAACTTTGTCATTGGTGCCGATTGGTACCGTCGATTTTAGAACGATGACTGTATAGCCAGAAAGATGTGGAACTATTTGCGTGATGGCGTCAATTACCTGAAAGAGATCGGCCTTTCCATCGTCTGACATTGGCGTGCCGACAGCTATGAATATTAGGTCCGCGGACGCAAGAGCGGCATCGGCACCGCACTGGAAGCTCAAATGTCCCGAGGCCCCATGCCGGGCCAACAAATCGTCTAGGCCGGGCTCAAAAATTGGCGATACTCCCTGGCGCATTTGATCAATCCGCGTTTCATCATTGTCGAAGCATGTGACTTTCCATCCCAGTTCGGCAAAACATGCTCCAGAGACGAGCCCCACATAACCTGCTCCGATGATCGATATTTTCATGTCTTCTCCGAAGTTTGCTGCTTAAAGCCAACTGGAACGAGTGACCGGTCCGACGGCACTCGACCTTCCAGCGAGAGCCTAGTAATTCGTAATTATTTAGACACTATCTTTGCGATCTGCAATCGATCGCGCTGAACTTGAATTGCACGTCAGGATAAGGGAAACAGAACAATATTACACGCATCCCTGCGCCAAGCATGACCTGAGACCCGAGTTCCCTACAGTTTTCGGAAGCGTCTTGGGCTTTTAATGAGACGCTCCTGGACCTGTCACGTTTTCGTGCCGCGATCGTGCCCCAGATCGTGGTGTAGCTGGGTTTCATAGCCACCGGTGTTTTCCGGTAGGGTCGGGTTGTTTAGGACCAACCTGAAGGACACCACCGATGACTGAACCGCCCCGGGTTTGCCGGAGGCCATTTCGTTTAAGCTATGCGGCCATAGCTGCTTCGTCCAGCATGGCGTAATATCGTTCTTCAGCTTCGGCTGGCGGTATATTCCCGTTGGGCTGCAGAAGTCGTCGGTGGTTGAACCAGTCGACCCATTCCAGGGTGGCCAATTCCACCGTCTCGAAGCTCCTCCATGGTCCACGTCGATGGATGACCTCGGCCTTGTAGAGACCGTTGATCGTTTCGGCGAGGGTATTGTCGTAACTGTCGCCGACACTTCCGACAGAAGGTTCGATACCAGCTTCCGCCAACCGCTCGGAATACCGAATGGACACGTATTGGACACCTCGATCCGAGTGATGCACGAGGCCGCCACCATGAGCGGGACGCAGATCATGAAGCGCCTGCTCCAGAGCGTCGAGGACAAAGCCTGCATGTGCCGTCCTGCTCGCCCGCCAGCCAACTATGCGGCGAGCGAAGACGTCGATGACAAACGCCACGTAGACGAAACCCTGCCAGGTCGCGACATAGGTGAAGTCCGAAACCCACAGTCTGTTTGGTGCGGGGGCTTTGAACTGGCGGTTAACCCGGTCAAGCGGGCTCGGAGCAGTCTTGTCCGAGAACGTCGTGCGGATCGGCTTTCCTCGAATGATACCCTGCAGGTTCATAGCCCTCATAAGCCTGGCGACACTGCAGCGGGCCACGTCAAAGCCCTCACGCTTCAATTGCCGCCAGACTTTGCGAACACCATAGACGCGGAAGTTCTGTTCGAAGACGCGACGTATCTCGATCTTCAGGCTGATATCGCTGCGGGCGCGGATCGACAGGCGATCCACATCCAGGCGTTTGGCTACATTCTCGTAGTAGGTTGAAGGGGCAATCGGCAGCAGCCTGCAGATCGGCCAAATACGAAGCATCTGGCCCGAACACACCTCGGTGTTCGTCGATAAACGAGATCATCGCTTGAAGGGGCGGTCGAGCTCCGCCATCGCGAAATATGCAGAGGCTTTGCGCAAAATCTCGTTGGCTTGGCGAAGCTCGCGGTTCTCCCGCTCAAGAGCCTTCATCTTCTCGGCCACATCGCTCGGCACGCCTGCTCGTTTGCCGCTGTCGACCTCGGTCTTCTTGACCCAGTCGTGCAGCGTCGCTGGTGAGCAGCCGATCTTGGCAGCGATAGATGAAACGGCAGCCCAGCGTGATGGATGCTCGGCTTCATGGTCCAGCACCATGCGAATGGCACGGTTGCGGACCTCAGGTGAAAACTTGTTCGTTGTCTTGCTCATAATCGCTCCACTCTCTCAGAAGTTGGAGCCTCCGGCAAACCCGGGTCGGTTCAGATGGAACGGATGCTGGGTGCCGAGTTGACGGCACATCTGGGCTATGAGGAGGGCAAGGATGCGCCATCTGGCCAGTCTAACAGGCGGAACGGCACAGCCGGCAAACGTTTGAAGGGCCAGGATGGCGAGATGCCGATTTCAGTGCCCCGAGACCGGGACGGCAGTTTCGAGCCGGAGTTAGTCAAGAAAGGTCAGACCCGGATTGATGGCATGGATGACAAGATCATCGGCCTCTATGCCGCAGGTTTAACCGTTCGCGACATCCGCGCCCATCTGGAGGAAGTCTACGGCCTCAAGGTATCGCCCGACTTAATCAGCCGGGTCACCGACGCCGTTCTGGACGAGGTTCGGGAATGGCAATCCCGAGCGCTGGAGTTGATGTATCCCATTGTCATTTTCGACGCCCTGCGTGTGAAGATCAGGGATGCCGACAGCCGCATGGTGAAGAACAAGGCCGTCTACGTGGCGCTGGGCATCTCACGGGACGGGGTGCGCGAGGTTCTAGGCCTTTGGGTTGCGGATAACGAAGGGGCAAAGTTCTGGCTGTCCGTCATGAATGAGCTGAAGAACCGCGGCGTCCAGGACATCCTGATTGCCGTTGTAGACGGGCTCAAGGGTTTTCCCGAGGCGATCACCGCTGCTTTTCCGCAAGCCACGGTGCAAACCTGCATCGTGCATCTGGTGCGCCATTCCCTGAACTTCTGCAGCTGGAAGGATCGCAAGATCGTGGCTGTCGATCTGCGCCGGATTTACGGTGCCGCCACCGCTGATCAGGCCGCCGGTGAGCTTGATGCGTTCGAGGAAAAATGGGCCGGAAAATACGCCTCCATCGCCCCGGCCTGGCGGCGGGCATGGCAGGAGGTGATCCCGTTCTTTGCCTTCGATCCGGCAATCCGCAAAATCATATACACAACGAACGCGATCGAGAGCCTGAACCGGGTCATCCGTAAATCAATCAAGACGCGTGGCTCGTTCCCGACCGAGGAGGCAGCGACCAAGCTGATCTATCTCGCCATCCGGAACTTCGAGAAAGGCGGCAGGAATGTCCGGGAATGGTTTGCAGCCAGAAACCAGTTCGCTATTATGTTCGAGGAGCGCTTCAACGCGTGACCGTGAGAGTGTCCGGTCTTCTGTGTAACTGCGCTTTGGTCCATGCTTCCTGAGAGGAGCAAGGACGATGACGATTTCCAAGGAACTGCTTGACGAACTTCTGAAGGGCTGCGAGCGGCCTGAAGATTTGCTTGGCGATGCCGGGCTGATGAAAGAGCTCAGGATCAAGCTCATGGAGCGGATGCTGGGTGCCGAGCTGACGGCGCATCTGGGCTATGAAGAGGGCAAGGACGCGCCGCGCGACCAATCCAACCGGCGCAACGGCACATCCAGCAAGCGCCTGAAGAGCCAAGACGGCGAAGTGCCGATTGCCGTGCCGCGGGACCGGGATGGCAGTTTCGAGCCGGAGTTGGTGAGGAAGGGCCAGACCCGGATCGACGGGATGGATGACAAGATCATCGGTCTCTACGCGGCGGGGCTGACGGTGCGAGACATCCGCGCCCATCTCGAAGATGTCTATGGCCTGCAGGTCTCGCCCGACCTGATTAGCCGCGTGACGGACGCCGTGCTGAACGAGGTTCGGGAATGGCAATTACGGGCGCTGGAGCGGATGTATCCCATCGTCATCTTCGACGCACTGCGGGTCAAAATCCGTGACGCTGATAGCCGTATGGTCAAGAACAAAGCCGTCTACATAGCCCTGGGCGTCTCACGCGACGGTGTGCGTGAGGTGTTGGGCCTGTGGATCGCTGACAATGAAGGGGCCAAGTTTTGGCTGTCGGTGATGACCGAACTGAAAACCGGGGTGTGCAGGACATTCTGATCGCTGTTGTGGACGGGCTCAAGGGCTTTCCTGAGGCTATTACCGCAGCCTTTCCGGAAGCTACGGTGCAGACCTGCATCGTGCATTTGGTGCGCCATTCCCTGAACTTTTGCAGTTGGAAGGACCGCAAGATCGTGGCCGTTGATCTGCGCCGGATTTACAGCACTGCGACCGCCGACCAAGCGGCGGCCGAGTTGGACGCGTTCGAGGGGAAATGGGCCGGAAAATACGCTTCCATAGGCCCGGCCTGGCGGAGGGCCTGGGCCGAAGTGATCCCGTTCTTCGCCTTCGATCCGGCGATCCGCAAGATCATTTATACAACGAATGCCATCGAAAGCCTGAACCGCGTGATCCGCAAATCAATCAAGACGCGCGGATCATTCCCGACCGAAGAAGCCGCCACAAAACTGATCTATCTGGCCATCCGCAACTTTGAGAAAGGCGGCAGAAATGTCCGCGAATGGTTTGCTGCCCGCAATCAATTCGCTATCATGTTCGACGAGCGCTTCAATGCGTGACCATATCTGACCCCCCCATGGGCCGGGCCAGATACACAGAGTTCATGACACTCCCCCCGGCAGGCAAGCGACGCGCCGCCGAGAGGGGGGCTTCCCGGGCGCGATGTAGTGCCATTCGACCTTTGCCCGATCGGCCCAGCCCAGGATGGCATTGCTGGTGAACTCAGTGCCGTTATCGCTGACTATCATCCGAGGCTTGCCACGGTCCATCATCAGCCGGTTCAGTTCCCGCGCGACACGCTGACCCGACAGGGAGGTATCCGCGACAAGCGCCAGGTTCTCACGCGTGCAGTCATCGACGATGGTCAGAATCCGGAAGCGACGGCCATCCGTGAATTGGTCGGAGACAAAGTCCAGTGACCAGCGCTCGTTCGGCCGCAGCGGGATCAGCATGGGTGCCCGTGTTCCAATCGCCCGCCGCGACGGCGAACAGCGAGCTTCTCCTCCCGGTAGAGCCGAAACAGCTTCTTGTGATTGACCGCATGCCCCTCACGCTTGAGCATGACATGCAGTCGTCGGTAGCCGAAGCGCCGGCGTTCACGAGCAAGTTCGACCATCCGTTCCCGAAGGCTGACATCATCGCCTCGTCTGGTGCTGTATCTGACAGTCATGCGGTAACAGCCGATAGTTTTACACGCCCGCCGTTCGCTCATCCCATGGCGCTCCATGAGATGGGCGACAGCTTTCCGCTCGGCAGCGGGCGTCACCACTTCATTCCCAACAAGTCCTTCAGCGCCACATTGTCGAGCATCGCATCGGCGAGCATCCGGTTGAGCTTCCCATTCTCCTCCTCAAGAGCCCGGAGCCGTTTGGCTTCGGATACTTCCATTCCGCCGAACTTCGCTTTCCATCTGTAAATGCTGGCATCACTGACACCATGTTTCCGGCAGAGCTCAGCAACCGGAATCCCGGCCTCGTGCTCCTTCGATATCCCAATGATCTGCTCTTCTGAAAAACGGCTGCGTTTCATGTTCTGGTCCTCTGGTTAGGCCAGAACGAACTTCAAACCGGATTAAGTCGCGGGGGCAAGGTCAGAAACACTACAACACCAAACGCCCCCAAAGTGTTCTGTGCTACCGCCCTCCTGCACCAGAATCTATCACTCCGATGGACCCAAAGTCGGTCATTACACTAACTATCAAATTGAACACCTCAGGTGAAACTGTTCCGCTCCGCAACAACAAGAGCGGATATTGCCATCATCAAAAAGACAAATATCTGTCGATTGGCATTCAGCATGAAATTATGATCTGACAACCCAAATATAAGAGAAGCTGTTATTGTTATTAGGCCTGCTTGGCCAAGTGTTTGTTGAACTCGATTGTCTCGCAAGTATGCGCGCCCAAACACGAAAATGGATGCGCCAAACATCAATGCCCAGCTAAAAAAACCAATTAGGCCTTGTTCAGCCAGCAACTGAATGGCTTCATTGTGCAGGCCACTAAGGTTTTCAATTCCCGGGTTAATCTCATTTTGTGCAATTTTTTCTTGTATTCTCTGAACTACACCCTCTCGACTGTGGCCTAACCAAGGTTTCTCGGGCCATATCGTCAGACCGAACTTCCAAAGCTCCAGTCGTGGCGCCGCAGAGCCTTCCACAAATGCTCCTGTCTGGAACCAAGTCACAGTGCCGATCGCAGCGCTATTTATTCGAGACAATGCCGTACTAATCGGCATAAAAGGTAGGAGACAAAAAGATGTACACACTGCAATAATAATTGACAACCTCCCTTGTCGCGACGCACGCCAGAAATCCTCTACGAGAACCCAAATTAGGACGATCGGGATAAGTGGCCACCCCCCTTTTGATTGGGTAATTACACTCGCAGTAACTCCGGAGAAAAACCCCATATATGCCATTGCGAGCCAAATAGGTTTGCGCAAATTGAATGGTGGGTCATTTCGGCCGGCAACGGCTACAGAGCCCAGCAGAAGCGCATTGTTGCCAAATGTTACTGGGCTGCCGAGAAAACCGAATGGCCTAGGAACGCCAAGGTAGGTCGATTGAAACAAGGCGAGGATGCAAGCAAAAACAGCACCTAACATACAGCCGAGCCATATAGGCCGCCTGTCGATACGCCCGTCGATTACAGCCAATACGATCAATGGCGCCCATAAGAATGGTATATACATTTCATAGTGGCTGAGCGGAGCGCGATGCCAGTATTGAATGGAAGCGCAAATTAACGCGTAAGCCATGAAAATTAAACATAATTTTCCAGAAAGATGCGATTCAAATAATGGCGCACGCGTAAGCAAACGCTTCGAGAGATAATATATTCCGATGACGGCAGTTATAGCCGCTATAATTGTGTATGCGTTTGGTATGGATAGAATCGCAGCTAGTGAAATCATCAAAAGGATGTTTAACGAATTTACCCCTAATTGCTTTTTAGTATTCATTTTATGCGCTCTACCCTAACGTGCCTCAAAAGCAACACCACATGGCTTTATTCGTATTCACTTAGAAAACAAAAATTAAAAAATTAGGCGTTTTATTTTATATGGCATTCCATTATTCAATACTTTCGGTTAATTTTTCTAGGGATGCTATTTCGGTGTCGTATACAATATTGTTCCGAACAACATTTTTGTGCGTCGGTATATGTAGTGCATTGCTAATTTAATCGGCATCCGCAGGGGTACCCAACGAAGGCCAAGCCGCGCCCTACCTACATAGGAGCGGAGCTATGCGATTTATTACGCTAAATCCCGATTAGAGCAAATACGCTCATATCCGTCGTGACGTTATTCCATCGGCGAAACTGTTTCCGTTCATGTCTGGTTGACTGAGCAGCGCCACTTGAGTGATCCGATTTGAAAGTTAGCGCATGACCGGCCTTTGGTCCATCGGGGCAATATATTCTGGCGCAGGTGGGCGGTAGCCATGACCTTCTCCCTATGGAGTCCGCATCTATAGGCTAGGGGCTGTTGACGTTTACCGTGTGTGAATGAGCGTTGCGGCAATTGAGATGAAGGCTTTGAAACTCTGGTCGGTTTTGCAAGAGCGCATTGCTATCCCTCTGTTTTCCTTCAGTTTGCCAAAGTAGTTTTCGATCAAATGCCGCCATTTGTAGGTTTCCTTGTCGAACTCTGCCGGGAACCTCCGGTTGGATTTTGGCGGTATGACCGGGGTTATGCCGCGATCCAGCAGGCCATTGCGCAGCCAATCCGCGTCAAAGGCCCTGTCCGCCAGCAAATATCCGGCGGACAAGCCGCTGATCAACGCATCGGTCTCGCGCAGATCATGAGCTTGCCCTGGCATCAGACAGAAATCGACGAGATTACCGAGCGCATCCGTCAGAGCCAGTATCTTTGTCGTTATGCCGCCGCGTGAGCGTCCAATGGCCTGGCAGAGAGTCCCCCTTTTGCGCCCTGACCCGAGCGATGAACCTTGACGATAGTACCGTCGATCATTGCGTATTCCAGATCGGCGTCTGAGGCTAATGCTTTGAACATACAATAGAAAGCATCCGCTTTGACCCATCTGCGGAACCGCTTGAATACAGAATTCCATTTGCCAAACTCACCCGGCAATTCGCGCCATTGCGCGCCCGTGCGGACGATCCAGAGGACTGCCTCCATGAAAAGTCGTGGGTCACGTCCGGTTTGTCCGGGATCGGTGGTTTTACCCAGGCAGTATGGTTCGATGATCGCCCATTGCGAATTGGATAGGACTCTTCGGGTCAAGGTTGCTCTCCTCCGTTTGCAACCTTGAATCAGAAGTCAGGTGATTTGGGAATCCCGAACGTCAACAGCCCCTAGCTCTGTTCAGGTTTTAGTCCTTCTTTGACCGATTAGCATATTCCCGTGGCGACAGACTCAGAGTCTGACTCAAAATGTTTTCGTTTAATATCATTGGGTTGCGATTCGCCTGGCAAGTTGCTCGACGGAAGCCATGAAGAGCCAAGCGGTGGCGCTGGCGATTGTTCGCTCAAAATCCTTGGCGAGGCGGCGGTTTCGATTGAGCCAAGCAAAGGTACGTTCGACGACCCAACGCCGGGGTACGACTTCGAAGCCTTTTGCCGTGTCTGAGCGCTTGACGATTTCGAAGGTCCACTTTCCGATTTTCGTCAATGCGGCTTCGAGTTTCGGCCCGGCATAACCGCCGTCCCTTGCCCGGCAGGCAAGCGAAGCGCCGCCGAGAGGGGGCGAATACATGACGCAGCCAAGGGAAGGCATGGCGGATTGCCTTGAGGACGGACGGAGCGCCATCACGATCGTGGATGTCTGCCGCATGCACGATGGCACCGACGAGGAAGCCGCTGGTGTCGGTGAGGATGGAGAGTGTCCGGTCTTCTGTGTAACTGCGCTTTGGTCCATGCTTCCTTAGAGTCGGTCCGGAAAGTTGTTCATTTTGAACAGAGCCTTCGCAGCATGAGGCGGATAGACGCGAGTTTGAGAAAGGCGAGCGCGTTGCGCGAAAGGTTCTCGAAGTCCTTTGCCAGCCTGCGGCATCGCCCAAGCCACGCGAAAGTCCGTTCGACCACCCAGCGTCTCGGCAGAACCTCAAAACCCTTGACGATGTCGGATCGCTTGATGATCTTGATCGCCAGCCCGGGCATGGCCTTCTTCTGACCCTTGGCGAAGACAGGTCCCTGATAGCCACCGTCCGCAAAGAGTTTCTTCAAAAACGGATAGCGCCCGAACAACGTCTTGATGACCAGCAGGCCGCCGTCGCGGTCCTGGATGTCGGCTGGATGAACCAGCGCATGCAGCAGCAGACCTACCGTGTCGACAAGGATATGCCGCTTCTTACCCTTGACCTTCTTCCCCGCATCATACCCGCTCGGGTCGATACAAGCCCCCCTTTTTCCGCGCCTTTGACGCTCTGGCTGTCGATGACCGCCGCTGTCGGGCTAGCCTCGCGTCCCATCGCCTCGCGGCATTTCACATAAAGCTCCTGATGAATACTGCCGAGTGTGCCGTCCCAGTTCCAAAGGTCGAAATAGCTGAACAGGGTGCTCTTCGGCGGCAAGTCCTTCGGAACAGCCCGCCATTGGCAGCCGGTGCTGAGAACATAAAGCAGGCCGTTAAGAACCTCGCGCACATTGACCTCACGCCTGCGGCCACCCCGCTTGGCAGGAGGTATCAAAGGCTCGACCAGCGCCCATTCCGCATCCGTCAGATCGCTGGGATAGCGCAGACCATCCCGATTGTATTTCCCACGGTTTGCTTTCGTCCACATAGCCTCCATCCCATCGTCGAATCAAATCAACGGCATGGAATCACAAACGATTCATATCATTCAACTTCTTTCCGGACCGACACTGAGAGGAGCAAGGACGATGACTATTTCCAAGGAACTGCTGGACGAACTTTTGAAGGGCTGCGAGCGGCCTGAAGATTTGCTTGGCGATGCCGGGCTGATGAAAGAGCTCAGGATCAAGCTTATGGAGCGGATGCTGGGTGCCGAGCTGACGGCGCATCTGGGCTATGAAGAGGGCAAGGACGCGCCGCGCGACCAATCCAACCGGCGCAACGGCACATCCAGCAAGCGCCTGAAGAGCCAAGACGGCGAAGTGCCGATTGCCGTGCCGCGGGACCGGGATGGCAGTTTCGAGCCGGAGTTGGTGAAGAAGGGCCAGACCCGGATCGACGGGATGGATGACAAGATCATCGGTCTCTACGCGGCGGGGCTGACGGTGCGAGACATCCGCGCCCATCTCGAAGATGTCTATGGCCTGCAGGTCTCGCCCGACCTGATTAGCCGCGTGACCGACGCCGTGTTGAACGAGGTTCGGGAATGGCAATCACGGGCGCTGGAGCGGATGTATCCCATCGTCATCTTCGACGCATTGCGGGTCAAAATCCGTGACGCTGATAGCCGTATGGTCAAGAACAAAGCCGTCTACATAGCCCTGGGCGTCTCACGCGACGGTGTGCGTGAGGTGTTGTGGAGTTGCCCCCTGAAAGTGGTCCACCAACTGGGATAGATTATCCCTCAAATTGGAGGATCAGCGATGGCTGGAAAACGAGAGAAACCGGAAGAGATTGTATCGAAGCTTCGGCAGGTTGAAGTTCTGCAAGGGCAAGGTGCGACGATTGCTGACGCGGTGCGCCAGATCGGCGTGACACAGCAGACGTTTTATCGATGGCGGAAGCTCTATGGCGGGATGCAGCGATCTCAACTCACTCGGCTGAAAGAGCTGGAGAAGGAGAACCAGCGGCTTCGGCGGGCGGTGTCTGACCTGACACTGGACAAACTCATCCTGACCGAGGCGGCAAAGGGAAACTTCTAAGCCCTTCGCGTCGTCGCAAGTGCATCGACCATGTGCGGCGGGAGCTCGGCGTATCGGAACGCCGCGCCTGCCGCACGCTCGGACAACACCGATCCACACAGCGCAAGGTGCCACAGGGCCGGGCAGATGAAGAACGGCTGACCGATGATATCATCGAACTGGCCGACAAGTACGGGCGCTATGGGTATCGCATGGTCACCGGTCTGCTGAACAACGCGGGCTGGCAGGTAAACCATAAGCGGGTTGAGCGCATCTGGCGGCGTGAAGGGCTGAAAGTGCCACAAAAGCAGAAGAAAAAGGGGCGGCTTAGGCTGAACGACGGATCATGTGTGCGTCTCAGACCGGAACGGCCAAACCACGTCTGGTCCTACGACTTCGTCCAGGATCGAACCGCTGACGGCCGCGTCTATCGGACGCTGAATATCATCGACCACTGCCCGGCAGGCGTTTGCTTGCAAACGGCGAGAGGGAATACACCAGGGAGGCACTCATGATCCGCGTGGACCGCAAGCTCAACTCAACGGACGTGCTGGATGCTCTGACAGACCTATTCATCCTGCGCGGCCCGCCGGAATACATTCGGTCGGACAATGGGCCGGAATTTATCGCCCAGAAAGTACGGGATTGGATTGCAGCTGTTGGAGCCAAGACGGCCTACATAGAGCCAGGCTCACCATGGGAGAACGGATACTGCGAAAGCTTCAACGCCCGGTTCCGCGACGAGCTGCTGAACGGCGAAATTTTCTACAGCCTAAGGGAGGCGCAAATCCTGATCGAGCAATGGCGTATCCACTACAACACCGTCAGGCCGCATAGCGCTCTGGGCTACCGCCCGCCCGCGCCGGAAAGCATTGTCCCGATGGACCAGACGCCCATGATGCACTAACAATCAAACCGGACCACCTGATGGGGGCACGCCAAAAGGCGGCAGAAATGTCCGCGAATGGTTTGCTGCCCGCAATCAATTCGCTATCATGTTCGACGAGCGCTTCAATGCGTGACCATATCTGAAACCCGCATGGGCCGGGCCAGATACACAGACTTCATGACACTCCCTGAGGATGTGGCGCTTGCGTCCCTTGATCTTTTTGCCCGCATCATAGCCTGAAACTCCACCACTTTCCGTGGTCTTGACCGATTGGCTGTCAAGTACGCCGGCCGTGGGGCGAGGCTTGACGACCCTCAGCCTCGCGCGCCGCCATCAACAAGGTGTGGTTGATCATCTGCCAAAGCCCGCTGTCGCGCCAAGCGTAGAAATAATGCTGCACGGTGGTCATCGGCGGGAACAGGCTTGGTGGCAGCATCCGCCAGGCAATCCCGCCGCGTAGAACATAGAGCATCGCCTCGACGATCTGCCGGTAGCCCCACTTCGCAGGACGTCCGCGTGCTTTGCGTGACGGTAATAGCGGCTCGATCAGCGCCCATTCAGCATCTGTCAAATCGCTTGGCAGTCGGCAATGCTTTCGGGCATGTTGTGCCCGGGTGATATCAGTCCACTTCGTTGTATCCATGGTTGGCTTCGCAACCTCATGAATCACAACCAACTGATATCACTCAACTTCTTTTTCGGTCAGGCTCTAAGGCGGCATCGCAACGTGCCAAGAAAGTGATTTTGAAAGGCCACTTAACGGAAAGGACGGCAACCATGCAGAAAGATACGATGATTGGAGTGGATCTGGTCACGTCCGTCAACGTGGTGTAATTTTCCAGATGGCCTGAGGTCATGATCAGGCGGCTTTCATTGTTATGCTGACAATGGGGTTGATCTCCTCCTTGTCGATCTGGGCGAACGCCTCGACCATCATATACCAGCTTGATGTCTGCCATCTGTCGTTTTGTTCAAACAGGACAGCGCCTATCAGGCGCATGATCGAGGCCTCGTTGGGGAATATCCCAACGACATCGGCGCGTCGCTTCACCTCCTTGTTCAGTCGCTCGATCGGGTTGATCGAATGCAGTTTGGTGCGGTGCTGACGGGGGAATGCCATGTAGGCCAGCACATCGGTTTCGCTTGCATCCATCAGATCGGCGAGCTTGGGCCATCGTGGGCGGAGTTGGTCTGCGACCCGTTGCCATGTTTCGCCAGCGTGCTTGCGGTCCGGCTGATCGAAGGCCTGCCGGATGGCAGCCGCGACGACCGTGTGCTGGCCCTTTGAGACATGAGCCAGGGCGTTGCGCATCCAGTGTACGCGGCACCGCTGCCAGGTTGCCTCGACGACCCTGG
Organism: Hoeflea sp. Naph1; assembly: GCF_046837775.1. GTDB lineage: Bacteria > Pseudomonadota > Alphaproteobacteria > Rhizobiales > Rhizobiaceae > Hoeflea. The sequence continues at coordinate 1,719,449 of NZ_CP177286.1, read as the reverse complement.
AGATCGCGCACTTCAGGCCGCTGTGGGCATCGCTGATCACGAGCTTCACACCGGCCAGGCCGCTGGCCTTCAGCGAGCGCAGAAAATCCATCCAGAAGGTCTCTGCTTCCGAGGGGCCGACGCCAAGGCCGATGATTTCCCTGCGACCCTCGGTATTGGCGGCGACAGCGATTATGGCCGCCACACTGACGATCCGACCGCCCTGGCGCTGCTTGAGATAGGTGGCGTCGAGCCACAGGTAGGGCCATTCAATCTTCGATTGGCCTGTCGAGGAAGGTTATGACCTTGATATCGATTTCCTCGCACAGTCGCGACACCTGGCTCTTGGAGATGCCCGATATGCCCATGGCCTTGACCAGGGCATCGACAGAACGCGTCGAGATGCCATGGATAATAGGCTTCCTGGATCACTGCCGTCAACGCCTTCTCCGCCATGCGGCGCGGCTCCAGAAAGCTTGGAAAATAGCGCCTGTCCGCAGCTTGGGAATACGAAGCTCCACGGTCCCGGCCCGGGGTTCCCAATCACGGTCGCGATAGCCATTGCGCTGTGCAAGCCGAAAGGCGTTTTTTTCGCCATAGCCCGCACCCGTCGCTGTGGCTACTTCCAAAGCCATCAGCTTCTCGGCCGTAAAGCCGATCATCTCACGCAGTAAATCCGCATCCGCACTCTTCTCAACAAGCGAGCGCAGGTTCATCATATCGTCGGTCATCGGTGGTGTCCTTCAGGTTGGTCCTAAACAACCCGACCCTACCGGAAAACACCGGTGGCTATGAAACCCAGCTACACCACGATCTGGGGCACGATCATGATCCATGTCCACAACTGCGACAATCAGTGCCACACCATTGCGTGTAGCGTGAATTCCAGTTAGAGCATGCATCCACGTGTATGAGGTGATTATGCGGGTCGGTTTCGCGTCAATTTATTCATGGCGCCCCCATGTTGAGCAACTAATATATCTTGCAAATCTGGTGCGATCAGAGGGGCATGATGTTCGATTCCTTACATGCGATTCTGACATGCCGACATGTTACACGCGCGAACTTCGTCCCCACCGCAATTCGCATTTGGAATGTGCATTGTGTCGTATCGGCGGCATTCGTTCTTATGAAACTCAAGATATTACCTCTTTCAGCGACTTTAATATATGTCAGAGTTCTATTGCTAATCTATTATCTCGTAATTTGGGCGCGTCTAGTGCGAGCTCCATAATGCGAATGGAAACCGACGACGATTATGACGACGAAGAATTCGTTGAGGTTAGGAGCAGACTTAATGTTGCTGCTGCGATCGCATACAATTCAGCGCGTTCTTGGATTAAGCGAGAAAACCTTGATGCAGTTATTGCTTTTAATGGGCGAATTGATGCAACTAATGCGATTATGCAAGCTGCAAAGGACGCAGGGAAGCGCTATATTTCTGTCGAAAGAACATGGTTTGGCGACGGCCTGCAATTACTACCTGAAGAGAATTGTTTGGGATTAAAAGCTGTTCATCAATTGGTGGAAAAATGGGCTGATTTTCCTTTAACAAATGTTCAAGCTAGAAAGGCTGCTTCCATAGTTGCTGCCCGCTTCATGGGAACTGGCAATAAAGAGTGGCGGACCTACAATGTCGCCGCCACCTCAAAGATCTGGCCTGGTTCTGGTGCCCGTCGTATTCTATTGTTGCCTGGCAGCCGCAGCGAAATTTGGGGGGTTCCCGATTATGCTGAAGAATGGCCAACGCGCACTGAGGCCTACGATGGTTTGATTAGCCATCTTGCACTTAAGCCAGCTGATCTTGTATTGCGCGCTCATCCAAATTGGGGCGAGAAAATTGGACGCGAGACTGGGCAGCGTTCAGAACGTTATTATCAAGAATGGGCAAGACAAAGGGGAATCCATTTTGTACCCAGCGTAGACAACACAAGCACATTGGGACTAATTGAACAGGCGGATGCTGTTGTTGTAGCTAGCAGCTCGGCAGCTTTGGAGGCGGGTCTCATTGGTAAACGCGTTTTAGCATTGGCGCCGTCTCCCTATAGCCATGCTGGTTTCGAAGAGCGTGCATACAATTTGGATGAGCTTAAAAATATTTCTCGGCATTCTTCTGAGATGACTCGTCGCGAAATTTCCAGAAAGACGTTGCGCTTTTGCTATACTTTCGCCCATCGCATTCCTCAGTACGTCGATTACGTTCGGTGCGTCACGTCCACACAATATGAATATCATAAAGGTGGTAACCCTCAGCGTTTTTTAGACATAATTCAATCAGGCAAACTGAGTGCCGATGATGATGATTTTGCGGCGGATAGCTCACATGAAGACACCGTGCTGGAATTGATAGAAGAACGAAAATGGACAGAATTGATGCCTGATATGGAAAGTATTACAACATCTCAACGAGCAGAAATTAAGATACTGCGTCGAAATATTTATCGATCAATCGATTTTATACGCTCTTTTTTTCGACACGGTGACCGCTGAAAATATGAATTGCCCCTGAGCTACTCCCCATCCGTGGGACAGGTTTCGGCGTAATTTAAGCTACTCTCTGCACCTACCTGCTGATCGGGTTACTGTTGTTCAATGCGCTGCCAATAGACCACGGCAGGCGGTTTGCCGCCAAGGGCTGAGTGCGGGCGTTTCCGGTTATAAAAGTCCACCCATTTCCGAACGCCAGCCTTGGCTTGCGAGCCGGTTTCCCAAGCGTGCAGATAAACGCACTCGTATTTGAGCGTGCGCCACAGCCGCTCGACGAAGATGTTGTCGAGGAACCGTCCCTTGCCGTCCATCGAGATGCGGACGCCCATCCGCCGCAGCCGGTCTGTCCATGCGAACGAGGTGAACTGCGATCCCTGGTCCGTATTCATGATCTCGGGTGCGCCGAATTTGTGGATCGCTTCATTCAACGCCTCGATGCAGAAGTCGGTTTCCAGCGTATTGGAGATACGCCAGGTCAGCACTTTGCGGGTGAACCGGTAATCCGGTAATCCCCCCGCAAATTAGAGTACGTCCACTTTAATCCGGGTCATATCCTGCTGCTGCAAAGTAGTTGGCGCACTCCTGGGGTTCAAAGAGTTTGATGAGATCGCCGACGGTGTTCCACAGCCCGTCGACAAAACGTTCGGCCTTTGCACGCAGTAGCGCCTTGAGTTTGGAGAAGGCGTTCTCGATCGGTTTAAAGTCGGGACTGTAAGGCGGCAGATAGAGCAGTTCGCAGTTTGCGGCCTCTATGGCCCGTCGGATGCCGTCCGCCTTGTGGGCAGGCAGATTATCCATGACGACGATATCGCCGGGGACGAGGGTGGGAACAAGAACCTGCTCGACATAGGCTCGAAACGCCACTCCATTCATCGCTCCGTCAAGGACCATCGGTGCGGTCATGCCCGAAAGCCTGAGCGCGCCGGTGAACGTCGTGGTTTTCCAGTGGCCGTGCGGGACGGCCGATCGGCAACGTTCTCCACGCAGCGAGCGACCACGAAGCCGAGCCATTTTTGTAGATAGGCCGGTTTCGTCGATGAAGACGAGCCGTTCAGGATCAAGTTCAAGTTGAGCATCGAACCATTCCTCGCGTCGCTTCATGACGTCTGGGCGCTCCTGCTCCAATGCATGTGCGGTCTTTTTTAAATGTGAAGCCACGCTTGCGCAGCCAGACGTCGAGGGTGCTCCTACCGACGCAGACCGATCTGTCTTCGTTCAGTCGCGCGACCATCTCATTGAGTGTGACATCTTTGGAGGCCTCGATCATGCTGACGATGAAGGCCTCGTGTGCATCAAGCCGTGAACCGCCGCGACGGCCTTGCTTGGCCGCGCTCACCCGGCCCTGCCGCACGTTCGCGATCCAGGCGATCGCCGTCGAAAAACCGATTCCGAACCGCGCTGCCGCCGACCGCGCCGACATCCCGCCCGCCGATGCTGCAAGAACCCGGCTGCGAAGATCATCACTTAATGCTCGGGCCATGTCTCCCTCCGACAAATCACTGTCAGAGGATGGAATCACAAAATTCCTTCCGACGGAATCCTTGTGCCGATTCCATTTTTAGCGGACGTGCTCTAGTCGGGTTCAAGAGTAGAATTTTCTCGGGCTTAATGATCGAGGAGATTTTTGATGAAGACGAGCAGATTTAGCGAACCCCAAATCCTTGCAATCCTGCGCCATGCTGAAAGCGGCGTGCCGGTCCCCGAGCTATGCCGGGAACATGGGATGAGCACGGCCTCATTTTACAAATGGCGGGCCAAGTATGGCGGCATGGACGCGTCCATGATCAGCCAGATGAAGGCTCTGGCAGACGAGAACCGCCGGTTGAAGAAGATGTATGCCGAGATGAGCATGCAGGCCGAACTCCTCAAAGAGGCTCTTGGAAAAAAATGACGCGGCCATCCGCTGCCGATAGGCGATGCTTGCATCGCCGTAAGGTCAACGCCGAGAGATGGCCGGGAAAGCAGTGGCGTTGCGTGGGGTGAGCATTGCGTTGGCTTGCCGGACCTTCGATGTCAGCTCGACCTACTATCGTTACAGGGCCAAGCTGAACGACGAGAACGAGCAGATCGCCGATCTCCTGATCGGGTTAACGAGGGCGAAAAAGACCTGGGGTTTTGGCCTCTGTTTCCTTTATCTGCGCAATGTCCAGGGCCATCGGTGGAACCACAAGCGCGTTTACCGCATCTACCGCGAACTCGAACTGAACCTCAGGATCAAACCACGCAAGCGGTTGAAGCGGGACAAGCCCGATGCCCTAATCGTGCCGGAAGCTCCGAACATAGTCTGGTCGATGGATTTCATGGCTGACCGTCTGGAGGATGGCAGGCAGTTCCGGCTGTTGAACGTCTTGGACGACTTCAACCGCGAGGGACTGGGCATCGAGGTAGAATTTTCGCTGCCTGCTGAACGCGTCATCCGCAGCCTGAACCAGATCATCGAATGGCGCGGCAAACCGTTCGCCATTCGTGTGGACAATGGACCTGAATACGTCAGTGGCAAACTGATGGAATGGGCCGAAACACAAGGCATCGCGTTGAGCCACATTCAGCCCGGCAAGCCGCAGCAGAATGCATATATCGAGCGCTACAACCGCACAGTCCGGCATGAATGGCTCGACCAATACATCATCGAAAGCATCGAGGAGGCACAGGAGTTCGCCATGCAATGGCTATGGACCTACAACAACGAACGACCCAATATGGGCATCGGCGGCATCACACCCGCACAAAAACTGAAAATGGCTGCGTGAATTCTACCGCCGAGCCCCGTTAAAAACGGGGGGATTACCGGAACACAAACTACTTATCGCGTCAGTGCTCATATCCGATATGGACCAAAGCCCAATAATCGACTAATTCTCACTCTGATTATGGCCGATTGTATTAAAGGCACTGGTGCATAACTAGAGGGTTCCTATTCAGAAATGCCGGGACTAATTACAAGGATTTACCTAACGTGAATCTATGTAACCGCCTCACAATCATCTTTAAGTCAGACGCATGCACAGCAATACACGAGAAATATTTTGTTTTGAACGGAAATTTTGGAATGTTAGCTATGAACGGCACATGGATTTTTTAAATATCCATTCATTATTTGTATATATTAAATATATCGATAGTAACAATTCCAATACAGTTTGGTGAATCTGATGATAGATAGTACTTTTTTTAAAAAAAATGCGATTTTTATTTATACCATTATTGGGTTGATTCAATTATTTTATTTAACCGTTTTGTGCGTTCCAAATTATGCGCATATTGTCTTATTTTTTAGTTTGTTTGCCATAGGATTTGTTATTCTAGAAAAGGTTGGGGCCGTAATCTTCACTTCACAGATAAATAGTTTTCAATCAAAAATATTTATTTGTATTTTTATTGCGGTTTTTACTTCAATTATTGTTAGCAGTAGATTACCAATAATTAACAATACTATTAAATTCGGACTCTCTAACACGAGAGGGTATTTTCTGTCAGATGCATATTCATATTTCTCAATTATTAATGCAATGTTCTTTCCTCTTGGAATGTTATTGATTTTCTATAAGAATTGCATCGAAAAATACGTGATGATTGCCTCCGTTATTGTAGTTTGCTTGGCGGATATTATATTTATTGGCGCTAGAAATTCTTCTTTTTTTATGTTTGTTTATTACTTTATATTCCTTGTAGATATAAGATACTTTAATAAGACTAAAATAGTGATTATCTTTGCGTGCGTCCTATCAATAATTTTATTATTTGAAGCCTCTACAAGAATTCGCTCTGGATTTGTAGGTGATCCAAGTGAATATTGGTTACCAAAAATATTTTATAGCAATATATCAGATTCATCATATCTAAATGTTAATGCTATAATTTGGCTATCCGAATTAACGTGGATGTTACTGCCAATAATATATTTGATTATGTATATATCTCATTCAATTGCTGATTTTTATGTATTTCTTATTAATTATAATTCATACTTAGTTCCAACATTTGCACATCTGTTGGATCAATTGGCTTTGTACACCGGTCAAGATAGAAGCATTAATCAAGATATAATTAGCGTTATGAGGGTTCGATCCGGATATTACCAAACAGCATACGCCTCAATCATAATAGATTACGGTTTTATAATATTTATATTTCCTTTAATTTATATTATTTTAAAGAAAAGCAATATGTATTATGCTGTTAATGTTTTGCTACTTGTATTTACATCCCTTTCTCTAATCGAGAACTATTTTTATCAAGGATTGAAGCCATTGCATTTTTTCTATTTTTTGGTTTACTATTGGATATTTGTAAGAAAAAATATTATGGCGATGACGCGGAGATAGCATTCATTAACGTTAACATATATTCATGATATACTGTTATTATATCTGGAGGTGACGCGGGAGTTCCATGCCGTCGTTGAATCGCGAGCCCCCTTTCATCGTCTGTGCTTATTGTACTGACATGACAAGTATGGCCGTTCCCAAACGGTACCATAAGACGGGCGATGAATGGCCTGCCCGCGGGGGTTAATGACCGGCGGGTTCTCAGCGGCATCATCTTTGTCATCCGCAATGGCTTGCGCTGGCGTGATGCGCCATCGGACTATGGCCCTCCTTAGTGTCGGTCCGGAAAGAAGTTGAATGATATGAATCGTTTGTGATTCCATGCCGTTGATTTGTTTGACGATGGGATGGAGGCTATGTGGACGAAAGCGAACCGTGGGAAATACAATCGGGATGGTCTGCGCTATCCCAGCGATCTGACGGATGCGGAATGGGCGCTGGTCGAGCCTTTGATACCTCCTGCCAAGCGGGGTGGCCGCAGGCGTGAGGTCAATGTGCGCGAGGTTCTTAACGGCCTGCTTTATGTTCTCAGCACCGGCTGCCAATGGCGGGCTGTTCCGAAGGACTTGCCGCCGAAGAGCACCCTGTTCAGCTATTTCGACCTTTGGAACTGGGACGGCACACTCGGCCGTATTCATCAGGAGCTTTATGTGAAATGCCGCGAGGCGATGGGACGCGAGGCTAGCCCGACAGCGGCGGTCATCGACAGCCAGAGCGTCAAAGGCGCGGAAAAAGGGGGGCTTGTATCGACCCGAGCGGGTATGATGCGGGGAAGAAGGTCAAGGGTAAGAAGCGGCATATCCTTGTCGACACGGTAGGTCTGCTGCTGCATGCGCTGGTTCATCCAGCCGACATCCAGGACCGCGACGGCGGCCTGCTGGTCATCAAGACGTTGTTCGGGCGCTATCCGTTTTTGAAGAAACTCTTTGCGGACGGTGGCTATCAGGGACCTGTCTTCGCCAAGGGTCAGAAGAAGGCCATGCCCGGGCTGGCGATCAAGATCATCAAGCGATCCGACATCGTCAAGGGTTTTGAGGTTCTGCCGAGACGCTGGGTGGTCGAACGGACTTTCGCGTGGCTTGGGCGATGCCGCAGGCTGGCAAAGGACTTCGAGAACCTTTCGCGCAACGCGCTCGCCTTTCTCAAACTCGCGTCTATCCGCCTCATGCTGCGAAGGCTCTGTTCAAAATGAACAACTTTCCGGACCGACTCTAAGACAATCTACAACCGGTTCATCCGCTGGAGCCGGCTTGGTGTGTTCAACAGGATACTCGCCGAGCTTGCCGGCATGGACGGGACGCCCGATCAGGTGATGATTCCCTCTCAGAGTTTGTTCAAGAAAGCGGATAGCGGGCGAACCTTCGTGTCATGAGCTTGATCATTGCGGTTTGGATGAAGGCGAGGCTTGTCGTTGAGAACCGCTCGAAATCCTTTGCCAGGCGGCGGTTTATTCCAAGCCATGCCAGCGTGCGTTCAACGATCCAGCGTTTTGGCAACACCTCAAATCCGACCTGATTGCGTTTGACGATCTCTATCGGCCGCGGGCTTGCGGCTTGGACTTTGGGTCCCTGATAACCGCCGTCCATTGCCCGGCAGGCAAGCGAAGCGCCGCCGAGAGGGGCCGCAGATTTTCTCGATAAAGGGAAAGCGGCTTGCGAGCTTGTCGAAGACGAGGGCTGCTCCGTCGCGATCCTGAATGCCCGCCGAGTGGACCTCCGCCTTGGGAAGCATGCCCAACGTGTCGACCAGAATGTGGCGCTTGCGGCCCTTGATCTTCTTGCCCGCATCATAACCGATATCACGGTGGGCGTCCGGGCCGGTCTTCACCGACTGGCTATCGATGATGGCAAATGACGGCTGGTCTTCGCGGCCCTCTAATTGTCGCGTCCGGCGGTAGAGCGCGTCATGAATACGCCGCCACGTCCCGTCCCGGCAGAACCGTTTGAAATAATAATGGACCGTGCTTTTCGGCGGAAAATCGTGCGGCAGCAACGCCCGTTGGCAACCCGATTGCAGCAGGTAGAAGATGGCGTCCATCACGTCCCGCAGTGACGTCTTGCGCCTGCGGCCTCGCTGCGGCTGGGGCGGCATGACGGGCTCGATCATGCTCCATTCCCGGTCCGTCAGGTCACTTGCATAGCGCATCCCGCTTCTGTCATGGTGACGGCGGGTGAAGGGTGTCCAGGCCATTCGATCTCTCCGTGTTTGTCGCAAAATACAAAGAGTCTGATTGCCGCCCTTCACTCAACCCACGCCAACGAACCGGCCATTCTTGGACAGACACTCAGAGTCTGACTCAAAATGTTTTCGTTTAATATGATTGGGTTGCGATTCGCCTGGCAAGTTGCTGGACGGAAGCCATGAAGAGCCAAGCGGTGGCGCTGGCGATTGTTCGCTCAAAATCCTTGGCGAGGCGGCGGTTTCGGGTGAGCCAAGCAAAGGTACGTTCGACGACCCAACGCCGGGGTATGACTTCGAAGCCTTTTGCCGTGTCTGAACGCTTGACGATTTCGAAAGTCCACTTTCCGATTTTCGTCAATGCGGCTTCGAGTTTCGGCCCGGCATAACCGCCATCGGCGAATACATGACGCAGCCAAGAAAAGGCATGGCGGATTGCCTTGAGGACGAACGGAGCGCCAAGCGTAGAAATAATGCTGCACGGTGGTCATCGGCGGGAACAGGCTTGGTGGCAGCATCCGCCAGGCAATCCCGCCGCGTAGAACATAGAGCATCGCCTCGACGATCTGCCGGTAGCCCCACTTCGCAGGACGTCCGCGTGCTTTGTGTGGCGGTAATAGAGGCTCGATCAGCGCCCATTCAGCATCTGTCAAATCGCTTGGCAGTCGGCAATGCTTTCGGGCATGTTGTGCCCGGGTGATATCAGTCCACATCGTTGTATCCAAGGTTGGCTTCGCGACCTCATGAATCGCAACCAACTGATATCACTAAACTTCTTTTTCGGTCAGGCTCTAAGTCCATGCAGGGCATTCTGTCGAACTTGGAAAAGGCGCTTCTCATTCAACGTGGAAGCGACGAAAATCATGGCCGTAGACAGCCCTCTGAGTTGACCGAGAAAGGAAAATCTTTGCTAAAGAGCGCCGAGTCGATTGCTCATGAAATGGAACAACGGGAGCGTCATGAAGTCTGTGTATCTGGCCTGGCCCACGCGGGTTTCAGATACGGTCACGCGTTGAAGCGCTCCTCGAACATAATAGCGAACTGGTTTCTGGCTGCAAACCATTCCCGGACATTCCTGCCGCCTTTCTCGAAGTTCCGGATGGCGAGATAGATCAGCTTGGTCGCTGCCTCCTCGGTCGGGAACGAGCCACGCGTCTTGATTGATTTACGGATGACCCGGTTCAGGCTCTCGATCGCGTTCGTTGTGTATATGATTTTGCGGATTGCCGGATCGAAGGCAAAGAACGGGATCACCTCCTGCCATGCCCGCCGCCAGGCCGGGGCGATGGAGGCGTATTTTCCGGCCCATTTTTCCTCGAACGCATCAAGCTCACCGGCGGCCTGATCAGCGGTGGCGGCACCGTAAATCCGGCGCAGATCGACAGCCACGATCTTGCGATCCTTCCAGCTGCAGAAGTTCAGGGAATGGCGCACCAGATGCACGATGCAGGTTTGCACCGTGGCTTGCGGAAAAGCAGCGGTGATCGCCTCGGGAAAACCCTTGAGCCCGTCTACAACGGCAATCAGGATGTCCTGGACGCCGCGGTTCTTCAGCTCATTCATGACGGACAGCCAGAACTTTGCCCCTTCGTTATCCGCAACCCAAAGGCCTAGAACCTCGCGCACCCCGTCCCGTGAGATGCCCAGCGCCACGTAGACGGCCTTGTTCTTCACCATGCGGCTGTCGGCATCCCTGATCTTCACACGCAGGGCGTCGAAAATGACAATGGGATACATCAACTCCAGCGCTCGGGATTGCCATTCCCGAACCTCGTCCAGAACGGCGTCGGTGACCCGGCTGATTAAGTCGGGCGATACCTTGAGGCCGTAGACTTCCTCCAGATGGGCGCGGATGTCGCGAACGGTTAAACCTGCGGCATAGAGGCCGATGATCTTGTCATCCATGCCATCAATCCGGGTCTGACCTTTCTTGACTAACTCCGGCTCGAAACTGCCGTCCCGGTCTCGGGGCACTGAAATCGGCATCTCGCCATCCTGGCCCTTCAAACGTTTGCCGGCTGTGCCGTTCCGCCTGTTAGACTGGCCAGATGGCGCATCCTTGCCCTCCTCATAGCCCAGATGTGCCGTCAACTCGGCACCCAGCATCCGTTCCATCTGAACCGACCCGGGTTTGCCGGAGGCTCCAACTTCTGAGAGAGTGGAGCGATTATGAGCAAGACAACGAACAAGTTTTCACCTGAGGTCCGCAACCGTGCCATTCGCATGGTGCTGGACCATGAAGCCGAGCATCCATCACGCTGGGCTGCCGTTTCATCTATCGCTGCCAAGATCGGCTGCTCACCAGCGACGCTGCACGACTGGGTCAAGAAGACCGAGGTCGACAGCGGCAAACGAGCAGGCGTGCCGAGCGATGTGGCCGAGAAGATGAAGGCTCTTGAGCGGGAGAACCGCGAGCTTCGCCAAGCCAACGAGATTTTGCGCAAAGCCTCTGCATATTTCGCGATGGCGGAGCTCGACCGCCCCTTCAAGCGATGATCTCGTTTATCGACGAACACCGAGGTGTGTTCGGGCCAGATGCTTCGTATTTGGCCGATCTGCAGGCTGCTGCCGATTGCCCCTTCAACCTACTACGAGAATGTAGCCAAACGCCTGGATGTGGATCGCCTGTCGATCCGCGCCCGCAGCGATATCAGCCTGAAGATCGAGATACGTCGCGTCTTCGAACAGAACTTCCGCGTCTATGGTGTTCGCAAAGTCTGGCGGCAATTGAAGCGTGAGGGCTTTGACGTGGCCCGCTGCAGTGTCGCCAGGCTTATGAGGGCTATGAACCTGCAGGGTATCATTCGAGGAAAGCCGATCCGCACGACGTTCTCGGACAAGACTGCTCCGAGCCCGCTTGACCGGGTTAACCGCCAGTTCAAAGCCCCCGCACCAAACAGACTGTGGGTTTCGGACTTCACCTATGTCGCGACCTGGCAGGGTTTCGTCTACGTGGCGTTTGTCATCGACGTCTTCGCTCGCCGCATAGTTGGCTGGCGGGCGAGCAGGACGGCACATGCAGGCTTTGTCCTCGACGCTCTGGAGCAGGCGCTTCATGATCTGCGTCCCGCTCATGGTGGCGGCCTCGTGCATCACTCGGATCGAGGTGTCCAATACGTGTCCATTCGGTATTCCGAGCGGTTGGCGGAAGCTGGTATCGAACCTTCTGTCGGAAGTGTCGGCGACAGTTACGACAATACCCTCGCCGAAACGATCAACGGTCTCTACAAGGCCGAGGTCATCCATCGACGTGGACCATGGAGGAGCTTCGAGACGGTGGAATTGGCCACCCTGGAATGGGTCGACTGGTTCAACCACCGACGACTTCTGCAGCCCAACGGGAATATACCGCCAGCCGAAGCTGAAGAACGATATTACGCCATGCTGGACGAAGCAGCTATGGCCGCATAGCTTAAACGAAATGGCCTCCGGCAAACCCGGGGCGGTTCACTTTCATCAGCCCGGCATCGCCAAGCAAATCTTCAGGCCGCTCGCAGCCCTTAAGAAGTTCGTCAAGCAGTTCCTTGCAAATCGTCATCGTCCTCGCTCCTCTCAGGAAGCATGGACCAAAGCGCAGTTACACAGAAGATCGGACACTCTCATTTCGCTCATGAACGGCTCATCGGCACCCCCGCCGGCATGAGCCATAACCCCGGAAAATTCCAGCTCCAGCTGGACCAAAATTGGGGGGCACTTCAATCAACGCTGGAAACGAACTTAACGCTGGATAAAACCTGGAGGCAAGGTCAGACAAAGCCCGCTTTGCGGCCCACCTCGGCAATAGAAACATCACCTTCCGCCTGCTTTAAAACAAACGCGATCTGAGCTTCAAAAAACTTCGATGCCTTCATGGAATTCTCCTACTCCCGTCAGCGAGATCATAATTGGAGACTTCCAGCTTCAACTGGTCCATTCTTTGGGGACACGTCAGCACATCACCCGAAATTACCAATTCAGGGGGGGAGAAATTACCACTTTATCATGCGGCGCCGCGTGCCACGCGATCACCCTGCCCGCGCCCTTTGAGCGTCTGGATGATGATCTTGACGTCGGTCACAAGATTCCGTTCCGCGACATAGCGTTCGTCGGCGCGAGCAAGACATTGCGGATCGCTCATGTCTATGCCTTTAATCTGGGAAAGCCCTGTTATTCCTGGCAACACATCATAAACGCCGCGGCTATCACGGGCTTCGATGAGTTCAGCTTGGACCAGCAAGGAAGGGCGTGGACCGACAAGGCTCATTTCCCGGCGAAGTATATTTACTACCTGCGGAAGCTCGTCGAGTTTCGTCCGGCGCAGGAAACCGCCGACACGTGTGATCGCATTGTCGGAAATCTCATGTGTGCCAGCAATCTTAGTGCCGATACTCATAGTACGGAATTTGTAGCACTTGAATATCTTTCGGTGCTTTCCAACTCGCTCCTGGGCGAATATCCCCGGCCCCCGCGTATCCAAGCGCACCGCGGCATAGATCAGTGCCATGAGCCACCAGAACATGAGAATCACCCCACCGGCAAAGGCGTAGTCGATCAGCGCCCGAACAATACTATAGACCGGATTACCGACCTGCCGGTCAGAGATAATGATCTCACCCGGTTCGCCACGCATGATCGCTTCCTCGAACGCGTAGCATACACGCTCCATCGAAACGGTCGGTCGCAGTGAGGCCAACACTTTAAAGCCTCCCCCCCGCAGGAAACCCGGAACGTGGTTAAGGACCGAAAGCCGGCCACGGAACTCGTCGGAATAAACTGCCGGAAGCCGAATGTGTGCAACCCGGAGGTTTGGAACGGAAGCTAGGCCCTTTTCAGCAGCAAGCTTCGAAGCGGAGTAGGCGTTCCGGTTCCATCCAAGAGTAGCTGCATTAACAAAAATATTGACCTTTGCGGTAGAGGCGGCCCGGCCGATGTAGACGGCAAGATCCGTGTTAGCGGCCTTATAGCCCGTGTCTGTATTTAGTGTGCCCGGCAGAGCTGCAGCAAGGTGAACCACGGCATCCACACCATTGAGAGCCTCCCCGGCCGCAGCATAATCAAATGTGGGGAAGCGTCCGTCGAATTTATTCGCGAGGGCTTGGGGATCACGGCCTAAAAGCAGGACATCGTGCCGGTCGCCCAGATATGCGACCATAGCACTGCCTATGAAACCGGATGCGCCGGTAATGCCGATACGCATGCCTAGCGACTCCCACCATTCTCTGCCAATCCATGCTTTCTAGCAATCTTTGACTATCGTGCAAGGGAAATTTTGATTTCATGAAGTGCACTTGAGTTTATTATCCGTCCTGCAGTTAGCGTCGCCTTTCTCTGTGTTTGCCGTCCGTTCTGCAAGAGGTATGAATAGCCCCTAGATTTGTAGACGCCTTTTTCCCTTAGAGTCGGTCCGGAAAGAAGTTGAATGATATGAATCGTTTGTGATTCCATGCCGTTGATTTGATTCGACGATGGGATGGAGGCTATGTGGACGAAAGCGAACCGTGGGAAGTACAATCGGGATGGTCTGCGCTATCCCAGCGATCTGACGGATGCGGAATGGGCGCTGGTCGAGCCTTTGATACCTCCTGCCAAGCGGGGTGGCCGCAGGCGTGAGGTCAATGTGCGCGAGGTTCTTAACGGCCTGCTTTATGTTCTCAGCACCGGCTTCCAATGGCGGGCTGTTCCGAAGGACTTGCCGCCGAAGAGCACCCTGTTCAGCTATTTCGACCTTTGGAACTGGGACGGCACACTCGGCAGTATTCATCAGGAGCTTTATGTGAAATGCCGCGAGGCGATGGGACGCGAGGCTAGCCCGACAGCGGCGGTCATCGACAGCCAGAGCGTCAAAAGCGCGGAAAAAGGGGGGCTTGTATCGACCCGAGCGGGTATGATGCGGGGAAGAAGGTCAAGGGTAAGAAGCGGCATATCCTTGTCGACACGGTAGGTCTGCTGCTGCATGCGCTGGTTCATCCAGCCGACATCCAGGACCGCGACGGCGGCCTGCTGGTCATCAAGACGTTGTTCGGGCGCTATCCGTTTTTGAAGAAACTCTTTGCGGACGGTGGCTATCAGGGACCTGTCTTCGCCAAGGGTCAGAAGAAGGCCATGCCCGGGCTGGCGATCAAGATCATCAAGCGATCCGACATCGTCAAGGGTTTTGAGGTTCTGCCGAGACGCTGGGTGGTCGAACGGACTTACGCGTGGCTTGGGCGATGCCGCAGGCTGGCAAAGGACTTCGAGAACCTTTCGCGCAACGCGCTCGCCTTTCTCAAACTCGCGTCTATCCGCCTCATGCTGCGAAGGCTCTGTTCAAAATGAACAACTTTCCGGACCGACTCTTAGGCGAGACCGAGCAGAACCTCGACCTGATGCGCCAAATCGACGAGTAGTTCCTGGAAACACCGTTCTTCGGAGTCCGGCAGATGGCCTGGCATCTGCGCAACGATGGCCATCTGGTGAACGAGAAACGGATACGCCGGTTGGGGTTGATGCCGATCTATCAGAAACCCAATACCAGCAGGCCGGCGAAAGGGCACAAGACCTATCCCTACCTGCTGAAAGGACTGCGCGTGGATCGACCGAACCAAGTCTGGTGCTCGGACATCACCTACCTGCCCATGCGGCGTGGCTTTCTCTAGAGCACGTCCGCTAAAAATGGAATCGGCACAAGGATTCCGTCGGAAGGAATTTTGTGATTCCATCCTCTGACAGTGATTTGTCGGAGGGAGACATGGCCCGAGCATTAAGTGATGATCTTCGCAGCCGGGTTCTTGCAGCATCGGCGGGCGGGATGTCGGCGCGGTCGGCGGCAGCGCGGTTCGGAATCGGTTTTTCGACGGCGATCGCCTGGATCGCGAACGTGCGGCAGGGCCGGGTGAGCGCGGCCAAGCAAGGCCGTCGCGGCGGTTCACGGCTTGATGCACACGAGGCCTTCATCGTCAGCATGATCGAGGCCTCCAAAGATGTCACACTCAATGAGATGGTCGCGCGACTGAACGAAGACAGATCGGTCTGCGTCGGTAGGAGCACCCTCGACGTCTGGCTGCGCAAGCGTGGCTTCACATTTAAAAAAGACCGCACATGCATTGGAGCAGGAGCGCCCAGACGTCATGAAGCGACGCGAGGAATGGTTCGATGCTCAACTTGAACTTGATCCTGAACGGCTCGTCTTCATCGACGAAACCGGCCTATCTACAAAAATGGCTCGGCTTCGTGGTCGCTCGCTGCGTGGAGAACGTTGCCGATCGGCCGTCCCGCACGGCCACTGGAAAACCACGACGTTCACCGGCGCGCTCAGGCTTTCGGGCATGACCGCACCGATGGTCCTTGACGGAGCGATGAATGGAGTGGCGTTTCGAGCCTATGTCGAGCAGGTTCTTGTTCCCACCCTCGTCCCCGGCGATATCGTCGTCATGGATAATCTGCCTGCCCACAAGGCGGACGGCATCCGACGGGCCATAGAGGCCGCAAACTGCGAACTGCTCTATCTGCCGCCTTACAGTCCCGACTTTAAACCGATCGAGAACGCCTTCTCCAAACTCAAGGCGCTACTGCGTGCAAAGGCCGAACGTTTTGTCGACGGGCTGTGGAACACCGTCGGCGATCTCATCAAACTCTTTGAACCCCAGGAGTGCGCCAACTACTTTGCAGCAGCAGGATATGACCCGGATTAAAGTGGACGTACTCTAGCTCGTCGCCATCATGGACTGGCACACCCATAAGGTTCTGGCCTGGCGCGTCTCGAATACGCTGGAGGCCGACTTTTGTGTCGAGGCGCTGAATGAGGCCATCCACAAGTTCGGCCAGCCGGAGATCATGAATACGGACCAGGGCAGCCAGTTCACATCCTTCGCCTGGACGGACCGCTTGCGCCGGACCGGCGTGCGCATCTCGATGGATGGAAAGGGCCGGTTCCTCGACAATATCTTCATTGAGCGCCTGTGGTGAACACTGAAATATGAATGTGTCTACCTGCATGCTTGGGAGACCGGGTCAGAAGCGAAGGCGGGCATCCGCAAATGGATAAAGTTTTACAATCATCAACGCCCACACTCAGCCCTTGGTGGCAGACCACCTGCCGTGGTCTATTGGCTGAGAAAAGACGAAACCCAACCCGATCAGCAGGTGCAAAGAGTAGCTTAATTTACGCCAGATACCGGCCTAGCAGGCTGTTGAAAATGCCACTCGCTTCAGTCGGCTCCCCATGATTCACTGAGTTTGTCGGGATTCGGGGATGATGTAATGCGCGGTGACGACGTGAGGACGGGTGAGCTTTTCAGCTATGTCGATCTTGAGGATCGGGTGCGGCGGGGTCATCCGCTGCGAGCGATCCGGTTGATCGTGAACGAAGCGCTTGGTTCGCAGGAAGGGGCATTTGCGGCGCTCTATTCTCCGATCGGGCGGCCATCGATCGCGCCGGAGAAGCTGTTACGGGCCATGCTGCTGCAGGCTTTCTATTCGATCCGCTCGGAACGGCTGCTGATGGAGCGGCTGGAATATGATCTTCTGTTCCGCTGGTTTGTCGGCATCGGCATTGACGATGCGGCCTGAAACCATTCTGTGTTCTCGAAGAACCGCGACCGGCTGCTTGAGGGCGACATCGCCGCGAAGTTCCTGAGCGCGATCCTGGCGCAGACCAAGGTCAAGGCGCTGCTTTCCACGGATCACTTTTCTGTCGATGGCACGCTGATCGAAGCCTGGGCCTCGATGAAGAGCATCAAGCCGAAGGATGGGCCGAAAGACGGTTCGGGAGAACCGGCGGCGGCGGGCGGTGGGCGCAACGCGGAAGCAGACCTCCACGGCGACAGACGGTCCAACAAGACGCATGCTTCGACGACCGATCCCGAGGCCAGGCTTTACAAGAAAGGCAAGGCAAGGAGGCGAAGTTGTGCTTCATGGGGCATGGTCTGATGGAAAACCGCCATGGCCTGCTGGTCGATGCCTGTTTGACGCAAGCAGATGGACACGCCGAACGGGTGGCTGCGTTGCACATGATCGAGCCGCGTGCCGACTGGCCGCACGCGATCACGCTGGGGGCCGACAAGGCCTATGACACCGAGGATTTTGTCAATGAACTCCGCTCGATGAAGGTGACGCCGCATGTGACGCAGAACGCAAACGGTCGTTGCTCGGCGATTGACGGGCGCACGACGCGACATCGCGGCTATGTCGTCAGCCTGCGCATCCGCAAGCGGATAGAGGAGGCCTTCGGTTGGATCAAGACCATTGCTGGGCAGGACAAGATGAAATTCCGTGGGCGCGACCGGGTCGGTTGGGCTTTCACCTTGACGGCAGCAGCATACAATCTGGTGCGGTTACCAAAGCTTCTGGCGGTGTCGACATGACCGCGTCGGAAGGCTGCCCGTTGCTCGGTCGATGGCGGATTGTCGAGGCCGATCTGTGGGATCGCAGCTATCTCGATCTGGTCGCGCCCGCCATGATCGCGATTGGAACTGACGGTCACGGTGAAATTGCCTTCGGCGCGCTCCAGGCGGGCCTCGATCTCGGCTACAGCCAATCACTGGTCCACTTCACGTGGGCCGGATTTGAAGAAATGGACGAAGTCTCAGGCGACGGAAATGCCGAATTGCTCGATGACAGCACAATCGAGACCACGTTCGCCTATCACAACGGCGACGAGGCCGTCCTCAAGGCCAAACGAGAGACTTCTTCAACAGCCTGCTAGGGATGGGGAGCAGCTCAAATGAACAAAAATCTCCTGTGCCAGTAGAGCCGGGTCATCAGTACGGATGAGCTGCTCCCATAGGTCATTCTTGGCATTTCTACTGTCTGCCTTACCGAGGCAGACAGCTGTGGACAGCCCCCCACAGCTATGATACGGGGGCATAAATGGAATGAAAAGCTTATGAAAATTGGTAATCGCACTATTGGTCTCGGTCACCGGCCGTATCTTATTGCCGAGATGTCCGGCAACCATAACAGGTCGCTTGATCGGGCCCTGGGAATTGTTGACGCGGCCGCAAGATCCGGAGCGGATGCGGTGAAATTGCAGACCTATACCGCAGATACGATTACCCTTGACACTACCAATGCAGATTTTTTGATCAATGATCCTGCAAGCCTGTGGAACGGACGCCGGCTCTACGAACTTTACGACGAGGCGCACACGCCGTGGGAATGGCACAAACCAATTATAGATCGCGCAAATGCCTTGGGCATGGACTGCTTCAGCTCAGCCTTTGACGATACATCGGTTAATTTTCTCGAGACGCTTGGTGTGACCGCTTACAAGATCGCCTCTTTCGAATGCACTGATCTTCCGCTGATTGCCAAGGTTGCGAGTACCGGCAAGCCGATAATCATTTCCACCGGGATGGCTACTGTTGGCGAAATCGACGCGGCGATCAGCACCGCACGCAAAAACGGTTGTGGCGATCTGGCGATCCTGAAATGCACCAGCACCTATCCGGCGACGCCGGAAAACACTAATATCCGCACCATCGCCAATATGCGCGAAACCTTTGGCTGCGAGGTCGGCCTTTCCGATCACACGATGGGGTGTGGGGTTTCGGTAGCTGCCGTGGCCTTTGGCGCCAGCCTCTTCGAGAAGCACTTCACCCTGCGGCGAGCCGATGGTGGAGTCGATTCCACATTCTCTCTCGAGCCTGAGGAGTTCGCGCAACTGCGGATAGAGACCGAGAGAGCCTGGCAATCATTGGGGCAGACAACCTATGGCGGCACGAAGGCGGAGGCAGGCGCCCGCACCTTCAGGCGCTCTCTCTATGTTGCAGAGAACGCCATGAGGGGAGACGTGTTCACCAGCAGGAATCTAAGGATCGTGCGGCCTGGCTACGGGCTCGACCCCAAATACTATGACATGCTGCTGGGCAAAACCATCAAGCGCGATGTCGCAAAGGGAGAACGGGTGAGCTGGGACATGATAGCATGACCCGAATGACGGTTTTTCCAAAGTCTAGGCTGCAGCTTGTTCTTGATATTAATCACCCTACATTTCCGATGAAATTTATGAAAAAAAGAAACTGTGCAAAAATAAAGCTAATTACTTTTTTCGATGGCGTAGATGCACATTACGAAATCTGAACTCACTTCTATCAACATTGAGGCAAGAAGACGATGCTTGTAGACCTCAGATAAACTGAAACCGATGACATTATCGGCTGCTACCAGTTGCTTCGAAAACGGCTTATCCCTTTAAATCAGGCTCAACCATATCTTGTGGTTTCCTTAGCGCAGCAAAGATACACGCTCCGGCTTATCAAGGAGGAATGCGCTACCAGTCTGTTTTCATATGGCGCTATGATAGGCCGCCCTTACTGGAGCAGTTCCAACTGCAGTAATTTTCAGACGATTATTCGTGTGCGAAGTATCTAGGGGCTGTTGACGTTCGGGATTCCCAAATCACCTGACTTCTGATTCAAGGTTGCAAACGGAGGAGAGCAACCTTGACCCGAAGAGTCCTATCCAATTCGCAATGGGCGATCATCGAACCATACTGCCTGGGTAAAACCACCGATCCCGGACAAACCGGACGTGACCCACGACTTTTCATGGAGGCAGTCCTCTGGATCGTCCGCACGGGCGCGCAATGGCGCGAATTGCCGGGTGAGTTTGGCAAATGGAATTCTGTATTCAAGCGGTTCCGCAGATGGGTCAAAGCGGATGCTTTCTATTGTATGTTCAAAGCATTAGCCTCAGACGCCGATCTGGAATACGCAATGATCGACGGTACTATCGTCAAGGTTCATCGCTCGGGTCAGGGCGCAAAAGGGGGACTCTCTGCCAGGCCATTGGACGCTCACGCGGCGGCATAACGACAAAGATACTGGCTCTGACGGATGCGCTCGGTAATCTCGTCGATTTCTGTCTGATGCCAGGGCAAGCTCATGATCTGCGCGAGACCGATGCGTTGATCAGCGGCTTGTCCGCCGGATATTTGCTGGCGGACAGGGCCTTTGACGCGGATTGGCTGCGCAATGGCCTGCTGGATCGCGGCATAACCCCGGTCATACCGCCAAAATCCAACCGGAGGTTCCCGGCAGAGTTCGACAAGGAAACCTACAAATGGCGGCATTTGATCGAAAACTACTTTGGCAAACTGAAGGAAAACAGAGGGATAGCAATGCGCTCTTGCAAAACCGACCAGAGTTTCAAAGCCTTCATCTCAATTGCCGCAACGCTCATTCACACACGGTAAACGTCAACAGCCCCTAGCCAAAAAGCGTTGGCCTAGGCTCAGGAATCATTGATTGATCCAGAAAATGATGGTTGCTGCGATTGCGATGGTTGACATGAAGGCGTGGGCGCAACGGTCGTAGCGGGTGTGGATGCGCCGCCAGTCTCTGAGTTTTCGAAACATGTTCTCGATCTTGTGACGGCTTTTGTAGAGCGTCTTGTCAAACGATATTTCGGTTTTGCGGTTGGATTTAGGCGGAATGCAGGGCTCTATGCCTCGCGCCTCGAGTGCCTGGCGAAACCAGTCTGCATCGTAGCCCTTGTCACCGAGCAGGGCTTTTGCATCCGGAATGGCGTCAAACATCAGCGCTGCGCCCTTGAAGTCGCTCATTTGTCCCTCCGAGAGCAGCAAAACCAGTGGACGTCCCCACTGAGAACCCGCCGGTCATCAACCCGCGGGACCCCGTGCGATAGCGGGAAACACGGCTCAATCCGCTGCATTTGTCTTTCACTGAGCCAAATCAAATCACTCATGCCAGTATCCTCTTGGCACCAATGAATCAGTTCGCAATCCGTCCCGCAAGCAATTTAATGGGTCCTGAGCCTAAAACGCGTTGCATCTATTCCGCCTCATAGCCTGCTGCCTCGAAGAAATTTTGGCATTCGGTGACGGAGAATAGGCTTACTATTTCGCCGAGCGCGGTGGTGATGGCGTCGAAGCTGCGAGCCGCGTGCTTTCGCAGCATTGCCTTGAGCTTGGAAAAAGCCATCTCGATGGGATTGAGGTCAGGGCTGTAGGGCGGCAGGAAGAGAAGCTAGAGTACGTCCACTTTAATCCGCACAAGGCAATGGGTTTGGGAATGCGGTGGTAATGCTGCCGGTGATCATGACCAACTATCCGCGTGCAGAAATCAGACCTTGAGGCAGCGCTTATTGTTCACTGAACGCACGGGACATGGAGTCTGCGACGGGTTTCATGAGATAATTGAAGAAGGTCCGTTCGGCGGTCTGTATCAGCATCTGAACGGGCATGCCGGGGGTAGGCGTAAAATTGTCGACCCGAGCCAATTCGCTGGCCGGCAGGCGAATTCTCGCAAGGTAGAAATCCTGATCTGTTGCGGTAGCGTTTTCTTTGGAGAGCGAGTCGGCCGAAACGTAAAAGACCTCGCCTTCCAGAACTGGGGTCGTCCGCTGGTTAAGCGCGGTCAGACGCACCGCCGCGCGTTGTCCAACGTGCACGCTGTCAATATCGGTCTGCTTGATTGGCGCCTCGATGATGAGCGGAACATCTGCGGGAAGAATCTCCAGGATGCCCTTGCCGCTTTCGATCACGCCTCCCGACGTGTGGAAGAAGAGCCTGATCACCGTCCCGGCAACCGGCGCATTGATGGTTGCGCGGCGCAGCACATATTGAGCTTCGCGGGACTGTTCGCGGATTGAATCCAGATCACCCTGGATCGATTCCAACTCGTCCAATGCAGCTTTCCGGTAAACATCCTCGGTCTGCAGGATCTGGCCCTTCTGTTTTGTTATCTGCGCATAGGTCTCAGAAACCTCAGCCGACAGCCCGCCGGACTGCCCTGCGGCTTCTGCAATGGCTCGCTGTATGGCCTTGATTTCCGTTCCGCGAATGAAGCCCTTCTTCAACAAGACCTGCTTGCTGGCCAACTCTTCATTCAGAAGCTCCAGTTGAATGTCTGTCGCCTTCATCTGCTGCTTGTAGCCGTCGGCGCGGAATCCGAGTGCCTTGATGTTCTGGTCAAGAAGTGCGGTCTCGTTTCGCAGTTTCGTTTTCCAAGCTTCGAAGTTCAGCTCCTGGCTTTCGAGCATGGGAAGGATCTCGTCATCGTCTTTGCTCTCCTCGATCATTTTCGGCATCTTGATCGTATCGTCACCGCGAATTTGGGAAGCTAGGCGCGCGGCAATAAGCTCGAGCCGTGCACGCCGTAAAAATAGTTGGCGCTCCCTGACAAGGGCTGCAGTTTCGTCAAGGCGGACAAGAGGCTGATCGTATTGAACATGATCGCCTTCGGCCACCAATATTTCTTTAATTATCCCGCCTTCAAAGTGCTGCACAATCTTGTTTTGCCCGGTGGCGACGAACCTGCCCTGGGCAATCACGGAAGCGGCCAGCGGCGCGGTGAACGCCCAGGCGCCAAAACCGCCGAATGTAACCGCCAGCAAAACCAATCCGAACGTGGTCTGCTTCCAGATCGAACGAGGCACTTCGGAATACCAAGTAATATCTTGTACTTTCGCAATATCGTGCATTCCCGACCCCTATTGAAGCTGCTGGTGGCCAAACGAGCCTGTACCTGAGTCCAGGCTGACGTCACGGTCAGCGAGAGCCTTGAGCACATCGTTGCGTTTGCCGAACAGCGCCACCGTGCCATTGACGATCAGCAAGATCTTATCGACGTGAGCAAGAAGAGCCGGCCGCTGCGTGATGGTAATCATCGTAATTTTCTGCTGCTTGGCGTGACGAAGGGCGCGCAGCAGAGCTGCGTCTCCTGAACTATCCAAGTTCGAGTTCGGCTCATCGAGCACCACGAGCCGCGGGTTGCCGAAAAAGGCTCGGGCAAGCGCTATGCGCTGCTTCTGGCCGCCTGACAGCGGCGACCCGTCGGATGCGACCATGGTCTCATAGCCGTGCGGTAGATCGGCAATCATCTCGTGCACATCGGCCAACATAGCCGCTTCATAGATCTGCGCGTCCGTCGCATCATCGCGCATGCGGCCAATGTTTGCCTTGATGGATCCCGGGAAAAGTTGAACGTCCTGCGGCAGGTATCCGATATTCTCACCGAACTGCCGCGGATCCCAGTTGCGCAAATCCATCAGATCCAGACGTACGTTACCTGATGTCGGAAGGATCGAACCGACCAGCATCTTGCCCAAGGTGGTCTTGCCTGCACCTGAGTTACCGATGATCCCAAGCGACTCGCCAGGCGATAGTGAGAAGGATATCCCATTGAGCACAACCCGCTTCGTACCTTGGGGCACGAAGAGCAAGCGCTCAACGTCAAGCCGCCCTTCGGGTTTGGGCAGGTTAAGCCGTTCCAGGTTGAATGGCGAATTCTTCAGAAGCAACGAAATACGGTCGAATGACGAACGGGACTGGCTGTATTGGTTCCATCCTTCTATGGCGCCCTCGATCGGGGCAAGCGCGCGACCTGCAATGATCGATCCGGCGATGACCATACCGCCAGTAATTTCCCCTCCGATCGACAGGTAGGCACCCCACCCCAGAATACTAACCTGCGCAAGCAGTCTTGCTGCCTTGGACATGGCAGCAAACATAATATTCCGGTCCTGGGCGATAACCTGCGACCTCAGCGAGTCCGCCGTGTCTTTTCCCCAGATCTGCACTGCTTCAGGAATCATTGCCAACGCATTTATGATCTGTGAATTGCGAGACATGGAATCCAGATGCAGGTTTGCCTTGACCTGAGCGGTGTTCGCCTCGCCGAACGCTGCTGCCGTGGCGCGCTGATTGAGCAAAGTCAGCACCAGCAGAAGCAGTGCCGTGCCGGCAACGATGGAACCGAGATGCGGATGAATGAGGAATACAGCCAGCAAGAATAGTGGTGCAAACGGAGCATCCATGAAGGAAAGTAGCGTCCGCGACACCAGAAACGAGCGTACTTGCTGTAAATCACCCAGGGTTTGATACTCTCGCCCACTGCCATTCAGGGAGGCGCGCGCTGCCGCGCTGAGTACCGGAGCGCCGAGTTGGGCTGCAAACTCCACCGCCGTCCGCATAAGTATGAACCGCCTGATTGCGTCGAACATCGACTGAAGAATGACTGCCCCTACGATGACGACAGTCAGCATGATCAGCGTATCGGTCGACCGGCTGGTGAGAACCCTATCCGATATCTGGAACAGGTAGATCGGTATTGCGAGCACAAGCACATTGCTGGCGACCGTGAAAAGCATTGTCACCGCAAGGTTCTTGCGCACAGCAGCAAGCCCGGCCTTCAGGCTGGCGTTGAAGTTGATGGGACCGAGCCGCTTGTGGAAGACCCCGTCTCCACCGTGCGGCCCTCTGCCACTCGGGCCCTTGCCTGAAGCTCCATCAGCTGCGTCGGGCGACGGGCGCTCACGCGCTTTGATCGGCCCCCGATCGTCTTCTATCGTCCTTGCGCCCACAGGATGCGATGTATGAGCTGTTTGAGCTTTTGCCTGAGTTTCTCCTCCGGAGGCAGATGCATTTGCCGTGGATGGAGTTGGCGATTTTTTAACGGCAGATGCCTGACCGTTTGGAGCCGAACCGTTGGCGGTTGCCGGACCTGCCGGACCGGGTGCGTTTTTTTTCGGTTGCTGCTGAGAGGCTGGAGCTGACGAAGGCTCGACGGTCACTGCTGGTCTAGAGGCAGGTCTTGGCGAAACCTCGGCGGTCGCAGCTGGTTTAGAGGCGGGACTTGGCGAAACCTCGACGGTCATCGCTGGCTGAGGGGCAGGACTCGGTGAAAGCTCGACCTTCATCGCTGGCTTGGAGGCAAGACTTGGTGAAAGCTCGACGGTCATCGCTGGTTTGGATGCAGGACTTGAAGAAGCCGCGACGGGCTTTGCTTGCTGGGCTGGCGTCTGAGGGGCGGAGGATCTTTCAACACCAGCCTCGTCGCACAGCTCCGAAAGTGCATGGTCAAGTGCGTCGAAGGACTTCTTGATTGCATCGTCCTGGGGGCGAAGATAGTCAGACAAGGATTCGCTTTTGGCGTCGAAAGCCCCCTTGGGCTCTGCCTCACCCTTCGATCCCACTGTTGAATGACCCGGCCCCTTTGAATTCTCGCTCACGCTCAACTCCCCATTGCGATTTTCAGCCTATCAGTGTTTGCAGTGCATCACCGTCGGCGTTGTCCGGATCCAAACTGCCCGAACCGGCGTATTGATCGCCGCTATTGTCAGGTCCGTCATCGTCAAGAAAATAGATTGCCTCGTTGACCAGCACGTCCGGGTTCTGCGATCCGAAATGCGGATCCGTCGAAATGATATCGGCCTGAATAAGCACGTCGCTGGAATACTGATCGCCCCCGACATAGGTCGTGCCCATGGAGTCTAAATCGACAAGGGTGGCATTATTGATGAGCGCGTTGGCGCCCGTGGTCACAGACCAGTCGGCTTCCGGATGGGCACCTACCGCATCCATTGCGAGCGCTATTTGGTCGCTGTCGCCAAGGATGTTGGTCATCTTGGCGTATTGCACGTTGATGAAATCGCCTTTGATATAAAGTACCCGCAGGGTGCCTAACCCCGCAAACGCGGCATCGGACAGCACACCGTTGCTGAGGAAATCCTGACCAGCGGCCAAGGCGTCCGCCGTAGCGCGGTAGTAATCTGGAAGTGCTTCGAACTGACCCGCGCCGCCGATATTGTAGATGGCCGCGTTGTTCCACAGCAAGTTGTCGGAGGTGGAATAGTGTCCCTCACCCGTCGTCTCGAAACCGGTCACAGCTCCGATCAAGTCGTTGTCGTAAAGCAGATTCATCTGCTGGATGATGTTCAGATCGTAGCAGTTACCACCGATAATGATGAGATCATAGGAAAAGCCCAGCTCGTAAATGGAGACGTCGTTATAGGAGATGTTGTTGCCCGAATAGACGGCTGTCGTCGCGCCGCTTGAGGACAGAACACCGATATCATTGTCGTGCATGAACGTGAGTTGCTGAAGCCAGTTCACAATCAGCAAGTCACCCTCCACCTCGCTGACCACCCAATGCTTGGGAAAGCCATTTTCCGATTCAGAGCTGTCATCGTCGGCAGACGATTCAAGCCGCTCGAATGTTGCAATGTTGAATGCCTGGGTGCCTAAGGGATTCTTATCCCAACCGGCTATCGCCTCGCTCACTATATCGGTGTCAGCCCAGGCGTTGATCTGAACGATCGCATTGATCTGGATGTGATCGCCTGCAACTGCAGTAACTGTCGAGGCGGTCCAGAAATTTTTCATAACGACGTTGTTGATCAGGATGTTGCCGCCAGTCTCCACCTCGACAGAGGTGTCGATCTGCCAGCCGTCATCTGTAAGGCTCGCGTTGTGGGGGAGCGGTTTGTCCGAATGCGGCGCGGCATCAAGCCGGTCTTCTAGCGAAAAATAGTCATCCAGCTTGGGCGCTTCGTCCACCTTTTCGCCGTTAACATATATGCCCTCGATCGTGTTTTGCTTTTCGACAAAAATGGTCTGCCCTTCCTGCGGCAGCGGCTCGTAATCATCGATCGTTTCCAACAGGTCGGTGGCGAATGCCGTCAGCGCGTCTGAGCTTCCGAGGATCTCGGTGCCCGTAAATGGCGACAGTGCATTCGCAGCATTGACCAGCGATATTAGCTGTATGTCGTCGAATGGGGTCGGGGAATAGTGCAAGCCATGTGCACCGACGCCGAAATAGTCATCATCACTAAGCCTAATGCCCTGAGTGATAAAGTTGGCAACCGACCCCAACGTCACCGCTTCGGGGTTCACCGGGACCGTATTGTAGCTGGTTACGTACGAAAAAAATCCACTGATTACCGATCCAAGATAGGCGGCGTAGGCGAGACTATCCAAGGGGATTTTCAGCGGGCCAAAATGGACAAATGACTCGGCATTGGCGAGGAACAGCTCGGGCGCAGGTGCACGGTAAATAAAGCCCGGCTCGTAGCCAATGAATGCATATTCTGCAGAAAAGGAGGTATCGATATTGGGCAGTGCGTTTGGATCGGACTGCGAAAGAGCGTCAGCAGTGAATGAATCAAATGCCTGCCGTTGCCATGCCTGCTCGATTGTGATTGCGAAGAGACCGATAAAGTGCGCGATCGCTTCCGTTGTTCTGTCCATATACACGACAAACATCCTCCGCGCGAAAATAATATCCCAGCCGACAATCAGTCGTTGGCGGGATTGCGCGGCGTACCGCGCAATCCATTTTTATTATTAAATAACAGCGACTTAGGTCATATCGTCGCTGTCTTCGCCGACGCTCGTGCTGGTGAGGTCGCCACCGACCACAGTCATATCGACCGCGTTCTGCTGCAGGTTCGCACCCATCACGATTTCCTGGTTGAACGCGCTCGTATCAACGGTTGCATCCGCAGTCGCGGTGCTGTGGCCTTCGACGAACCCGTCATCACCATTGGAGGAACCCCAGGTTCCGCCAGCTCCGCCATAGCCACCGTCGCCAGCATAGGCGTAGCCGCCATCGCCTGCGGTGTTGCTGCCACCGGCAGCCCATCCACCAAGGCCATCACCGCCAGTTCCGTCTGTCCAGGCACCGCTCAGAGCGTGCCCGCCGTCGCCACCGTCGGCAAGCGCGTGGCCGCCATCGCCGCCACCGGCAAGCGCATGGCCACTGGTGGCATCGCCGCCGAAGCCGGAACCGCCGTCGCCTTCACCGCCGAAGCCTTTTCCGCCGATGCCGAAGCCGTTACCGGCTCCTGCGCCTGCGCCGGCACCTGCGCCAGCTGCATCGCCGCCATCGCCACCGTCGCCAGCATCAGTGGCATTGCCACCATCGCCGCCATGGCCGCCATGGCCGCCATCATCGGCGTTACCGCCTTCGGAGTCGCCTCCGTTGCCACCATCATCGGCTTTTCCACCGATGTTGATGAGCGGGGTTCCGGCAAAAAATGCTTCAAGACCGTCGCCACCTTCGGAGTCGCCACCGTTGCCAGCATCGTCGGCGTTGCCACCGTCGGAATCACCGCCGTTGCCGCCGTCGTCGCCGTCACCGGCATTGTTGTTGCCACCGTCATCGCCGTTACCAGCCCTTGCTGCGCCAACTCCGAGGCCAAGACCAAGGCCAAGACCGACGCCGGCGCCTACGCCACCTTCGCCCTTGCCGCCATTACCCATGCCGCCGTTGCCCTTGCCGCCGTCGGCATCGCCACTATCGGCCGAGCCGCCGTCGCCGTCACCGCCGTCGGCATCGCCGCCGTCACCGATGCCACCGAACGCCACGCTGACGGCCGTACCGCCGTCGCCCGCTCCGCCATCGCCCATGCCGCCGTTTGCATTACCGGCATCCCATGCCTTGCCGCCGTTGGCTTCGGCATCGTCTCCGCCAGAACCACCGGAACCACCAGCGTTGATGCCGTCAGCCGCATGAGCGGTTCCACCGTTGACGGTGAAGTCCTGGTCAAACGTGGCGTCATTCTTGACCGAGGCATCTTCAAGATGATCATCGTCGGAGAGGTTGGCTATCTGATTGATAACGTTGGCAACATCATTACCTTTACCGGTAAGAGCCCCATTGAGGATATCTTCAAACTGAGTGTTGAACATCCCCTCGATCTGGCCGCCATTCATATCGATATCGGCAAAATCGTTGTCGTCGGGCATATAGCCTTCGAGATCGACGCCAACATCGACATTCACATCCACATCAACATCGTTCGTGTTGATGTTCTCGTTCTCCGAGACATTGTGGTTGCCGTTCAAATTGCCGTTGAGGTTACCGTTGAGGTTGCTGTTATCGCTTGAGGACGAGGCGTTCGCATCGCTCCCAGCTCCTGCAAGCCCCACACCAAGGCCTGCTCCAACGCCAGCCCCGACGCCGACGCCGGCGCTAGAACTATCCGAATCGTTGGTGTTGGTATTGGTGTTCTCCTGAGACTGAGACTGCTGCTGCTGCTCACGCTGCTGCTGCTGTTGCTCTTCCTGCTGCTTCTGTTTCTGCTTCTGTGCCTGTTCGCCGTCATCATCAACGTCGAAAACATTTATGCTGTTTCCGAAACCGAACAAGTGGTTGTTGTTGATACCCATGATATTTGTCCTTTTATAAGGACCGTAATAGCTTGACCGCCATTCATCTCCTTGGGGCCATCACCGTACGGTTGTTGCTAAATGGATTTGGATTCAGCGCTGGACGCGTGAAGACGCGGCGAGCACGAGTGTTCTCGATAGGTTTTTACTGATTGGCTCCTCCCTTGTTCTGCCGGAGGACGGCTGCGATCCTAGGTTTTCATCCGGTACAACGCGAGACATGGTGCGATGGATGAAACCTGAACCCCCTTCTCCCGGCTTTATACGAGAGGAAGTCTGTCGCCTGATGGAAACTTAAAGAAGTTGCCAAATGGATCTAGACTGAATAGCCTATTCGATGGCAGTGCCTAATCGGGACCAGGTTGTGCAATAATCACTCTGTGTAAAACAGATATTTTGTATACTTGTTTTATTTCCGAAAAGATATTCTATGCATTAAATATCAGCAGGTTGCCCTTAATATAGCTCTAATGGGCTAATTCCTCAGATTATAGATCTGTATATGATTAGTTTATAAAATATTAATAATAGGGGAGCGACTGAGGTTCGTCTGACCCGAAGTTGTTTAGTGTCATGCGTGTAGAGTTAAGTGTAGCGAATAATTTGGGGAGAGAGCGTGTCCAGAGTGCGCGTTCATCTCAGTCGGAACGCACCTACCGGCAAATCCTTCTGTTCATTTCGCCTGCGGGATGCATCTCGGATGCTATGACAGCGGCCATCGAACGTGAGTTCTCCTGGGTCTCCGTCATGCATGTTTCAGAACCGCAAATGGCGTGTGCGAAGTTCGACGGAGACGTACAGCTGGTCATCGTAGACTACAGCCTCCTGGACGCTTTCAAGATTCATTGTGACAAACTATCGGAAACACATCCGGGCGCATCCACTGCCATTATGACAGCCACGCGGCTCGATCAGGTGGATCAAGTACGTCACATCATTGAATCCCCTGCTATTTGTGGTATCCTGCCAAGCAACGTTAACTTGGATATATGGCTATCAATTATCCGTATCATGCTCAAAGGAGGGGAATACTTCCCTCACACCGTGTTTCAACGCGTACAACCGCCAGAAACAACCGATCGTTCCATGCTCGTAGAGCCCAGTCCCTATCGTTTAGGACCCCAAGCGCAAAGGAGCAGGATGATGAATGAACTTACCCCTCGCGAACTGGAAGTCCTCGATAAAGTGGCTCAAGGGGATCAAAACAAAAACATTGCATTCAAACTTGGGCTTTCGGAACATACCATCAAGATACATCTCCACAACATCATCCAAAAACTCGGGGTTCACAACAGGACGGAAGCCGCCGCCAAGTATTTCGATTACAGGCGGAAGAACAATGAAGTTCACGCTGACGAGGCTAACGGAGAAGAGGACACCCATGATGGACGGGAGCACGACCAATCCTGAAAACGGTCATCGCCGTCCAACGACTGGACCGGCACCCATGCCAAGTCCGCAGGACGTCCTGCTACTTATCGGTCAGTTAAACTACACTTGGACAAATACCGAAAGTCTGCTGATCTACCTGATTGCCGGCCTTGCCGGTGTCGACAAGGAAACAGCAGCCATCATCTTCCTGACCTTGAACACGCCCCGCGCCCGGATTGACTTGGTCGAGCGTCTCGCCAAAATGTCAAAAACATCGGTGGAATGCCGGACAGAAATCCTGGATGTAACGCGAAAGCTTACCCTCCAGGCAGGCTTGCGCAACAAGTTCAATCACTGCATCTATTCGTTTGATCCAGAGAGCGGCCGCGGGGCGACGCAGCTCATGCGTATCTTCGAAAGCAAGGACGCGATCAAATACGGCAAGATGGAGAACCTCGATCAAGGCCAAATCGCCAAGATCAAGAAGAGCATCTCGGTTCTGATCGATATCAACAAATCGGTATGGGCTATCACGCGTAAATACGGTTTCCCGATCTAACCGAGAAGTCTTGGAATTTGATGCAACGGATCGATGCCGGGATTTTATAGTGATCCTTGCTCATCAACCGTCTCGTCCGCTCGCCCCCGTGAGATCACCCAAAAATTCAGGGGCGGCGGCATTCCTACCTACAGTGATGGATTGATCGGCGGTTCGACACCAGCCGGCTCTCGGCCCTGGCGCCTTCTATATGCGGAACTTGACGCGTAGAGAGTGCTCATCGAATTGCACGACAACGTTCCCATCAGAGCTTGGGACTGCCTTTTCACAAGGCCGATCAGATGCTTCGCTTGCCGATACGTTCCCATTTGCCGTGTTGGGACTGTGACTGCCGAGCGAAGTAGCGATAGGGCGCCTTCCTCCAATCCTTGACAGCGTTTGTACGATTATCAAGCACGAGGTCCCCTTTGTCAGTCCTGACAGCAAGCACGACGTGGCCTACACCTCCGCTCCTCGCGACAGTCAGAAGAAGGGCCGCACTGGGCCAACCGCGCTTCAATAGCTCATGTTTTTTCAAAATCGCGAAATCTTCGCAATCACCCGTCGACGTGGGCAAACGCCATTCATCCGCCGTTCCCCCGCCCGCGGCTTTATCGTCGGATTTCTCCGTGATCCGCCGGTTGACGGAGGTATTGACTGATTTCAGCTCCGCCATCTTGGCAGCGGTAAGCGTGACAACCTTGCTGCCTCCGCTGGTACTGCACAGACGCGTTTCTCGCGCACAGAACGCGTTAAATGCCGGGGGAGGAAAGGCTCGCCCCTGCGAATCCATACGGAGTGGTGCTGATGTCTCTCTGGGCAAGTTCGTCGCTGACTTCATGGATACCGCGGCGGTCGTCATTACGTCCGTCGTCTGACTGCAGCCAGCAAGAAAAACAGCGATGAGAAGTGTTAACCGGGCTGGCAAGGCGAATACCCCTCATAGAGAACATAACAGTAGCTACTTGTATCTAGCCTGAATTCCCTAAGCAATACTGACCATTCAGTCATCCACATCAAAATAAATGATGTATACTAACAAACAGTTACCAAGAACAATTCTGGAACTCAAAACCAAGGAGGTTGTCATGTTCACTAGTCGCCTCGTATACCGGCTACTGCTCGGTACCGCGACCATTTACTTAACCGGCTACGCCGTTCCTGCAACAGCGCAGGTTAGTTCACGGCCTATCATGACGGCAGTTCAATGTCAGCCGTTAAACGAAGCCAACTACAGCTTATGCTGTATAGCGGCAAACCGGTCAAGAATTCTCACTCGAGAGCAGATCAAGCAATGCCCTCCCATTACCACTTCACTTATACAGGCTCTGACGGATCCCCCCGGTGAAGGCGGTGGTTCCCGTGGCGGCGGCTTCCTGAGCAGCCTCTTCGGCGGTGACGGTGGTGGTGGCGGCAGCTCCGGCGGTGGCGGCGGCTCCGGTGGCGGTGGTTCCGGTGGCGGTGGTTCCGGTGGCGGTGGTTCCGGCGGCGGCTCCAGCGGTGGCGGCGGTTCTGGTGGTGGCGGTTCTGGTGGTGGCGGTTCTGGTGGCGGTGGCTCCGGTGGTGGCGGCTCCGGCGGTGGTGGCGCAAGTGCTGGCGCTGGCGCAGGTAGCGGCGGTTCTGGTGCAGGTGCAGGTGCCGGCGCGAGCGCTGGTGGCGGCGGGTCTGGTGCAGGCGCAAGTGCTGGCGCCGGCGCGAGCGCTGGTGGCGGCGGGTCTGGTGCAGGCGCAAGTGCTGGCGCCGGCGCAGGTAGCGGCGGGTCTGGTGCAGGCGCTGGCGCAAGCGCCGGCGGCGGCAGCGGCGGCGGAAGCTCAGGCGGTGCTGGTGCTGGTGCAAGCGCCGGCGGTGGAGCGAGCGCGGGCGGTGCCAGCGCGTCCCTTTGACGGGCTAGTAGACGGCGAGGCCGTACCCAGCCATGGCAAACAATGAAAGATGGGAGGCGGGCGAACAATGAGGATCACCGAACAATGGTATCCTCTGCCCGGCTCCCGCAACGTTTCCACTCATGCTCCGCCAGGACGCTAGCAATTTGTTTCTCAGTAAACCTTGCTCAGTAAACCCTGATCGTTTCATTGTCCGCGTCCTTCAAAAAAGAAAGACCAATCCCAAAAAGCGAATGTTTCAGGCGTGCGAATCACTAATCCAACGGTCACTTGCTCAGGCTCGCCTGAACATGATGACAGGGATGATAACCTTGGCTCATTGAGCAGTTGATCGCATCGGCGGGCATTTAATGCTCTCAATGAACCCGTTTTGCATTCGATGCCCGGCAGGCAAGCGGCACGGTGCCGAATTCGGCAAAGATGCGATGTAATGCACCATGCTTGCGGCAAAGCTCCAAAACCGAATTCCCCTGGCAGCGCCGATGGCAGGCTCGGTCCGGTTCCTGACTGTTTGCTTTCTCCGGTAATGGCCCTGCCCGCGGCGTGCCGTTTTTTCTTGCATTTCACCACATCACTTGCCGTTAAGAGGCTAGGCGTTGGGATAGCTCTCGGGGTCGGCTGTTCAGTCGATTGCGCCGATGCCACCGAGGAATACGCGAATGGCGAGTTCAAGCCGGCGCGGATAGGCATCCTGACGTTCGCAGTCATTCTGTGGGGCAACAAGATGTTCGAGCACGCTCTCATGCGCCATGTCGGCCAACAGACGTGCGGCAGCTTCGGTGTCGCTGATACGGATCTCGCCACAGGCAACCGAGCGGTCGAGTTCCGCGCGGATCATGGCGTAGAGCGCATACGGCCCTTCCTGAAGAAATTCATGCACGAGATCAGGTTGCCTCTCGGCCTCCGTGATGACGGCGCGCAGGATTGCCAAGGGCATCGGGTCGCAAAGTTTCTCGCCCGGCGGCGTCAGCAGCAGCCGCAGGCGTTGGTCGAGCGGTTTTTCCAGGTCTGTGTCGGTCAGTGGGCGCGTGAACATGTTGTGCATGCGCCGAATGATCATCGCGAACAGCGCGGAACGGCTCTCGAACACTTCGTAAAGCGTGCGTTTGGACATGCCTGCTTCGTGCGCGATCGCCGCCATCGATGCCCCGGCGAGCCCTTGAGCGAGGATCACCCGTTCCGCCGCGTCAATGATGATCGCCTCGCGTTCGGAGGAATCGAACTGGCGCGGTCTGCCCGGACCACGCCGGGAATTGCGGCACATTGGCAACAAGTCGGATCTCCTGTGTTTGCGGTCACGGTTTTGTGCGTGGTATTGCGCTTGCACCCAGCAAAAAAACAAATATAAAACCGCCTGGTTTCCATATTATCCGCTGGGCGCGTGTTCGCCAAGCGGGCACTCCAGATTTAACGGAGAAATTTGATGAGGTTAGCGCCTTACGCTCTCTATTCGTTCCTGTTTGCCGCCATGGCGATGACTGGTGCTTCGGCACAGCAGCAGGAACGTCCACCCACCCCCGTGACTGTCGTCACGGTGAAGGCTGAAACCGTCACCGTGACCTCCACACTTCCGGGCCGTGTCGTCGCGTCCGGCGTTGCCGAGGTTCGGCCGCAGGTCAACGGCATCATCATTGAGCGGCTTTTCGATGAGGGCTCCGCCGTCAACGAGGGTGACGTGCTCTATCGCATCGATCCGGCAACCTACAAGGCGCAGGTCGCGGCAGCCGAGGCTGCGGTCAGTCAGGCACAGGTCAGCCTCGATTCTGCCAACCGCGAACTCAAGCGTATGGAAACGCTGCGCAAGAGCAATGTCGCGAGCGAGCAGGCACTGGATACAGCAGTCACCACACGCGACGCCGCTGACGCCAATCTGCAGGTTGCCAATGCACAACTGCTGGCAGCCAATATCGACCTCGATCGAACCACCATCCGCGCCCAGATTTCAGGTGCCATCGGGCTTTCGCTCACCACCCAGGGCGCGCTTGTCATTTCCGGGCAGACCAATCCGCTGGCAGTGATCCGCAAGCTCGACCCTGTCTATGTTGATGTCGCCCAGTCAGCCGCCGATCTGGTGCGCTGGAAGCGCAAGGGTCCCAAGGCTGCCGGCGCGAATATCGATACCAAGGTCAAGCTCACGCTGGCCGACCGCTCGGCTTACGATCACACCGGTGAACTGACCGCTGCCGAACCGCATGTCGACGAGCAAACCGGCGTCGTCACCCTGCGCCTGACATTCCCCAACCCCGACGAAATGCTGCTGCCCGGCATGTATGTTCAGGTCGAGATGCCTCAGGGCGTCATCGAGGATGCGGTTCTGGTGCCACAGGAGGGCGTCTCGCGCGACCGTCGCGGCAATCCCACCGCCATGGTTGTCGGTGCTGACAATGTTGTCGAGCAACGCACCCTGACGATCGCCAGCGACAGCGGTTCGGACTGGATCGTCACCGATGGCGTCAAGGAGGGCGACAAGGTGATCGTCGAAGGACTGCAGAAGATCGCGGTCGGCGCCCCCGTCGCCCCCGAAGAACGCGCCGAACAATTGGCAAACAACTGAACCTGCGGAGACCGTCATGGCACGTTTCTTTATCGACCGGCCGATCTTCGCATGGGTGATTTCGATCATCATCATGGGCGCCGGCATACTTTCCATCCTGACCCTGCCGATATCGCAATATCCGCAGATTGCGCCGCCGACCATTTCGATTTCGGCGACCTACCCGGGTGCATCGGCCCAGACCATTGCCAACACGGTGACGCAGGTCATCGAACAGCGGCTGACCGGTCTTGATGGGCTTCGCTATTTCTCGTCGAGTTCAACCTCTGCCGGCACGGCCTCCATCACGCTGACTTTCGAGACCGGGATTGATCCCGACATCGCTCAGGTTCAGGTTCAGAACAAGATATCGCAGGCCACCTCGCTGCTGCCGGAAACGGTCCAGCGGCTGGGCGTGACGGTCCAGAAATCATCCGCCAGCTTCCTCATGGTCATCGGCCTTATCTCTGATGACGGCAAACTCGACCAGACTGACCTTTCCGACTATCTCAACACCAGCCTTGTCGATGAATTCAGTCGCCTCGAAGGCGTCGGCGAAGTACAGGTTTTCGGCGCCAAATACGCCATGCGGATCTGGCTCGACCCGGTTAAGCTTGCCGCCTATGGCCTGGCGCCCAGCGATGTCGTGGCCGCCGTATCGACCGAAAACGCCCAGATTTCGGCCGGCGCATTCGGTACCTTGCCATCGGTTGAAGGCCAGCAGCTCAACGCCACGATCACCGCGCAATCTCTGCTAACGACACCCGAGGATTTCGAGGGAATCGTCATCCGCGCCGCAACCGATGGCGGTCTGGTACTGCTCAACGATGTGGCCCGTGTCGAAATTGGCGCAGAGAACTATTCGACCATCGCCCGCTATAACGGCAAACCGTCAACCGGCATGGCGATCCGTCTCGCCGCCGGCGCAAACGCGCTGTCAACAGCGGAACTTGTCAAAGCCAAGATCGAGGAAGCCTCTGCCTTCTTCCCCGAAGGCGTCAGCTACGTCATTCCCTACGATACGACGCCGTTCGTCGAGATCTCGATCGAGGAGGTCGTGAAAACGCTCGTTGAAGCCATCGTGCTCGTCTTCCTCGTGATGCTGGTGTTCTTGCAGAATTTTCGCGCCACGCTCATTCCGACGCTTGCGGTGCCGGTGGTGCTGCTCGGAACCTTCGGGATTCTTGCAGCAGCCGGTTTCTCCATCAACACGTTGACCATGCTGGCCATGGTGCTCGCCATCGGTCTGTTGGTCGACGATGCGATCGTTGTGGTGGAAAACGTCGAGCGGATCATGGAGGAAGAAGGGCTCAGTCCGGTTGAGGCCACGCGCAAATCGATGGGCCAGATTACCAGCGCCCTGATCGGTATCGCGTTGGTGCTCTCAGCCGTGTTCGTCCCGATGGCCTTCTTTGGCGGCTCGACCGGGGTTATCTACCAGCAGTTCGCGGTCACCATCGTCTCGGCCATGGGCCTTTCCGTCCTCGTCGCACTGACGCTGACACCGGCACTCTGCGCCACGTTGCTCAACTCCAAGGCGGCGCACCACACCAAACGTGGTCCGGCCGGCTGGTTCAACCGCATCTTTGACGGCATCAGCAATGGTTATGGCAGCACCGTCGGCTGGATCGTCCGCCGCCCGCTGCGCATCGGCTTGATCTATCTCGCGCTCGTGGGTCTCGTCGCCTGGAGTTTCGTGCAGACACCGACCGGCTTTCTGCCCGACGAAGACCAGGGCATCCTTCTAGCGCTGATCCAGGCGCCCACCGGCGCAACTGCCGAGCGCACCCAGAAGGTTCTCGAGCAGGTGGAAAAGCATTTCATGGAGAACGAGAAGGACACCGTCGACAGCATGTTCGGCGTTGTCGGCTTCTCCTTTGCCGGCCAGGGTCAGAACATGGGGCTCGCCTTCATCCGCCTGAAGGACTGGTCGGAGCGACAGTCACCGGGACAGAGCGCCCAGGCGATCGCCGGCCGTGCCTTCCCTGCTTTCATGGCGATCAAGGATGCCATGGTGTTCCCGATCGTGCCGCCGTCGGTGCCTGAACTCGGGATCATGAGCGGCTTCGATTTCTACCTCGAAGCCCGAGATGGCCAGTCGCACGAAGCGCTGCTTGCCGCCCGCAACCAATTGCTCGGTATGGCCGCGCAGAGCCCGCTGATCGCCTCGGCGCGACCTTCCGGTCTGGAAGACGCCGCCCAGTATCATCTCGATATCGACTGGCGCGCCGCCGGTGCGATGGGGATCTCGGCCTCCAATGTCGCACAATTGCTGCAGGTCGCCTGGGCTGGCACCTATGTCAACGACTTCATCGACCGCGACCGTATCAAGCGCGTCTACATACAGGGTGAAGCCGATGCCCGCGCCCTGCCGTCGGATATTTCAAAATGGAAGGTGCGCAACTCCTCCGGCGGGCTGGTTCCCTTTACCAACTTCGCCGAGGGCAGCTGGACCTTCGGCCCGCAAGGCATCAACCGCTACAATGCGGTCAGCGCCATGCAGGTTCAGGGATCGCCGGCGCCGGGCGTGACCACCGGCGAAGCCATGAACGAAATCGAGCGGCTGGCCGAACAACTGCCCGGTTATGGCGTTTCGTGGACCGGTCTGTCGCTGGAAGAACGTGAATCGGGCAACCAGGCGCCGCTGCTCTATGCATTGTCGCTTGCCGCCGTGTTCCTGTGTCTTGCGGCTTTGTATGAAAGCTGGTCGATCCCGTTCGCCGTCATGCTGGTCATGCCGGTCGGTATCCTCGGCGCGCTTTTGTGGACCCTGTTCGGCGGCTACCAGAACGGCGTGTTCTTCCAGGTGGGGTTGCTTACTGTGGTGGGGTTGACCGGCAAGAACGCGATCCTGATCGTCGAGTTCGCGCGTGAACGTTACGAAGCGGGAGAGCCGCTGTTCGATGCAATCCGCGAGGCGGCGCGTCAGCGCTTCCGGCCGATCATCATGACCTCGATGGCTTTCTCTCTAGGCGTATTGCCATTGGTCATCTCGACAGGTGCGGGTTCCGGCGGGCGTAACGCCATCGGCACCAGCGTACTTGGGGGAACGATCACCGGTACAATTCTCGGCATTCTCTTCGTGCCGCTGTTTTTCGTACTGGTGACCCGACGCCGCAAGACAAAACAGGAAGCCGTCACGTCCGCTCCTGAACTCTGATCGCAATGTGACTGCGCACGCCGCAGATTGTGCTTTCCTCATCACCAGCCGCCAAGATTGACTTGAAATCCTGCGCTCTGGTGATGAGGTTCGTGCCGTGCGACTTGTACTTTCCCCATCCAACACGGGATTTTCGGTCATTTGCCTCATTTAGGGGCGATTAGGTCCAGATTGCGCGCCAGCGAAAACAGCCGCTCCTTGGGGCGCGCCAGTACCGTTAGCCGGGTCCAATGTGCCCCAAGGCGCGAAAGAACAGGCTCGCACGATAGCTTCGCGGTACAGACGCGTCGAAGGAAGCGTTAGCGGATGACCAACACAGGAATGGTCGTCTTAACCAGCACCTCGGACGTCTGACTTCCCAGCAGCATTTTTTGCACACCACGCCGGCCATGCGACGACATCACAATGAGGTCGCAGTTCTTGTACTTGGCAAACCTGACGATGGCTTCAGCCGGCGCGTCGTCGATCTCGTGCATCAAATCCACCTTGATGCCAAACTCACCAGCGCGTTGTTCAATGGACGCAAAGCGCTCCTTCATGAGAGTGTCGATCTGATAATCGTAACGAGAAGCAGTATCATGGACGCCAGCTAATTGGGCCGCACGCGCCACTTCCGGGCGAAGGGGCTCGGAAACAGTCAGCACCGTAATTTTTGCGTCGAGTTGCTTGGCAAGCGCCAAGCCATGCTCAAGCCCCTTGCGCGCAAGGTCGGATCCATCCGTTGCAACCAGAATGTGTTTGTACATTTGCATCTCCATTCATATCGGTTCGGTGCCATCGTCAGATAACGCTATTTGCCCCAATGGGAGCTGACGACAAACACCGGACAGAGCAAACTGAAACAGCTTATTCGTCAACACCCCGGTAACGTTGATAGGGCAACGGGTTCCAAACGCGTTCGCTCAACGTATCATTTTCCGGCACCGGCGGTACCGCTGACAACAATCTACGCGCGGCGCTAAGTTCACGTTCAGCCTCGTTTTTGTCCTGATACATGAATTCATCCGAAGCTTCTTCCGGCGCCAACGCCACCTTTTCCTGCAGGTCCGACAAAACCATCTCCTGATGGGCTTTCAGATTTGCCCGGGCCTCGATGATCCAGGGTTCCTGCAGGTGAAGGTTATGATCTGCCAAGCTGCTGTATTCGCTGTATATATCGTGATAAATTCGATTGGCGTTGGCGCGCGCATCAAGGCTCGCCGCCTCCAGATCGCGTACGGTCAGATCCTCGGGCTCAAGCGACCGGGCGCGCGAAGGGCCGCCAAGGCGGGAGTGCTGGCGGTAATACGGGTACATGCTTTGCACCACCTTGCTGACCGGGAGCGTTCCTTCGCCTGCTTCATCAAGGCCTTTCGGCTGCACGCCCTGGATTGCAATCCGTGCGGCCTCGGGGCGCACAACTTCCTTGGCGGGCAAGATGCCGTGACGCAGCATTTCGCGGATGCCGGTGCCTGAAATATTGAGCCGGTAGCGGTGGTCATGCGGGCAAGTCTGTTCGCTCGCGTGGCTGGCGCAGCGTGTGCAATAGAACACTTCGTGAAACAGCCGGATGTCGATGCCGAGTTCCTCGGCAGAGTACTGGTCAAATATCGAATGGCTGGCGTATTTGTCATAATAACTGCCAATTCCGGCGTGGTCGCGTCCGATCAGGGCATGGGTGCAGCCATAGTTCTTCATGATCAGCGCATGCAGAATGGCTTCGCGCGGACCAGCAAAGATGTAGGTGACCCGCAATGGCGACATCATGGTGCGCTCGGTGGGATAGTACGTGTCCAGCACGCTGCGATAGGCCAGCATCCGGTATTCATGCCGGACATATTCGCGCTTGGCCATTTCCACCAGGGGCTGAACGAACAATCCGTCAACCTCTTCGAGCGCGTTCTTGTGAATGTACTCATGGCCTCGGTGCAGCGGGTTGGCGCCGGTGATGAAGCCGGCCACCGACTTGAATTTCTTCTCTTCGTAGAACAGGCGCCAGGTGTCTTTGGGCTCTCGCCTGATCTTTTCAAACGGACCCCAATCGGCGCGCTGCAGCAATGTCACCGGGCCTGCGAGGGAGGTATCGCCCATCCGGCGGTAAATCGAGTCGACGCCGGGATGATCGCGATCAGTGGTGCCAAACAGCTGTTGCGCGCGGCCGTTCTTGTCGTAGTCGAACAGGTCTTCGATCTTGAGGATGGCCATGGGTTCATTGCGGTAGTCGGTGAGAGCAACCTCATCGCCAACGGACAGGCCCTTGATGATTTCGCTGTTTGTCTTGCCGACCGGCGCAAAGCTGAGCGGGACGGGCCAGATCGTGCCATCGGCGAGCCTGCCGCTCTTGAGAACCGAGTTGTAATCGGCCTGGTTCATGAAACCGGTATTGGGCGACAGCACACCCGTGGCAATCATTTCGATGGTGATGACTGCCTCAAGGTCCACGCGGATCGAGGGCAGCGTTCTGGCATATGCAATGGCTTGGTCGCGTTTGTCGGCAGGCACAACCTGATTGACCAACACTCCACCATGGGGCTTTTGCGGGTAATCCTCGAAGTTCAACTCTTTGGACATTGCGACTACCCATCCTTTCTTGAAACTAAACAGACACCCAATGTTGACGGCCAGTTCGGCTCGAAGTTATGGCGGTTCGGGTGTTTTGATAACGGTGACCAACTCCATTATGGCCCCGGAATGATTCCTGCCCACCAGGGCAGAAGGCTCGCAATTTTCCAGATCGGAAAAGCGACGACCTCCTGCTGGTTCAGCCCGGACCAGATGGCTGATCAGATTGCAAGGTATCTCTCCCGCAGTTCAGTATTCTCCAGAAGTTCGGCAGCGCCTCCGGTAAATACCAGTTCACCCGAATCGAGGATCACGGCCCGGTCAGAAAGCCGAAGCGCCGCGACGGCATTCTGCTCTACAATGATGGTGGTGATGCCGCGCTGTTTGATATCCTGAACGATCCGCTCGATCTCTTGCACGATCACCGGGGCCAGCCCCTCATAGGGCTCATCAAGAAGCAGAAGCTTGACGTCACGCGCCAACGCACGCGCCACAGCCAACATCTGCTGCTCACCACCGGAAAGCGTTGTACCTTCCTGTTTTCTGCGCTCGGCAAGGCGTGGGAAATGTTGGTAGATTTCCTCGATCTCCCATCCCCTGTGGGGCGCGATTTGGGCCAGCATCAGATTTTCCTCGACCGTCATGCCGGGGATGATCCGCCGATCTTCGGGGACCAGTTGAATCCCTGCCCGCGAAGCCTCGAACGATTTCATCGGATGGATCGCCTGGCCTTCCAGCCAGATCTGCCCAGAGGTCAGCGCCGGATCGTCAAGCCGCGCGATGGCGCGAAGGGTCGAGGTCTTGCCGGCACCGTTACGGCCCAGCAGCGCAAGAATCTCCCCCTTGCGAACCTCAAGCGTCACGCCCTGGACAATGTAGCTCTCACCGTAATAGGCATGGATATCCCGCAAGGCGAAGAAGGCGTCTTCCGCTACGGCAGCGAGGGGTTTGTTTTCGGCGATTGCAATACTCATTCTGCGGGTACCCCCAGATAGGCTTCCTTCACGCGCGGGTCGTCCTTGACCTCTTGCGGCAATCCGGAGGCAATGAACCGGCCTTGCGCCAGCACCGAAATCCTGTCGGCCAGCGAGAACACCACATGCATGTCATGCTCGATGATGACGATGGTCATGCCGCGTTGCTTGATCGTCTTGAGAAGATCGATGGTCGTGTTGGTGTCATGGCGTGACATGCCGGCTGTTGGTTCATCAAGCAGCAGCAGGCGTGGACGCTGAATCAGGCACATCGCCAATTCCAGCCGCCTTTTATCGCCGCGTGACAAGGTTCCGGCATGATCATCGCGCCGGTCAGTGAGACCAAATTCACGCAACAGCTGTTCGGCCTCTTCACGGATGTCGGTCTGATCCTGCACCGCATTGAACATGTCCATACGGAACGGGCCATCACGCCTGGCAAAGGCCGGGGCCATGACGTTGTAGAGTACCGACAGATCGGCGAAAATCTCGGGTGTCTGAAACACCCGCGAGATCCCGAGCTGATTGATCTTGTGCGGCGCCAGGCCGGTCAATACCGTGCCGTCAAACATCACCGCGCCGCTG
Organism: Hoeflea sp. Naph1; assembly: GCF_046837775.1. Lineage (GTDB taxonomy): Bacteria > Pseudomonadota > Alphaproteobacteria > Rhizobiales > Rhizobiaceae > Hoeflea. The sequence goes on along the minus strand of NZ_CP177286.1, from coordinate 1,676,023 downwards.
GTCGGTGGCAATTGCCCGATAATCACGTTCAGCAGGGTCGATTTTCCCGCACCGTTGGGGCCGATGATCGCATGGGTCTGGCCTTCGACAATCTGCAGATCGATATCTGAAAGTGCCTTCAGTCCGCCGAAGTTCTTGAACACGTCTGCGACATGCAGCACGACATTGGGGATTGCGTTACTCATTGACTGTTCTCCCGCTCGTCACTCGTCCTGCCGGGTCGCCACTTGCCTTGCCGGTTCTTCGGAGCCGTCGCATCAATCGTTCTGTGCCTTCGACCAGACCGCCGGGCAGGAACACCACAATCACCACGAACATCAGCCCCAGGGTCAGATGCCACCCCTCGCCGACGAACTTCGACATGATCGTCACCATGACCTCCTGCAGGCCGTCAGGCAGGAAATCGAAGAAGCTGTTGAGCACGTTGGTGTTGATCGCCGAGAAGATATTTTCGAAATATTTGATCAACCAGGCTCCGACGACCGGTCCGATCAGCGTGCCCACGCCACCGAGGATCGTCATCAGCACCAGATTGCCGGATTCGGTCCATTTCATGCGTTCCGCCCCGGCGATCGGATCGGTAACGGCCAGTAGCCCGCCGGCCAGGCCGGCAAACATGCCGGAGATGACGAAGGCCGCCAGCAGATAGGGCTTGGTGTTGAAACCGGTATACATCATCCGGGTCTGGTTCGATTTGATCCCGCGCAGAGCCATGCCAAAGGACGAGGCAAAGATCTTTTGCGAGACAAAGAAGCAGGCGATCAGCACCAATGCGCAGATGTAGAAACCTCCATAGCCGCCAAGTTCCACGCCAATCAGCGAGGGCATGGGCATCCCGGACGTGGTCTGACCTAGCCCGAGCACCGTGTCGATGGCGCGGGGGTCATCCCGTGCGATCAGCAGGCCGGTTTCACCGTTGGTGATCGGGGTCAGCACCGAATAGGCGAGGCTGTAGCTCATCTGCGCGAAGGCCAGCGTCAGGATAGAGAAGTAGATACCGCTTCGCCGCAGACTGAAATAGCCGATGAAAAGCGCGAAAATGCCGGCAAAGATCACCGCAAAGAACAATGCCGGGATCATGTCCATCGACAGCAGCTTGAACGACCAGACCGCAGTATACGAGCCGACGCCGAGAAACGCTGCATGGCCAAAGCTGAGATAGCCGGTCAAACCGAACAGGATGTTGAAGCCGATGGCAAAGATCGCGTAGATCACGAATTTCTGCATTAGTCCGGGATAGGCCGCGCCCAGGGGCGAAAGCCAGATCGGCATGGTCAGCACGATGGCGGCAAAGACCGCTAGCATGGTGAACTGTTTGCGCGTGAATGAGAACATGGCGGATCAGCTTTCCATTACGCCGGAACGACCCATCAGACCGCGCGGACGAACCAGCAGGATGACGATGGCGACGAGATAAATGATGATCTGGTCGATACCCGGGAAGATTGATGTGACTTCGTTCATCGAAGCGAAGGACTGCAGGATGCCCAGCAGGAACCCGGCCACGACTGCCCCCGGCAGGGAGCCCATCCCACCGACGACGACGACGACGAAACTCAGCACCAGAAAGTCCATGCCGATGTGGTAGTTGGGCGCCAGAAGCGGCGTGTACATTGCCCCCGCAACCCCGGCGACCACGGCCGCCAGACCAAAGACGATGGTGAAGCGTCGGTCGATATCGATGCCGAGAACGCCCACCGTTTCGCGGTCTGCCATGCCGGCGCGGACAACCATGCCGAAGGTGGTGAACCGCATGAAGGCAAAGACCGCGCCGATAACCCCGAGTGAAAACAGCAAATAGACCAGACGCCACATCGGGTATGTCAGCTTGTTGGCTTCCATTCCGAGCCATGCCCCGACGTCTGCCGCACCGCGCAGATCGCTGGGGATCGGTTGCGGCATCGGGTTGGCGCCGAAAAAGCTCTTGACGATTTCCTGCAACACGATGGCAAGGCCAAAGGTAACGAGGATCTGTTCGGCATGACTGCGCTTGTAGAAATGCTTGATCAACCCGCGTTCCATGGCGATGCCAATCAGCAGCATCACGGGAATCGCAAACAAGACCGAGATCGGTACAGAATAATCGACAAGAAATGCGCCCCAGTCTCCGAGCCAGCTCTGAACCAGCGGCGTACGCACCTCGACGGGCGCCCCCCAGGGCGACAGTTGTTCAGGATCAATCGTGACGGTCTCGATTGTCAGCAGGAAGCGGAACACCACTGCGCAGAAGCATCCCAACATGAACAAGGCGCCATGGGCGAAGTTGACTACGCCCAGCGTGCCGAAAACCAGCGTCAGACCCAGAGCGATCAGCGCATAGGCGCCGCCCTTGTCCAACCCATTAAGTAACTGAGCGAGAAACGCGTTCATCTTTCCCCCAACCCGGCGTTGACCGTGGAAGCTGCTGCATTACGGATGAAGGGTTCGGCGCAGATCACCTGCGCCGAAACTGCTTCTTTGATTTTATCAGTGACGTCTGGTCAGCACTGGTTCGGCTCGTAGGGCCCCAGTTCTCCGCCGAAGATCGCGGGGTCGTACATCACTTCCTCGCGCGGCGTCTTTCCGACCACATTCAGCACGTCGAAACGGCTGGTCGGAGCTTCGTTACCGCGCACGACCAGAACTTCCTTGAAACACTGATGGTCGCTGCCACGATAAAGTGTGGGGCCGTTGCCCATACCGTCGAACTCGAAATCCTCGAGCGCCTTGATCACTTCCGGTGGATAGAAGGTGCCCGCACGTTCGACCGCATCGGCATAGAGCAGCGTCTGGACATACCCGGTATGGGCCGACTGCGAAGGTGGTTCGCCGTAGGCGGCGCCGTAGGATTGCGTAAACGCCTTGGATCCTGCGTCTTCCAGCTGCCAGTTCCAGTTCTGAGTGCCGATAATGCCCTTCACGGCGTCTCCAGCACCCACTGCCATCAGTTCCGAGAACATCGGCACGATGATTTCGAACTGCTTGCCGTTGACCATCCGCTCGCGCATACCGAACTGCACGGCCTGCGGCAATGAGTTGACCATGTCGTGGCCGTAGTGGTTGAGGATCAACACATCCGCGCCCGAGTTCAGAACCGGTGTCAGATATTGCGAATAGTCCCCGATGCCCAATGGTGTGCGGACAGCCTTGACGGTTTCCCAACCCAAGGCCTCGGTCGCATTCATGATCGATTCTTCCTGGGTCCAGCCCCAGTTGTAATCGGCCGTCAGGTGATAGGCTCGGCGTTCGCGCCCATATTCCTGAGCCAGCAGCGGCGCAATCGCCACGCCTGACATGTAGCCCTGGAAGAAGTGACGGAAACCATAGCGGCGCTTGTCCTTGCCGGTGGTGTCGTTGCCATGGGTAAGGCCGGACATATAGATCACACCCAGCTCGTGACACAGCGCCTGCTGTGCAACAGCCTCGCCGGTGGTCACGCAACCGGTCACCATGATCGCACCATCGCGCTCGATCATGCGCCGGGCACCATCGCGCGCCGCATCGGTATTGGTCTGGGTGTCGCCGGTCACATATTGCAGTTTGCGGCCGAGGATGCCGTTGCCCTTAAGCGACATCGGCTTCATCGTATTCATCAGGCCGCCATCGCCTTCACCGTTGATGTGCTTGACGGCAAGCTCATAGCCCTTGAGCTGCTCCAGCCCTTCTTCGGCATAGGTGCCGGTTTGCGGCACGTTAAAGCCAAAGATCGGGTCCTTGCTGCCCGGATTGTTGCAGAATGACTGCGCATGGCTGCGGCTTGTGAAAACAAGCGGCGATGCAAGTGTCGCCGCGAAACCGGCTCCCGCGGTCTTGAGCAAGCGGCGCCTGCCTAACTTCAGATCAATCATATCGTTTCCTCCCTAAGACTCGGCAAAGGCCGAATGCGTCCAAGAGGATGATTGATCAGTCTGCAAATAACAGCAATATAAACCTGATAACATTGACTTTTTTTGTAAATTCTTGAATTACATCGATATCATTATTGTCAATTATTGACATGTTTCGGGCTTCGGGAGGCACCATGCGCGCACCAATCGGCATCCGTGTCAGACGTCACAGAATCCAAATGAAGCAGACGCAGGCTGGACTTGCACGCGCGGTGGGGATCTCGCCGAGTTATCTAAACCTGATAGAGAACAACAAGCGCGATATTGGCGGACGGCTGTTGATGGATATCGCCGCACAACTCGAAATCGATATCGAAGAGCTTTCAGGCGACCCCGAGCAGCGCACCCTGCACGCGCTTCAGGAGGTTCTGAACGACCCTCTGCTTCATGGCCTCGAGCTTGAACAGGCTGATCTGCATGATCTGGTCGCCCGGTTTCCCGAGGTGGCACGTGCGCTGACCCGACTCCATGCGGTTTATGGTGATGCCAACGCCGAACTGGAGGCCAACGCCAACCGGCTAAGCTCCGATCCCATGCTGTCGGAGATGCTGCACGAGGTTCTCAGCCGGATTACCGCCATGCGTTCGAGCGCCGAGATCCTGTCTCAGGTACAGGATCTCGGCGCCGAGGACAGGGAGCGGTTTTCGAGCTCCATCACCCGCGAAGCGCGCAGCCTGTCGACGACGGTGCGCAGCCTTGCCTCATATTTTGATCTCGCCTCATCGCGCAGGCGGTCAATTTCGCCGCTGAGGGAGGTGGAGGATGCTGTGATCAACAGCAACAACCACTATCCCGAACTTGAGGCGCTTGCCGACGAGCTGCGCGCCGAAGTCTTGACGAAGGGCGCGTTTGCAGAAATTGCACTTGCCGAAGCCCTGCGGCAGCGGTTTGGCATAAGCTGCCGCCGTTGGCATGGTGGCACCTCGCCCCAACCGGACGGTCAAAACAGTACCCGCCGGGCACGGTTTGACGAAGACGACAGAGTACTGTGGCTGCGCTCTTCATCGACTGCGGCAACACGGCAGTTCCAGATGGCCCGGCTTTATGCCCAGCAGGCGGGTGCCGATGTGATAGCGCAGGTTTGTGCCCGCTTCGAGTTGACGACTGACGAGGCCCGAAATCTGGCGCTTGGGGCGCTCGCGTCCTATGCGGCGGGGGCGATGGTAATGCCCTATGCCGACTTTCTCGCCGAAGCCGAAGAACGGCGTTATGATATCGATCTGCTCAGTCACACCTATACTGCAAGTTTTGAACAGGTTGCGCACCGTCTCGTCACCTTGCGCCGAAAGGGCGCCGAAGGCGTACCGTTCGGTTTTCTGCGGGCCGATCCCGCGGGCCGGTTGACCAAGCGGTTTCCGCTGCCGGGCCTGGCGCTGCCCGGATCTGGCCATGGATGCCTGCTCTGGCCGATCTACACTGCCGCCGGGGCGCCGGGAGTGGTGCGTCAGGTTTCCGAGTTCACCAATGGCGCGCGCTTCCTGATGGTCGCAAAATCAGTCAAGAAACGGGTCTCGGCATGGCAGGAACAGCCTTTGATGTTTTCGGTCATGCTGGCCTGCGACCTGTTGCATGCGGATCGCACGGTCTATAGCCGGGGCCTTGATCTGGGCGATACCGCTGCGCAGGTGCCGGTCGGGCCGAGTTGCCTGCTTTGCGTGCGCGAAGGATGCAGCCACCGGCAAGAGAGCGTATCGGCCATCATGCAATCCCAACCGATCTGAACCTTAGGTCAGGCCTCCTGCTCCGGCTCAGCCACTCCATCATGAAGCGGTAGCGTAATGCGGAAACAGGCCCCGGGAAGAGGTCCATCGACGATTTCGAGGCTGCCATTCATTTTCTGGATGATCGCGTGGCTGATGTTCAGACCAAGCCCCAGGCCAGCGGGTGATGCGGTGCCGCTTCGCTTCTGCTCAACCCGCATGAACTTGTCGAATATGTTGTCCTGATATTCCTTCGAAATGCCGCGGCCGTTGTCGGCAATGTCGACCACGTAATTCCCGCCCTCGATGCGCGACATCACCTGGACCACGGGTTCGCTGGCGTCGTTGTGCGAGATCGCATTGGCAATGATGTTGATGAAAACTTGGCACAGCCTGTCGGAATCTCCCAACACCTGAGGATCCTCGGCTAGCGAGATGCGCTCGACGGAAATCGAGTGCTGCTGCGCCAACGCTTCACAGACGGTAAAGGCCCGGACCAGCACGGCATCGGCGTTAACCGGGCAGTTCTCCCAGTTCCGCTCGCCATGCTCGAGCGCACTCATATCCAGAATCCCGTCCAACAATCGTGTCAGCCGAACGCTTTCCTGATAAATTGTCCCGACAAAACGCTTGCGCCTATCTTCTTCCAGGTCCTGCTCCTGCAGCAAAATCTGGGAAATCGAGCGGATCGAGGTCATCGGCGTGCGGACTTCGTGACTGACCTGCCCGAGGAAATCGTCCTTCTGCCGGTGAAGCTCATGCAATTGCGCATTTGCCTCCTGCAGTTGTTGGGCGGTCATGCGCAACTCGCGCGAGGTCTTTTCCAGTTCGTGGGAATATTCGATCACCTGTTGGGTTTCGTCGGCAATCCGCATCACTTCTTCCAGAGATATCGTGTCTCCTGCGACCACTTTGGATAGAAGGATATGGGCTGACGCGGCCCCGATCGAACTGGCAAGCTCACGCTCCAGCCGAATGACGAAATCCGAACTGACCGCAAAATTCAGGGCGCTTTCCCCGCGCGGGATATTGGCTGCATCAAACAGCGATTTTGCCCGGTGCCAGCCCAGCACCCGTTCGGCCAGGAAGAAGATCTCATCGGTGGTGGCCGAACTGCGGATCGCGTGCGGCTGTGCTCCTTGGGCAGAACGGAAAATATCGACGAATACACTGGACTGTAGCCGCTCCAGTGTATCTTGCCGGGTGAGGAGCGACACGAACACCAGTGCGCTGGTGTTTAAAAACAGGCTCCAGAACACCGAATGCACCAGCGGATCAAGACCATCCATGCCGAACATCGCTTCCGGGCGCAGCAAGGCAATATTCCATGGGCCATCTGCAATCAGCGCGGCAACCGTCGACGAGGTGCTTGCAAAACTGGGCAGGAACATGGTCCAGACCCAGACTATCGCGCCGATCAATACGCCCGAAAGCGCGCCTTTCACATTCGCCTGGCGCCAGTAAAGCGCGGCAAGCAATGCCGGCAAAAACTGCGCCACCCCTGCAAACGAGATCAGTCCGATGGGCGCAAGTGCATCGCTGTCGCCAGTCAGCCAGAAATACAGAAAGCCCAATAACAATATCACGGCGATCGATATCCTGCGGCTACGCAGCAACAATCGCGCAATGCCCTGCTCGCCGGTTTCGACCAGGTTGTTTGTACGGCTGAGCGCCAGGGGCAAGACAATATGGTTGGACACCATGATCGACAAGGCGATCGAGGCGACGATGATCATCGATGTCGCGGAGGAAAACCCGCCGATAAACGCAAACAGCGCCAGCCCGTCCTGTCCCGCGGCCATTGGCAATGTCAGCACAAACATGTCGGGGTTTGACCCGGCAGGCATGGTTGCCAGGCCATAGAGCGCAATGGGAAGGGTGAAAATGCTCATGAGCAACAGATAGGCGGGGAATGCCCAGCCCGCCGTGCGCAGATACTCCTCGTTGGAGTTTTCAACCACGGTGATCTGGAACTGGCGCGGCAGACAGATGATGGCACTGGCCGACAAGACCAGCACCGCCACCCAGCGGCTGCCAAAGGGGCTGCGTTCATGAACATCAAAACCGGCCTCGACGGCACGCGCATAAACATCCGCCATGCCGTCGCCAAGGCCGAATACCACAAACAACCCGACAGCAATCAGCGCCAGCAGTTTGACCGTCGCTTCAAACGCAATGGCGGCGACAACACCCAGATGCTGTTCGCGCGCATCCACGTTGCGGGTGCCGAAAAGGATGGTGAACAGCGCCATGCCTATAGCTGCTCCCAGCGCCAAACTGACATCATCCAGCCCAGCCAACCGGTCGTTTTGGCCATGCGCGCTCGAGACGGTCTGGATTGATGTGGCGATCGCCTTGAGTTGCAGGGCGATATAGGGGGTGATCGTCACCATCGCGATCACCGTCACCAGTACCGCCAATTTGCTCGACTTGCCAAAACGCGAGGACAGCAGATCCGCTATAGAGGTGATGCCCTGTGAATGACTGACCCATACGAGCTTGCGCAGGATGAACCACCACCCGACGAAAACCAGTGTCGGGCCCATGTAAATTGCCACAAACTCCAAGCCGTCGCGGGCCGCTGTCCCGACAGCTCCGTAAAAAGTCCAGCTGGTGCAATAGACCGAGATCGACAGGGTATAAACCATCGGCGAACGCAAAAACCCCGCCCGTCCCCGGCTCGCACGCGCGTCCGAAACATAGGCCAGCACAAACAGCAGGCAGACATAGGCCACAGCTGTGAGGATCACGAAATCCGGAGACAGCATCAGGTGTTTTCCGGTTCAGACTTGTCGGCATCCTCCCCCACATCAATCTGGTGTGGGAGGCCGCGCGAAAGCAAGGCACCAAACATTACGAGCGCCGCCCAGATCGTAAAGAGATAGACGACCTCGAGTGGAATCCCGAAGAGCAACCTGCGGATCGTAAACAGGTTCAAAACCGGCGGCAGCAGCAGCAGCACGACGAAAACGGGGATGGCAAAGGCCGCATCTTGCCAACGACGGCGGCTATCCGTGGGAGCAGGAATCCGACGAAGCATTGTTATTGAACCGGGCTGAGCGCGAGCAGTCGCCGCACTTCACCAATGAGCTCATCATTATCAAATGGCTTGGTAATGAAACCATCGGCCCGCAGGTCCAGCGCCAACTGGCGGTCATGGCTCTGGCCTCGCGCCGTCAGGATCAGCACAGGAATGTCAGCCAGGTGTGGCTCGCGTCGCAGGATACGCAGGACGTCAAGGCCGCTGCGTTTTGGCAGCATGATATCGAGCAGCAAAAGCCGTGGCCGCTGGCGACGCACATGAACCAGAGCCGCCTCCCCATCAGTAACTGAGTCAACCCGCCAGCCCGCCAGCTCCAGAATGAAGCTCAGAGGGTCGAGAATCGCTGGTTCGTCTTCCGCAATTAAGACGTCAATCATAAAAGATGGCCTCCCCCGATGCGCAATCACCGATAGTAGTGTCATTTTCCGGCAATTCGCAACATGGCTTTGTCGGAGTGAGCCAGCGTAGATCAAAACAGCATCAGGCCTACACAGCCGGGCGCGCAAGTCGGCGCCATGGGATCGAAGTTTTTCCTTCGCGGTAATTTCCGGATTGCCAAAATCCTTCCGAGAAATCCTTTGATAAAATCAATACTGCTTTTGCGATTCCAACACATACTTCCGGCGATCCACAGCCTTGCAAGGACAGCTCAACCCACCACCAATTCTCAGAGGCCCCCCATCCAGGCGCCATTGTCAGCTGGAAAAGGCGCGCATGGGCAAACCGGTTTCTTTCGGATTCTTGCGCGATCTATCTTGTAAACATTGGATCAAACCGGTTCCGCCAGTAGCGGAAATTTGTATGGCTCATCTCGGTGCAGCGCCCATCCAACGAGCCCACTCCATTTCGAAGCGATACGCTTTGCCGATCGCCTGATCGAGCGCAATTTCGGCGCGCTTGCCGATCAGCAGGCTCATGGCACGTTGTGGAAGATGGCGCACAGTCCGGTCCCATGGCGCTCTTCCATTCTGTGGGAAAATTGCACCAGCAAAATCCGGGTTCACACACAGACCCTGCAACCCTACCTGCAGCCAGCGCCTATCCGGACCTTCATGGAATAGCACAGCGGACGCGGGCCGAAAACCGGTCCGCGCCTAGACGCCTGAAAGTTCACGCCATCCGCGCCAAGGCATCGGCCTTATCGAGAAGCAAACACGCATGATCGCAAATGACGATGAGACCAGTTCGCATCATCCGTGTTGGGTATGACGCTTGTCAGCCCACTCGCTCAGATGATGCCCATCGCCCGCATGGCGTCCGCCACACGCACGAAGCCGGCAATATTCGCGCCCAGAGCATAATCTCCCGGCGCACCGAACTCCTCGGCGGTCTGGTCGCAGGCCTCGTGGATTCCACGCATGATCTCGGCCAGCCGGTCTTCCGTCTTCTGGAACGACCAACTGTCGCGGCTTGCATTCTGCTGCATTTCCAGCGCCGATGTGGCGACCCCGCCGGCATTTGCAGCTTTGCCCGGAGCGAACATGACGCCAGCGGTCCGGAACTGCTGCACCGCTTCGGGCGTGCAGGGCATGTTGGCCCCTTCGGCAACGGCGATCACGCCGTTCTTGATCAACGCCTTGGCATCTGTGCCATTCAGCTCGTTCTGGGTAGCGCAAGGCAAGGCGATCTCGCACGGGACCTGCCAGACCGAACCACCCTTGATGTAAGTGCAGCCCTGCCCCTTGAGATCGGCATATTCGGAAATCCGGGCCCGCCGCGCCTCCTTGATCTGCTTGATCAGATCGAGATCGATACCGTTTTCATCCACAATATAGCCGGCGGAGTCCGAGCAGGCGACGATCTTGCCTCCGAAAGACAGGATCTTTTCCATGGCATAGATGGCAACATTGCCCGAGCCTGAGACGACACAGCGCTTGCCTTCGAAATCTGTGCCTTTCTTTTCCAGCATCGATTGCACGAAATAGGCCAGACCAAATCCGGTCGCCTCCTTGCGCGCCCGGGAGCCACCGTAGGCCAAGCCCTTGCCAGTCAAAACACCGGCTTCAAACCGGTTATTCAGTCGCTTGTACATGCCGAACATGTAGCCAATCTCGCGCGCACCGACGCCAATATCGCCTGCCGGAACGTCGACATATTCGCCGATATGGCGGTGCAGTTCGACCATGAAGGATTGGCAGAAACGCATGATTTCCCGGTCCGAGCGCCCCTTAGGATCAAAATCCGATCCGCCCTTGCCGCCGCCAATGGGCATGCCCGTCAGCGCGTTCTTGAAGACTTGCTCGAAGCCGAGAAACTTGATGATCCCGACATTGACTGACGGGTGAAAGCGAATGCCGCCCTTGTAGGGGCCCAGTGAAGAATTGAACTGAACGCGAAATCCGCGATTGATCCGCACCTGATTGTTGTCGTCGATCCAGGGAACCCGAAAGATGATCTGCCGCTCTGGTTCGCAGATGCGTTCTATCAGCGCTTCATCCGAATATTCGGGATGCCGCGCGACAACACGCCCCAGGCTTTCCAACACCTCGCGAACTGCCTGATGAAACTCCGGTTCACCGGCATTGCGGTGCAGGACGGTGGCGAGGATGGGTTGCAGCTTCTCATCAATTCCATTCAACGGCGTGAGTCCTCTTCTTACAATATCGATTGTGTTTGGCGCACCATTCTCACAAACGCAATGGTGCACCCGGCTTGCCAGCCTGATTTTGGTCCGTCGTTGCCCCACCCGCAAGTGAGGCACAACGCTGGCTCTGTTTTGCACATGGTCGCGACGGCATTCAGGAAAACGGCAAGCGTCAGCGGGGTAAAGCCTCACGCAACACGTGCCGGGAGCGAAACCGCCGGGCTGAATGATCTCGATATTTGGAACCGGCGTGCCGGGGTGTCTGAGGTTGGACATTAGCGGGTTATGAAAACCGGCTCAGTCACTCAGGATTGGCAGTCGGTTCCTCCAGCCACAGCGAGGCGTGAACCGACACCATTCAACCCTGGATGGTGTCGGCAGCTTCGCTGACTGCCAACTCGGCCATGGCGAGCGCTGCCTGGCGAGTCCTGGCGGCGGCGATGAAGCGGCCATTATGGCAAAAGCTTGCACCTTCCACGCCGCAAGCGGCCTCCAGGTCAGCATTGGTCAGGCCGGCCCAGGCTGCGGGCAGATCGGCGCGCAGCTCAAAGCCCTCATCAGCACGGCGGATGCCGGTCAGGCACCAGTCCTTGTCGCGTGGGTGAACCACGAACAGCAGATGATCCGCACCCGATTTCATGACCGCCGACCGGAACGGCATGCCCATCGGCAGTTCCAGAACCCGGTTTTCGCCTGCTTCCGTAACGGCCTGGAGCACGATGTCCTCGGCCCGGAGCTTTGCGGCACTTCCGGCGATCTTGGCCTCGAGAAAACTGCGCGCAATCCCAAGTGCTGCGTGGAACGCAAGCTCCAGCGCCTCGGGATCGGGCTCATCGAAGACCGGCTTCAGGGTTTCAAGCAGAATCGGCAATGTCAGCACCGCCAGCGGTCCCGCAACAGCGGGACTCATCGCGCCGTTGTCCAACAGATCGATGGGCAGCACAAAGCTGGCGTCCAATGCAGCATGGATGGTTTCGACGTGCTCGGCGGGAAGGCTGCGGGCGGCAAGATAGTCGCGCCCATAATGCTTCCAGATCAACCCGAATGAGCTGTAGGGTTGCCCATCTTCACGCAGCGGCGCGCCGCGCTGATGATGGTCGAAGATCTGCGCATCCGCATCATAGGCGCCGCCCACATCGTAGATGATCCGGTCCGTGCCGGGTGTGATCCACTCTGGTGCCCGACTGCGGACCACACGGGCCTGCGGAAACAGTTGGCTCAGGACGACACTGGACAACAGTTCGTCGGCATGGAAACCGCCGGAATGGGTAACGAGAAAATCTGGGGTCACGTGAGAATGCGCCTTGTTGTTCGCGGGATTCCGCATGTGGCAAACACCAGATAACCACATGCGAACACCAACTCAACCCGATGTTGCCGTGATCGCGGTCCGAAAACCACTTTTCCCACGCAACTCTGTCCGCAAGTTGGAGACACCCCAGCGCTCTCGGCTCTTTGTAAGATCGCTTTACGTAACCAAAACAGAACGCCGCGCATTCCATTGGATGCGCGGCGCTGTGACAGCTCGGATTAGGACGGGCACGTTATTGTTCAAACCGGTCCACCTGAGCGCGATATACATTGGTGCTCACCCATGGCCGTCATGCCGCTTTACGGTATTCCTCAATCTGGCTCCGAGAGTCCGTATTGACCGGATGGCGCGGGTTCGATTTGGATCGACGGCCTTCAAACCCATCCACCGCTCGTTCAATGTCCGCACGATAGACGCCGATGTCTCGGAGCAGCCTGTCATCCATATCTGCAAGCGCCATAATTGCCTGTCGGCGTCTCCATTTACGAACAAGAAACAGCCACCATCGGCGGAGCAATCCGGGCCGTTCGCCCTGCTCTTGCGGGCACAACTCAGGGTTGACTATATGGCGAGTGATATAGATGGACATGTCGTCCTCCAATCCAGAGATTTCCGATACCGGACATTGGTTTTAGGGATGCACGGGCGAGGGGAAATGAATGCCTGCCCGCCCTGCGCTTCGCGCACCGCCGTCCATTTGAACCGATCAATGCGAGATCGGCCGACACCCCGAGACGGGAGCCAGCGCATGGTGCTGGCCCGGCCCCGGGGCTACCGGCGGTTCAATAATTGCCCTGCGCAAAGGAGGGATCTCTCGTGAAACCGTGGCATGCTCATGACCTTCACATGGCCATCACGGCGGCTGCCTTCAATCGGGGAACCTTCGTCTGCGACCTTTCGGCACAGAGACCCCGATTAGGTAGCTATTCGTGGCTTGCGGCTGCCCGCAAGCCATCTGCCAGCCTTCCGACGATTGACTAATGCAGAGCCCGTACCTACCTGTAAGGGCATGTTGAAGTATGCAGATCATTTCCGGTTTCTTCTGCTCAACCGCCTGTTTCCCCGGGCGGTGTAGGCGCCCGCGCGCCTGTCCGACCTCCCGGGGTTTCCGCACAATTCTGAATTGAGCGCGTGACGATGATGTCGTCCGAGGAGAGGTCATGACCAACACCAGTAGTATCCATCCATCCAATCCCAGTCTCCCTGCCGATCCGAAGTCGCCGCCACGAAGGCGGCTTCCTTGGACGATCCTTCCGCATGCTCGAAGCGACCCCCGCTTCCCTTCATTTTGCCCTCCCGTTTCCGTTCGCTTTTGCGAGTCCCTGCAGGAGTTTTGAAAATGACGTCCCACATGACCGCTCCGGTCACACAGCATCTCGGACTGCCGCCCTATAACGCCGTCAACGTCGACATCGATCATCAGCAGGGTTTGGTGGCGACACCAAACGGCGTGGCGCTTTTGGGCCTGACTGAAGGCACTATGTCTTGCTGGAATATCCGCACCAACCAGCGCCGAATATTGACCGTAATCCGTGCCGAGCGGGCCACCAGCAACAATGGGGGAGCAGACTGACAATGCAGATTTCTGTGAGGACCTGTTCAGTCGCACATTCCACGCCCGAAGGAGGCAGCACCGTGATCTAGACCAGTCACATTGCTTCCTTCGGGCTACCCAAGTGCCACGCCGCATTCAGCCTAATTTCCCGGAGCTAGCAAGATGACGACTCTTCTCGCGCGCAATAGCTGCGCCCACTGTAACAAGCCCCTGCCCCGCGCCGCATTCAGCAGATGTCCATTCTGCTTTATGTCGATCGGCAGACCCGGTGTCAGCCCCACCAGGATCTGCCGCCGCTGCAATACCCATATCCCCCACGCCCATGCGGGCCAGTGCCCCTCCTGCCTCATTAGTCACCGTGCCGCCTACAGTACCAGCGCATCGGGAGGTCGCCGCCAATGACCGCAAGACAACATGTCAAACGCCTTGCCTGGCCGGCATTCTTCATGATGCTGAGCCTAGGGCTGGTTCTGTTTCACACCGATCTGGCGCGCTATTTCGGATTCAGCGAGACGGTTTCACTTAGCCTGACCGCATTGGCCTATTTCGCGTCCGCCTGGCTGGTCAGTCGGATCTTCGCGATGGCTCTCGACCAGGCAGCGTCGAGCACCCGGCGCTATCCCAGACTGCTCAACGACATCGTCGCAGCGCTCCTGTTCCTGGTTGCGTTCGCGGGAACCGTATCCCTGTTCATGGGCCAGGGCGCCTTCGGCGCGCTGGCGGGGTCCGGTCTTATCCTGGCCATGTTGGGCTTTGCAATTCGTAACGTCGTGGCTGATACATTGTCAGGGGTCGCCCTGGGGATCGAAGGACCGTTCCGGATTGGCGACTGGGTCGACATTGATGGATTGGCGCGCGGCAAGGTGATCGAGATTGGCTGGAGGACGACGCGGGTTCTGACCCGAGATTCGGCCTATCTGATCCTGCCCAACAGCCAGATCGCCCGCCAGCGCATCACTAACTACTCCGCACCCAAACCGCAATACCGCGCGCAGGTCACCATCACGCTCGACCATACCCTGCCCATCGGCAAGGCCCGAAAGGTGATGCTGAATGCCATGAAGGAAGCCAGGTTGATCCAGTCGGACCCCGAGCCCGACGTGCGCGTCCTCGCCTATGAGGCAGGGGGCATCACCTATGCCCTGCGATACTGGCTCAACCGGTATGACAGAGATATCGATTGCCGCGATGAGGTGTACTGTCTTGTTGACGATGCGTTGCGCCGTGCCGGAGGGGGCGTTCCCTCCCGCAGGATAGAATTGCTCCCTCCACAGGTATCACGTCTTTCCAGGCAGCCCGACGATCAGTCAGCATCGGTGCCGGACCAGCCGCCCTCATGAACACCGGGATTGAGCAGTTCTCTTCAATCACCGAAAACATTCGCTGACGGGCATTCTGATGCATTCAGACCAAGCGTAGATGGGTTGATCAGTGCTGCTCCAGGCTCCGGATTGCGCCGGCAATGATGGCTGCGGTGACCGGACGCTCAAAATTGCGGATATAGGGGGAACTTTCGAAGGTCACCTGGGCGATCCTTTCGGCATCCTCGTCGGTACCGCCGAAATCGGACAGCCGTCGCGGCAGACCGAGTTCGCCTAAAAGCTGGAAAAATTCATCCCGCTCGGCATATGAATCAGGCGTCATCGCCAATTGCACCAGCGTCCCAAATCCGACCTGCTCGCCATGCAGAAATGCCTGCAAGGCAGGGATCACCGAAAACCCGCGCGTCAGCGAATGGGCAATCGAGAGCCCGCCATTCTCAAATGCCAGCCCGCTCAACAATACCGCCGCTTCGATCACCGATTCAACCTCGGGACTGGTGCGGTGCGCCCGCACATCATTCGCGGCAATAACCGCGTCACGGCGCAGGACCACATCGCAATGGTCAGCGATCGCCCGCAGACATTCGGTCTGCGCGCCACCATAAAAATTCGTGGCGCCGGAATTCACACATTGAATCGCCTCGTATTTCTTTGACAGCGCGTCACCCACGCCCGAAAGAAAAAACCGCACCGGCGCTTCAACGATCAGCTTGCTGTCAACCAGAACCGCGTCCGGATTTGTCGCCATCAGCCGGACCTCGGAAATCGAGTGGTCTTCCTTGTAGATGACCGACAGCCGCGACGTCGGGCTGTCATTGGAGGCAATGGTCGGCACGATGACGATTCGACCGCCGCGCTTGATCCGCACGCCCTTGGCTGTGTCGATCGCCTTGCCGCCGCCCATGCCGACAATGACGTCGGCTCCATGACTATCGGCAAGCCCGGCCATGCGGTCAATTTCGGCAGATGTGCATTCACCGCCAAAAGCTGCAACCACCGCAGACGGTCCAAGCAGTTCGGCAAGCCGCGAGCCGTATCTTTCCGCCACAAACGGATCGGCCACCATAAACACCTTGCTGCCCAGGCCGGACAGAAGCTCAGGCAGCCGCTCAAGAGCATCAGGTCCCTGGATGTAGAGGTGCGGAGCGCCGAAGATACGTGTCGTCATGATGCAGTCCCGTCCTGGTCCCAGTAAAAGTCGCGCTTGCCGCCATCAATACAGATGAGCGCACCATTGATGAAATCAGCCGGCCTGCCACACAGATAGGCAGCCAAGGCACCCACTTCAGCCGGCTTGCAGAAACGGCCGATCGGGTTCTGGCTGGTAATGACATGACGCTGGTGGTCGGTGAAGCCGGAAATCAAGTCAGTTTCGACATAACCTGGCGCAATCGCATTAACGGTGACCCCGCGCGGGCCCTGCTCCTTGGCGCTGGTCCGGGTAAAGCCGGCGATCCCCGCCTTGGCTGCCGCATAATGGGCCACCCCGGGACGACCGCCACCGGTAAAATTCATCGAGGAAATATTGATGATCCGACCATAACCCGCATGCCCCAGATGCGGCAGGGCTGCGCGCGTGCACAAAAACGTCGCGGTCAGATGGCTGTCGAGGATGATGCGCCAGCTTTCGTCGCTGATGTCCTCAACCCGGTGACCAAGATGGCGACCACCGGCTCCTGCATTGTTGATGAGAACATCGAGCTGTCCGAAGGCTCCAGCTGCATCTTCCACCACCGAATTGGCGCTGTCGGGTTTCGACACATCGCCCGGAACAGCAATCGCTTCAAACCCTTCCAGGTGGAGCGATTTGACCGCATCGACCGCGCGGTCTGGATCAAGATCATTGATCACCAGCCGCACCCCCTCGCCTGCCAGCGCCCGCGCCTGTGCCATGCCCAAGCCTCCGGCACCACCGGTAATCAGCGCAACGCGGCCATCAATCTGCAAGTCCATCGAGACTATCCCTTCACCGCGCCAGCGCTCATGCCCTGAATGAAATACTGCGAGAGCAGCGCAAAGGCGCCAAACAGCGGCAGCGCGATCAGCGTCGACCCGGCCATGATTTCGCCCCAGCGCAGATCGAACGAACCGATCATCGAGGCGAGACCCACCGGCACGGTCTTGTTGGCATCCGAGCCGATCATGATCAGCGCGAAGGTATAATCGGTCCACGACAGCAGGAACGAGAAGATTGCGACGGTGAGCAGGCCGGGCAGCGATAGCGGCAGAACCACGCGCAAGAACGCCCCGAGCCGGGTGCAGCCATCCACCATCGCCGCTTCTTCAAGCTCGAACGGCATGTTCTTGAAAAAACCCCAGAGGAACCAGACGCCGAGCGGCAAGGTCATGGTCAGGTGTGCAGCCACCAGGCTGGTCAGGGTGTCGCCAAGGCCGATCCGCGTGAAGAACGTGTACATCGGAATGGCGATCAGCAGTGGCGGGAACATGTAGGCGTAGAGCATCGAAGCGACGATCACCTTCTTGCCGCGAATCCGCTGCCGGGTGACGGCATAGGCGATGATCACAGAGAAGAACATCGTCACCACCACGGTGATCAGCGCCACCGTCAGGCTGTTCATGAACTGTGTCGGATAATCGGTCAGCTCAAGCAGGTTGGTGTAGTACTCGCTGGTGAACGGACCGGGCCAAAGCGAGCTGCTGGAAAACATCGACTGCGGCGCACGCGTCGAGGAGACGATCATCCAGTAGACCGGGAAAGCGGAATAGATCGCGATGACGATCGCTGTCAGGTAAAGCGCCAGACGGCCAAAAAGCGAACGGGTCATGATTCTTCCTCGTCGAGTGGAAAGATGCGGAAGTAGATGAAGACGGAAATTGCCAGGAACAGGAACGAGAGCGTTGCGATTGTGGCGCCGCCACCGATATCGAACTTGGTGAAAGCGGTGGTGTAGGACAGGATCGCCAGATGCTCGGTGCTGCCCACGGGGCCGCCGCCGGTCAGCAGCCAGATCACGTCGAACTTGTTGAAGGTCCACACTGCGCGCAGCAGCACGACCACGGTCAGCACCGGCTTCAGCATCGGCAAGGTGATGTGATAAAAACGCTGGATGGCGTTGGTTCCATCCACCTTGGCCGCCTCGTAAAGCGAGGTCGGAACTGTTTGCAGGCCGGCGAGAAACGCGGTGGTGACAAACGGCGTCCACAGCCAGACCGATACCATTACGCTCGATGCCATCGCGGCCTGCGGGCTTTCAAACCAGTGGACCGGCGGCAAACCCAGCGCCGCTATCCCCTTGGTGATGATGCCGATCGAGCCATCCACCATCCATTTGAAGGTCAGGACAATGACCACGGTTGGCAAGAGATAGGGCAGGATCGACAGGCCGCGAACCAGGTTGCGTCCCGGAAACGCCTGGTTGAGCACCAGCGCCATGCCAATGCCGAGAACGACCTGCAGCACAATCGTCGAAATCGAATATATCAGCCCGTTGCCGAGCGCATTCCAGAACGCGCCGGTCGAGAGCACACGGACATAGTTTGCCAGCCCGATCCATTCCGGATCGGCGACAAAGCTGTCCATTGTGTAGAAGCTCAGACTGATTGCGTAAAACACCGGCGCGGCGATCAGCGCCAGGGTGATCAGGAGCCCAATGGTCAGGAATAACGCGAATGTGGCTTTGGAACTCATTGAAGCATCCTGCGAAGAATAAGGGCACTGGAGCGGATATCGCTCCAGTGCTTTGAGGTACGCGTCGATCAGGCGATCGCGTCACGCATTTTCTGGGCGCCCATTTCCAGAGCGGCATCCGAGGACGTGCCGAGCAGGCATTTCTGCTGCAGCATCTCCGACAGGGCAAAGGATTCAAACACCTTGCCCGGGCGCAGATCCGGCTCCGGACCCTGTGTGTCGATCGAGGTGATCGTCAGGTCGGGATCCGTCAGGAAGCCCTTCATCGATTCCACCAGACCGGCATGCTTTTCGATCAGCGGGTGAGCCTTCCAGCGCTTGTCGTCATAGATGTCGAGACGCGCTGGCTGGAAATGCAGCGGTGCGGTGTGGAGGAAGTTGATGAGCTGGTTTTCCGTGAACCATTCCATGAACTTCATGGATTCCTCGGCTGCGTCGGTGTTGAGCACCACCCAACCATCATAGCCGTGATTGACAGCCTTTCCGGTGCCACTGGAGTCCATGTAGGGGAAGATACCGAACTTGTCGGCGAGATCCGGCGAGTTGCGTTCGATGGTTTCGACCAACCGGCCGGCATAGGCGGAGTGGGCCACCGAGCCGGAAGTGAAGCTGGTCAGCATCTCGCTGTAAGACGCCTGGCTCGTGCCGCTCGGCATGGTCTTGTAGAGATCGCCGAAGAAATCCAGATAGGCCTTGGTCTTTGGCGCATTCTCTTCGCTGTCGATAATGATGTTCCACTGATCGTCAAAGATCTCGACGCCCTCGGCCCAGAGGAAGCCCGGCGACAGCCAGTTGGTGGCACCGTTCGAGGCGATCGGGAAAATCGATCCCGACATGTTGTCCTTGGTCAATGCCTGGGCGTTGGCGAGGAACGTTGCCTGGTCCTTCGGCACTTCAAGCCCGTTCTGCTCGTAGAGATCCTTGCGGTAGTAGATCCAGGCGAGGTTGTAATCGTAGGGATACCAATAGGTCTTACCATCCATCGGGAATAGGATGTTCTTGCCCCATTCGTGTTTGCTGGTGAGCGGCGTCATGTCGACCAGGTGGCCTTCATTGGCGAGCAGCAGCACATGGCCGACAAAGGCCACCGTTGCGATATCGTAAGGCTTGCCGCTGCGCAGCGACGTGGTGACCTTGGTGAACACGTCGCCCAGCGGAACGGAATCGATCACCACTTCAACGCCGGTCTGGCGCTCGTATTCAGCGGCCGCCACCTTCAGTGCGCGAATGCTGTCGATCGAGGTTTCCGCGTTGAGAAAGCGGATCTGCTTGCGGCTTTGGCCGAATACGGCAGGGGTTGAAAGACCGGTCGCGGCCAGTGCGGCTCCGGCTGCACCTGCGGTTCGCAGGATCGTCCTGCGGCTCACGCCGCCATTGTTGTTTTGATTGCTCATCGTAGTCTCCTCCCAGGTTTTCTATCGTCCGATAGATGATGCGATTAGTGCTCAGTAGAGATGCGTTTTCCGGTTTGCGTGTCGAAGAAATGCAGACGTTCAGCGGGGAATCGCAGCGAAAAGCCCGAGCCCCTGTGAACGTCGTCCCGCCGGGTCGTCATCACCCGTAGTCTCACGCCCTGCGCGGTGCCCGCGCAGAGTGTTTGTGCGCCGAGCTGCTCGATGATGTCGGCGGTAAAGGCGATATTTCCGGCGCCTTCGTCGATCTCGATGTGTTCAGGCCGAATGCCGAGCGAGATCGCGGCATTTTCCTGTGCCGTCATGCCCTTCGGCAGGTCGATCGAGAATTCACCGGCCTGAAACCGACCCTGCACGATGCTTCCCTCGACAAGGTTCATTTCCGGTGATCCGATGAAGCCCGCAACAAACAGGTTGGCCGGCCGGTCGTAGACTTCAAGCGGCGCGCCGACCTGCTGAACATGACCATCCTTCATGATCACGATCCGGTCAGCCAGGGTCATCGCCTCGACCTGATCATGGGTCACGTAGACCATCGAAGTGCCGACCTGTTTCTGCAGCCGGGCGATTTCCTCCCGCATCTTCACACGGAGCTTTGCGTCCAAATTGGAGAGCGGCTCGTCGAGGAGAAACACTTCCGGTTCGCGAACCAGCGCCCGGCCCAAAGCGACACGCTGCATCTGACCGCCGGAGAGTTGACGCGGCTTGCGGTCGAGCAGTTCATCGAGACCCAGAACGTTGGAGGCCTCGCTGACGCGCTTGTCTATCTCGGCGCGATCCATCTTGTGCATGCGCAGGCCGAAGGCGAGGTTCTCGCGGATGGTCTTGTGCGGATAGAGCGCGTAATTCTGGAACACCATCGCAATGTTGCGATCTTTCGGCTCCAGCTTCGTCACATCGCGGTCACCGATATGCAAGGTGCCGCTGGTAATCGTCTCCAGCCCCGCAATCATCCGCAGTGTCGTGGACTTGCCACAACCCGATGGGCCCAGGAATACCACCAGTTCGCCATCTTCTATGACCAGGTCTACGCCATGGACGGCAATCACCGATCCATAGGCTTTGCGCACGGCCGAAAGTGTGACTTGCGCCATGGGTTAATCCTTTTTCATCGGGGAGACGCCGCGGTTGCCTTGCAGGCGGGCGATACGGTGATGGATAGGCGACAACGCCTTCTGAATGTCGACGTAGATTGAGTGGGCCTCGGTATAGGAGGCTGCATTATCGGGATTCGGCGCAATGCGTTTGGCGACCCGAATGGCGACCTTCGCCGCTGCCGCTTCATCGGCAAAGGCACCGACGCCGACACCAGCAAGAAGCGCCGCGCCAAACGAGGCGTCGCCGTTGCCCGGCAGTTCCACATCAACACCAAGCACATCGGCAACGATCTGGCACCAGAGCGGACTTTGCGTGCCGCCACCAATCAGCCGGGCGGTGGAAAATTCCAATCCCTGAGCAGCCAGCGCTTCGCGACAATCGCGCAGCGAAAAGGCCACGCCCTCATATAGCGCGCGGACAAAATGGCCCGCGCCGTGCTGAAAACCGATCCCGACAAACTCGGCCCGCAACAGCGGATCCCAGTGCGGGCTCCGCTCGCCGTTGAGGTAGGGATGAAAGAACAATCCTTCCGACCCCACAGGAACGGAAGAAGCCAGCGCTTCCATCCGATCAAAAGCTGCTGACCCGTCTGTTTCCGGGCTCATAAAGAACGTGTCGCGAAGCCATTTGTGGGCGGAGGCGCAGGAATTTGTCGCCGCAATCACATAGAACTGGTCCGGCATGACATGCGGATAGTTGATCACCGTGTTGCTGGCATGAAGGTCAGGCGACAGCACGCTGACCGTTGCTGCGGTTGCGAGCTTGATCACACCCAACCCCGGCTCGGTCAGCCCGGCACCATAGGTTTCCACAGCCGTATCGGATGCACCGACGATGACCGGCGTTCCTTCTGCCAGTCCCGTCTCTCTCGCAGCCTGCGCGCTCACCGTTCCGGCTCTGGCGGTCGACGGTGAAATCGGTGGCAGGGTTTCCAGGTTCCAGCCAATCATGTCGCAGATTTCGGCTGACCAGCTTGATCCGTCGGCCACTGACATCAAGGTTCCGGCCGCATCGATCGGGTCGGTCTTCCAGTCGCCGGTAAATCGGCTGCGGATCCAGTCCTTGGCGAGATAGAGACGTTTGACGCGCGCGAAATTGTCAGGCTCGTTTTCCTTGAGCCAGAGCATCTGCGGAAGCGTCCAGGTCGGATTTGCGCGGTTGCCTGAAATTTCAAGAATCCGCGCATCCGCTGCGTCGCGCAAGGCTTGAGTCTGGGTTGACGCGCGCTGGTCATTCCACAGGATCGCCGGACGGATGACAGCGCCGTTCTCATCCTCGAGCACCTGGGTATGCGCGCCAGCGGAAACCGACAGCGCGGCGATCCGTGATGCCGGAACCCCGGCCTTTTCCAGGAGACGTGGCAGGGCCGTGCAAACGGCAACCCACCAGTTGTTCGGGTCCTGCTCGCTCCAGCCGCTTTGGGGCGCAGATGTTGTTACCGGCGCGGCAGCGTCGGCAATAACGGCGCCTGCCGCGTCGATCAGCGTCACCTTCAGCGATCCGGCACCCAGATCAATACCTAGAAAAAGGTCGTTGCTCACATCAACTCTCTTGGCGCGGTGTTGCAGGATTGAGTTGACCGACGACCACGGCGCCTTCCGGCAACCGCAGGCCGAGCTTGCCCGGGTTCATCAGATTGCCAGGGTCAAGCGCATCCTTGATCTGCTGCAGCATCGGCAGGGCGCCGCCAAGTTCGCGCTCGATCCAGCCATTGCGGAAGACACCTACACCATGGTGATGGGCAATTGATCCGCCATGCTCCAGCGTCAGATTTTCAATCGCCTGCCACATCTGCGCATGCAGGGGCAGCGCCTTTTCATGATCCATGGGCGGAAGCCGGATGGTCATGTACTGGCAAGCGCCTTCTGGATAGATATGCGACCAATGCGCGCCAAAGTGGACTTCCGGGCAAATTTCCCGGACCGCCTTGCCCATCGCCTCGAACATGGTCGGCAAAGCTGACCAGTTACCGGTGATCTCGATCGTGTCGTTGAAGTACCCGGCCTTCTGCCACTGTGCGGAAAACGCCACATAGCGGTTCTTGCGCCAATGCTCATAGGGCTCCTGGCCAGCTTCCACCGCACCAAAGCTACCAAATATTTCCATGGCCATCTGCTGTTCGGTGGTCACCATGGGTTCTCGGCCAGCAAAGACATAGACGGCAAGAATTGGACGCGACTGGAACTCGGGCATGTTTTCCGTGCGTTCGCGGCTTTCCTGAGCATCATAAATACGCGCCACCAATGGCCGCAGTTCTGCCTGCATGACATCGCGCGCCGCATCCAGTGCTGCCGCCTCGGTCGGGAATGCCAGCACCACGCCGCGCTCGACCTCCGGCAACTTCCACAGCCGCATTGTAATTTCGGTGATGATTCCGAGCGTCCCTTCACTGCCCACCAGGATGTCGCGGATCGACGGCCCGGTTGCGCGGCGGGCCACCGGGCGAATGTTGATTGCGGTGCCGTCCGGCAGAACGGCCTTGAGCCCGACGATCATGTCCTCGATCTTGCCGTAACGGCTGGAGGCCTGACCGCCGCCGCGGCACGCAGCCCAGCCGCCGACCGTGGAAATCTCGATCGACTGGGGCAGATGGCCGGTGGAATAGCCTTGCGCATTGAGTTCGGCCTCGAAGGCGGCACCGTTCATCCCTGCCTGAACCGTGACCATGGCGTTGCCCGAATCAACCGAGACGATCTGATCAAGCCGACGCAGATCAACGGTCACTTCTGCCGAAACCGGAATGGCACCACCAAGAACGCCCGATCCGTTACCGAACGGGATCAACTGCACGCCCAAACGCCGCGCTGTCTTGACGATCGCCTGCACTTCGTCGGCAGTGCCGGGCCGCAACACCAGGCGCGGCAAAACGCCAGCCAGTTTATCCTGTCGCTCGCAGAAATTGGCAAAAGGCAACCGGTCATGTGCATAGGGGCGCCGGCCTGCTTCATCAGAAAGCACATTCTCCGCACCGACAATGCTTGTGAACTCGGCCTGAAGAGCACTCAGTGCTGCGGGCGCCGGCGATTGGGGCTGCGAACTCGACATCAGGTTTCCTTTTTAGTGGCTACAATTTTTGGTTACGCCGCCCAAACAACTTTGAACAATCGTTTGTTCATTGCTACAGCCAGCAATCGCGACCTGTCAAGCAAAGGAAGCTGATTATTTGGAAATTCGTGCGCCGGTTCGCGGGGCGACCGTTGAATCGCGGATGATCAGTCGCCCCGGAGGCAGGGCCCGAACCGGCTCGGGATCTGCCCCGGAAAGCTTGCTGATCAACAGTTCCGCCGCCACACGCCCCATCTCTTCCGTCGGCATCATGACGGTGCTCAGGGCCGGAAACAGCATTTCGGCAAAAAGTGCATCGTGAAGCGCGATGACCGACATTTCCTGTGGCAATTGCCAGCCGGCAAGCCTCAATTCTGCCATCGCGCCTGCTGCAGAAACCAATGTGGCCGCCATGATCGCGGTGGCGTCGGTCTTCGCCAGTTCCCTGACCGACACCCGGCCGGCATCGAATGTGTAATCACCCATGGCCACCAGGAGCGGGTCAAAGGGAATGCTGGCCGCATCGAGCGCTGCCCTGTAACCGGCCAGGCGTTCCTGGGCGTTAAAACCACCGGGGCGACCGCCAAGATGGCCGATGCGGCGATGCCCGAGCGAGATCAGATGCTCCGTAGCGCGCCGCGCCGCCTCCCGGCTGTCGAGAACCACTGAAAGGGCTGTGCCCGGCAATTGACGGTTCAAAAGCACGTAGGGAACATTTGCCTCGGCCAAGTCGCTGCGCAAAACTTCATCGGCGTCGAGGCTCGCCACCAGCAAACCGTCAACCCGGTTCATCTGCGAAAGCTTGGCAATGGTCGGCCCCGCCTCGCCCGGATCACGATGGGAAATCAGCAGCGAATAGCCGTGCTGGGCGGCAACATTTTCAGCGCCGCGGATTGCCGCCGAGAACACCGGGTTATCTAGCTGCGGCACGACAATACCGAGTGTAAAGGTGCGTGACATACGCAACGCCCGGGCTGTGTAATTGGCGCGATAATTCAGCTTTTTCGCAACTTCGAGAATGCGGTCCCTGGTTTCAGCGCGAATACGTTGCTCGCTTTGGCCACGCAGAACCCGTGATACCGTCGACACATCAACTTCGGCCATGGCGGCAACTTCGGCGAGCGTGGCTTTCCTTCCCTGCTTTTTCGTCACCTGAAACTCCCCCGTCCCTGTTCTCGGCCTGTCTTACCATCATAAGCACCGAAGCTGGATAGGGGGTATTCTTTCCGACGGTCAGGTGCCACCTGGTTTTGGGCCCAATTGAGGCCGGGATTTCTGGCCTCAAATGCACTTCATGAGCGAGTTCGATCTTGTCCTGCCAATCTCGCTGCGGACCCGCCTTCTCGGTTGCCCTTGCCGCAAGCCTCCAGTTTGCCCTTAGACACTGCGGCGCACAAAAAACCCGCGCGCCGTGGCACGCGGGTCTTGATCCTTAGCGGCAGGGCGCATGGCGCTCCTTGCGCGAAATTTACTTTCCCTGCGCCTGCAGCCGGTCGAGCCGCAACTGGGCGGCACGACGGTGGCCCTCCAACCCTTCATTGGCACTTTGACGTACGGCCGGAGGCGCAACCTGCTTAACGCCTTCAGCGGTCAGCCATTGATGGGTAGCGATCTTCACATAAGTACCAACCCACAGCCCGCCGGTATAACGGCCTGCCGCCATGGTCGGCAGCGTATGGTTGGTGCCCGAGCATTTGTCGGAATAGACCACGGAGGCCAGCTCACCGATGAACAGCGACCCGTAATTGCGCAGCTTCAGCGCCAAACCCTTGGCATCAGCGGTATGGACCTGCAGATGCTCGGCCGCGATGTGATCGGAATAGGCAATCATCGCCGCTTCATCGGCACACAGTGCGATTTCGCCGTAATCCCGCCATGCCGCGCCTGCGGTCTCGGCGGTGGACAAATCGACCAGCTGCCGTTCGACTTCGGCAAGCACCGCACGCGCCAGAGGCTCATGGGTGGTGATCAGGCCGACCCGCGTGCGCACGTCATGCTCTGCCTGCGCCAGCAGGTCGGTGGCAATCATCTCCGCATCGCCGGTTTCATCGGCAAGGGTATAGATCTCCGAGGGGCCAGCCAGCTGGTCGATGCCGATCGGGCCAAAGACCTGACGCTTGGCTTCGTTGACGAAGGCATTGCCGGGGCCGACGATCTTGTCGACATTGGGCACGGTTTCAGTGCCGTAGGCCATTGCCGCGATTGCCTGCGCGCCACCGATCTTGAAGATCCGGTCGGCGCCCGACAGATGACAGCCGGCAATCATTGCCGGATGCGCGTTTGGCGGCAGGCACGCCACGACTTCACCAACACCGGCAACCTTGGCCGGGACGATGGTCATCACCGGTGCCGACAACAGCGGATAGCGCCCGCCGGGCACATAGCAGCCGACCCGGTCGATCGGGATCACACGATGGCCCATATGCACGCCCGCCAGCAGTTCGACCTCCAGCGGTTTCATCGTCCCAAGCTGCGCCTCGGCAAAGGCGCGAACATTGGCGATCGCAAATTCGGTATCGGCGCGGCTCTGCGGTTCAAGCGCGGCAAGGGCTGCCTCACGCTCGGCCTGGGTGACCTCGAACGCGTCCAGATCAGCCTTGTCGAACTTGCGCGAGTATTCCCGTACCGCTGCATCGCCCTTGGTGCGCACGGCGGCCAGAATTTCGGCCACCAGTGTTTCGACCGGGGCGTTGTCAGACACGGCGCTGCGCGTCGGGTGCTTGACGAAAGAGATGCCTGGAAACTCAGTCTGTACTGTCATTATATCAGTCCATGTTGTTGGGAATACGGGAATTCCGCCACGATCAGCTGCCGAAAAAACCCATTACGGTGCGCGGAAGCGTTGTGGTCAGGAAGGGTACATATGTCAGGATCAGCAGCACGACGATTTCCATCAGGATGAAGGGTCGCACCTCTCGGATCAGATCCTCCAGCCGGACCTTGCCGACCGCCGCGCCAAGGAACAGACCCGAGCCTACCGGCGGCGTGTTCAGCCCGATCAGCAGATTGACGCAGAACACAACGCCGAACTGGACCGGATCCACCCCATAGCTCTGGGCGATCCCGGCAAAGATCGGCCCAAAGATGATGATCGCCGGGAACAGGTCCAGCACCAGACCGATCATCAACAGCGAGATATTCATCAACATCAGGAAGACGTATTTGTTGTCGGTGACAGCCTGGAAAGAATTGGCGATCATCGTCGGCACGCCCTGCGTCGCCAGGATGTAGCTCAGCACCGAACTGGTCGCCAGAAGCAGGAACATGATGGAGCTGGTCTTGGCGGTGCTGAAGAAAACGTCGGGCAGCTCGCGAAATTTCAGCGTGCGCGTCACCACCATGCAGATCACGAGCGCATAGATCGAGGCCACGGCGGCGGCTTCGGTAGCGGTGAAATCACCGCTGAGCACTCCGACCACGATCAGTACCGGCATCACCAGCACCAGCAGACTGCGGCGCACCGTGGTCAGGACGAACCCGACCGAATAACGCTCTGTCCGCTTTTCATAGTTCCGGGCCAGCGAAATCCGGTAGTTCATTACCATCAGGGCAATGGCCACGAGCACGCCGGGAATGATCCCTGCGAGAAACAGCTCGCCAACCGAAACACCACCTACCGCCATCGCGTAGATCACGAAAGTCAGGCTCGGTGGGATGATCGGACCGATCACCGAAGAGGCAATCGTCACCGCGGTCGCGTAAGCGCGGCTGTAGCCTTTTTCCGCCATGGTCGGGATCAGCACCGAACCGAGCGCAGTGGTATCCGCCGAGGCCGAGCCGGTTATGCCGGCAAAGAAGACGCTGGCGGCGATATTGGTGTGGCCCATGCCGCCGCGGATGCGGCCGACGATGACATCGGCAAAATCGGTCAGGGCGCCGGTCATCCGCCCCTTCAGCATGATCTCGCCGGTCAACACGAACATCGGCACTGCGACCAGTACGAAGGAGTCCACCCCGATATACATGAAATGCGACAGCAGGGTCAGGCTTTGACCGCTGATCAGCAGTGCGACAAGACACGCGGAGCCAATCACGAAGGCAATCGGCATTCCCAGAACGGTGAGAACCACGAAGGTTACGGCAAGTGCTAGAATGGTCATCCCGGGTTCCGCCACTGCTCAAAGGATTCAAGGATGATCCGGATCGAGACGACAATATAAAGTGCGCAAGCGACCGGGATAGCCAAGTTGGGAACGGCCCGGCTGATGCCAAGCGCTCCGGTACGCAGCCGCGCCACGGAGCCGAGCTTGTCAATCGAGCCATAGATGACGGCTGCCGCAAACAAAATGATCAGAAGATGCATCGCTGCAACCATCATGGCGCCCGTTTTCGGGCCGAGGCGCTCGACAAAATAGGTGATCCCGACGTGGCCACGTTCATTGAGTACATAGGCGGCGGCTAGGAGCAGCCCCCAGATCATGAGGATCACGCTCAGTTCTTCGGGCCATGGCAGCGCGCCAATGGTGCCGCGCGCGACAACCTGAAGACAGATCGCCAGCATGATGCCTGCCATTGAGAGGCCTATGGCAAAGCGCAGGGCTGTATCAAAAATGGCAAATGCAGACCGCATCCAGGTCTCCTGTCGTGTCTCTTGAGAATGGCGAAGCCGGCACTGGGCCGGCTCCGTCAAGACTAACCCACACATCCAGCAGGATGCGCAAGGAACGCTGCAACAGCTTGAATGAATGCATGTGCGTTGTCGTTCAGATCAAACGATCTGAACGCACCATGCATTGGCTCAGCGGTTCAGTCGAGCTTCGATCGCCTTGACCTCGGCAAAGACCTTTTCAACCAGCGCCGGATCGACCTGTTCCTTCAGCCACGGCAGAACACTTTCCTGCGCTGCTTCACGCAGCCGTTCGCGCTCGACATCGGAAATCGGACGGATATCGACGCCGTTCTCTTCCAGAGTCTGCAGACCCTCGACACGGTTGCGGTAGGCTGCAACACCGAACTCGGTCGCCGCGCCGATCTGTGCGCCGCGCTTCAGGGTGGCGCGCTGCTGGTCGTCGAGTCCCTGCCAGAATGCCTCGTTGACAAGGTAGAAATTGACAACGCCGAAGCTGTTATCCAGCGTTACATTCTTGGCAACCTCATAATATTTCTGGTCGACCATGATGCCGATCGTATGTCCGAGCCCGTTGATCACGCCGGTCTGAATCGAGGTGTAGATTTCACCCCAGGATACCGGGGTCGCCGATGCGCCCAGGCCTTCCCAGGCACGGATCGTCATCTCGCTGCTTGGCAAGGTGCGCAGCTTGAGACCGGCAAGGTCTTCCAGACTTTCCACCGGACGGGTCTTGTTGATGAAATTGTAAAAGCCGTAGGGTGACGCGGCCAGAGCCCGAACTCCCAGATCAGCTGCCATTGCCTCGTTTATCTCGGCGAAAGTTTCGCTGGCGAAGAATTCCTTCATCACCACTTCGTCGGCAAACAGATAGGGCGTGAACCAGGTCATCATCGGAGCATAGGCACCTGTCAGGGTCTCGTCGCCCTGCACCATCTTGTTGATGCCGATCATCGCGCCCTCGAGCAGCTTTTCGGTGTCGCCCAACTGGCCGGAGTGCAGCAGTTCGACATCAATATCGCCACCACTGGCGGCCTCGACATACTGCTCGAACGCTTGCCAGCCCAAAGAGTTGGCTCCGGTCGGGGATTCGATCGTCCCGATCTGGAGAGAAATCTCGGCGGCGTTGGCTGCTGCCGGCACGAGCGAAAGCCCGGCGACGCCCATTGCCAAAAGCGTGCGGCGTACGGTTTGTTTCTGTCTGACGATCATCCTCGCCTCCCATTACGTGATTGAAACAGATCAAGGAGGAACCATTAGGCAGTGCTGTAAAACATGCACCTACCTCCTCTTCCGTTCATTGTATATTTTGATCAGAGAGGGGAAGGAACCCTCTGCCTCCTTGGTGGTGCATATACTTTACAGCAGATGGCTATCAGTGATAGCGCTACCCTCACAATACGCGTCTTCTGGATAGTATAATGGCCAAAATCGGAACCAATTTGAAGGCCCTTCGGCTGCGGCGCCACCTGAGCATGCGCGACCTCGCTCAGCGCTCGGGCATCTCGCACACCACGATCTCGCTGATCGAGCGAGATCGCATCAGCCCCACCGTTGATACACTGCAAGCGGTGCTTGATGCGCTCGGCAGCCGCTTGTCGGAATTTCTCGGCGGCTTGACCGAAGGCAGCGGCAGCCCGTTCTATCCCGCCGATGACACACCCGAAATTGGCAACCCCGAGACGATTTCCTATCGTCTGATCGGGCTTAATCATCCCTATCGCGCCTTCCAGTTCCTCAGAGAAACCTATGCGGTCGGAGCCGATAGCGGCGAACTCCTGTCACATGTCGCTCAGGAGGCGGGCTGCGTTGTCTCGGGCGCGATCGAGCTGACGGTGGGAAACCAGTGCCGGGTCCTGCACAAGGGCGACGGCTACTATTTTGACAGTCGCGAATTACATCGCTTCCGCAATGTCGGCAAGACTACCGCCGAGGTCATCAGCGCGATTTCTCCGCCGTCTTATTGATCGGCCAATTCAGCAGCTGTTCTCGCAACCGAAGACTGCTGCAACACGGCGACCTGCCAGCAGATCCATGCGCCGTACGCCGACTGGATAACGGTTCAGCCTTTTATCGATCCGAGCAAGTTGGAAAATTTCCGCAACACTTATGCAAAGCCGGCACACGCCGGCGCTTTGTTGTCCGACGTCCAGATTTCCGGGCTTCACATCGCTGCCGGGCGCTTCAAAAATTGAGGCGCATATTTTTCCAGTATGGGTTTGCGAAAATGCCGCAGCACCCTGAGCAGAAAAGGCGCGAGGCGAGAGATCACCGGCACCGTTGGGGGATTGCATCTGCCCCGATTACACCACATCCTGAGGCTGCAGGCGCATTGTTTTTGGATAGGAGCTGAAACCAACAGACCAGGCGTTGTTCAAAGCCGGCTCAGGTTTCACTTATTTTCGTTTGACATTCGGTTAAGGTTCCTTTTATCCTCAATCAAATAGGGAGTGCAGGGAGTAAGCTCACCTGCGGCGAGCACCGGTAGCGACCTTGATGGCGCGATCGATCCGCACCTGGGAGGCAAGGCTTGGGAGGGCTTCTTCTATATGCTGGAATTGGACAAAGTCTCCAAGGTTTCCAACGGGGAAGCACACATCACCGATGTGTCGCTGCGGCTCGATAGCGGTACGCTGAACGTGCTCCTGGGACCTACCTTGTCGGGCAAGACCAGCCTGATGCGGATCATGGCGGGCCTCGACCGTCCGACGCGCGGACGGGTTTTGAGCGATGGCCAGGATGTGACCGGCCTGGCTGTGCAAAAGCGCAATGTCGCGATGGTCTACCAGCAATTCATCAATTACCCGGCCATGACGGTGTATGAGAACATCGCCTCGCCGCTCAGGATCTCCGGCGCCGACAAGGCAACGATCGAGCGCGAAGTCGACCGCGCCGCCGAGTTGTTGCGGCTCGGGCCATACCTGCAACGCACACCGCTCAACCTGTCGGGCGGACAGCAGCAGCGCACGGCGCTGGCACGCGCCATCGTCAAAAAGGCCGGACTGGTGCTGCTCGACGAGCCGCTCGCCAATCTCGATTACAAATTGCGCGAGGAATTGCGCGCCGAACTGCCGAAGATCTTTTCGGAATCGGGCGCCATTTTCGTTTATGCCACGACCGAGCCGTCCGAGGCGCTGCTTTTGGGCGGCAACACGGCAACGCTCAGCGAAGGCCGGATCACCCAGGTCGGCTCCACGGTCGAGGTGTTCCGCAACCCCGTCGATATGGTGACCGCGCAAACTTTTTCCGATCCGCCGATGAACCTTCTGCCGATGGAGAAAAGGCAGGGCAAGTTCGTCAAACAGGGCATGCGCGATATCCCTGTTCCTGCGGCGCTTTCTCACCTTGCCGACGGCCCCTGCACTTTGGGCTTCCGCCCGCACAATCTGTCACTTACGGCCGAAGCCGGCACGACGCCGCTTTCGGCCGAGGTGCGGGTTACCGAAATCACCGGGTCGGAAAGCTATATCCATCTCATTCACGAAGGCAGGCGATGGGTGATGCTGGTCAAGGGCATTCACGACATTGAAGCCGGCACGATGCTGGAAATGCACCTCGACACGCGATACCTGCTGGTATTCGATCGCGACGGACGCACGGTTCGCGCCCAACCAGCGGGGGCATGAGGAAAAACCATGGCTCGCATCGACCTCGACCATATCCGCCATGCCTACATGGCAAATCCGTCCAGCGACGCGGACTATGCCCTGCGTGAGGTGCATCACTCCTGGGATGATGGCGGGGCCTACGCTTTGCTCGGGCCCTCGGGCTGCGGCAAGACCACGCTGCTCAACATCATTTCGGGGCTGCTGACACCGTCCGAAGGCAAGATCCTGTTTGATGGCAAGGACGTGACCGGGCTGCAGCCGGAAGAACGCAACATCGCCCAGGTGTTCCAGTTCCCTGTCGTCTACGACACCATGAGTGTGGCCGACAATCTGGCCTTTCCGCTCAGGAATCGCGGCATGGCCGAAGCCGATGTCCAGGCCCGCGTGGCTGAAGTACTGGAGATGATCGATCTCGTCGACATCGCCAATCGCAAGGCCCGCGGCCTGACGGCGGATCTCAAACAGAAGATCTCGCTTGGTCGCGGCCTGGTGCGCGCCGATGTCAACGCCATCCTGTTTGACGAGCCGCTGACGGTGATCGATCCGCATATGAAATGGCAATTGCGCTCGCAGCTCAAGCTTTTGCATCGCCGCTTCGGCCACACCATGGTCTATGTAACCCACGACCAGACCGAGGCTCTGACCTTCGCCGACAAGGTTGTGGTGATGTATGGCGGCGAGATCGTCCAGATCGGCACGCCGCAGGAATTGTTCGAACGCCCGAGCCACACCTTTGTCGGCTACTTCATCGGCTCGCCGGGCATGAATGTGCTGCCGGTCGCACTCGATGGCGCGCGGGCCCAACTGGGCGAGCAATCAATTGTGCTGCCGGGGGCTGCAAGCCGGACAGACGGCAAGCGCACCGAGCTCGGCATCCGGCCCGAATATATACGCCTCGGCGCCAGTGGCATGCCCGTCAGCGTCCGCGCGATCGAGGACATCGGGCGGCACAAGATCGTCCGCGCCATGATCGAGGGCCATGAACTGGCCATCGTGCTTGACGAGGATTCGTCCGTGCCCGCCGATCCGCACGTCACCTTCGATCCCACTGGTATCAACATTTACGCCGACGACTGGCGCGTAAAGCTGGGAGGCTGAGATGGATAAGCCCTGGAACAACAAGGCCTGGTTCATGGTGCTGCCGATGCTCTTGCTGGTGGCATTCTCGGCCGTGATCCCGCTGATGACGGTGGTCAATTATTCAGTGCAGGACACGTTCGGCAACAACCAGTTCTTCTGGGCCGGAACCTCCTGGTTTTCCGATGTGCTTTCATCGGACCGCTTTCATGACGCGCTTTTGCGCAACCTGCTGTTTTCGGGCATCATCTTGTTGATCGAGGTGCCGCTCGGCATTTTCATTGCGCTCAACATGCCGCGCAAGGGGCTGGGTGTGCCGTTCTGCCTGGTTTTCATGTCGCTGCCGCTGCTGATTCCGTGGAACGTGGTCGGCACCATCTGGCAGGTGTTCGGACGCATCGACATCGGCCTGCTCGGTTACACGCTCAACGCGATGGGCTTTGACTACAATTACGTCAACGACCCGTTCGACGCCTGGGTGACTGTCATCACCATGGATGTCTGGCACTGGACCAGCCTGGTGGTGCTGTTGTGCTATGCCGGTCTGGTGTCGATCCCCGACGCCTATTACCAGGCCGCCAAGATCGACGGCGCCTCGCGCTGGTCGGTGTTCCGCTATATCCAGTTGCCGAAGATGAACCGGGTGCTGCTGATCGCCGTGCTGCTGAGATTCATGGACTCATTCATGATCTACACCGAGCCGTTTGTCGTTACCGGCGGCGGCCCCGGCAACTCCACCACCTTCCTGTCGATCGATCTGGTCAAGACCGCGATCGGTCAGTTCGACATCGGGCCGGCGGCGGCGATGTCGCTGATCTATTTCCTCATCATCCTGCTGTTGTCATGGGTTTTCTACACCGTGATGATTACCAACGATGCCAAGGGCTGAGGGAAAGCGAACCATGAGCCATACCGCAAACACCGCCCCCGCCTCATTGACAACCGACGACGCCACGGCTGCAATGGCGCGCCGGACACGGCGCTCCAACGCGATCGCGCGCTTCTCCTTCCTGGTCCCGGTGATCTACATCTTCCTTTTGATGTTGCCGATCTACTGGCTCATGAACATGAGCTTCAAGACCAACACCGAGATCCTCGGCGCATTCTCGCTGTGGCCGCGTGATCCGACTATTGCCAATTACACCGTCATCTTCACCGATCCGGCCTGGTACAATGGCTACATCAACTCGATCATCTATGTGGTGATGAACATGGTGATCTCGGTGGCGGTGGCGCTGCCGGCAGCCTATGCGTTTTCGCGCTACAGGTTCCTGGGCGACAAGCACCTGTTCTTCTGGCTCTTGACCAACCGGATGGCGCCGCCAGCGGTGTTCGCGCTGCCGTTCTTCCAGCTCTACTCCGCCTTCGGGTTGATCGATACGCATATAGCCGTGGCGATTGCCCACTGCCTGTTCAACGTGCCGCTTGCAGTCTGGATTCTTGAAGGCTTCATGTCGGGCGTACCCAAGGAAATCGACGAAACCGCCTATATCGACGGCTACTCGTTCCCGAAATTCTTCGTCAAGATTTTCATGCCGCTGATTGCGAGCGGGATCGGCGTGGCCGCGTTCTTCTGCTTCATGTTCTCATGGGTCGAATTGCTGATCGCCCGTACGCTGACTGTCACCGACGCCAAGCCGATCGCCGCCACCATGACCCGCACGGTCTCGGCTTCGGGGATGGACTGGGGCGTGCTGGCCGCAGCCGGTGTGCTGACCATCATCCCCGGCGCGCTGGTGATCTGGTTTGTCCGCAACTACATCGCCAAGGGCTTTGCCCTGGGCCGGGTCTGAGGAGGCTACGCTATGGATCTTTCCTGGATGGCCTGGACCGGGCCAACGGCAACCTTCTTCATCGTCATCTTCATGCTGCTCGTCGGCATGGGCGTGTGGGAGCATTATGTACCCGGCGGTTCGCCGCGAGTTGGAATCCTGCGCTTTGAAACCACGCGCGGTGACCGTCTGTTCGTCTCGCTGTTGGGTTCGGCGTTCATCAATCTTGCCTGGCTCGGACTGGTTGGTCCGAACCTCTGGTGGGCTCTTGCCCTTTCCGTGGTCTACGCCATCGGCGTGTTCCGCTGGGTCTAGGGTTTGAATACCGGAAGCGGCAATACCGCCGTTTCCGTTTTCGCAAGTCGGGAGGAAACTGCAATGCGGAAACATCTTCTACTTTCAACAGTGGCTATGGCGCTGGTGTTCAGCGCAGGTGCCGCGCAAGCGGGCATGGACGAGGCCAAGAGCTTCCTCGATGCAGAGATCGGCGATCTGTCGACGCTCTCACGCGCTGACCAGGAAAAGGAAATGCAGTGGTTTGT
The DNA here is from genome assembly GCF_046837775.1 of Hoeflea sp. Naph1. GTDB lineage: Bacteria > Pseudomonadota > Alphaproteobacteria > Rhizobiales > Rhizobiaceae > Hoeflea. The sequence continues at coordinate 1,639,871 of NZ_CP177286.1, read as the reverse complement.
CGATGCCGCAAAGCCTTTTGCCGGCATGGAAATCAAGGTCGCCTCCGAAACGCTGACCACGCATGAATATGAATCAAAGACGCTGGCAGCCGCATTTACCGCGATCACCGGCATCAAGGTCACGCATGACCTCATCGGCGAAGGCGATGTAGTGGAGAAACTGCAGACCCAGATGCAGACCGGCGAAAATATCTACGACGCCTATGTCAATGACTCCGACCTGATCGGCACCCACTGGCGCTATCAGCAGGCTCGCAGCCTGACCAAGTGGATGGCCAATGAGGGCAAGGATGTCACCAATCCGATGCTCGATCTTGACGATTTCATCGGGCTGAGCTTCACCACTGCGCCGGACGGCGATCTCTACCAGCTGCCCGACCAGCAGTTCGCCAACCTCTACTGGTTCCGGTATGACTGGTTCAACGACGAGAAGAACAAGTCAGACTTCAAGGCCAAGTACGGCTACGACCTCGGCGTGCCGGTGAACTGGTCGGCTTATGAGGACATTGCCGAATTCTTCACCGGCCGCGAAATCGATGGCAAGAAAGTCTATGGCCACATGGACTACGGCAAGAAGGACCCGTCACTCGGCTGGCGCTTCACCGATGCCTGGCTGTCGATGGCCGGCAATGGCGACAAGGGCCTGCCAAACGGCTTACCGGTTGACGAATGGGGGATCAAGGTTGACGAGAACTCCCGTCCGGTAGGTTCTTGCGTTGCACGTGGTGGTGACACCAACGGCCCCGCAGCTGTCTACTCGATCCAGAAATATCTCGACTGGATCAAGGCCTATGCGCCAGCAGCGGCGGAAGGCATGACCTTCTCTGAATCGGGTCCGGTTCCGGCCCAGGGCGAGATTGCCCAGCAGATGTTCATGTACACCGCCTTCACCGCTGACATGGTCAAGGAAGGCCTTCCTGTGGTCAACGAGGACGGCACGCCGAAATGGCGCTTCGCTCCGAGCCCGCATGGCGTCTACTGGAAGGACGGCATGAAGCTCGGCTATCAGGACGTGGGATCCTGGACGCTGATGAAGTCCACCCCCGACGATCGCGCCAAGGCCGCATGGCTCTACGCGCAGTTCGTGACGTCAAAGACGGTCGACGTGAAGAAAAGCCATGTCGGTCTGACACTGACGCGCGAATCGACCATCCAGGACAAGAGCTTCACCGAACGTGCTCCGAAGCTCGGCGGTCTGATCGAGTTCTATCGCTCGCCGGCCCGCGTACAATGGTCGCCGACCGGCACCAACGTTCCTGACTATCCGAAGCTGGCTCAGCTCTGGTGGCAGGCAATCGGTGACGCTTCTTCGGGTGCCAAGACTGCCCAGGCAGCCATGGATTCGCTATGCGAAGAGCAGGAAAAGGTGATGGCCCGCATCGAACGCTCCGGCGTTCAGGGCGACATCGGTCCGAAGCTCGCCGAAGAGCATGATCTTGAATACTGGAATGCGGATGCCGTCTCGAAGGGCAACCTCGCTCCGCAGCTCAAGATCGAAAACGAAAAAGAACAGCCGTTGACCGTCAACTACGACGAACTGGTCAAGAGCTGGCAGTAAGTCTGGTCGGCTGAAGCCGAACCGACAGAATTACGATCGGGGCCTTCGGGCCCCGATCTGTTGTTGGGGAGTGCTATCCCCAGGTGCTGCAGCCTTTCAGCTTCGTACGCGGGTCAGCTCTTGGCCGTGTCGTCTTCGTTGAGATTCAGGAACGCCACACCACTGTTGCCCAGTTCAACCGCTGCGAACGGGCCACCGTGATGCATGTTGCCAGGATCCTGCGGGTCAAGCGGACCTGCTTCAGCATAGATTTCCTTGGCGAACTGTTCGGCATTGTCCTTGGGGTGATAGCCAAGATGGTTGGCCTTGGCATTGTCCACCGGGGCGCGGTCGTTGTTGGACACGCCATAGACAATTGAAAAGCCGGTGACGGGCGTATCGATAGCACGCTCCACCAGTTGGATCAGGTCATCGTAGCTGAGCCAGGTGCCTACCGCGCGGGGGTTGGTGACCTGGGCGCAGGAGAGAATCCGCATGCAGACCGATTCCAGCCCGCGCTTGTCCCAGTAAAGGCTCGCCAGATCCTCGGCAAAACACTTGGCCAGGCCATAGAAGGTATCGGGTTTGTGCGGTGCGTCGATGCCGATAAAATCAGTCTTCTTGTGCATGCCGACCGCATGGATCGAGGAGGCGTAGACCACCCGGCGCAGGCCGTTGCGATGGGCTGCCTCCCAGACGTTGTAGGCACCGATGAAGTTCGGGCCGAGCAGCGTTTCAAACGGGGCTTCATCGCCAATGGCGCCGAAATGAACCACCATGTCGGCGCCCTCCAGCACGGCGACCATGGCGTCGAGATCCTCCAGATTCGCCTTCACATAGGTTTCACCGGGATAGGTCTTGCCAATATCCTCGGCCAGATCTGTCGAAACCAGTTCATCGCAAAGCTTGCTCAATGGCTCCCGCAAATATGAACCAAGGCGGCCGGCGGCACCGGTAAGAACGAGTTTCTTCATGTCAGCACTCCAGTGATTTGATATTTTTCACTTGTATAACTGCTGCAACGATCCGGTCCACCGCTGTCGCCAACACTGCGTGGAAAATGACGTGCCGTGATGCGTTTTGCCAGATTCTCGGCACCGCTGCCGCAGGCGGAGAAGCCGTTTCGATACTGGGAGGGGCCGCCAAAATATGATCGAAGCGCAAACGCCTCCGACCGAGCGGACCTGATTCACGATAAGTGAGCCAGTTTCAGCCGAGCCTCACGCTGGCGGAGAGTGCTGCAATCCGTCACCAGATCACGCAAAGGATATAGAAGGAGGGATAATCCATGCACGACCGGAGAGCGACCGGCATCGCATGGTGTTCGCTGCCGACCTGCCCGGCCAAAAAGCCAATCGTACCCCAATGCCTCAATCCAGGCGGTAGACCCGCGCGGCGGTGTTGCGGAAAATGTCGGCCTGGGTAGCCTCATCGAATTTTCCGGCCGCATCGCGATAGGACGTCACCATGGCCAGATGATCGGTCCAGAGCTTTTCGATCGGGAAATTGGAGCCGAACATCAAGCGGTCGCTGCCGAGGATATCGACAGCGTTGGAAACAACATAGTCGATCATGGCCGGATCGTTGCGGTGCAGGAATGTGCCGAGACCCGACAGTTTTGCGCTCAGGTTGCGATAGGGCGCGAGTTTGCCCAAGCCCTCACGCCAGGCCGCCTGGGTTTCGGGCTCCATTCCGGTCAGCATGCCGGTATGAGTGAGGATGAATTGTGTTTCCGGGTTCTCTGCCACCAGTGCGGCACCGTCCTCCATCTGGGCGGGAAACAGCTGCAGATCGAACGACAGGCCATAGTCTTTCAACCGCGCCACATTGGCGCGCACATTCGCATCAAGCACCTGTTTGGCCGACGGCGCAAACCGGTAGTCGGGTTCTTCATGCCAGTGCAATTGCATGCGCACACCACGCAGCAACGGGTATTTCTTCAGCCGGTCAAGCTGCGGCCGCACATCCTCGACCGCCATGTCGGCGTAGCCAACAATCGCGTGCGGCCAGCCGGTGCGGTCGGCGGTTGCCTGCACCCAGGCCACTTCGTCTTCGAAATGCTCCTTGGCCCAATTGGTCTGCACATAGACCGCCTTTTCAACACCTGACGGCTGCTGGTCGGCCAAAAATTCCTCGATCGGATAATCACGGCGGATAGGCTCATACGGGCCAAAAATGCGCGGCACCATCGGGCCCATCAGCCATGGCAGATCCTGCTGGCGCCAGATGTGAAAATGAGAGTCGATAATTCCGAGCGTCATGAGCCCCTCCCCGACATGGGTTCAATATCCGGAGCGGACCGCCCCAATGACAGAAAAAATTCCGAGAGACCGGCAATCGATGAACCGTCGACGAGGTCATCCAGCATTGGCATAATCGCCCGCAAGGCTGCAGTCTCCGGACGAAAGCGCGGATCACCGGCCAGTGGCGTTGCCAGGGACAGACGGTGCGCGGCGCCGGCGAACCGACGAAAGGCAGTTTCCATCTCGGTGGAGTCACCACGCTCGAGCGCGTCGGACAGGATCACCACCACCGCACCTCTGGCAAAGGCCGAAAACCGCGGCACCGAAAGAAACGCGAGCAACGTCCGGCCGATGCGGGTGCCGCCATCCCAGTCTTCGACAAGCGCGCCGGCGCGCGCCAGTGCCTGGTCCCGGTTCTTGATCCGCAATGCCGGGGTCAGCCGTGTCAATCTGGTGCCGAAGCAGAACACTTCGACCCCACCGGTGCCCTGCACCGCAGCATGGGCAAGCTTGAGGTAATCGTCGGTGTAAAGCTTCATCGATCCGGAAACGTCGATCAACATCAACAGCCGCCGCGGCACGGTCTGCCGGCGGCGCAGGCGCGGTGACGGAATGTCGCCATCGGCCGAGAGTATCTTGCGCATGGAGCGGCGCAGATCGAGATTGCTGCCGGTCGAGGTCCGCACCGTGCGAAACGACCGTCGCCAGGGCAGCGCCGCGCCGATCCGACGTTCAAGTTTATCAAGCCGAAGATCGTCGCTGGGGAACGTGCGGGTGTTGAGCTGTTCGGCGCCCGAGGTCAGTTCGCCACCCTTTGCATCCTGTATGGTGATGATCTGTTCTTCGGCGGTCGCATTGTCGTCCTTGATTTCGGTCTCTTCCTCGTCCTGCTGATCTCCCGGCGAGAGCATGCCGGTGTCGCCGCAAAACCAGCTTTCAAACAGGGCATCAAACTCGACGCGTCGTTCAGGCGCCGGCGCGAATGTGGCGACTGCCGAGCGGCGGACATCATCCATCGAGCGAGGCCCGAGCAGGCTTACCGCTTGCATGAAGGCGATCGCTTGTTCCGGCGCGATAGAAAACCCGAAGCGCCGCAACAAGCGGGCAAAACCGAAAAACGGGGCAGAACCGCGCGGCAGTTCGCGTGGTGTTTCAGCCGTGTCGCAGACCAGGAACTTGTTCATGACATTGCCGCCTCGATGATGTGACGCATTTCGGGCTCGATGTAGTGAATGTCCTCTTCGTCCTTGATCAGGACGCCAATCGCCCGGCGGAACGCCTCGGGCCAGGGACTTCCACCTTTCTCCAGAATGGTCGCCGCATTGGCCCATTCGATGGCCTCGGCGATGCCCGGAGGTTTGGCCAGCGGCCGCGCGCGGATGTCGCGCACCGCGTCGGCAACCGCCTTGGCTGTCTCGCGTGCCACATCGCCCGAGCGCGCCATGATGATTGCCGCCTCGCGTTCGGCGTCGGGATAACCGATCCAGTGATAGACACAGCGGCGGCGCAACGCCTCGGCCAATTCGCGGGTGCGGTTGGAGGTCAGCACCACCAGTGGCCGGGACTTTGCACATAGCGTGCCGCGTTCGGGAATGGAGATCTGAAAATCGGACAGAAATTCGAGCAGCAGGGCTTCAAATTCATGGTCTGAGCGGTCGATCTCATCAACCAGCAAAACCCGTTGATCGGGCGCCTGCAAGACCTGCAACAACGGACGGGCGATCAGGAACCGGTCGCCATAGATGTCGGTCTCGGCTTCACCTGCCTGCCTGATGGCCAGCAATTGCCGCTGGTAGTTCCATTCATAGAGCGCGTGCGCGGCATCAATGCCCTCATAGCATTGCAACCGCACAAGATCGCGCCCCAAAGCCTCGGCGACAGCCTTTGCGGCTTCAGTCTTGCCGACACCGGGCGCGCCTTCCAGCAACAGCGGCTTGCCCAGCCGAAGCGCCAGGAAAATCGCTGTTGCGAGTTCTTCATCGGCCAGATAGTGCGATTGAGCCAGACGGGACATCAGCGCTTCCGGCGAAGTCGCTATCCCCTCCCCTTCGTGTGCCATCGTCACTCAGTCCGGCCTTCGCCCACTGCAGCTTTTGCCTTGATGGCGCGCAGAATCCGCTCAGGCGTGATCGGCATGGTGTCGATGCGGACACCGACGGCGTCGTAGATCGCATTTGCCAGCGCCGGAATCTGCGGGTTGGCGCACATCTCTCCCGGTCCCTTGGCCCCGTAGGGACCATCGGAAGACGGCCGCTCCAGCACATAGGTCTCGGTCTCCGCCAGATCACCAGGACCGGGCATGAGGTACTGGTTGAAATCAGTGCCGCCATGATCGCGCTTGGGATAATAGGGTTCAGTGGTCTCGTAGAGTGCGTGACTGATGCCCATCCATGACCCGCCGACCAATTGTTGCTCGACCATTTTCGGGTTCAGCGCCCGGCCGACCTCGTAGACATTCTTGACCGACTGCACCGTGATTTCACCGGTCTCGTCATCGACTTCGACATCGGCGACCACGCAAGCATGGGCGTAGCAGGTGGCCGGTTTCATGGCCCCCGTCTCGGTATCAGGATAGGAACGTTGCACCAGAAACATGCCACGACCGGAGATCGACCGGCCCTGTTTGAAATGGGCGGCAAGTGCTGTGTCGAATATCGAGATCGACTTCTGTGGCGCGCCCTTGACGTGGATATTGCCTTCGCCATCGGTATCGAGGTCGGAGGCATTGACCTCAAGTTCCTCGGCGGCCACTTCGAGCATCACCTGACGGGCCTCACGGGCGGCCTCCACCACCGCATTGCCGACCCTGTGGGTGCCGCGCGAGGCAAATGTGCCCATGCAGTGGGGCCCGGTGTCGGTGTCGGCAGTGTCGATGGTAACGCACTCGGTCGGCACGCCAATGGTCTCGGCGCAGATTTGCGCCATCACCTGCTTGAGCCCCTGGCCGAGATCGACACTCGACAATGACACCATGAAATTGCCGGTGGGGGTGGAATGAACCAGCGCCTGGCTGGGGTCGCCACCCAGATTCATGCCGGTCGGATAGTTGATTGCGGCAACGCCGCGGCCATGTTTCAAAGCCATTTCAAGCCTCCCTGGTTCGCGAGGACATATCGAGATATTTTTGCGCCACCGGCCATCCAGAGACCCGTGAAGCCTCCTGCATGCACTCGATCAGCGCCGCGCCCTCGGTGGGCTGGCGGTGCGCCTTCATGTCTCCGTCCCGATAGGCATTGATGAAGCGGAACTCGAGCGGATCCATACCGATCAGGCGAGCCAGCTTGTCCATTTGCACCTCAAGCGCAAAATCGGCGATGGTCACGCCAAAGCCGCGCATGGCGCTCGACGGCGTCCGGTTGGTGTAGACGCAATAGCTGTCGATCCAGACATTGGGCACCGTGTAGGGGCCGGGATAATGCGCCGCGCCCTTCTGCGCGCCATAGGGCGAGTGCCGTGAATAGGCGCCGGCATCGGTGTAACCGGTGACTTGCCGGGCAACGAGGCGGCCATCATTGGTGACGCCATCCTTGAGGATGATGGTTTCGGCAGCGCGTGGTGAGGAAATCTGCATTTCCTCCTCACGGCTGTAGATGAACGACACCGGCCGTCCCGTGAGCTTGGCCGCCAGGATGGCGATCGGTTCGACGATGACATCCACCTTGCCGCCAAAGCCGCCGCCGACGGTACCACCGACCATATGCAGCTTGTGGCCCGGCATCTGCAGGATGATCGAGGCGTTATCGAGGGTGAAGAACATCGCCTGGGTGTTAGTGTGACAGGTAAAACGGTCATTGCCGTCCGGCGTGACGATACAGCCGGTGGTCTCGGCGGGCGCCTGTTCAATCGGTGAAGACTGATAGGTTTGCTCAAGGATGTGGTCGGCGGCGGCAAAACCGGCATCGATATCGCCATACCGAACCTTGCGGTGATCCCCGCTGTCATAGTGGTAATAGTTGCCCGGATGGTGCTCGTTGACCTGCGGTGCATCCGGCTTGAGCGCATCGAGTACGTCGAAGACTGCGGGCAACACCTCGTAGTCGACCTTGACCTTGACGGCGGCTTCCTGGGCGGCACGCTCGCTGGTAGCCAGTACCGCAACCACGGCCTCGCCCTTCCAGCTGACCTTCTTGTCAGCCAGAACGGTCTCGTCCTCGGGACCAACCTGGATCAGGATCAGGATGGTGTAGAGATTGTGTGGCACATCCTTGGCCGTGATCACCCGAATGACGCCGGGATGCTTTTCGGCTTCGGAGGTGTCTATCGAGCGGATGTTGGCGTGATGATGCGGGCTGCGCACCATCTTCAGATGCAGCAGGCCGGGGAAAGTCCGGTCGGCGAAATAGGATGTCTTGCCGGTAACATGACCGGGCGCATCAGAACGCGGGCGGGAATGGCCGATCTCGTTGAGGTCGTCCTTGCGTTCGTCGGCGAAATAGCTCTTGCGAAGTTCCATTTTCGACCTCCTCAGCCGGCGTTCTGCGAATTGGACCGGGCCGCGGCAAGCACCGCGGCGATGATCGGCTCATAGCCGGTGCAGCGGCAGATGTTGCCCGAGATTGCCTCGACCACATCTTCCCGGCTCGGGTTTGGCGTGCGGTCGAGCAACGCCTTGGCAGCCATCACCATGCCCGGGGTACAGAAGCCGCATTGGGTGGCAAAGCCATCAAGGATGGCGCGCTGCACCGGGTGCAACACCCCATCCTGACCTAGGCCTGCGGTTGTCTCGATTTCGGCGCCTTCGCAGGTTTCAGCCAGGGTCAGGCAGCTCAACCGCAACTCGCCATCAATGATCACCGAGCAGGCACCGCACGAACCCTGGTGGCATCCACCCTTCGGCGACATGTCGCCCATGGTGTCGCGCAGCGCATGAAACAGCGTCGTGCCGCTTTCGATGAATTCGGCCCTGTCGTCACCGTTGAGCCGAAATTGAACTGGAATTCTGGCCATTTGTCCTCCTCCCGCCACCTGCTAAGCCCAGCAACTGGCAAATTCCTCTGTGCAATCGACCTCCCCAGCCGAGTTGCAACCGGCCTCCTCAGCTAAGCAACAGCCTGCTGAAATGCACCGGCAAGACTTCACCCCGGTACCATCCACTGGCGATCGGGTCGGTGATCGGATCTGTGCCTTCGCCGATGACGGCAACGGCCTGAGCGATTCCGTCTTGTGTAATCGGCTGGCCTTTAAGGGCAGCCTCAGCGGCGCGCGCCCGGATCGGACGTTCCGCCATGCACCCCAGCCCAATGCGGGCTTTCGCAACCACGCCCTGCGCATCGGTGTCGATGACTGTGGCGATGCTGAGCACCGACACACCCTTGGGCTTGACCCGAGAGACCTTCAAAAAGCGAAAGCTGTCTGCCGTCGGGATATCGAAACTCACGGCAGTCACGATTCCCCGCCCGGACGAATTGTCACGATCAGCGAGAAAATCATCGATACTCAAATCGGCGTCGGCACAGTGCACCGTCGCACCAAGCGCAAGCAGCGCGACCGCAAAATCGCCATAGGGCGCCGGTGCGAACAGATTGCCGCCCGCCGTGGCCATATTGCGAATGGCGGGACCGCCGACGGCTTTGGCGGCGCGGCTTATGGTCTCCAGTTCCGGACACCGGGCAATCGCTGCCATCGTCGCCGAAGCGCCGATGTGTGCCCGTTGTCCCGAAACGTCGATTTTCGTGAGCGCCGGGTCAGTGGTGCGGACATAGCCGGTAATGGCTATGTCCCCCTCATTGACCGCGCGCACCACCAGAGTGCCGCCGCCGAGATAGCGAGCGCCGCCCTCATTGAGGGCAACCGATGCTTCCTTGGCCGATGCGAACGTACTCAGAGCAAGCGACATGGCGATACTCCTTCAAGCCTGGATCAGGATTTCGAGGTAAAATGCTCCTGCAGCGCATTGAAGCCGCCCTGGAACACGTTGGCGCCCATGCCGGCGGCAAGTTCGTCGGCTTTTTCGGCCGGCGCATCGAATGTGGCAGTCCATTCCGCATAGGTGCGGTCGCCATCGGTGACGCGGCGCAGCTGCAATGTGGAGCTGTGATTGGTGATTGGCTGCGGCGTTTCCAGGATCGCATAGCTGACCAGAAACTCATCGTCGGAAAACGCGGTCAACTGCTCGCGCAGCTTGGGTCCGCTGGCCAGGGTGAAATTGCGGACACAGCCGATTTCGGTAGCAGGCTTGCCATCCTCGATGTGGCTTTCAACCATCCGCGGATGCCAGCTTGGCAAGCCGTTGAAATCGCGAATACGTGCCCAGACCTTTTCAACAGGCGCGTCGATGATGCTGGAAATGGTTACAGTCGTCATTGATAAAAGTCCTCACGAGTTCAACAGGACCCTACTGTAGGGCGACCCGGCTCGTGGTGCTTATCAATGCGTCTTGACGGTTTATCTCTCAGTCGGAAAAACCGACGCCCATTCGATACGGGCTGCTGCCGCCTTGCGATACTCTATCGGCGGAACGCCAACGTGATCCCTGAAAAAGCGGGAGAAGTTGCCTTGGGTGGTAAAACCGAGATTGCAGGCGACGGAAATCAGCGAATCCTCAGAGCATTGCAATTGACGGCGCGCTTCATCCATCCGCAGCGTGTTCCAGTAGACATTCGGTGTCAGCCGAGTCTGCTCCTTGAACAGGGAGAAGAAATGCGCCCGCGAGAGCCCAACCTTGCGCGCCAGATCGTCAAAGCAGATGCGTTCGCAGATATTGAGCTTCATCAGGTCAATTGCCTTGCGGACACGGTAATCCAGCGAGTTGCTCTGAGCGTGCAACGGACGCAGCCGAACCGATTGCGCTTGCGCCACATCCAAAAGACTGTCGATCAACCGCTCGATTTCATAATCGACAAAATCGTCAATATTGCCCTCGTCGCGCAGAAGGTTGAAAATATCGACGACCGCGCGGTAGAGCCTGAGATCCATCGGGATAGTGGGCTTGGCAAACAAGGCCGTTCCCGCAGGCAGACCGCGACGCCGCAGGGCCCATTGGGGATCTATGTAGAAAGCCAGGAACAAGCCGGATTCATGTTCACTGGCCATGGAATGGCTGTGCGGCTCAAGTGAATTGACCGCAGCGGCGGCAGCGGGACCGGGCGTTACCGCTTCGCCTCCGATCACCATGTTCCCCGCAGCGCCTTCCAGCCAGATGATGATGTGGGCTTCGGTATGGGCGTGGGTGACCAGATTGCTGGAAACGTTGAGCACGGAAACATGTCCGAACTCGCCCCGATAGAGCTTGATCGATGACATAGGCAATTCCTCCCGAAGCGACATCCTCCTGCGCTTCTGGTTGAAATCTTGGTCTGCCCAGACGTTTCAGTCAAGCGTCAGCCGATTGTGACCGGGAAATGAGCCGGATGTCACCGACGCGATCGGGTCAGGCTCCTCTGCCTGGCACGGGATGGATTCTGAAAGATCAGTAAGCTTTGCTACTACCCGACCTGCCCAGCAGCGCTGCCCATCCAACTGGATGCGCGCAGCCCAACACCGGGGTGCTGCTGGCAGGTTCGTTAGCCTGCGCCAACCACGCGCGGTCAGCCGCGCGTGGTAATTTCGAACGCATGCCGATGCTACCGCTTGTCAGGCAGCCCGCGCCGCGTCCGCAACCGGTACAAGCTCCGCATTCAGCGCGATGATTTGTGCCGCCGCATCTGCGGCTTCGCGGCCCTTCTGAACGAAATGGGTCGTGAAGAACGCTTCATGCTCGCCCTTGGGCTGGAAATGGTGTGGCGTCAGCGAGACCGAAAACACCGGCACTTCGGTCTTGAGCTGCACGTCCATGAGACCGGTCACCACTGCCTGGGCTACGAAATCATGCCGATAGATACCGCCATCGACTACCAATGCGGCGGCAACGATGGCGTCATAGGCTCCGGTTTTTGCAAGCTTCTGAGCCAACAGCGGCATTTCAAACGCACCTGGCACGTCGAAGCTGACCACCTCCGCATCAAGGCCAAGCTCACCAACCCGCGCCGTAAAACCGGCAAGGGCCTGATCAACGATATCGGCATGCCAGCGTGCCTTGATGAAAGCGATTTTAAGGGATTTTGTCATTGCTCGGATCCTTTCAATAATGACAAGATCCCAGAGCGCACGAGCCTTCGGCACAGATCTCGCGATCTGATGCCTCAAACCCATTCTCTACCATCCGGACTATGACCGTCGGCCCTGGAATTTCACCAGTGTCTGCTGACCCACCCGAGGGTGGCGCTCGCGGGCTGTAACCGCCGGTGGGGAATCTCACCCCGCCCTGAGAATGAGAATTTGTTAGCGTATCGGCCAGCAGCCGTCAAAGCCAAAGTCGCTTTTGAAGCATCGAAGGACAGGCAGACTTTTCAGCGAGCTGGCCAATCGCGTGAAATCGGCCATGCTTTCGGGCTTGAGCACCTACACTGCTTTGGATCATGGCGTGACAGAAGCTGTGCTTTCAGCGCCCGCTCAACGCGAGCATACCTCACCACGATCCTGTGCCTGACACCTGCCCGATATCAGCCGGCAACATGATCTGGCCAGGCACGGCTGCAGGAAATGCGATCAGGGCGATATCGCCACTGCGCTGGTACAGACGTATGGCATCATTGCTGTAGCGATAATGTCGGGTGAAAGCCTCTCCCTCCATGGCCAGAACATGGTGCCATTGGCCATCGGCCGGGACCAATGTGTTGGCAAAAACCTCCTCGCCGTCGATGAACAGCCGCCGCTGGGAATTCCAGGGCATGCCGACATCACCCAGGACGGCTTTGAGATAAAAGCTCGTGGTCAGTTTTACCGGACGAGGAAAGCTGTCGGTGTAGAGCTGGGTATAGCGCTGCACCGCATCGGCAAATGTAAGCGGCGAGGCTGTTCCGGCCCCCGCGGTCAGTCTGGCGACGTAGAACTCGGGGTAATAGCGCCGAAAATCCGCCTCAACGATCAATTCCATCAACTCCTCGACATCAGTGTCGAGCGCGGTTGCGGCACCGCCATAGGTGACCGAGTCGCGATAGAATCTGGCGTGGCTGGTGAGCGTTGCGGCGTTCATCATCAGGGCCCAGGACGGGGCCGCGAAAGCTCCGACTGTAAGGCCCACGGGCTCCGGAGAGCCTGCGAATCGACCGCCATCGCCCATGATGTTGACCAACGGCGCTTCGGGAATCAGGTTTTGTGGAAAGAAAACCGTGCCGCTCACCGGATCGACCCCGAGCACTTGGACGAAGCTGGCACCGTCGGGACTGATCTTGACCGAAAATCCGTCGCTGCCTGCGAGGCCGATCTCGGCGCGGGCTGAGAAATCGGTGGAGAAGACGATGCTCGCCGTATCGCCAGATGCCGCCTTGTTGAGTGAAAGCCTGTGGTCGCTGCCCTCATGGGTGAGAAGGGTGGCAGGTGCTGCAACCGCCAACCGGTTGATCGTGTCCGCAGTGGTATTTATTCCGATGAGCGGCAGTTGTTCAGGGGCAGCCACCATCGTGAAACCCTCGCCATCATGCACCTTCAGCGCGGCGTCATCCTCCATCCACACCACGAAACCGGCCTTGGGCGTATGAAAGCGCCACTGCCCATCCATGTAGCTGGCGATGGTGCCGGCCTTGCCTGCCCATGCTCCGCCCGGGTGCGGCGCCACCAAATAGCGGTCGCCAGGTACAGGATCAGCCGGCGGCTCGCTCAGCGCGCCCGATTTGACAGCGATTTGCGCGAGCGCATCGATCGCGAGAAGGGCTTCATTGTGGGTAACGTGCTTCTGCGCCTGCGATGGCAGTATGAAGGGAAGTTCGAGCGTTGCGGTCTTGTCCATATCGATCTCCTGTCGAATGAGACCACTATGGAGCCACGCCCCAGGACGGGGATAAAATCCGGCCTGGATGAAATCAAGAATCAACCTGTGCAGCAGTTTGTGCCGGTTGTTTGCGATAATTGTTCCACCGGGATCGATCACCCTGACCTGTCCCGCATATCGGTGAGTAGCCGAAGCGTTCGACGCAGCCCGGGTGACATGATAGTTGGATCGTCCTGCTTTGTTACAATCTCCAGAGTGAAGCGCATGAAAATCATCAGTATCGGCGAAGTGATGGCCGAAATCAGTGGCCCGGCCGGCCAGTTCAACGTCGGTTTTGCCGGTGACACGTTCAACACCGCCGTCTATTGCCAGAGGCTGCTCAAGGACAAGGGCCAGGTTTTCTATCTTACCCGGCTGGGGCACGATCCGCTGTCCGGTGCCTGCCGGATGTTTGCCGAGGAACACGCGCTCGACCTGTCGCGCTGTGCGTCCGATGCCGATGCGAACATCGGCATCTATGCCGTTCAAACCGACGACACCGGAGAGCGGACTTTCTCCTATTGGCGTTCGAATTCTGCGGCCAGAAAACTGTTTCAGGAGCCGGCTGATTTCGATGCGCTCGCCGGAGCGGAACTGATCTATTTTTCCGGCATCACGCTGGCCATCATGGCGCAATCGGCGCGCGCCGCCTTACTTGAGCGGCTGGCGGCGCTTAAACGTAGCGGCGTCCAGATCGCGTTCGATTCAAACTACCGGCCCAAACTTTGGGAAAGCCGCGAAACGGCTCAGCAGGTAACCACGCAGGCCTGGGCGCTGTGCGATCTGGCCCTGCCTTCGCTCGACGACGAAATGGCGCTTTTCGGCGATGCCGATCAAGACGCGGTGCTCATGCGACTGCACGGGCTCGGTTGCCATCATGGTGCTCTCAAGCGCGGGGCGCTGGGCCCGGTTTCGCTCAATCCTTCGGCTACTGATAACGGAGTGTTTGAAGCGGTCGACAAGGTAATCGACACCACTGCCGCCGGCGACAGCTTCAATGCCGGCTATTTGGCAGCAACCGTGCTGAAGCAGCCGCAGAATATCGCCTTGTCCTGGGGACACAGGCTGGCCGCACAGGTGGTTGCGCAACGCGGCGCCATCGTGCCGACAGCCGAGGTGTGACAGCACGAGCATACCGATACCAGCCTTGACGATGGTTGATCCGCGAGGCAACACCGAAGCCAAACTGATACACGATGCAGAAAGAAAATCATCATGCGTGGAAGCGCGTGAGTACCACCACAAAACAGGGACCGGGCACAGACAAAACGAATTGGTCGTTTCGGACGATCAGAAAATCCATATCGAACCAGAGGGAATGCACTCACCATGAATAAGACCGACTTCACCAATCGCACCGCCATTGTCACCGGGGGAGCGCAAGGCATCGGCGAGGCTGTTGCCCGCCGGCTTGCGGTCGGCGGAGCACGCGTGGCGATCTGGGACATGGACCACGATCTGGCAAAAGCCACCGCCGCTGACATCGGTGGCGGCGCGATTGCGACGCAAGTCGACATCGCCGACTGGGGCAGCGTGCAGAATGCCTTCACGGCAACGATCGAGGCCTTCGGGCGCGCCGACATTCTGGTCAATTCGGCAGGTATTGCCGGCTCCAACGCCCCGCTGGCCGATTATTCGCCAGAGGAATTCCAGAAGATCGTCAACATCAATCTGGTCGGCACATTCCACGTCAACCGGGTGGTTGTGCCGGCAATGCGCGAACACGGCTATGGTCGAATCCTCAACATTGCCTCGATTGCCGGCAAGGAAGGCAACCCCAACGCCTGTGCCTATTCAGCATCAAAAGCGGGCGTTATCGGTCTTACAAAATCGCTCGGCAAGGAACTTGCCGACCTCGACATCGCCGTCAACTGCGTCACGCCGGCTGCTGCCCGCACGCGCATTTTTGACCAGATGAAGCAGGAACACATCGACTACATGCTGTCGAAAATTCCCCGCGGCCGTTTCCTGGAACTCGACGAGGCGGCAGCGATGATCGCCTGGCTCGTCTCGGAGGAAAACAGCTTCACCACCGCCAGCGTGTTCGACCTCTCCGGCGGTCGCGCGACCTATTAGTGCATGACGCGTTCGAATGGATCCATTCGAACGAGAACGCACATGCATCAATTCATGCTCATACAGCACCGCGCGTCCAATTGGATGCGCGGTGCTGTCGTTCGCGATCCCCCTTTTCAGGGAAGCGGTTCAATCATGAAGCTGCTGCGCTCAGATTTTCCGCACCGTGGAAGCCGTGGTTTGTGGCTGATGACGCACATCGTCGAGGCGTCCGGTAAATAGTTACGGCGTTGGGAAAATTGTGGCGTTGATGACACCTGAACCAACCCGACGCCCGACGATGTCACCCCGTTCATCTTCAGGCTGCAAGCGTTGGTCTATTCCTCTACGAAAAAGATGAGGTGCGGCTCCGAAAGCCGCACTCCATGGTGTCGGACATTTCAATCTTCAAATAGGCATTTACAATGCGTATTAAAACGGCATAATCATTATCTCAAATACCCATTAAATGAGATAGCGATGCGCCTCACCTCCTTTACCGATTTCGGCCTGCGCGCCCTGATGCGCATCGCCTCGGCACCCGAGAAGGCATTTTCGAGCGCCGAACTGGCCGATGAATTCGGGTTGTCGCGCAACCATCTCGCCAAGATCCTGAGTGCTTTGGCACAAGCCGGCATCGTCACCACGCGGCGCGGCACGGGCGGTGGCGCAACGCTGGCGCGACCACCCTCCGATATCAAGTTGGGCGACGTGGTACGGGTGCTCGAGTTCGGCCAGCCGCTTGTCGAATGTTTCGCGGCCTCGGGCGGCGACTGCACAATTTCCGGCTGCTGCCGGCTGAAGACGCGTCTGCGGTCGGCCGAAACGGCCTTTCTCGCTGACCTCGATCGCTCTACGCTTGCCGATGTGGCCTTGCCATCTCTGGCAGCAGACGAGCCTCTGTCCGGCACAGACCGGCTTTCACCCGCAAGGAACGTTGCATGATCGCGCGACTCACCCTCACCGAACGCCAACTCGCCATCGTGCTTGCGGGTCTGCTGGCGCTAGTTGGCCTGACGATGGCGGCTGCAGCACGACAGGGCCCGATGGCCGTTCACGGCTTTATGGCGGTGGCCATAGGCGGTGCGCTGATTTCAGCGGTAATCGGCAAGATGTATGCGCCCGAACCGTCCCCGGAACGGCTTTCACGCTACTACGATGATCCGATCAAGGCGGGCATTCTAATCGCCATGGTGTGGGGTATCTTCGCCATGGCCGTGGGCCTCTGGGTGGCAGCATTGATGGTCTGGCCGGAGGCAACATTCAGCCAGGCCTGGGCCAGCTACGGGCGGATCCGTCCGGTGCACACCACCGGCGTGATTTTTGCGTTCGGCGGCAACGCCCTGATCGCCACCTCTTTTCACGTCATGCAGCGCACCTCTCGCGCCCGGCTGCCCGATCAGCTGAGCCCGTGGGTGGTGCTGGTGGGCTACAACCTGTTCTGCCTGTGGGCGGTGACCGGTTACCTGATGGGTGTCACCCAATCCAAGGAATATGCGGAACCCGAATGGTATGCCGACATCCTGCTGGTGGTCGCCTGGGTGGTCTATTTCGTGCTCTATCTGCGCACGCTGGCGCGCCGCGCTGAGCCGCATATCTATGTCGCCAATTGGTACTATCTGGCGTTCATACTGGTGGTGGCAATGCTGCACATCGTCAACAGCCTGGCGCTGCCGGTGAGCTTCGCCGGTACCAAGAGCTATTCGCTGTTTTCAGGCGTGCAGGACGCGATGGTGCAGTGGTGGTACGGCCATAATGCCGTGGCCTTCTTCATGACCTCGGGCTTCCTCGGCATGCTGTATTACTATCTGCCGATGCGGGCGCAGCGACCGATCTTCTCCTACCGGCTGTCGATCCTGAGTTTCTGGGGCATCACCTTCTTCTATATGTGGGTCGGTTCACATCACCTGCACTACACGGCGCTGCCGAACTGGGTGCAGACATTGGGGATGACCTTCTCGGTAATGCTGCTGGTGCCGAGCTGGGCCTCGGCCGGCAACGCGCTGATGACACTCAACGGCGCCTGGCATAGGGTGCGCGACGACGCGACGCTGCGGTTCATGTTCGTGGCGGCGGTGTTTTACGGGCTTTCCACCTTCGAGGGATCGTTCATGGCGATCCGTCCGGTCAACGCGCTATCGCATTACACCGACTGGACGGTTGGCCATGTCCATTCCGGTGCACTCGGCTGGCTGGCAATGGTTACCTTCGGGGCTTTCTACTCGGTCATCCCTGCACTCTGGGGCCGCGAGCGGATGTATTCGGCGCGGTTGATCGAGTGGCATTTCTGGCTGGCGCTGGCAGGGCTGCTCACCTACGTGTTTTCGCTGTGGAACGCCGGTATCACCCAGGGGCTGATGTGGCGGACCTACAATGAGGCCGGCACGCTGAACTATTCCTTCCTGGAATCGATCGAGGCAATGCGGCCCTATTACATCGCCCGCTTTGCCGGTGGCGCGCTGTTCCTGTCAGGAATCGTGGTTGGCGCGGCCAATATCTGGCTGACTGTACGCGGCCCACGCGGCACGGCTGCCGACCGTCCCCTCGCACTGCAAGCGGCGGAGTAACGCCATGTCCCTGTTCAAACTGCATTACAATCTCGAAAAGCATTCGATCGCGCTGGTGCTGGGCATCATTCTGGCGGCCAGTGTTGGCGGCATCATCGAGATCGCACCACTGTTTACCATTGATGAAACCGTCGAGACTACCGACGACATGCGGCTCTATACGCCGCTCGAACTCACCGGCCGCAACATCTATATCCGCGAAGGCTGCTACGCCTGCCACAGCCAGATGGTGCGCACGCTGCGCGACGAGGTGGAGCGGTACGGGCCTTATTCGCTGGCAGCTGAATCGCAGTATGACCACCCGATGCTCTGGGGCTCGAAACGCACCGGGCCGGACCTCGCCCGGCTGGGGACAAAATATTCCGACGACTGGCATGTCGCCCACCTGATTGATCCGCGCGCCGTTGTGCCGTCATCGATCATGCCTTCCTATCCGTGGCTCAGCGAAAACGAGGTGACGATCGATGACCTATCGGCTCACCTGAAAACACAACAACGCCTCGGCGTGCCCTATACCGACGAGATGGTTGCCAACGCAGCCAGTGATGCGCTGGGACAGGCCTCGCCGGACAGCGAAGGGGCCGAAGGCGTTGCCGAGCGCTACGGTGAGGCCACCAATATTCGCAGCTTTGACCAGGGCGCGCGCCTGACCGAGATGGATGCGCTTGTCGCCTATCTCCAGGTACTCGGGCAAATGACCCAGGCGCCCTATCAAACCCCGGAGCGGGCCGAACAATGACCCACGATACCCTCGTATTCATCGCCAAGACTTTCGGGCTTTTCTATTTGATGGGATTTTTCCTGATTGTGACCGTGCTGGTCTGCCGGCCTTCGCAGAGGGCTGCGGCCGAACACGCCGCGCGCTCGATCCTCGAAGCGGAGGACCGGCCATGTCGATAATCGAACGCGACCCCGTTACCGGGCATATTACCACCGGTCACAACTGGAACGGCATCAAGGAACTGAACACGCCGATTCCGCGGATTGTCATAGCTTTCATCATCGTCACCCACCTTTATGCGCTGATTGCCTGGGTGCTGCTGCCGACCTGGCCTTTGGGACAGACCTACACCAAGGGATTGCTCGGCATTGACCAGCGCAATGATGTTGAAACCGACATCGCCCGCGCCGATGCGGCCCGGGCGGACTGGACAACGGCGCTGGCGACACAGGACTTTGATACGATCCAGGCCAATGCCGATTTGATGGCCAAGGCCACGGCAACAGCCGCGGCGCTGTTCGGGCAAAATTGCCAGGCCTGCCACGGCAAGGAGGGCACCGGCGGACCGGGCTTTCCGCAACTGTCAGACAACACCTGGCTGTGGGGCGGGACCATGGAAGAAGTGGCCGAGACCATCCGCGTCGGTGTCAACAGCACCCATCCAGACAGCCATTTCGCCCAGATGCCCGCCTTCGGGCGTGACCAGATGCTGGACCGTTCGCAGATCTCGACCCTGACCGACTACGTGATGTCGCTGTCGGATGGAGTTCAGCCAGACGACAGCTCCGAGGGAGCAGTGCTGTTTCAGGACAATTGTGCTGCCTGCCATGGCGAAGATGCTCTCGGTGTCGAAGGCACCGGCGCACCGAACCTGACCGATGCGGACTGGCTCTATGGCGGCGACAAGAACACCATCCACACCACCTTGATGAACGGCCGGCAAGGCCAGATGCCAAGCTGGGCCGATCGGCTGAGCGAAGCACAGATCAAGATGCTGGCAATCTACGTGGTCAACTTGTCGAAGCCTGCATCATGACCGGCGCCCTGCGTCTGAAATTGTCGATCGGTCTTGCTGTCGCAGCCGGCGTCGGACTGTTCATCGCCGCTAACTGGCAGTTCGTGGAGCTGGCGTTTTCATCCAATCCCGGTTGTGTCTCGGTTGAGCCGTCACGGGTTGCGGCGAAACCCGGGTGTTGAAGGAAAAAAGTGATGCTTGAACCGCTTCCCGCCGTCGAGCCGCCGCTGCCGCCGGCCTACAGTTTCAAACGCGATCTACCCGCCGGCGCGGCGTTCGGCTGGCTGGCGGCCGGCTGGCGCGATTTTCGCCAAAACCCGTTCTCAAGCATTGCCTACGGGCTGACCGTGTTTTTGGTTTCGGTGCTGGTGATCTGGGCGCTGGTGGCAATCGATTTGCCGTCGTTCATCTTTCCGGCTTTGTCGGGCTTTCTCGTGGTGGGGCCGCTTGTCGCCATCGGGCTTTATGAGAAAAGCCGGCGCCACGCCGCGGGCGAGCACGTGCGCCTCACCGACATGGTTCTGGTTCGTCCGGCTTCGGGCGCGCAGATCCTGTTTGCGGGGCTGTTGCTGTGCCTTCTGGTGGTGCTGTGGCTGCGCGCCGCGGACCTTCTCTACGCGTTGTTTTTCGGGCTGCTGCCGTTTCCCGGCTTTGACCATCTGATTGCCCAATTGCTGACGACACCGCGTGGCTGGGCACTGATTCTCACCGGCTCGGCAGTGGGCGGGCTGTTTGCCGCCTTCGCCA
This sequence comes from Hoeflea sp. Naph1, assembly GCF_046837775.1. Taxonomy (GTDB): domain Bacteria; phylum Pseudomonadota; class Alphaproteobacteria; order Rhizobiales; family Rhizobiaceae; genus Hoeflea. The sequence continues at coordinate 1,619,199 of NZ_CP177286.1, read as the reverse complement.
TGGCCATCAGCCTGTTCTCGATTCCGATGCTCCTGTCGCAACGCACCGACGCGCTCACCGCGCTTGGCACCAGTTTCGCATTGACGGCGCAGAACCTGCGGGTGGTGCTGCCGTGGGGGATCATCGTTGCCATCGGTTTCGCGGTATCGGTGCTCACCGGGCTCTTGGGCCTGATCGTGATTTTCCCGCTGCTCGGACACGGCACCTGGCATGCGTTTCAGGCGATGCGCACGGACCCTGAAGCCGTAAGGCAGGAGAACGGATCATGAGCGGCGCGCTGTTTCTGATCCCGGTCTCGCTGGCGCTGGGGCTGGCCGGGCTGGCGGCATTTTTCTGGAGCATGCGCCACAACCAGTTTGAAGACCTCGATGGCGATGCCGAACGCATCCTGATCGCTCCCGACACCCCCGCAGCACCAAAACCAAAGGAACAGCACCATGGATAACTGGCTTCCCACCCTGATCACCCAGACACCCAGCGAAGGCTATGATCTGGCGGTCAAACTTGCCCGCATCGCGATCAAGAAGACCCAGCCGGATGCCGCCACGCGCGACAAGGTTCGCAAGGATTACGAAGCAGACGCCGGCGCATTGATTGCCGTCTCCCAGGTCGTGGCCACACATTTCGCCACCATCTCGGCTGCCAATGACCATTGGCGCGCGAGCAAATAAACCTGCACCTATTGCAAAGCTGCATGCCGCCCGATCAGAGCGGTATGTAGCCTCAACTCTCGGCCGCAGTTGCTTTGCTTGATGCCTCCGGACAGCCCGGAAACCGGCACACTTCCATATTTTCCTGACCCAGCAAAACCGCGACAAAGATGCCTTGCGCGAGCGCCTGCTCAGCTTTGAATTTCCGCCAACGGCTGTCGCAGCGTGCTGGCGCGGATCATGACTTCGAAACCCAGATCGGTGGTTGTTGCCGGAATCTCGGGTTTTGTCAGCGCTTCGTTGAGCATCGTCATCGCCATCCGTCCCATTTGCAGCCGGTGAGTCCTGACGCTGGTGATGGCCGGATTGGCAGCCGCCATCATCTCCAGATCGTTAAATCCGCAAATACCCATCTGCGCCGGAACATTGATGCCGCGCCGCTGACATTCGAACAGCGCCCCAAGCGCCAGATCGTCATTATTGCACAGCACCGCATCGGTATCTGGCGCTTTTGCAAGCAGATCCGCCATCAACAATCCGCCCAGCGTCACCGATGACGGCTTGGGCGTTGCAATGATCCGCTGCTCTCCAAGCACACCGGCCGCGCCAGCCACATCCCGAAACCCCTGAAGCCGCCTCTGCGTACGTGGATCAAGCCGCGCCGCCAGAAAGCCGGGTCGGGCGTAGCCAGCGTCAAGAATATGGCGTGTGGCCGCGCGTGCGCCTTCGAGATGAGAGAACCCGACCATCATGTCGAAAGGCTCAGGCCCGGTTTCCATGATCTGCACGATCCGGCATGAGGCTGACAGTAACAGGCTGGACGTGGCCTCCGACTGATCAATGCCGGAGATGATGATGCCGGCCGGCTTCTGGTGCAGAAACGCTGTAACCAGACGCTCCTCTTCGAGCGGCGAATAGCGCGAATTGCCCAGCAGGATCTGCCAGCCCGTGCCTTCGACGGATTCGTAGATCCCGCTCATGACATCGGCGAAGACGGCATTGGTAATCGACGGCACGATCACACCGATAATGTTGGAGCGGCGCGCCGCAAGCGTCTGGGCGGCGGGATCGGGGGTATAACCGAGCTTATCGATGACCGCGCGAATTCGCTCCAGTTTTGCTTTCGAGACCTTGTCGGGCTCGCGCAATGCTCGCGACACCGTCATAGCGCTAACGCCAGCCTCGCGCGCAACATCCATAATTTTTGGGCGCATTCATCTATTCCGATCAATGGATTATCGGCACGTTCCTCTGGATTCGCATTGTAGCACAGACAAAATTGTTGACAAATGATAGCGCTAACATATTGTTCCCGACGGAGGAACCAGTATGAAGCCGCTTCAGCAAGAGCAAGCTCAGAATCCGCTCATGCTCATCGTCATGGGAGTCTGCGGTGCCGGCAAAAGCCGTATGGCCTCGCGTCTGGCTGCGGAACTACCTGCCACATTCATCGAGGCGGATGATTTTCACACAATAGAAAACAAGACGATCATGACCGCTGGCGGTGCCTTGACCGACACCCAGCGGCAGCCATGGCTGCAGGCTGTGGCGGATGCAGCACAGCGTGCGCTCGACCAGTCGGGCAACACCGTGGTGATCGCCTGTTCCGCCTTGCGGCGGATCTATCGCGATCAGTTTCGCAAGACCCTGCCGAGCGTACGGTTCATCCATCTGACGGCTGATCGCCATATCATCGCCAAGCGGCTTGCCCGGCGCCGGGACCATTTCGTGGGCGAAGCGCTGCTGGATAGCCAACTAGCTGTACTCGAGGCGCTCGACCGCGATGAAGAAGGTGCCCAATTTGACATGTCCGTCGAATTTGACACGGTGTTTGAGCAGGCGCTCAGATCGGTTCACGCTTGGTCCGCCGCACATGCGGCAAACCAGAAAAGTTGAACCGGAAACAAAACCCAATACCAAACCACCTATCGACAATCCAATGGAGGAAACAAAATGTTGAAATCAATCGTGAAAATGGGCCTGTCGACACTTACGGTGATCGCATTTGCGGCTGGCGCACAGGCGCAGGAAATGACGCTGAAGTTCCAGTCGTCCGATCCCGCAGGTAACCCCAATTTCGTTTTGCAGCAGGGCTGGGCGGCCGGCATCGCTGAAAAAACCGGCGGCAAGCTTGCCATCGAACTGCTACCGGTTGAATCGATTGTCGCCCATAACGAGACCCAGGATGCGATCGCCGCCGGCATTCTCGACGGCCACATCACCGACACGTCCTATTTTGCCGGCAAGGACCCGGCATTTGGGTTGATTGCCAACCCGGTCGGCGCCTGGTCTTCGCCGGATGAGATGTTCACCTTCATGTCCAAGGGCGGCGGCAACGAGTTGATGAACGAACTGCTTGAGCCCTATGGCCTGCACTTCATCGGCGCCACCACGCCGGGCCTTGAAGCTTTTGTCTCCAAGAAGCTGCTCAATGGCGTTGACGATCTCAAGGGATTGAAGATGCGCGCGCCCGAAGGCCTCGTGCAGCAGGTGTTTGCCGCTGCCGGCGCTGCTCCGGTCAATCTGCCGGGCTCGGAAGTGTTCACCTCGCTCGACAAGGGCGTGATCGACGCGGCAGACTATTCGGTGTTTTCGACCAACCAGGCACAGGGTCTGCACGACGTGGCGCCCAATCCGGTCTATCCCGGCTTCCACTCCATGCCACTCGTGGAGATTTCCATGAACAAGGAAAAATGGGACGCGCTTTCCGATGACGTAAAGACCGCGCTGGAAGAAAGTGTGGCCGAGTTTGCGCAGTTGCAGGTGTCAACGCTGGCAGCCAAGGATCTTGAAGCGGTTGAAGCCGCCAAGGCCAGCGGCAAGGTGACCGTCACCGACTGGTCGGCCGATGAACGCGCCAAGTTCCGCACCATCGCCACCGGCGAATGGGCGAAAGTGGCCGAGCGCTCGGACAATGCCCGCAAGGTCTATGATACGCTGACCGCCTATCTCAAAGAAAACGGCCTGATGAAGTAAGCAACGCCTATGAAGACACCGGCCGGATGGCGCAAGCTTTCCGGCCGGTATCACTGCACGGCAGATCGACCCGACACAGCCTGGAGGAAGCCCGATGAACGAACCGGATCGCAGTGCGGTCGAAACGGCAAAGGCCGTCGACACCGTTGAGCGAGGCGATGCCGGCGCCATTGCCGAAGCCGGGCTGATCGGCCGGTTGGTCGACAAGGGCGGCATCGTGTTTGCAATCGGCATCGTGGCGTCGATGGCAATTCTCATCAACGAGGTTTTCCTGCGCTACGTCTTCAACGCGCCGACCATCTGGGCGCATGAGACCACCATCTTTCTGTGCGGCATCGCCTTCATCTATGGCGGCCTCTACTGCACGGCCCGAAACAGCCACATAAGGGTGGTGCTGATTTACGACTTCGTTCCGGCAAGCATCCGGCGGGTGTTCGATATCATCATCTCGATCATCTGCGCTGCGGCGAGCGCGATGTTTGCCTGGGCCGCCTATCTGATGGTGCTGCGTTCCACATTCAGGCCGGACGGCTCGTTTCGTCTGGAACGTTCCGGCAGCGCTTGGGACCCGGTGTTTCCCGGCGCGCTGAAACTGTTTCTTCTCTTCGTGCTCACGGTTATGGCTTTGCAGTTCATCGTGCTGGCAGTCAATTACGCAAGAAAGCGCACATAATGGATTTTTTTGGCGCGCTGCAGGATATCGGGATCGCCAACGGCACATTCCTGATGTTCGCCATGCTGCTCGGGCTGCTGGTGACCGGCATTCCGCTGGCCTACGTGACTTTGCTTGTGGCGCTGGTGTTTGCGCTGGGTTGGTTCGGGCCGATGGTGGTGCCGCTGATTACCAGCCGGGTCTATTCGTTTGTCTCCTCCTTCGTATTTGTCTCGGTACCGATGTTCGTGCTGATGGCGGCGATCCTCGATCGATCCGGCATCGCCCGCGATCTGTTCGATGCGATGAAACTGCTCGGCGGACGATTGCGCGGCGGGGTCGCCATCCAGACCATCTTCGTGGCCGTCATCCTGGCGGCGATGAGCGGGATTATCGGTGGCGAAGTGGTGCTGCTCGGTCTCGTGGCACTGCCGCAAATGCTCAGGCTTGGCTATGACAAGCATTTGGCAATTGGCGTGGTGTGCGCCGGTGGCGCGCTTGGCACCATGGTTCCGCCGTCGATCGTCTTGATCATCTACGGGCTGACAGCCAATGTGTCGGTGGGCGACCTGTTCACCGCCGCCTTCATTCCCGGACTGATGCTGGCGAGTTTCTATGTCGCCTATGTGCTGATCAGGGCCTATCTCAACCCGGCGCTGGCGCCCGTCCCCGACCAGAACGACGTGGTGCCGCTGGCGGAAAAGCTGCGGCTGCTCAAGGGACTGATCCTGCCGCTGCTGGTCGTCACCGGCGTTCTCGGCTCTATTTATGGCGGGGTTGCCAGCGTCACCGAAGCCTCGGCCGTCGGCGTTGCCGGCGTTATTGTCTCCACCCTCATCCGCGGTGAACTCACCATCGCACTGATGAAGGGTGCGGCGCTGCAAACGCTGCAGACCGTCGGCATGATCGTCTGGATCGGCATCGGCGCCAGCGCGCTGGTCGGCGTATTCAACCTGATGGGCGGGATCAAGTTCGTTTCCGACATGATCACCGGCATTTCCGAGAATCCGACCATCATCCTGTTGTTCATGATGGCGATCCTGTTCGTGCTCGGGATGTTTCTCGACTGGGTCGGAATTGCGCTGCTGACAATGCCGATCTTCGTGCCGATCATCATCAAGCTCGGCTATGATCCGGTGTGGTTCGGCGTGTTGTTTGCCATGAACATGCAGGTTTCGTTCCTGTCGCCGCCGTTCGGACCGGCTGCGTTCTATCTCAAGAGCGTGGCGCCGGCCGGGATATCGCTGGCGACGATCTTCCGCGCGCTGGTGCCGTTCATCGCGCTTCAGGTGCTCGCCGTGGCGATCCTGATTGTGTTCCCCGGCATCACAGGGAGGTAGCCTATGCAGATCACCGCCCTTCGCACGCTGCGGCTCGGGGAATTCCCCAATCTGGTCTGGGTCACGATTGAGACAGATGAAGGCGTAACAGGCCTTGGAGAAACCTTCTTTGGCGCGTCGGCCGTAGAAGCATATCTTCACGACTGGTGTGCGCCAAAGCTGCTGGGCACAAATCCGCTGCATCTGCAGGCGCGGGTTAACTCGCTGAATGACTATATCGGTTGGCGTGGTGCGGGGGTCGAGACCCGGTCCTATTCGGCCATCGATATCGCGCTGTGGGATCTGTTCGCAAAGGCCCACGACCGTCCGCTGGCCGACATGCTGGGTGGGCGGTCGCGTGACCGGATTCGCACCTACAACACTTGTGCCGGTTACAAATATGTGCGCGATGCGCGCGCCCAGTCGGTCGCGAACTGGCATGCCGGCGAGACCGCCGGCCCCTATGAGGATCTGGAAGCGTTCCTGTCGGACGCCGGCGCGCTTGCCCGATCGCTGCTCGACCAGGGCATCACGGCAATGAAAATCTGGCCCTTCGACATCGCTGCGGAGCGCAGTGGCGGGCTCGACATCACGCCAGATGAGCTGCGTCAGGCGTTGCGGCCGTTCGAGCAAATCAGAGCGGCGGTTGGCGATCAGATGGACATCATGGTGGAGTTTCATTCGCTCTGGTCACTGCCCATGGCCAAACGGCTCGCCCGCGAACTCGCCCCGTTCAAGACCTATTGGCACGAGGACCCGTTCCGGCTTGATACGCCCGCCGATCTCAAGAATTACGCTACCGCGTGCGACACGTGGATCTGCGCCTCGGAGACGCTCAACGGCACTGCGGCTTTCAGGGATTATCTCGAAACCGGCGTGGCCGGGGTCGTCATGCTCGACCTTTCATGGTGTGGCGGGATTACCGAAGCGCGCAAGATCGCCGGAATGGCGGAAGCCTACAAGGTGCCGGTAGCGCCGCATGATTGTACAGGTCCGGTGGTCTATGCCGCATCATGCCATCTCTCGATGCATCTGAAAAATGCGCTGCTACAGGAATCGGTGCGGGCCTTCTACACTGGCTGGTATCGCGAACTGGCAACAGGACTTCCGCAGGTGGAAGGCGGCATGATATCGCTCAACGAGAGCGCAGGCCACGGGATAGAGCTGAATCCGGGCTTGTGGTCACGAGCCGATGCGGTCACAAGAACTACCACAATCACTACCGGTTAGACAGGATCATTTGCTGTGGTGGGTTGTTAACTGCTAGATATTATGGTGTCAGAAACCTTAAACGATCTGCCACCAGGAACCATCCATGATCAATGCACCCAGTTACCTGACCGCAACTCTGGTCGCCGCCGTTTTCGCCGCCGTCCCGCAGGCTCAGGCTTCTGACGCAAGCGGCCCCGGTATCTCGTTTGAACTGGGTGTCGCCGGCAAGATGACGCCGCGCTATTTCGGTGCAAGCAATCTGGTACTTTCACCGGTGCCACTGTTTCGTCTGAAGCGGCTGGAACTGCCCAACGGTTTTTCCATCGGCGGCGGCTCGGATGAGGGATTTTCGCTGAGCCCGTCAATCGATGTGATTGGCGAGCGCTCTGTCAAGGATTCCCCGGAACTGGTGGGATTGACGACGATTGACACAGCGGTCGAGCTCGGCATAGCCGTAAAATATCAGATCGGGAATTTTCGGGTTATGGGCGCCGTGCGGCGCGGCTTTGGCGGTCATGAGGGCTTTCGCGGCGAACTCGGTGCGGATGTGATCTTCAAGGCCAACGAACAACTGACTTTCCACGGCGGCCCGCGTCTGAATTTTGGCGACAGCAAATTCGCCAACACCTATTTCGGCGTCACCGCAGCTGAGGCCTCGGGCTTGTTTCCCGCAACCAATGCAGGCGGCGGGCTGATCAGCGCCGGTCTGGAGGCGGGCTTGCGTTACCAGTTTGATGATTATTGGGCCGTGGAAGCCGGTGCCGGCTGGTCGCGGCTCACCGGCGACGCAGCCAAGTCACCGATTACCGCCCAAGGCTCCAAAGACCAGTACACGCTTTCATTCGGCGTGCTGCGGCGGTTCGACATCGGCTTTTGAGCCGCATCATGTCATGGGCGCCGGTTTGCCGGACGCGTCATAAATGTTCTGACGAAGCCGTCGATCCTTCTCATATCCGATGGCTCCAGCTTGTGGAACCTCTGATCAGAGGGCATTGCTACCATCAGAGCGTGGCGGCGCCGGTGTCCTCGATTGAAACAGGTTCAGCAGCCAGGTCTTCCAGCGTCTGATCAAGCAGCTTGAGATCATCTCCAATCTCGTTGTCATCAACCATGGCGCTTTCGCTGCCAGCGCGCATTTCCGCCCGCGCATTCTCGCGCATGGTTTCGAGCTTCTCGATCCGTTCGCTGATCGAGAGCTTGTCGTTATCCAGAATCTTCTGAATGTCCACTTTCGTGTCCTGATGCGCCATTGTCGCCATCCTTTGCATAATCTCGAAATTCGTCGATTGACGGCATCACGCCGTCCTGTGCATCAATGCGACAACAGGCCAATCGTTCCATCAGCAAGCCAATCCGGACCCGGCTCCGCGTCAGCGAAGGCAACACCACTACCGCCGGGTTGACGGCCGCCGAGACGACAGGATCAGGTTGGTTTCGCTTGAGGTGATGCCATCGAACTTGCGGATCCGCACCAATGTGTCGTCAAGCTCCTGCAGGGTGTCGGTAGAAAGCTCGATGATCAGATCCCAGCGGCCATTGGTGGAATGAATTGCCTGCACCGCCGGCATGCCCTGCAACTGGGCGATGACCCGTTCGGTTCCCCGCCCCTCGATGCAGATCAGGGTCAGCCCCCGAACCGGAGCGGCGGTGACATCGGCCCGGGTCAGCACCGAGAAACCAGCGATCTCGCCGCTGGCCACCAGCCGCTCGATGCGGCTGCGCACAGTGGCTCGGGCAATCTTCAGCCGCGCGGCCAGATCGGAAATGGAGGCGCGGCCGTCGCGCCGGAGCGCCGCTATCAGCCGAATATCGGTATCATCCAATGTTGCCATGGCGCCTTACCGTTTTGGTTTATTGATGTTTCGATTTGATCATAATCATCCACGATTTTTGTTCAATCGATATGTTTTGAAGCCCGATCAGTTCGTCAACAACGATTATTCCGGACATTCGCCGGACCGCATGTTCCAATATGGAAGATCGGACTGACGCAAGTGCTGGTTCGGCCCACAAATTGGCAAAATCTCCAATTCAAACCGCCATCAGGCTCTGCGAGGAATCGGCTTCAAGGAGATACCGATGAGCCAGAACTGCATTCTTGTTGGGGCGCCAGTGGACAGCGGACAATCCAACCCCGGCTGCCTGATGGGACCCGCCTCTTATCGGGTCGCCGGCCTGGCTTCGACGCTCGAGGAGCTTGGCTGTTCGGTCAGCGACCGCGGCGATGTCGTGCCGCGCCGGCCAGAAGCGGCAACCAGTGCCAACCCGGCGGTGCATTCGCTGGCAGAAACGATCGCCTGGACACAGGCCCTGTCAAAAGCCGCCGAAGACGCGGCAAGCGCCGGATTTCCGATTTTTCTTGGCGGTGATCACAGCCTGGCGCTTGGCACGGTTGCCGGCGTCGCAGCTCATGCCAAGCAGCAGCAGCGGCCACTGTTCGTGCTGTGGCTAGATGCCCACAGCGATTTCCATACGCCGATGACAACCCGCTCGGGCAATCTGCATGGCACGCCGATGGCCTATATCGCCGGGCTCGACGGCTTTGACGCCTTTCCACCGTTTCCCGACCCGGTACCGGTCGAACGGATCTGCCTGTTCGGCATTCGCTCGGTTGATCCGGATGAACGCAAGGCGCTGCATGCACATGAGCTGACACCGGTCGACATGCGCGAACTCGACGAACGTGGTTTCGTGGCGCCGCTGCGCGGGTTTTTGGAGCAGGTCCGCGCCGCCAATGGCTTGTTGCATGTCTCGCTCGATGTCGATTTTCTCGATCCCTCGATCGCGCCCGCGGTCGGCACCACCGTGCCCGGCGGGGCCACTTTCCGGGAAGGCCATCTGGTGATGGAAATGCTGCATGAATCAGGCCTCGTCAGTTCGCTCGATCTGGTCGAGCTCAACCCATTTCTCGACGAACGCGGCCGCACCGCACGGCTGATGGTCGACCTGACGGCGAGTCTGATGGGCCGCAAGGTATTTGACCGCGCCAACCGAAGCATCTGATGCCGCTCGCGGTGTCGACAGTCAAACCGGCCGGCGGATCGGTCCGCGGCTTGATCGCCGGCATTCATTCGATGCCGTTCGCGGCCACCGCAGAAAACCATGGAGAGTTAGCATGACACCCCCATCCAATCTCGCTTACGTCCCCTTCATCAGTGTCGAAAACATGATGCGGCTGGTGCACAGCATCGGCGTCGAAACGGTTCTCAAGGAACTGACCGACGCGATCGAGCACGATTTCACCCGCTGGCCGCTGTTTGACAAGACGCCGCGGGTGGGCAGCCATTCCGATGTCGGGGTGATCGAACTGATGCCGACCTCGGACGGCGAACTCTACGGCTTCAAATATGTCAACGGCCACCCGACCAACACCAAGCAGGGTCTCCAGACGGTAACGGCGTTCGGGCTGTTGGCGCAGGTCTCGTCGGGCTATCCGGTGCTGTTGTCCGAGATGACGGTGCTGACGGCGCTGAGAACCGCGGCAACCTCGGCGATGGCAACCCGGCATCTGGCCCCCAAGGGATCGAAGGTGATGGCGATCATCGGCAATGGCGCGCAATCGGAATTCCAGGCGCTGGCGCTCAAGGCGGTGGTCGGCATCGAGGAAGTCCGGCTCTACGACATTGACCCGACCGCGACCGCAAAATGTGCCCGCAACCTAGCCAAAACCGGGCTCAAGGTGGTCTCCTGCCGCTCGTCCCAGGAAGCCATGGAAGGCGTACAGGTTGTCACCACCTGCACCGCCGACAAGCAATATGCGACAATCCTGTCCGACAACATGATCGGCGAAGGCGTCCACATCAACGCCATCGGCGGCGATTGTCCCGGCAAGACCGAGCTGCACAGGGACATCCTGCTGCGCTCCGAGATCTTTGTCGAATACCCGCCGCAGACCCGGATCGAGGGTGAAATCCAGCAGATGGACAAGGATCATCCGGTGACCGAGCTTTGGCAGGTAATCAATGGCGAAAAGCCGGGCCGGCGCTCGGCCAAGCAGATCACTCTGTTTGACGGTGTGGGATTTGCGATCGAGGATTTCTCGGCGCTCAAATATGTCTATGACCGGGCGCTCAAGACCGGCCACTTCCAGCAGCTCGACATGATCGCCGACCCCGACGATCCACGCGATCTGTTCGGCATGTTGCAGCGCGCCGCCGAACCGGCATAACCGTCTAGAAGAATTGCGTGGCGCCACCCTACTTGGCGAAAGCGGCGTCCCGGGGTATGGCACAGCCATGACTCAGGACGCCCCAGACACTCCGCCACTCGATACGCCGCCAATCCATCTGCTTGTTGATGCCGACGCCTGTCCGGTGCGCGAGCAATGCGTCAAGGTTGCCCTTCGCCACGGCATCAAGGTGACCTTCATCTCCAACAGCTTCATCCGGATCGAGGACGATCCACTGGTGGAGCGCGAGATCGTACCGGGCAAGTTCGACGCCGCCGATGACCGGATCGTCGAGCATGTGACTGCGCGGTCGGTGGTCGTGACCGCCGATATCCTGCTCGCCGAGCGGTGCCTGAAGGCGGATGCGGCGGCGGTGCTGAGCCCGATTGGCAAGCCCTTTACCCATGATTCGATCGGCATGGCAGTGGCAACCCGGTCGATCATGGCCGATCTGAGAGCCGGCGGCGCGCAGGTTGGCGGACCGGCGGCGTTCTCCCGCACCGACCGCTCGCGCTTCCTTTCGGCGCTGGATCTGGCGTTGGTCCGGCTGAAACGACACGGCTAGCAAAACGATCGATTGCGTCCGCCATTTTGCGGGATTAGCATCGCCGAAGAGGAAATCTTTCCGGCTTTCTGGTTTTTCCAGACAATCGGGCGGGCGCTCCGATATTTGCGCGACCCGAACCTCATTGAGGTTGTGGATTGATGACATGTCTGGCTGATGCATTGGGGCATTCGGACGCATCGGTTAAATGAGTAGGGGGAGAGCGATCATGGCCTATGTGGACATGCTCAGGACATTTGTGCGGGTATACGAGTTGGGCAGCATGTCGGCTGCGGCGCGCGACCTGCGGGTTTCCGCAGCGGTCTCGTCGAGCCGGATATCGGACCTGGAAAAAAGCCTCGGCGTGCGGCTGTTCAACCGCACCACCCGCAGCTTGCGCGCCACCGCGCATGGCGAATTGTTCTACAAGGGCGCGATCAAGATCCTCGACACCATCCGCGAAGTAGAGGGCGGGATTGCCGAGATCACCGAGCATCCCAAGGGCACGCTGTTCATCTCGGCGCCACTGGCGCTCGGCAAGAAACTGGTGGCGCCGCTGATTCCGGCGTTCAAGGCGGAGTATCCCGACATCAATGTCCGGCTCAGACTGTCGGACCGCAAGGTCGACATCGCCCAGGAGGGGCTTGATGCCGCCTTCGTGCTCGGCCCGCTTCCCGATTCGGATCTGCGGGTTCGCGCGATCCATGATTTTCAACGGGCGCTGGTCGCCTCCCCCGGTTACGTCAAGAGCCATGGCATGCCCGAAAGCGGCGACGATATTCTCGCGAACGGACACAAGTGCCTGTTGCTGCGCTATCCAGGTGCCACCGAATTCTTCTGGAACCTGGTGGTCGGCGGCGATACCCGCGGCTTTCATCCCGAGGGTTCGCTGGAAAGCGACGACGGAGATGTGCTTACCGCCTGGGCGCTGGCCGATTGCGGCATCGCCAGCAAGACCCGGTATGACGTGTCCGCGCATCTGGATTCCGGTGCCCTGATCGAGGTGGCAACCGCAACGCCGCCGGTGCCGCAGCCGTTTTCTTGCCTGTACCCGCACAAACGGCTGCAGGACCCGAAGGTGAAACTGTTCATCGACCACGTGATCAAGGGAGCGCGGGTGGAGATAGAGCGGGTCGCGGCCTCAACATCTTCGGGAAAAATTTGAAACTGAAAAGGATTTTTCCGGGTTACGATCAGCATACTCCAGCATTCGCCCGGGAGGGGCGGCGCCGGGAGGCGACATCAGGTAGGATGTCGGAATGCAGGTGCGTTGCGATTGCGCAGTGCCCGGCAGAGAGGCGGGGATCGGGGCAATGGGGGGCCGCGATCCGGCGTTGATAGCGCCCCTGAGGGAAGAGGAAACGGCCATGGCCGATACATCGCTGGGCACCGCGGAACAATTGCGCGACCCGAATTACACACCACCACTGGCAAAGGCTGTGCCGCTCGGCATCCAGCATGTGCTGGCCATGTTTGTCTCCAATGTCACACCGGCGATCATCATCGCCGGGGCCGCCGGCATCGGCTTCGGATCGGATCAGGGCGCGCTCGGTTTTCCCGACATGACCTACATGATCCAGATGTCGATCCTGTTTGCAGGTATCGCCACACTGCTGCAGACCATCGGCATGGGGCCGATCGGCGCCCGGTTGCCGATCGTGCAGGGCACCAGCTTTGCCTTTGTGCCGATCATGATCCCAGCCGTCGCCGGCCTGGGAGTTAATGGCCTGGCCGGGCTGATGACCGGCGTGATGATCGGCGGCATGTTCCATTTCTGCCTGGGATTTGTGGTCGGACGGATCCGCTATGCGCTGCCGCCGCTGGTAACCGGGTTGATCGTGCTGATGATCGGGCTGGCACTGGTCGAAGTGGGCGTCCAATACGCAGCCGGCGGGGTGCCGAAAATGGGCACGCCCGATTTCGGCAGCCTGGCGATGTGGGGGCCGGCACTGGTGGTCATCGTTGTCACCCTGGCGATCAAGTTCTTCGCTCGCGGCTTTGCCGCGGTCGCCGCCGTGCTGATCGGCATCATCGCCGGTTACGTGGTGGCCCTGTTGATGGGCCAGGTGAGCTTCGGTAACCTGGCCAAGGCCAGCTATTTTGCGCCGCCGATCCCGTTCAAATGGGGCTTCGAGTTCAATTTTGCCATCGTTCTGGGGATGTGTTTCATGGCCATCGTTTCGGCCATCGAGACCGTCGGCGACACCTCGGGTATCACCAAGGGCGGCGCCGGCCGTGAAGCGACCGACAAGGAAATCGAGGGCGCCACCTTCGCTGACGGGTTGGGTACGGCAATCGCCGGTGTATTCGGCAGCCTTCCCAATACCTCATTTTCACAAAATGTCGGGCTGATCGCCATGACCGGCGTGATGAGCCGCCATGTGGTCACCATCGGCGCGCTGTTCCTGATTGTCTGCGGTTTCATTCCTAAAATCGGGGCGCTGATCAACACCATACCGATCAACGTGCTGGGCGGCGGGGTGATCGTGATGTTCGGCATGGTCTGTGCCGCCGGGGTCAACATGCTCTCGGACGTCAACTGGAACCGCCGCAACATGGTGATTTTCGCGACCGCGCTGTCGGTCGGTTTCGGGCTGCAACTGGTGCCTGAAGCACTGCAACATGTCGGCAAGACCGCCCAGATCCTGCTCACCAGCGGCCTGCTGCCGGCAGCGGCAATCGCCATCATCCTCAACCTGGTGCTGCCCGAAAATCTCGACGATTGAGATCGGCGCAAGCGGACCTGAAAAAGCCCCCGGTTTCCGCCGGGGGCTTTACGTTGACCGAGCCGCTATCCGGCGGGATCACGCGTTTTGCGCGGCAGCCCGGATGGCCGTGATATTTTTGGCCCAGTCGGCTTCGCCTGCGCCCTTGAAGACGGCGGAACCTGCGACCAGCACATCGGCGCCGGCGGCAGCGACCAGCGGCGCGGTATGGGGCGTAACCCCGCCATCGATCTCGATGTGGATCGGCCGGTCGCCGATCATCTTTTTCACCCGCGCCACCTTGTCGACCACGGAGGGGATGAAGGCCTGGCCGCCGAAGCCCGGGTTGACCGTCATCAGCAGCACCAGATCGAGCCGGTCGAGCACATATTCAATGACGCTTTCCGGCGTCGACGGATTGAGCGATACACCGGCTTTCTTGCCAAGCGAGCGGATCGCTTGCAGCGATCGGTCGAGATGCTTGGTGGCTTCGGCATGGACGGTAATGATGTCGCAGCCGGCTTCAGCAAAGGCTTCGAGATAGAGATCGCAGGGCTCGATCATCAGGTGGCAATCGAATATCGCCGTGGTGCGCGGCCGCACCGCTTTGACGATACCGGGGCCAAAAGTGATGTTGGGAACGAAGTGGCCGTCCATCACATCGAGATGGATCCAGTCGGCGCCGGCGCGCATGACGCCTTCAATATCATCACCCAGCCGCGAGAAATCGGCGGACAGGATCGAGGGGGCAATCAACACGGGACGGGTCATGGCGCTTTCCTTGAAAGTGGAGCGAAGGCCCGCCCCATGGTCTCGTGCAGCGGTTTGCCCGATCAGGCGGCAGATGGTCAAGCCGCAGCTAGAACTTGGCTGTTGAAACCGCGCCCACCGCTTGCGCGAATCGCGATGCCTTGCGCAAGCTTGCCCGTCAGAAGCAAGGAGCCTTCGCCATGCCACGTCCACCGATCAGCCATTCCATCGTGTTTACCTACACCGACGATCTGCCGCGCGCCTCGGCCTTCCTGCGTGATGTGATGGAGCTCGATTTCGTGGTCGATCAGGGCGCCTGCCACATCTACCGGCTGACACCGCTGAGCTATATCGGCGTGTGCAATCTGCCCGACCGTCCGCAAGGGACCGCCGGCGTGACATTGACGATCGTCTCGCCGGATGTCGACGGCTGGCGGGACTTTCTGGAAGCCAAGGGCGTGACCTATGTCAGCGGCCCGGCGCACAGCGACGAGTTCGGCGTCTACAGCTCGCTGTTTCATTCACCCGACGGCTACCGCGTCGAAATCCAGAGTTTCGACGATCCGGATTGGGACCAGGGCAGCATCACCTGACACTGCCCCTCACCGATTTGACTGTACTCAGAACCGGATCGGCTCGCGGGTCATTTCCAGATGCAGCGTATCGCCACTCCACGGATTGGCTTCGCAGACCTGCTCATCGAGTTCGACGCCGATCCCGGGTTCGCTCGACGGAATCACATAACCGTCGTCCCACTCGATCTTCTTCTTGAGCAATTCAGCGTGAAATCCGTCCCAGGTCTTGATCGATTCCAGCACCAGAAAATTCGGCAGCGTGGCGGCAAGCTGGATGTTGGCGGCGGCAACCAGCGGGCCGCAATAGCAATGCGGCGCGATCTGAATGCCGAAGGCCTCGGCCATGCCGGCGATCTTCTTGGTTTCCAAAAGCCCGCCGGAGCGTCCGAGATTGGGCTGCAGGATGGCCGCAGCGCGGGCTTCGATCACGCGTGCGAATTCGTGCTTGGTGACCAACCGTTCACCGGTAGCGACAGGAATTGAGGTGGCGCGCGCGACTTCGGCCATGGCGGCGATCTGGTCGGGCGGCACCGGCTCCTCGAACCACAGCGGATCGGCCGCTTCGATGGCGCGGGCCATACGGATGGCGCCGGCTGCAGTGAACTGGCCGTGGGTGCCAAACAGGATGTCAGCGCGCGTGCCCACCGCTTCGCGCACGGCGCGGACCATGCGGGCGCAGAGATCGATATCGGTGAGCAAAGGCTGGTGTCCGCCCTGGACGCGGTAGGGTCCGGCTGGATCAAACTTGACCGCGGTAAAGCCCTGACGCACCGCCTCAAGGGCTGCGCCGGCAGCCAGTTCTGGGTCGTTGTAGACGTTGGAGCCGCCTTCCATATCCACCGGATAGACATTGCCCGAGTCCGGATAGAGATAGGTGTAGGAGCGAAGCCCTTCATGCACCCGTCCGCCGAGCAGCTTGTGCACCGGCTGGCCGGCTTCCTTGCCGATGATGTCCCAGCAGGCGATTTCGAGCGCCGAGCAGCAGGCCATCATGGTCATGTCCGGCCGCTGCGAGAAACCGGAGGAATAGCAGAGCCTGAAGAAATTCTCGACGTCATGGGGATCGCGTCCGACCAGATAGCGCGACGCCACATCCTCGATCAGCCGGGCGGTCAGATGCGGATCGAACGCCGCGTCGTAGGCTTCGCCATAGCCCACAACACCGCCATCGGTGACCAGTTTGACGAACAGGAAATAGCGTCCGCCGGTCTGTGGCGGCGGATTGGCGACAACAAAGGTCTGGACGTCCTTGATCTTCATGGGGCTCTCCGGAAGTTCTGGGTCGGGCGGGTGCAATCGAGCAGGATTTCGCCGCAGAATCCAGCCCATGGAAGATTTTCGCACCGAACCCGGACCAGAAACTCCAATCGCGAGTAAAGGCAAGCATCGGGCAAGCTTGCCCTGACAGGATCGTGCCAGCCAAGGCCTCAAGCGAAGATACGAAATGATCCAGCTTTCCATCTGCCTGCCAACACGCAACAGGCAGAAATACTGCATTGAAACCATCCGGGCTCTCGCCCAAAGCGAGGTGACGAATTTCGAAGTTATTGTCGGTGACAATTCCGATGATGCCTCGGTTCTGTCAGGCTTCTTTTCAGATGATTTCCAGGATCCCCGGTTTCGTTTGATCGGCCCTGAAGACAGGGTTCTTCCCATGGTTGACAACTGGGAACGCCTGGTTGGCGAAACCAAAGGGCGCTGGCTCTGCGTAATCGGCGACGATGACTATATCGATCCGAAACTTGTGCTTCTGCTCAAATATTACGAGCGCATCTACCCTAAAGCGGAATCGATCAGTTGGGCGCGGATGAACTTCAGCTGGCCCGATAACCGACCGGACCCGGGATTGTCAGTCATACCGGTCGCCCACGACACCTATCTGGCGGTCAAATCCATCGTTCAGGATCAGCTTTACCGCTGGTCGCAAGGCAACAAGCGCCCATCGGTGGGTTTCGGCATCTATCATGGCGCGGTTCGCAAATCGCTGATGGAACGGATCAAGCGCAAGTATGGCGGACGCTATTTCGAACATCCCGTGGTCGACTACGAAAGCAGTTGCAAAATCATCCGCGAAGCAAAAATGCTGGTGCACTGCCAGCGGCCGTTTTCTGTTCTGGGGGCATGTGCGGCTTCAAACTCTGCGGGCACGAAATCACGAAAGACCATGGCGGAACGCGTCAAGGCGTTCAAGGCAGAAGCCGAGGGTAAAGTCGATATGGACGACCCTGTTTTTCCCTTTCCGATCAGCGATCCCGGCGCATCGATCTGCGCGTCCATCGCCTCCACCACGTCCTGGTTTTGCCGCACCTACGGCATAGACCTCACCGGTTTCCCAGAAAATTTTGCCCGCGCGGCGATGGACGAATTGAGCGGCACTGTGATCGAAGAAGACTTCATGCTCAAGAAAGCGTATTTCGAGCGCGGTTTTGATGCCTGGGAAGGTGGCAAATGGCGCGACTGCTTCCAGCCAGCACCTTTCTGGGGCAACAGATCAACCAATGAAATGTGCGGTGTCCTCAAGAATTATCTCTATGTCCGCGAAGACGTGACGCCTTCTCAGACGCCGGCTGAATTCTACCGTTTTGCCGAAGCCACCATCATGCCGATCGAGCATGTCACCTCAGGCGCACGGACCTTCTCCCGATGACCCGGTTGACCATCTGCATACCCACCCGCAACCGCCAGTCCTACGCGATGGACGCAGTGCGCCACATGCTGGCTTCGAAGCGGCAAGACTTCGAAATTCTGATAGCCGACAACTCCGATGACGCCATCCCCTTGGCCAGCTTCGTGGCAGAACAGAAAGACAGCCGTGTGCGGCTCTTGCCGCCGGAGGAAAAGCCGCTTTCGATGCAGGACAACTGGGAACGGCTGCCGCAGCAGGCGCGTGGTGAATGGGTCAGCATCATCGGTGATGATGATTATCTCGACCCCGAACTGTGCGAAGCGCTGCGCGTTACCAGCCTGCGCGTTTCCAACGCCGATGCCTTTGCCTGGGGCCGGTCCTATTTCGTCTGGCCCGATGCGCGGGGCGAGCGGGAAATCACCCGCGTCCCGACCGGAAGCCATCTGATGCACATGGCGAAAAAGGATCTGATGCGCAAAATGTTCTTTTGGGAAGACGCCAAGGACCGACCGGCTTGCCCGTTCGGCATCTATCATGGCGCGCTCAAGAAAGAGCTGTTGGACCGAATCCGAGATGCCTTCTCAAACCGCTATTTCGAACATGCCAATCCCGACTACGACAGCATCTGTAAAACGGTGATGATGGCAGATTTCTGCATTTACTGGGAACGACCGCTGTCGGTATTCGGGGCATGCAAAGCTTCCAACTCTGCCGGTCTGCGCGATGATGCTGTCGGACGGGAACGCATCAAGACGGTCCGTGAGGAAAGCAACGGCGAGCTGGAAGCAGCCAACTTTCCATTCCCGCTCGAACTCGGAATCACTGCGTCCGTGGCGCACACCGTGGAATGGTTCAAACAGCGCTACGGCATAGAACTGAACGGATGGGAAGAAGGATTCATCAAAGCCTGCGCCGGAGACTGCGAAAGCCAAAATGACCGTGCCCGTTTTGATGCGAAGAAAGCCGGGTATGCCGCCGCTATCAAGGAATGGCGCGGGATCAAAGCGCTCAAGCAGTTCAATCCGGTCTACCGCTACCGTGCGGATGTCCCGAAATTCATGGGACACGCAGAGGGCAATCTGTATTTGGACATGGCGATTGGCAACGCCCAGACTGCCGCCGAGTATTATCGGCTGCTTGACGGCATGCTATTTCCTGTTCACCTGCTTGAAAGCCGCTTGAACGACGCCTGACATTGCTCGCTGACACAAGGCCGCGCGCGATGAAACCTCCCGAGGACCCCGGCAATGCAACTAAACCGAGCGCAACTGAATGAATTTGAGCAGAACGGAATCCTGGTCATCCAGGCTCCCCAAGGCACTGCAGGCATAAATTTAGTGCAATTGGGAATTCCCACTGTTATCGGCGCTGGCACCGTCCCGTACGGAATGGATTACACAAAGCCGCAATTTTCTGCTGAAATTTTTGATGCAGTCTATGTCGACTTATTCCAAGCCAATTGGAACAGACCACATTCTCCACTGGGCAGACCAACCCAAAGAGTTCTTCTTGAAAAAGGGCCGATTTCAACTCCGGTGGCAACCATCGGGCCTCGCATGCACTAAAATTGAAACACAATAACCACTTGGACAGGCCAAGTGCACAACCATAGATGCATCACCAAATTGGGATGTGAATTTACGGAATTGTACAAAGCGTTATATCGCCACCAATATTAATCTACGAGATTTTTTAAGTAATTTCTTTTAATCTCTAAAAATACAACAGAAAGAATCTAGGTTGGAACAATCAAATCCTAATAATTATCTCGAGAATGAAAAAAGATATTTCTCTGTTGTTTGGAACTACTTCCAAGAATCAAGCGGAAGTTTCAACGAAAAAATGCACGCTTTTTGCCGATATGTCCCGAGGCAGTCTTTAGGTCACTTTTTGGCACGAAACGAGATTTTTAAGGAGATCCTGGATGTCCACGGCTCTATCTGTGATTTTGGCGTCTATCGGGGTTCTTCATTCTTCGCTTGGCAGCAATTGAGCGCCATATACGAGCCTTACAATCATACTCGAAAAATTATCGGTTTTGACTCCTTTGACGGGTTCTCTGACATCGGTGAATACGATGAAAACCGATCTGATGAGACGTTTGAGCAGAAAAAACCGGGTGGCATGGCCTTCTCAGGTGAAGGTGAAATTCGCAACGGAATAGACCTGATGGACCTTAACCGTCCGCTGGGCCATATCCCAAAGGGTTCAATCGTCACTGGAGCGTTGCCGGAAAGTTTCGGTAGCTATTTGGATGAACATCCAGAAACAGTGATATCGCTCGCCAATTTTGGGCTTGGCCTCTACGGTCCCACGGTCGAATTGCTGCAGCAGATCAAACCGAGATTGACCCAAGGCAGCATTGTTGTACTTGAAGAAGTGAACCAAGCGATGTGGCCCGGAGAGACCAAGGCGCTGGCCGAAATATTTGGATTAAACAACATATCGCTGAACCGTGTGGCGTACTGCCCACAAATAAGCTGGTTTAAGTTGGGCTCCTAAATAATGCGAACGAACAAAAAAACGGTAGGTATTGTGGGCGCTTCCATCGGCGGACTGATGTCGGCTGCGGCATTGGCCGACAGGCAGATGAATGTCACATTGTTCGAACGTGGACGCTCTGTAACCGGTCTTTTCAACAAAATTGACACGCCGTTTGGCCGGCAAGAACTGGGAATGCACGTGATTTATGTCAGTCACGATCAATATGCATATCTTTGCGAGATTTTTGGGGCGGAAGTTTTCGAGTTGCTTGAGGGCGTGAACGTCGACCTTGGCGCCAGCAATAATTTCGGAATGAACAATTTCAACAGCGTGTATCCCGATGTCAGACATCACCCGGATCTGGAACAAATTCTGGTTGAAATGTGTACGGGAAAGGGTTCGGAAGATCGAGCCGTAAGTGCGCGGGATGAAGCCATTCGCAGGTTTGGGCGCACCGCTGCACTTGATGTGATCGTTCCAACACTCGAAAAACTTTGGCATTCAAAGGCTGAAAACCTTACCAAACAGGCTTTGCACTGCTTCTATGATCTTCGAAGGATGGTGGTGTGCGATAAACTGCAGGCGGATCGTCTGAAGCAAGACCCATGGCTGGATCAGGTTGTTGCAAATCCGCTTCAAACTGAGCCGGTCGGGAAAATATATGGTGACCGGGTCGGGCTGGTTTTCAAGGCTGAATACAAGGATCTCAATGAACGTGCGATCGCATGGGCTGAAAAGAAACACATCAAGATCGAATTCGAGAAACAGATCAGCATCGATGGCGGGCGGTTGTTGAGCGATGGGGTTGCTCTGTCTGAAATCTGCGATGCTTGTATCGTTGCTGCCCCGATCCATACGCTGGCACAGCATTTGGTCGATGAGTTGGACCAAATCGAACTTTCCATCGCCTATTTCCAGCTCGACACTCGCATAGGGGCGAATTTCCCTGCCTATTACCTTCTATGCCATGATCCTGTTTTGAAGTCGTCGCGGATTGTCAATTATGAAGCTTACAACTCGGATAGATGCGATGACAAACAAAGCGTGCTTTCAGTCGAATTTCTTCACCCCGTTGGCCAGCCACCGGAAACGGCCGAAATCGGCGATGAAATTTCCCGAATATTTCCGAACTGTGCTGTGATTGCATCGCACCGTTTGGGAAAATCTATGAAGATTTGCAGCCCGACGCTCGTAAACAAGAAATTCCTGGATAAGTTCGAACAGGAAGTGTCGTCATCGTTTGGTGGCAAGCCGATTTATTTTTCAGGGATGCGGACCGACACCGGCCAGTTTTTCTCTCACAATACTATAGGATCTGCATATGCGTCCGCACTGGACTGTTACGAGCGATTGCGTTGAAATTGCGAGAATGCCATTTTATTGGCGCTTGAGCGGCTCCACAAAAGGTTCGACAAATATCGATCAGACTCTGCCCATTCGGGTCACCATCGACCATGAATTTGACTATCTGAGATTTCAGCCAACCGAGTTGGAATGGGGTAACATAAACCGTGCTTATCAGATGAACGAAAACATTGGTTTTCTCAATCCAGAGTCCGGCCAGATGGACACCTATGGGTCGAGTGTTAACCAGTTTTTTCTCGGCGAAGTTCAACGCTTTTCGCCAAGAACCGCTTATGAAATTGGCTGCGGAGCTGGTTGTTCCATCGAATATTTGAGAGCCAACGGATTTAAGGCTGTCGGAATTGATCCGTCAGAATACTCCAGAAAGTGGAGCCAAAGGCTCGGTTACGAACTCATAAACGAGTATTTCAGGCTAGGCTTGATCGAAAACCCCGCCGAATTCATCTATTGCAATGATGTTTTTGAGCACATCCCCGATGTTGTCGAGTTCAGCAAACAGGTCTTTGCCTGCTTGTCTGATGGTGGCGTATTCTGTTTTTCAACGACGAATTCGACCCAATCCATTGAACTGGGGGATATATCGCAATTCGAACACCAGCATGTGAACATGTTCACAACCCGTTCCATACATTTGATTTTATCAAGTGCGGGCTTTTCGGAAATCGAGGTTCGTGGTGGGAGCTATGGCAATACCTTTCATGTCACAGCGCGTAAGCTTCAGGGCCAGAAAAGTGCTGTGGGAACGATTGAACCTCCGATATGTGATGGATATTTTGACCGTGCAGCACGCGCCATTACCGCGTTTCAAACTTGGTATGATGGCACTGAAAACAAGAATTGCTACGTGCCATTGAGATCCTTTCCCTACTTAGCGACTGTTGGGGATTTTGGCCGCACTCCGATATTTGACAGCAACACCTCATGGACCAACAAATTTATAGACGGTTACGAATTGGCAATTTCATCGCTCGAGACAGTGCCGAAACACCAAGACGCCAGTTTTTTCGTTGGCTCAATGACTTTCTTCGATGAAATCAGGAAATCACTCATTATCAGAGGCGTGGATGCAAAGAATATCGTTTCTATAAGAGATCTCCTAAATTGAAGTGCTACCCGGTTTTGGACCACTTAAAGAGAACTGTTCCGTCTGAGCAATGGCTTGCCGGTTTGGTGGTGACACGCAATAAGGACCAATTCGCACCATGAGGGTCGTCATCAGCCAGTCGATGTATTTTCCCTGGGTCGGGATGCTTGAGCAGATCCGTCTTGCTGATGTTTTCATCCATTATGATGACGTACAATTTTCCAAGGGGAGTTTTTCCAACCGGGTTCAGATCAAGACGCCCAATGGTATGACCTGGATGACGGTGCCACTCAGCGAGCACCGGTTGGGGCAAACTATCGACGAAGTGCGGATACAGCCAGCCCGGACATGGCGTGATCGTCACCTGACATTGCTCAAACAAAGTTTTGAAAGTGCACCCTACGCCTCAGACGCGCTGGATTTGGCAGCCTCTGTGACTGCGGGCGATCATCAGACGGTTGCTGATCTCAGCCGCGAAAGCATGCTGACCTTGTGCCGTTATTTCGACCTCGACACTAATACGCGCTATGCCGATTCCCGTGACTTCGACACCACCGGCTCTGGCAGCGCCCGTGTACTAGGCTTGGTCAAGGCAGTTGGTGGTTCGGACTATGTCACCGGGCACGGCGCTCGGAATTACCTGGATCACGCGCTGTTCGAGACCGAAGGTGTGTCCGTGTCATATATGGATTATCAGCAGATTCCCTATCTGCAATTGCATGGCGCGTTCACGCCCTACGTGAGCTCGTTGGATCTGATCGCCAATTGCGGTCGTGACGGCTTGACGGCAATCGCGTCCGAAACGCGGAACTGGAAGGAGTTTTTAGATGGATCCTCATAAAGCATTCCGCACTGAGATGGAAAGAAACATTGATGGTCTGGTGGCTGACACCGACCTGCTGGCTCTGTCTAGGACATGGCTTAGAGAGTCTGCGCATCACAAATATTGCTATAATTTCTCTTGGTTCGGCCGACCGGCAATCCAGTTTCCAAATGATGCCTGGGCGCTGCAGGAACTGGTCTGGAAGGTCAGGCCGGATCTGATCATCGAAACCGGGATCGCCCATGGCGGCTCGCTGATCTATTCGGCATCGCTGCTTGCGCTGCTGGATCTGTGTGACGCCACCGAACGTGGTGAAACGCTGGACCCGCGCCAACCTTCGAGAAAGGTGCTGGGCATCGATATCGATATCCGCGCCCACAACCGCCAGGCTATCAAAGCCCATCCGATGGCCGCGCGAATCGAGATGATCGAAGGATCGAGCATCGCCGAAGAGACCGTGGCCGCGGTCAGGCAAATCGCTTCGGGCTACAAACGCATCCTTGTCTGCCTGGATTCCCATCATACCCATGATCACGTGCTGGCCGAACTGGAGGCTTATGCGCCGCTGGTTTCGCCGGGCAGTTACTGCATCGTGTTTGACACCCTGGTCGAGGACATGCCTGCAGCGCTGTCGGCCAACCGCCCCTGGGGGCCGGGCAACAGTCCCAAATCCGCGGTCCACGCCTTCCTCAAAAGCCGCAGTGATTTCGTTATCGACAAACGAATCGACCGCAAGCTGCAGATCACCGTCGCCCCGGATGGCTTTCTCCGCCGCGTAGAGTGAGCGTGAGGGTCGCAAAGCTGAGCGCCGGAGTCTGCCCGCAGTTGGCAGGTCGACATTCCGCAACGGAAGAAGAGGCCTCTTACCGATCAGTTTTGGGAAGTGCAATCAAGAGTTTACAACTTTCAATCGGTTTAATGATTGACGGCGGTGCAAAACGAGTTTTTCCTGTTCATTGCCTCTGAAAAAAAGCTATACAGGCTGCAAGGGGAGGAGGATGCAACTAAAGCACCTCCCGAAGCAAAAGCAATAAGACGGGGACAGTTGCCTCATGGAATATTTTCTACAACAGCTCATCAACGGGCTGACACTGGGTTCCATCTACGGACTCATCGCCATCGGCTACACCATGGTCTATGGCATCATCGGCATGATCAACTTTGCCCATGGCGACATTTTCATGGTGGGCTCGTTCATCGCCCTGGCGACATTCCTTGCGCTGGTCGCGATCGGGATTTCGGCGTTGCCGCTGATCCTGATCATTACGCTGATCGTCGCCATGGTGTTCACCTCGGCATGGGGCTGGGCGGTGGAGCGAATGGCCTACAGGCCGTTGCGCGGGTCGTTCCGGCTGGCGCCGCTGATCACCGCCATCGGCATGTCGATCGTGCTGCAGAATTTCGTGCAGATCACCCAGGGCGCGCGCGTCAAGCCGCTGCCGCCCCAGATCCAGGGTGGCATCACGCTGATGGAAGGCGTGACCGAGAACGGCACCATCGCCGTGCAACTGTCCTATATGCAGATGATCATCATCTTCACCACACTGGCACTGATGATCGGGTTTTCACTGCTGATTTCAAAAACTCCGCTGGGCCGCTCGCAGCGGGCTTGCGAGCAGGATCAGAAAATGGCCGCGCTGCTGGGCGTCAACGTTGACCGTACCATCTCGCTGACCTTCGTGATGGGGGCAGCACTTGCTGCGGTCGCCGGCTTCATGTTCCTGCTGCTTTACGGCGTGGTCGATTTCTACATCGGCTTCCTGGCTGGCGTGAAAGCCTTCACCGCCGCTGTTCTCGGCGGTATTGGCTCCCTGCCCGGCGCAATGCTCGGCGGTTTGCTGATCGGTCTGATCGAGGTGTTCTGGTCAGGCTACTTCACGGTTGAGTACAAGGACGTCGCCGCCTTCTCCATCTTGGTGATCGTTCTCATCTTCATGCCGTCCGGCTTGCTTGGCAAACCCGAAGTCGAGAAGGTCTAATGTCCGCCATTCCACAGAATCCCAGCCTTCTGGCTGACTCCGTCAAGGATGCCGTCATTGCGGCCATCCTTGCCGCCATCCTCGGATTTTTCTTCTTCGCACTGCGAACCGACATCGTCACCGGTGGTCTCGACCTGACCTACCGGTGGGGGCTGTGGTTTAGCGCCATCGGCATCGTCTTTGTCGTGCGGCTGGTGTTGAACCTGCTCGTGTTCAAGACCCGCAATCCGATTACCCAACACCTGAATTTCAGCATTCCTGAGCGTACCCTGAGCGGTATCGGCCGCGTCCTCGGACCGGTACTGCTGGTAGTGGCGATGGGCCTGCCGTTTATCGTCATGTTGCTCTTCCCCAACCGCGATCGGCAGTTCATCGATCTGGCGATTTTGATCATGACCTACGTCATGCTTGGCTGGGGGCTGAACATTGTCGTCGGGCTCGCCGGGCTTCTCGACCTTGGTTACGTCGCCTTCTACGCGGTGGGCGCCTACTCGTTCGCCTTGCTGGCCCAGTATTTCAGCATCGGCTTCTGGACGGCGCTGCCACTGGCGGGTTTGCTGGCGGCAACATGGGGGGTCATTCTCGGCTTCCCGGTACTCCGGTTGCGCGGCGATTACCTCGCCATCGTGACACTCGCCTTCGGTGAGATCATCCGCATCGTGCTGCTCAACTGGTACCAGTTCACCGG
The DNA here is from genome assembly GCF_046837775.1 of Hoeflea sp. Naph1. Taxonomy (GTDB): domain Bacteria; phylum Pseudomonadota; class Alphaproteobacteria; order Rhizobiales; family Rhizobiaceae; genus Hoeflea. Next base: position 1,592,599 of record NZ_CP177286.1, on the reverse strand, counting down.
CGGTCCGAACGGCCTCTCCGGTATTCCAAAGCCGTCGTTTTTCGGCCTGGAATTCAGCCGCAAAGGCGGTTTTGCGGACTTCTTCGGCCTCGATTACGATTCGATCCACCGTTTCATCTATCTCTATTACATCATCCTGCTTCTGGCGCTGATCACCAACTTCGTGACACTGCGGCTGCGCAAGCTGCCGGTCGGACGCGCCTGGGAAGCACTGCGCGAGGATGAAATCGCCTGTCGGTCGCTCGGCATCAACACCACCAACACCAAGCTGACGGCGTTTGCCATCGGCGCGATGTTTGGCGGATTTGCCGGATCGTTCTTCGCTACCCGGCAGGGGTTCATCTCCCCGGAAAGCTTCACCTTCCTGGAATCGGCGATCATCCTGGCGATTGTGGTGCTGGGCGGCATGGGCTCGCAAATCGGCGTCGTGATCGCATCCGTTGTGATGATTGGTGGCATTGAGCTGCTGAGAAACCTCAACTTCCTCAAGGAAATCTTCGGACCCGATTTCGAACCCACCCAGTACCGCATGCTGATTTTCGGCCTGGCCATGGTGCTGATCATGGTTTGGAAACCGCGCGGCATCATCTCCAATCGAAATCCTTCCGCGGTTTTCAAAAAGCGCAAGAAGATCGGCTCCGACATGGTCGCTCAGGGTGAGGGCCACTGATGGAAACCGTAATGAAAACAGAATCCAATCATAACTGGGACACCAATGTGGTGCTCTCTGTCGAACATCTGACCATGCGCTTTGGCGGTCTGGTCGCCATCAACGATCTCAGCTTCAATGTCGGCCGCGGCGATATCACCGCGCTGATTGGACCGAATGGCGCCGGCAAGACCACCGTGTTCAACTGCGTGACGGGGTTTTACAAGCCGACTGAAGGGCGCATTGTCATGCGCCATGGCGAAGGCCTGCAGCAGGACAAGGTCGACGCGCTGACCCGCACCGGCCGGCAATTCGATTCGCGTGAAAAATCCGGCGTGTTCCTGCTCGAGCGGATGGCTGATTTCGAAATCACCAAACGCGCCAAGGTTGCTCGCACGTTCCAGAACATTCGCCTGTTCGGCGGCATGACCGCGCTGGAAAACCTGCTGGTGGCGCAGCACAATCCGCTGATGATTGCCTCATCGATGACCATTGGCGGCATCTTCAACCTGCCCGGTTTCCGCAAGGCACGCGGCGAGGCGATCGATTTCGCCGCTTACTGGCTGGAAAAGACCGGCCTCATCGACCGTGCCGACGACCCGGCGGCGGACCTGCCTTACGGTGCACAACGACGGCTCGAAATCGCCCGCGCCATGTGCACGCGGCCGCATCTTCTGTGTCTTGACGAACCGGCGGCCGGACTCAACCCGCGGGAGTCGACCGAACTCAACGATCTGCTTCAATATATCCGCCGCGATCACGGCACCTCGATCCTCTTGATCGAGCACGACATGGGCGTGGTCATGGAAATATCGGATCATATCGTGGTGCTCGATTACGGCGAGAAAATCTCGGATGGCAACGCCGAACACGTCAAGAACGACCCGCGGGTGATTTCCGCCTATCTCGGGGTCGACGAAGATGAAGTCGCAACGATCGAGGAGATCGCCGCCGATCTGCCGGAAATCGCGGCTAAAGCAGGCAAGAAACCGTCGAAGAACGGTAAGGGAGGCAAGGCATGAGCGGCGGCGAAAAGCTTCTGTCCATCCGCGGGGTGGAAACCTATTACGGCAAGATCGTTGCGCTTCGCGGCGTCGACGTCGATGTCTACAAGGGTGAGATCGTTACCCTGATCGGCGCCAATGGCGCCGGCAAGTCGACGCTGATGATGACTGTCTGCGGCAGCCCCCAGGCGCGCACCGGCGAGATCATTTTCGACGGCCAGGACATCACCCGCAAACCGACCCACGAGATCATCCGGATGGGCATTGCCCAATCGCCGGAAGGCCGCAGGATCTTCGGCCACATGACCGTGCTGGAAAATCTCCAGATGGGCGCGCAACTGGTTTCCGACGACTATTTCGACGAAGATCTGAAACGGATGTTCGATCTGTTTCCACGGCTCAAGGAGCGTGCAACCCAGCGCGGCGGCACGTTATCCGGCGGCGAACAGCAGATGCTGGCCATCGCCCGCGCGCTGATGAGCCGACCGAAGCTTCTTTTGCTGGACGAGCCCTCGCTCGGCCTGGCACCGTTGATCGTCAAGCAGATCTTCGAGATCATCAAGGAACTCAACAGCAATGAAGGGCTGACCGTATTTCTGGTTGAACAGAATGCGTTTCACGCTCTCAAGCTCGCACACCGTGGCTATGTGATGGTCAATGGCAACATCACACTGTCGGGAACCGGCGACGAATTGCTCAAGCGCGACGAGGTTCGCGCCGCCTATCTTGAAGGGGGCGCACATTGATCGAGGAACAGGTCATGGCCAATAATTTCTTGTGGGAAGTCTCGATAGGCGAATTCATCTTCGTGACGATGATCCTGGGCGGCGGCACCGCCTGGCTGACTGGGCGTGCGGTGGCGACAACCTGGAGAACACCGCTTCAACTCGTCGGATACATGTTTATCCTGGGCTTGGCAGTGCGCTTCATTCACTTCGCATTGTTCAGTGGCACCTTGCTGTCGCCCTATTATTACATGGTGGATTTCATCATCATCATGATCTTCGCGTTTCTCGGCATGCGCTTTACCCGCGCCGGCCAGATTGCGCAGCAGTACAGTTTCGCATTCGACCGGGCAGGTCCATTCGGCTGGCGCCGGAAGGGCGATTAACCGCATAGCGAAACGTTGCGAACTGCCATCCAAAAAGCACTGTATTTCTTTTGAAATATCGGCTTAGATGGTTGCACACGGGGCATAATGCCCCCCACCCCGGCACCGAACCGTATGTACACCTGCGGTGCCAGGGAAAGGAAACGAACAGGTGTTACTGGGAGATAACATGAAGAAGATTCTTTTGGCAGGGGCCGCTCTTGGCTTCGCAATGTCTTCGGCTTCGGCCGATATCGTCATTGCGACCGCTGGTCCGATGACTGGACAGTACGCGTCGTTCGGTGAGCAGATGAAGATCGGCGCCGAACAGGCTGTGGCCGATATCAACGCCGCCGGTGGCGTCAATGGGGAAATGCTGAAGCTGGAAATCGGCGACGACGCTTGCGATCCGAAGCAGGCAGTTGCAGTTGCCAACCAGTTCGCAGGTAACGGCGTGTCCTTCGTGGCAGGTCACTTCTGCTCGGGTTCTTCGATCCCGGCGTCGGCAGTGTATTCGGATGAAGGCATCATCCAGATTTCGCCAGCTTCGACCAACCCGACCTTCACCGATGAGCGTCCGGGCGGCGCCGATGGCGGCGTCTACCGCGTTTGCGGTCGTGATGACCAGCAGGGCGAAACCGCAGCAGCCTATCTGCTGAAGAACTTTGCCGGCAAGAAGATCGCCTTCGTTCACGACAAGACCGCCTATGGCAAGGGTCTTGCAGATGCCACCAAGGGCTCGTTTGAAGCCGGCGGCGGCACCGCAGCGATGTATGAAGCCTACACCGCTGGTGAAAAGGACTACACGGCACTCGTGTCGAAGATGAAGCAGGAAGGCATCGACGTTCTGTATGTCGGCGGCTACCACACCGAAGCCGGCCTGATGGTGCGTCAGATGCGCGAACAGGGCATGGATACCGTCCTGATCTCGGGCGATGCCCTGGTCACCGACGAGTATTGGGCAATTACCGGTGATGCCGGCGAAGGTACGCTGATGACCTTCTCCCCTGACCCGACCAAGAACCCGAATGCTGCGGATGTCGTGAAGGCTCTTCAGGATGCCGGCAAGACCACCGAAGGCTACGTGATGTACACCTATGCGGCCATCCAGGCCTATGCACAGGCCGTCTCGGCAGCCGGTTCGACCGACTATGATGCGGTTCGCGAAGCACTCAACGCCGGTGACTTCAAGACCGTGCTTGGCGACCTGGCATTCGACGAAAAGGGCGACGTCTCGCTTCCGGGCTACGTGTTCTACAAGTGGCACGACGGCAAGTACGAGCAGCTCGACTAGGGCTTGCAAGAACCTGATCTGATGAGGCCCCGGCGTGAGAACGCCGGGGTTTTTTTATGCAAAGCTTGCAGCAAGTGCCCGCAAGGCGGCGGCGCGGGAGAGCTGTCGGCGCAGACCGGTTCGGTACTCATGCGCGAGCTCGAGGCGGATGACCTGATCGTCAAGGGCGAACCGATCCGCGGCAAGGCCGGTCTGCCCGCCAAGCACAGAAACCGGGTCGCCGGGCTTGGCATCGGCCCGCTTCCGGTAGCAGGCCCAGATGGCAAGCCCGTGCAATTGCTCGACCGCGCCTCGATCATGCTGCTCGAACGCATGCTGCAGGCCGAAGGCCGGGACCCGTCGGCGCTGTGGCACTGCCCCGGGCATTGGGAAGGATTTGAGGATCTGGTCGAGGAATGGATCGGGATCGTCGCCCGCGGCTTGGCGCAGGCGGTTGTCTCGGCAGCGTCAATCATCGATTTCGAGCATGTCATCATCGATGGTGGCCTGCCTGTCCCGATCCGCGAGAGGATCGTCGCGGCGACACGCTCCGAGACCAGCAATTACGATTTGCGCGGCCTGCAGATGCCGGTGATCCTTCCCGGAACGGTCGGCATATTGGCCCGCGCGCTCGGGGCCGCCAGCCTGCCGTTGTTCGACAAGTTCCTGATCGACCGGAACACCCAACTGGGCGGCGCCTGATCCTGCGGCCAAACCGCCAGCCGGCACTCACCCCCGCGACAGCGCAGCCGTGGCCTCTCCTTCTTGCGAATGATTTGCAAAAGCATTGACAAGGATTGGAATATCCATAGATTGCCACTTGCAAATCATTCGCAGGAAGAAAATATGCGCCTCTTTACAATCATCGGACTTTTCGTCACGCTCAGCCTCGCATCGGCATCATCAGCGCTGGCGCAGATCAAGGTATTGACCTCATTCACCGTCTTCGCAGACATGGCCCGCAATGTGGCCGGAGAACATGCTGAAGTGGTGTCGATCACCCGTGAGGGCGCCGACATCCACATGTTCCGGCCGACACCGGGCGACATCAAGCGCGGTCTTGGCGCCGATGTGGTGTTGTGGAACGGCCTCGATCTGGAAATCTGGTTCGAGCGCTACCTGGAAAACCTCGGCGACGTCAAAGCCTATATCCTGTCGGAAGGCGTCGAGCCGATGCTGATTGGCGAAGGCGCCTATCAGGGCCGGTTCAATCCGCATGCCTGGATGTCACCCGGCAACGCCGAGATCTATGTCGACAACATCGTACGCGCGCTGTCGGAGACCGACCCCGACAACGCCGCCGACTATGCCGCCAACGCCGAACGCTACAAGGCAGAGATTGCAGCGACCTTCGCGCCGATCCGGGCAGAGATCGCTGCCCTGCCGGAAAACCACCGCTGGCTGGTGACCAGCGAAGCAGCGTTTTCCTACCTCGCCAGGGATTTCGGCCTCAAGGAGGCAGCGATCTGGGCGATCAACGCCGACAGCCAAGGCTCGCCGCAACAGGTCAGGCGCATTATCGACCTGATGCGCGAGGAAAACATCCCGGTGATCTTTTCAGAAAGTACGGTCTCGCCCAAATCAGCCCAGCAGGTGGCTCGCGAAACCGGTGTGGCTTATGGCGGCGTGCTGTATGTGGATTCGCTGTCGGCGCCGGACGGGCCGGTTCCGACCTATCTTGACCTGCTCAGAGTGACATCCGAAACCATTATCGCGGGATTAAGGGCGCAACCATGAATATTGGCAAACCGGTACAGGCCGCAAATACAGACACCATCGGGCTCGACGTCCATGACGTGTCGGTGATCTACCGCAACGGCAACCGGGCGCTCGATGGCGCATCCTTTTCCGTGCCGAAGGGCTCGATCACGGCGCTGGTCGGCATCAATGGCAGCGGCAAGTCCACCCTGTTCAAGGCGCTGATGGGATTCGTGCCCACTGCCAGCGGTCAGATCTCCATCATGGGGCTCGCAGTCAACGAGGCGCTGAAACGCAATCTGGTGGCCTATGTGCCGCAGAGCGAGGAGATCGATTGGTCGTTTCCGGTACTGGTCGAAGACGTGGTGATGATGGGCCGGTACGGGCACATGAATTTCCTGCGCATGACCCGGCCCGAGGACCGCATCGCCGTCGACGAGGCGCTCGAGCGGGTCGGCATGTCGGCGTTTCGCAAACGCCAGATCGGCGAATTGTCAGGCGGCCAGAAAAAGCGGGTGTTTTTGGCCCGCGCGCTGGCGCAGGAGGGCCAGGTGATCCTGCTCGACGAGCCTTTCACCGGCGTCGATGTCACCACCGAAACCCAGATCATCGAATTGTTGAAGGAAATGCGCACAGAGGGACGGGTGATGCTGGTCTCCACCCACAATCTCGGCAGCGTTCCCGAATTCTGTGACCGCGCGGTGCTGATCAACAAGCGCATTCTGGCCGAAGGGCCAACCGCCAAGGTGTTCACCCATGACAATCTGCAGAAGGCCTTTGGCGGCGTGCTCAGGCACTTCGTTCTGGGCGGCGAGGACCTGCATGACGACGACGACAGCCGCCAGGTCACGGTTCTCACCGACGACGAGCGCCCCTTCGTGATCTACGGCGAGACCGAACGCAAAGCCCGCGAAGAGGGTGGCGCATGAGCCTGTTGCTTGAGCCCTTTTCCTATGGCTACATGGTCAACGCCATGTGGGTATCGGCGCTGACCGGGGCGATCTGCGCATTTCTGTCATGTTATCTGATGCTCAAGGGCTGGTCGCTGATTGGCGACGCACTCTCGCACTCGATCGTGCCCGGCGTCGCCGGCGCCTATATGCTGGGCCTGCCGTTCGCGGCTGGTGCGTTTCTCGCAGGCGGCCTGGCAGCGGCGGCGATGCTCGCCATCCGCTCGCGAACCCGACTGCGCGAGGACGCGACCATCGGCATGATCTTCGTCTCTTTCTTTGCACTGGGGCTGTTCATGGTGTCGATCTCGCCAACGCCAATCAATGTGCAGACCATCGTGCTCGGTAATGTGCTGGCGATCACGCCCGCCGACACCACGCAACTGATCATCATCGGCGTGATCACGCTTGTTGTGCTGTCGGTGATCTGGAAGGATCTGATGCTGGTGTTCTTCGATGAAAACCACGCACGCGCCATCGGTATCCATGCCACTGCGCTCAAGATCGTGTTCTTCACCCTGCTGGCAGGATCGACCGTGGCGGCCATGCAGACGGTCGGCGCCTTTTTGGTGATTGCGCTGGTGGTGACGCCGGGCGCCACGGCCTATCTATTGACCGACCGGTTCCCGAGACTGATCGTGATCGCGGTGGCGATCGGATCGATCACCTCGTTCGTTGGGGTTTATCTGAGTTATTTTCTCGACGGCGCGACCGGTGGCGTGGTGATCATGCTGCAAACCGGCCTGTTCCTTCTGGCCTTCGTCTTCGCGCCCCGTCACGGGCTTCTGGCGCAGCGCGCCAGGGCACGCGGTGCACAGCCCGATGCGGGAGCGGCATGATGGACGTACTTTTGGATTTTCTCATCGATCCGTTCCGCTTCGCCTATATGCAGAAGGCGTTCCTGATCACCTTGCTGATCGCCATGCCGATGGCGGCGATGAGTTGCCTGATGGTGCTCAAGGGTTGGTCGCTGCTGGGCGACGCCATGAGCCATGCAGTGCTGCCGGGCATCGTCATGGCCTACATTGCAGGCCTGCCGCTGGTGATCGGTGCCTTTGCCGCTGGCCTGTTCTGCGCAGTCGCCACCGGCTGGCTCAACGCCAACAGCCGGGTCAAGGAGGACACGGTGATGGGTATCGTGTTTTCGGGCATGTTCGGTCTCGGGGTGGTGCTGCATGTCAGCGTTCGCTCGAGCCTGCATCTTGATCACATCCTGTTTGGCGACATGCTCGGGGTACTGTGGTCTGACATTGGCGCGACCGCGTTTTTAGCGCTGTTATGCGGTGCTTTCCTGGTTGCCAAGTGGCGCGATCTGGTCGCTCAGGCCTTTGACGGCCTGCACGCCCGCGCCATCGGACTGAGTACCGGCTGGCTACATTATGGCCTGCTCACGGCCATCGCGCTGATGATCGTCGCCAGCCTCAAGGCCGTCGGCATCATCCTGTCAATCGCGCTGCTAGTAGCGCCGGGTGCCATCGCCTTCCTCGTCGCCCGCACCTTCGCCGGCATGCTGACTGTGGCTGTCGGCTCTGTGATCCTCAGCGCGCTGATCGGCATTTTCCTCAGTTATCACATCGACAGCGAACCGGCGCCGACGATGGTGCTGATGATGACCGGGTTCTTCATTGTGGCGCTGGTGGTGAGCCAGGTGCGGGATATGCGGATGCGGCAACAATCGCGACAGCAGGCCTGACCGGGGTTCAGGTTAAGGCATGCATGGTTCAAATGAATTCATTTGATAGATCACGTACATGCAATAATTTCGGCTTTTGATGCATTATTTCTGTTGGTCTTGCACCGCTTGCGCGAATCCGTCTTGCCAGAACGCCGCAATTCGTCATAGGTATGACGTCCCGTTGGGAGAAACCGGAACGATCCGGTGCCGAAGGAGCAACCGCCCCGGAAACTCTCAGGCAAAAGGACCAACGGCACAGGACGGACTCTGGAGAGAGGCGCAAGGTAGCGCCCGCCGAAGGGATAACAATCTCAGGCGAAAGGACAGAGGGGGCTTTCTCAGGGCGCGTCGCGCCTGAAGATTGGCCCGTGTCCGGCATTTGCCGGCACCCTGTTGGAGACTGGCGTGTGAGCACCAGCGCAGACCTTCTTAAAACCCCGCTGCATTCCCTGCATCTCGAGCTTGGCGCGCGTATGATGGCATTTGCCGGATACGACATGCCGGTCCAATATCCGATGGGGGTGATGAAGGAACATCTTCACACCCGCGCCGAGGCCGGGCTGTTCGACGTATCGCACATGGGGCAGATCCTGATCCGCGCCAAGAGCGGTGATACCCGCGATGCGGCGCTGGCGCTTGAAACCCTGACACCGGTGGACGTGGTGGGACTGACCCCGGGCCGGCAGCGCTACGGGCTTTTCACCAATGACGCGGGCGGCCTTGCCGACGATTTCATGGTCGCCAATCGCGGTGATCACCTCTATCTGGTGGTCAACGCCGCCTGCAAGCACCAGGATCTGGCCCGGCTTCAAGCCGCGCTGTCGGACTCTTGCGAGATCGAAGTGCAATTCGATCGCGGACTGATCGCACTGCAAGGCCCCGATGCCGAAAGCGCGCTTGCAGCCTATGCGCCCGAAGCCGAAGACATGCGCTTCATGGATGTGCGTGAACTGAGCATTGCCGGCGCCCGCGCAATCGTCTCGCGCTCCGGCTACACAGGCGAAGACGGCTATGAAATTTCACTCGACGCCGATGACACCGACCGCATCACCAGGCTGCTGCTCTCCGATGAACGGGTGGCGCCGATCGGGCTCGGCGCACGCGATTCACTGCGGCTCGAGGCCGGGCTCTGCCTTTATGGCAACGACATCGACGAGACCACCACACCGGTGGAAGCCAATCTGAAATGGGCAATCCAGAAAGTACGCCGCAAGGGCGGCGAGCGCGAAGGCGGTTTTCCCGGTGCCGAGCGCATTCTGGGCGAATTCGAAACCGGCGTTGCGCGCACCCGGGTAGGACTGCAGCCTGCCGGCAAGGCACCGGTGCGTGCCGGGGTCGAGCTGTTTGAAAGCGACACCGGCGGAGCACCGGTCGGCATCGTCACCTCCGGCGGCTTTGGCCCCAGTGCCGGCAACCCAGTGGCGATGGGCTATGTGCCCACAGCACTTTCGGCCACCGGAACCCAGCTTTATGCGGAAGTGCGCGGCAAGCGACTGGAAATCGCCGTCGCCGCGCTGCCGTTCGTCCAATCCACCTACAAACGCTAAGCCAGTACAGGAACTGCACCATGATCAAATTTACCGAAGACCATGAATGGCTCAAGATCGAGGGCGATGTCGCCACCGTCGGCATCACCGAACATGCCGCCGAACAGCTTGGCGATCTGGTATTTGTGGAACTGCCGGATGCAGGTGCCACCTTTGACAAGGGCGGGGACGCAGCGACCGTTGAATCGGTCAAGGCCGCCTCCGATGTCTATTGTCCGCTCGCCGGTGAAATTGTCGAGGTCAACCAGGCGATCGTCGATGATCCGTCGCTGGTCAATTCCGACCCGACCGGCGCCGGCTGGTTCTTCAAGCTCAAGCTCGCCAATGTCAGCGATGCCGATGCGCTAATGGATGAAACCGCCTACCAGGCCATGATTGGTTGAGATCTGCGATGAGCATTACCCTGCCTGATTACGATCCTTATGACTTTGCCAATCGCCGCCATATCGGCCCCTCGCCTGCCGAGATTGCCGACATGCTCAAGGTGGTGGGCGCTGCTTCGCTTGATGCGCTGATCGATGAGACCGTCCCCGGTTCGATCCGCCAGCAACAGCCACTGGCCTTTGGCGAACCGATGAGCGAGCGCGGTGTGCTTGACCATCTGCGCGCCACGGCGAACAAGAACACGGTGATGCTGTCGCTGATCGGTCAGGGATATCACGGCACCATCATGCCGCCAGTGATCCAGCGCACCATTCTCGAAAACCCCGCCTGGTACACGGCCTACACGCCCTACCAGCCGGAAATCAGCCAGGGCCGGCTGGAAGCGCTGTTGAATTTCCAGACCATGGTCAGTGACCTCACAGGTCTCGACATTGCCAATGCATCGCTACTGGATGAAGCAACGGCGGCAGCCGAAGCCATGGCGATCGCCGAGCGGGTTTCCAAATCCAAGAGCACCCTTTTCTTCGTCGATCACCATTGCCACCCGCAAACCATTGACGTGATCCGCACCCGCGCCGAGCCGCTGGGCTGGGACGTCAAGGTGGGTGATCCGTTCACCGAGCTGGATCCGGCCGCGGTCTTTGGCGCGATCTTCCAGTATCCGGGCACCTATGGCCATGTGCACGACTTCACCGATTTGATCACAGCGTTGCACGCGGAAAAGGCGATAGCGGTTGTCGCAGCCGATCCGCTGTCGCTGACATTGCTGAAATCGCCGGGCGAAATGGACGCCGATATCGCCATCGGTTCGATGCAACGCTTTGGCGTACCGATGGGCTATGGCGGTCCGCATGCGGCCTATATGGCGGTCAAGGATGCCTACAAGCGGTCGATGCCCGGCCGCCTTGTCGGCGTCACCATCGATACGCGCGGCAACCAGGCCTACCGTCTGGCGCTGCAGACTCGCGAACAGCATATCCGCCGCGAAAAGGCCACGTCCAACATCTGCACCGCGCAGGTGCTGCTCGCCGTCATCGCCTCGATGTATGCGGTATTTCACGGGCCGGTCGGGCTCAAGGCCATCGCCGGGCGCGTCCACACCCGGGCAACCACGCTTGCCAAGGGGCTCAAGCAACTCGGCTTTGTGATCGATCCGGCAATCTTCTTCGACACCGTGACGGTGTATGCGGAAGGCAAGCAGGCGGAAATTCTCGAGGCGGCACGCGGCGAGGGCATCAATCTGCGCAAGGTTGGCGACGATCGCATCGGCATCGCGCTCGACGAGGTCTCGCGTGCGGCCACTGTGGAAGCGGTGTGGCGCGCCTTTGGCGGCGACATGACATTCGGCGATCTTCAGGCCGGACCGGAAATTCCCGATCCGCTGGTGCGGCAGTCGCGCTATCTTGAACATCCGATTTTCCACATGAACCGCGCCGAAACCGAAATGACGCGCTATATCCGACGCCTGTCGGACAAGGATCTGGCGCTGGACCGGACGATGATTCCGCTCGGCTCGTGCACCATGAAACTGAATGCGACGGCGGAGATGCTGTCGATCACCTGGCCGGAATTTGCCGACATCCACCCGTTCGCACCGGCCGATCAGGCGCTTGGCTACAAGCAGATGATCGACGATTTGTCGGACAAGCTGTGCCTGATCACCGGCTATGACGCGATCTCGATGCAGCCCAATTCGGGCGCCCAGGGCGAGTTCGCCGGTCTGATGACGATCCGGGCCTGGCACCGCGCCAACGGCGATGACCATCGTCATATCTGCCTGATTCCGACATCGGCGCATGGCACCAACCCGGCCTCGGCGCAGATGGCGGGGATGACCGTCGTTGCCGTCGGCACCCGCGAGAACGGTGACATCGATATCGATGATTTCCGCGCCAAGGCGGAGTTGCATTCGGCCAATCTGGCGGCCTGCATGATCACCTATCCGTCGACACACGGCGTGTTCGAGGAAACGGCCCAGGAGATCTGCAAGATCACCCACGCACATGGGGGCCAGGTCTATCTCGATGGCGCCAACCTCAACGCGCTGGTGGGCCTCGCCCGTCCCGGCGACATTGGCGCCGATGTCAGCCATCTCAACCTGCACAAGACCTTCTGCATTCCCCATGGCGGCGGCGGTCCGGGCATGGGGCCGATCGGGGTGAAGGCGCATCTGACACCACATCTGCCCGGCCACTGGGCCACCGACGGCAAACCGGGTGCGGTTTCGGCCGCCCCCTTCGGCTCGGCCTCGATCCTGCCGATCTCCTGGGCCTACTGCCTGATGATGGGCGGCGACGGCCTGACCCAGGCAACCAAGATCGCGATCCTCAACGCCAACTACATCGCCGCCCGGATGAAGGGCGCCTATGACGTGCTCTACACCTCGTCCAAGGGCCGGGTTGCGCATGAGTGCATTCTCGATACGCGTCCGCTTGCGGCTAGTGCCGGGGTCAGCGTCGATGATATCGCCAAGCGACTGATCGATTGCGGCTTCCATGCGCCAACCATGAGCTGGCCGGTTGCGGGAACGCTGATGATCGAGCCGACGGAATCGGAGGTCAAGGCCGAACTCGACCGGTTCTGCTCGGCCATGCTGGCGATCCGCGCGGAAGCCCAGGCGATCGAGGACGGAAGCATGGACCGGGAGAACAACCCGCTCAAGAATGCACCGCACACGATCGAGGATCTGGTTGGCCCCTGGGACCGGCCATATGACCGCGAAGCTGCCTGTTTCCCGGCAGGGTCGATGCGCAGCACCAAGTATTTCGCGCCGGTCAACCGGGTCGACAATGTCTATGGCGACCGTCACCTGGTCTGTTCCTGCCCGCCGATGTCGGACTATGCCGAAGCGGCTGAATAGGCACAAAAACTCCGGAGGCGGCCAACAAGCCGCCTCACCTTTCGTGACTAAAAGAGGCGGGCAACAAGCCGCCTCCGGCTTTTATAAATTGAAACATCCACGATCAGGATCGCCGGACAATGGAATGGCCGGCACTTTGGCCGCGATCAGCTTGATAGTCACCTTTCCGGCTGCCGCCTCGGTGACCGACCTCAAAGCCCGGGCATACTTGTAGCCGGCGAGTTCCTCCAGCTTGGGCACAGGCAGCGCATGCGCGTCGGTAGGCCGGCGATAGCCGTTTACCCATTTCCCCCGAATTTGACGTCACGGCTTTTGTCGCTTCAGCTCGCGGGTGCAATGCGGTCGCGCGCTTTTGTACCGGCGGCGGCTGCTGCATGCCATAGGTGCCGCACCCGACGGTGATCGAATCTCCAGAAGAAGCACCGCGTCTCGGCGGTGGGCTGGGAACCTCCCCGGATCCGCAATCCAGCGCAATAACAGCGGTTGTTCAACGGCTTGAGCTGCTTGAACGGCTATTGTTTACGCAGCAACGGCCGTGCTTGCCAGCGGGCGCGACCAAGCCCAGCCGCCTTTGGATGGAACAGCGCGTTGGCAGGTTATGATCGTCGGGGTTGATGAATGAATATTCATTCACTATGTTCCCAATGAATTTCGTGTGTGGCCAAGCCATTCGCGCTTACCCGACACCTTGGGGCCCACATCAAAACTGCAATCACAGGAACCGCCGCATGGACACCGCTCAGGCCGACATCGCCCGCCAACGGGTATGCGACATTCTGGACAAGGTGAGGTCCGTCTTCGCCCTCAATGGCTTTGATGGCGCATCCATGCAGGAACTTGCACAGGCTGCACAAATGAGTGTGGGCAATTTTTACCGCTATTTCTCATCCAAGGACGCCATCGTCACAGCACTGGTAAAGCGCGACCTCGAAGAGATCGAAGCGGTGTTTGCCACCATACAAACAGCGTCCGACCCAGGCGCCATGTTCATGCAATTGCTGCGCTACCGCATCGAGAACATGCCGTTTGAAGAAGCCGCCTTGTGGAGCGAGGTCCATGCTGCCGCCAGCCGTTCGCCGGAAATCGCCGAACTGATGCGTAACATGGAGCAGACTGTGCGCAGCAATATAGTCGATGCACTGGTACGGATACATACGACCGACGAGCCCGGCGCGGTTGAGGATTTTGGCATCCGCGCGCAATTCGTAATCCTGCTTATGCACGGCTTCACCCAACGCATGAACTGCTGTGGGGAAAGCACGATGAATGAGCAAACCCGAGCCGTTGGCGAACTGTTGCTGTCAACTATTCGCGACGTGACTTTCAAGCCCCCCTTCAAACCCGAGCCGTAACCGGATCCTCCCATGCGCAATCTCATTGCCCTGTTGTTCAGCCTGCTGCTTCTTGCCGCTGCCCCGTTGCCGGCCGCTGCAGTTGATGCGGAAAAATCGCCAACTGCAACCACCCAGCCACCTTCGATCGTTGCCGCGCGGGCGGTTGAAGGCGAAATCACCGACCGGGTTTTGGCCAATGGCATGATCACCGCCGTCGAAGAAGTACTGGTGGCGCCGCAGGTTGAAGGCCTGGCGATCGAAAGCCTCGAGGCCGATGTCGGCGACCGTGTGGAAGCAGGCTCGGTGCTCGCCACCCTGTCCGACGATCAGTTGATCCTGCAGGAAAGCCAGCTTGAGGCCAACCGCGCCAAGGCGCTGGCCAGCATCGCCCAGCTTGAAGCCCAGCTCGCCGAGGTTAACTCGAACGCGGCAGAATCGGTCAAGACCAGCAACCGGGCGCGGCAATTGGCTGATAACGGCACCTATTCGACGGTACAGGCCGAACAGGCCGAAGCTCAGGCCACCGCCGCGCTGGCGCGTGTCCGGTCGGTGGAACAGTCGGTCAAGGTAGCCGAAGCCGAGATTGCGCTGATTGACGCGCAGCAAAAAGATATCGAGTTGGGGCTGGCCCGCACCGAGGTCAAGGCGCCAGTGTCAGGCGTTGTCTCGGCACGTGGCGCCCGTGTTGGCGCCATCGCCAGCGCCGGCGCCGGGCCGTTGTTTACGATCATCCGCGACGGCGCTCTGGAACTGCGCGCCGATGTGGCAGAAGTGGACATGCTCAGGATCGCCGAAGGCCAGGATGTCCGGCTCAAGTTGATCGGCTCGACCGAACCGCGCGAAGGCACCGTCCGACTGATCGAACCGACGCTCAATCTGACCACGCGGCTCGGCATGGCCCGTATCGAGATTACGAACAGCCAGGGCCTGCGCGCCGGCATGTTTTCAGATGCCGAAATCATTGTGGCGCAGAAAAAGGCCGTCGTGGTGCCGGTAACCTCCGTCAACATTACCCCCGAGGGCGCCAATGTGCTCAAGATCATCGACGGAACGGCCCGACGAACGGCAGTCACCATCGGCATTCGCGAAGGTGGCCTGCTGGAAATTGCGAAGGGGCTTGCGGCCGGAGACCTGATCGTCGCCAAGGCCGGCGCATTCGTGCGCGATGGAGACCGGGTGACACCGGTGGAACAGACCGACAGCGGCGATATTGCCGCAATCAGCCAGTGAGCCGCAGATGATGAACTTTTCCGCCTGGGCCATCCGCAACCCGATCGCCCCGATCCTGGCTTTCACGCTGCTGACGATTGTCGGGATCCAGTCTTTCTTCACCTTGCCGATCACCCGGTTTCCCAACATCGACGTGCCGCTGGTGGCGATCACCGTGGCCCAGTCGGGCGCAGCCCCCTCCGAACTCGAGGCGCAGGTCACCAAGGAAATCGAAGACGCCGTGGCCGGGATCAACGGCGTTGACGACATCGCCTCGACCGTGGCCGACAATGTCTCAACCACCACGGTGATCTTCCGCATGGAAGTGCCGACCGATCAGGCTGTGCAGGACGTCAAGGACGCCATCGACCGAGTCCGCGGGGATCTGCCGGCATCGGTGGAAGAGCCGATCGTCACCCGCATCGACGTCGAGGGCCAGGCAATCATGACCTTCGCGGTCAACGCGCCGGGCATGACGCTGGAAGAGGCGTCGTGGTTTGTCGATGACACCATCAAACGGGCCCTTCAGGGCCAGCGCGGCGTTGGCCGGGTCGACCGTTACGGCGGAGCAGACCGGGAAATCCGCATTGAACTCGATCCGGCGCGGCTTGATTCCTACGGTGTCACCGCCGCCGATGTGAACCGCCAGCTGCGCGCCACCAACGCCAATCTCGGCGGTGGCCGTGGTGAAATCGGCGATCGCGAACAGGCGATCCGCACACTCGGCAATGCGGCTGATGTGCAGGCGCTGTCGGAAACCACCATTGCCCTGCCAAATGGCCGCTACGTGCGACTTGGCGATCTCGGCCAGGTGCGGGACACCTATGAAGAACTGCGCTCGTTTGGCCGCTACAATGGCGATCAAGTGGTTTCGTTTGCCGTGTTCCGGTCCAAGGGCGCCAGCGAAATTTCCGTCGCGGAAGTGGTGACCGAGACGCTCGACACGATCCGCGCCGACCACCCCGATGTCGAACTGGTGCCGGTCGACGACACGGTATTCTATACCTATGGCAACTATGAATCCGCGCTGCAGACGCTCGCCGAAGGCGCCTTGCTGGCGGTGCTCGTGGTGCTGTTGTTCCTGAGAAACTGGCGGGCGACGCTGATCGCAGCGGTGGCGCTGCCGCTCTCGGCAATCCCGACATTCTTCGTGATGGAGCAGCTCGGTTTTTCGCTCAACCTGGTGAGCCTGCTGGCGATCACGCTGGCGACCGGCATCCTGGTCGATGACGCGATTGTCGAGGTGGAGAACATCTCGCGCCACATCCGCATGGGCAAGACGCCCTACCGGGCCTCGGTGGAAGCCGCCGACGAGATCGGGCTGGCGGTGATTGCTACCACCTTCACCATCATCGCGGTGTTCGTGCCGGTGTCGTTCATGCCCGGCATTCCAGGCCAGTATTTCAAGCAGTTCGGCATGACCGTGGCCGTCGCGGTGATGTTCTCGCTGCTGGTGGCGCGGCTGATCACGCCGATGATGGCTGCCTATCTGATGCGCGACAGCGACGGTCACGATGGCGAAGGCCAGACCGACGGCCGGATCATGCGCGGCTACACCTGGTTCATCTCCAAGACGCTGCGCTGGCGCTATACCACGCTGCTGGCGGCGATCTGTTCGCTGGTGGTGGCTGTCTATTTCATGGCGCAGGTGCCAGGGTCGTTCCTGCCGCCCGAAGACGTATCCCGCGTCAGCGTCAGCGTCGAGCTGCCGCCCGGCGCTACCCTGGCCGACACCGACCGCACCACCGAGGCGATGCGCGACGTCATCAAGGACGTCGACGGCGTGGACAACGTCTTCATTCTCGGCGGCACCTCGCCAAAGGGCGAGATGGATATCCGCCGGGCTTCGGTCTCGGTACTGCTCGAGAAAATCGAGCATTCGGTGGTCAAGAAGGTGGTCAACGGGTTCGCCGGCGCGGTGCCGCTGATCTCCGATTTGCTGCCACGCATGGAAGTTCTGGGCCGGACCCGGTCGCAGGCTGAAATCGAGGCGGAGATTTTCGACAGACTGGCGGTGATCCCCGATATCCGCGCCTACAAGCTCAACGACCGCGGCGACCGTGACCTGACCTACAATGTCATTTCCACCGACGAGGCGGCGATCGACCGGGCCGTGGCCATGCTCGAGCCCCGGCTCAAGGCTGAAGGCGTGCTGTCCAGCGTCTCCGTATCCGGTGCGCTGCCCCGCCCGGAAGTGCAAATCCGGCCGAGAACCGAGGAAGCCGCGCGGCTCGGGGTCACCACCGCGCAGATCGCTGAAACCGTGCGTGTCGCCACCATCGGTGATATCGACGCGGGGCTGGCCAAGATCACGCTCGACAACCGGCAGATCCCCATTCGGGTGCAGCTAGATCCGATCTACCGGACCGACATCGACCGGATCGGCAATCTGCGGATTCAGACGGCGCGCGGTGTTTCGGTACCGCTCACATCGGTGGCCGACATCGAGATCACGCAAGGTCCCTCGACCATCACCCGCTTCAACCGGCAACGGCAGGCAACGATCGGCGCCAGCCTTCCGATCGGCGTGGCGCTCAACACCGCCAAGGACCGGTTCAACGAGATCGTCAAGACCACCGAGCTTCCAGCCGGCGTTCAGGTGGTCGAATCCGGCGATGCCGAGGTCCAGAACGAGCTGATGTCGAGCTTCCTCAACGCCATGCTGATGGGGCTGCTCCTGGTGCTGACGGTGCTGATCCTGTTGTTCAAGGATGTGATCCAGCCGTTTACCATTCTGTTGTCGCTGCCGCTTGCGATCGGCGGCGTTGCAGCCGGCCTGATCATCACCAACAACGCGCTGTCGATGCCGGTGCTGATCGGTATCCTGATGCTGATGGGCATTGTCACCAAGAACGCCATCCTGCTGGTCGATTTCGCCGTCGAGCTGATCCGCACCGGTCGCGACCGAGTCGAGGCGATGATCGAAGCCGGGCAGAAACGCGCCCGGCCGATCGTCATGACCTCGATCGCCATGTCGGCGGGCATGCTGCCGAGTGCGCTCGGCGTCGGCGAAGGCGGCTCGTTCCGCGCGCCGATGGCAATTGCGGTGATTGGCGGCATCATGGTGTCGACCGTGCTCAGCCTGGTGGTGATCCCGTCGTTCTTCCTGATCATGGATGATCTGTCACGGCTTTTGGGCCGGGTCTTCGGGCGCTTCGTCGGACCGAAGGAAGAAGAACCCGAAACCATGGAACCCGAAGCGATGACGGCAGCCCTCAGTGGCAATGCGGACGAGATCGCCGACCTGCGGGCCCGGTTGGCACGGCTGGAAAGCCGCACAGAACCAACCCCGCCAAAACTGGTGGTAACGCGGGAAGCTGCCGAATAGCAGCCACAGCAAGGGGCTCACGTCGATCCGGTTGCCGGAACAACAATCCGGTGACCGGATAGATTCAGCGCGGACTCATGAGGGTGGCACGGGAGTAACCGGGATCTAAGATGCGGTTTGAAACCGCGCCCGCGGCTTTCGATCCACGCTTCAGACGCCGAGCATCTCTGTTTCAATATCACGTGTGAGCTCAACCGGGGTGCCGGTCCAGACGCTTTTGCCACGGGCCAGGATGACGCAGCGGTCGGCCACGGCGCGGAGTTCGGAAAACGCCTTGTCGATGACCAGGATCGACTGTCCACCCTGTTTCAGCTTGGCAATCGCCGCCCAGATTTCCTGACGCACCACCGGGGCCAGCCCTTCAGTTGCCTCATCGAGGATCAGCAACCGCGGATTGGTCAGCAGCGCCCTGGCAATCGCCAGCATCTGCTGTTCGCCGCCCGACAGCGTTGCCGCCGTCTGGCCCAGCCGTTCGCCAAGCCGCGGGAACAGGGTGATGGCGGCGGGCTGGTCCCAGGCGCCGGGACGGGCCGAGGCCATCAGGTTTTCAGAGACTGTCAGGCCTGCAAAACAACGTCGGCCCTCCGGCGCCAATCCGATTCCGAGCCGGGCGGCGCGGAACGACGGCAGCACCGTGAGGTCCTGCCCGTCAAACCGGATCTCGCCACGGGTCGTGCGCAGCATTCGCGAGATCGCCCGAACGGTGGTGGTCTTGCCCATGCCGTTGCGGCCCATCAGGGCCACCAGCTCGCCTTCAGCGATATCGAGATCGACGCCGAACAGCGCCTGCGAAGCGCCGTAAAAGGCTTCGAGGTCGCGCACCTGGAGCAGGCTCATGCTTCATCCTCCCCGAGATAGGCGGCGCGCACTTCCGGATGATTGCGGATATCGTCGGCATTCCCACGGGCGATAATGGATCCGGCAACCAGCACCGAAATGCGGTCAGCCAGCCGGAACACCGCCTCCATGTCGTGTTCGATCAACAGGATCGGGGCCTCGATGCGGAGCTTGTCGAGAAAGCCGATCAGCCGGTTCGAGCCTTCCTGGCCAAGGCCAGCCATGGGTTCATCCATCAGGAAAATTCGCGGCCGCATGGCAAGCGCCATGGCGATCTCCAAGAGCCGCTTTTCGCCATGCGAGAGTTCACTGACGCGGACACCGGCGCGGTCGGCCAGGCCAACGCGCTCCAGCGCTTCCATCGCCTCGCCGGTCAGATCCCTGTCCTTGGCAACGGGTCGCACGAAGCCGAACACCGAGCGCCGCCGCGCCTGTGCTGCCAGCGCCACATTGCCGCGTGCGGAAAACTCTGGCACCAGCGAGGAAACCTGAAAGGTGCGTGTCAGCCCGAGCCGGGCGCGCGCAGCCTGCCCGAGATCGCCGATCTCGCGGCCGCCAAACCGGATCGACCCGGCATCAGCCTTGAGTTCCCCAGCCACCAGCTTGATCAGGCTCGACTTGCCGGCGCCGTTGGGGCCGATCAGGGCGTGGATTTCACCGGGACTGAGATCCAGATCGACATTGTCGGTTACCTTCAACGCACCGAAGGATTTATCGAGGCCGGAGAGCGAAAGAACCGGATCAGTCATGCCGCGCCCTCCCCGCCAGCAGGCCGATAAAGCCGCCACGGGCAAACAGCACGACCGCCAGCAAGGCCGCGCCGAGGAAGAACTGCCAATGGCTGGTGAAACTGCCAAACACATGCTCGAACAGCACGAACAGGCAGGCGCCAACCACCGGCCCGAACAACCGGGCGACACCGCCGAGAATGATGAACACCATGATTTCGCCGGACTGGTGCCAGGACAACATCGAGGGGCTGACAAAGCGGTTGAGATCGGCGTAGAGCGCGCCGGCGAGCCCAGTGACCATGCCGGAGATGACAAAGGCGGCAAGCTTGATCCCGTAAGGCGAGAGCCCAAGGGCTGCGACCCGTCCTTCATTCTGGCGCACCGCCTGCAGCGCGGTGCCGAAGCGTGCGCCGGTCATCCGCCACTGGGCGATCAGAACCACCATCAGCACCGCGTAGCAGAGCAGGAAGAAATCGAGCGGCCTGAGCGTGTTGATCCCGGGAAAACTGTTGCGGACATAGATCGACAGCCCATCCTCGCCACCATAGGCAGGCCAGGAGATGGCGAAATAATAGATCATCTGCGCGAACGCCAGCGTGATCATGATGAAATAGACGCCCGATGTGCGCAGGCTGAGCAGGCCGATCACCAGCGCGGCGACGCCGCTCACCAGCATCGCCACCAGCCACAGCACCAGCATCTGGTTGGTGCCGTTGACGACAAACGGCGAGGTCATCAGCGGCTCGTAATTCTGGTGGTGGGTGGCAACAATGCCGACCGCATAGCCGCCAAGACCGAAAAAGGCGGCATGGCCGAAGGAGACCAGCCCGCCCAGACCGAGCGCAATGTTGAGGCCAACACCGGCCAGCGCCAGAATGGTGGCGCGGGTGGCGAGCGTCACCAGGAATGGTTCATCGGCAAAATAGGCAATCAGTGGTCCGATGAGCAGGATCAGTGCCAGCACGATGTTGAGACGTCGTTCGGTGATCAGCTCAGGCATTGGCGGAAAACAACCCTTTTGGCTTGAAGACCAGGACGACGGCCATCAGCAGGTAGATCAGCATCGAGGCCAGTGCGGCGCCCACGCCGCGGGCGGCGGAAGCCTCCATCACGGTGGCAAGCAGTGTCGGCAGCAGGAAGCGCCCCATGGTATCAACCAGGCCGACGATCAGGGCAGCGACCAGCGCGCCACGGATCGAGCCGATGCCGCCGATGACGATGACCACAAAGGCGAGGATGAGCACCGGTTCGCCCATGCCGACCTGGACCGACTGGATGGCGCCGATCAGCGCACCCGCAAAACCGGCAAGGCCTGCGCCGAGCGCGAACACCACCGTGTAGAGAAAACGAATATCGACACCCAGCGCTGCAATCATTTCGCGGTCGGCTTCGCCGGCGCGGATCTGCGTGCCAAGCCGGGTGCGGCTGATCAGCAAGCCAAGACCTATCGCCACCAGCAGGCCGGCAACAATGATCGCGAGGCGATAGGCGGGATAGGGCAACCCGCCGGGCAGCATCACCGGACCCGAGAGCATTGCCGGCGGATCGAGATATAGCGGAAACGAGCCGAAGACAAAGCGCACACCTTCGGAAAACATCAGCACCAGGGCGAAGGTGGCCAGCACCTGATCGAGATGATCGCGGTCATAGAGCCTGCGGATCACCACGATCTCGACCAGCGCGCCAAGGGCTGCGGCTGCGACCAGACTGGCCACCAGGCCGAGCCAGAACGAACCGGTATACGCCGCCACCGCTGCGCAGACGAAACCACCAACCATGAACAGCGAACCGTGGGCAAGGTTGATCAGCCCCATGACGCCGAAGATCAGGGTCAGCCCGGCCGCCATCAGAAACAGCATGACGCCGAGTTGCAGTCCGTTGAGGATCTGCTCGATAAAAAGGGCAACACTCATTGATGGCCGCGCTCACACCAGGGCAAGAAAGACAGGCCGGGCGGAACCACTTGGTCCGCCCGGCACTGGTGCATGATCACATCTTGCAATCGACGGCATAGGCGTCGGCATGGTCTTCAAGCGCTACACCAACCAGCTTGTTGGTGTAGACATCGCCTTCCTTGACCACTTCGCGGACATAGATGTCCTGGATCGGGTGGTTGTTGTTGCCGAATTTGAAGTCGCCGCGGGTGGACTTGAAATTGGCCGCCTTCAGCGCTGCGCGGAAAGCGTCCTTGTCGGAAATCGAGGCCGCATCCATGGCCGAGATCAGCAGGTTGGCGGTGTCAAAGCCCTGGCTCGAATAGAGCGATGGCAGACGGCCATACTCAGCCGTGTAGCTTTCGACAAAAGCCTTGTTGGTCTCGTTGTCGAGATCCTTGGACCATTGCGAGGTGTTCTTGACCCCGAGGGCTGCGTCGCCCACTGCCTGCAAGATGTTCTGGTCGAACGAGAAGGCAGGTCCGAGCAGCGGGATTTCCACGCCGGCGCCGGCATATTGCTTCATGAAGGCAATGCCCATGCCGCCAGGCAGAAAGAAGAAGACGCTGTCTGCGCCCGAAGCCCGGATTTCAGCGATCTCGGCAGCATAGTCGGTCTGGCCGAGCTGGGTGTAGATCTCGTTGGCAATTTCGCCCTTGAAGAAGCGCTTGAACCCGGTCAGTGCATCCTTGCCGGCCGGATAGTTCGGCGCCAGGATGAAGCTCTTCTTGAAACCGGCCGTGGTTGCATAGGCGCCCATGCCTTCATGCAGATTGTCATTCTGCCAGGCGATATTGAAGTAATTCTCGTTGCAGCCGGCGCCGGCAAGCGCGGACGGACCGGCATTCGGCGACAGATAGATCTTGCCCTGCGCCACGGCGCCCGGAACCACGGCCATGGCCAGGTTGGACCAGATGATGCCGGTCATCACGTCGACCTTGTCGGACTGGATAAGCTTGTCGGACAGCTGAACCGCGAGATCCGGCTTCTGCCCGTCGTCTTCGATGATCAAATCGATATCGGTGTGGCCGGATTGCTTTACCGCCAACTGAAAGCCGTCACGCACATCAATGCCCAGCGACGCGCCGCCGCCCGACAAAGTGGTGATCATGCCGACCTTGACCGGCTCGGCGACCGTTGCCGACACGCCTGCCATCAGGCCTGCCACTGCCGCGATTGCTACGAATGATTTTTTCATTGTGGATCCTCCCGTTGTTATTCGACACCGCCGGCGCTTGTTTCATTCCGGTCGATATCTTAGCTTGTTTTCACGGCGGCCTGCCTCCGCCTTGCAGCAGAACCTTATCAGCAGGCCCGCAGAATTCCAGTATTTTTTTAAGCTTAAAGTATTTCTCGATCGAATGCCCCTTGCGATCTTGGCGCGGTCATGGTTCCAACGTGGTTACAGGGTGGAGCCGATGCGGACCGAGATGTGGCCGCAAGGGTTCTATCCCACACAAATGACGCGCCGCTGGCATTCGGCCAGGTGCAAGGATGCTTCAGGGGCCGCGCCCGCCGCAAACTGGGAGATTTTCGATGCAATGTTTTTTCGTGGAATTTCAATGCAAGCTCGGCCAAGCCTATGCGGTGGCCGATGAGATCGCCAATCGCGAAATCGCGTCGGAGATCTACTCCGTCAGCGGCAGGTTCGATCTGATGGCCAAGTTCTACATCGAGGATGACGTCGACATCGGCCGGTTCATCGCCGAACAGGTCCACACCGTTCCGGGCATCGAGCGCACTCAGACGATGCTGACCTTCAAGGCGTTTTAAGCGCTCAAGGGAGGGTAAGCGCCGGCCATGCGGAAAGCCCGGTCAAGGCTGCTCGGCCGGGCGTCATTCCAGACAATGTGCTTGAAGAAAGAAATGGTACGATTGGGTGGGCTCGAACCACCGACCTCCGGATCCACAATCCGGCGCTCTAACCAACTGAGCTACAACCGCACACCAGCGTCCAAGGATCAGGTCCAGGCCGCTTTCTTGTCGCTCACATACGGCGGTCGGCTGTTTTTTGCAAGAGGTGTCGGCGCTGTTTTGGCATTTTCAGATGGTTGAAATCGACAAAGCAAAAGGCCGGGCGCAAAGCCCGGCCTCTGATCGTCTGGCAACTGATGAAATCAGGCAGCCTTGAATTCGTCCATGGCCTTGGTCGACACGGTCTTGACCGGTGCGGACACGTCTTCGGCAACCTTGCGGGCGGCTTCCTGCATGGTCTTGGCCTGGTCGGCCATCAATTCAGCCTGCTTGCGGAAGAAACCGGTCTGCAGTTCAAGCATCTGGGCAACCGACTTGACGCCAAGCAGGGCTTCCATGTGCGACAGCGAATGCTCCGTGTTGACGCGAACAGCGTCGATTGCCTTGAGGCTCAGTTCGACAGTGCCGGCCTGCGCATTTTCCAGCGTCGATTCGACTGCCTTGGTTGCGTCTTCGGCAACGGTCTTGACCTTAGCGTAAGCTTCCTTGCTCTGGTTGACCGACTTGTCGGCCATTTCGCGGTAGCTGTCAGTCATCGTCGCCATGTCAAAAGTCGGGAACTGGAACATTTCGGCAGTGGTTGTGGTTTTCTTGGTCGCCATGTCACTTCTCCTTGAAGCATCAGGGGGACCGTTCGTGGCCCCGTTTCAATCTGAATAGATCTATAGCAAGCTTTATGGTGCAGTGCAACATAAATGTGCGACGCACCATACGTTAACCGTTTCTTGACAATTCGGGGCCAGCCAACCGCCTCTGGCTGGACCGGCGCTGGCGTCAAAGCTATTAATAAACCCTTAAACCGCCTCAATATGGCGGCTAAACTCTGCCGAAACTGGAATTCCAACCATGCTGGCTCATCATTACCCGTTCATTGATCTTGCTGTTCACGCCGCAATCAGGGACCGTTTTGCCAGGGGCGGCGCCGTTGCGGTGTTCAGCCCGGATCTTGGCGAAGTATTGTGGGCCAATGGCGCGGCGGCACATCTGTTCGGTTTTGACACGATCTATGATGTTCTCGAAGAGGGCATCGACAGCCAGCCGGTCACCCGGCGGCAGATCGAAAGTGCGGTAAGCGGATTGCAGCGCACCGGCAAGCCGCAGAATTTCACGATGCGGCTGGCAAAAGGTTTTTCGCGGGCAATGACGCCGGCGCTGCTCGAGCACATCACGCTGCCCGATGGCGCGCAGGCACTGCTGTTGAGCAGCCAGACCGGAACGGTGCTCGCACCCGGCGCCCGGGCCCGTCAGATCATCAGCGGGTTTGAGGGCACCGGCACCCATGTCGCCGTGCTCGACGCCGAGGGTGGAATCCTCGCCGCGTCGCGGACCTTTGGCGACATTGGCCTGGCGAATGCCGATATCACCCGGATGATCGCCGACGTGGCCAGCGAGGAAGACCGTCTGGTCAAGCGCATGATAGAGGCTCGCAACGGGTCGATGCCGGCGGCGATCGGCCGGTTGGCGGACGATCCGCTGCTGCACCTTCTGTTCGCGGTCGAGCCAGCGCAGGAAGAAGACCAGCCTGAGGACATGATCGAAGCGCCGGTGAGCGCGACCGGCTTGACGTCCGGGCTGCAAGACGGGGCGCAGCCGTCGGAGATCGACGAAACCGCTCCCACGGAACCAGAGGCGGAACCTGCCTTGCAGCAGCCTGAGCCTGTGGAGCCCGAGACTGTCGAAACCGAAACTGGCGGGACAGGGGCTGACGAGGACACGGTCGCCGCGGAGGCGTCCGGCAGCGAACCTGCGGATGCCGGAGCGGCCGCCGTTCCGGTCGACAACTTTGATGCGGACCGGGTCCACGAGGAACTCACTGCGAGCACGGAAGCGCCGGCTGACGCAGACGACCTCGCCCTGCCCTTCACCGAAGCCCGGGGACTCGAGACCCCGGTGATTGTAGAAGACGCAACCGCCACGGTCGCCGAAACCGACAATTCGCAGGACCAGACCGACGACGACATCGCTCCGGAATCCGGCACGCCGGTGACCGTGTCAACGGAGCGCGGCGAGTTGCAACCAAAGACAACGACCGATCAGCCTGCCGCTGCTGTCGACGAGCCGCAGCCGGCACATACCGCGTCCGCTCCGCACGTTGCACCGAGCAAGCAGGCTGATGCAGCGGTCGACTTCACGTTCGACCCCAACAGCAAGCCGGCGCGGTTTGTCTGGAAGATCGATCGCGATGGTGCCTTCAGCGAAGTTTCGCCCGAATTCGCCATTGCTGTCGGCCCCAATGCCGCCGATATCATCGGCCGCAAGTTTCCCGACCTCGCACGGGTGTTCAATCTGGATCCGGACCACGTGATCACCGATCTGCTCAACCGCCGCGACACCTGGTCGGGCAGAACCGTGTTCTGGCCTATCCAGGGTACCGATCTGGTCACGCCGGTGGATCTCGCGGCGCTGCCGACCTACACACGCGACCGCCATTTTGACGGGTTTCGAGGCTTTGGCATTGTTCGCAGCGGAGAAACCCGGAAGGACCCCGAAGCGCTGGGGCTGGCCCTGGTTTCCGGCTCACCGACCGATAACCGGAACGACGCCGACAGTCCGTCGAATGAGGGTGAGGCGATGCTCGAAAGCCTCGACATGCAACAGGATCTTGGTGATCTGGCGCGGCTCGATGGCATCGATGGCGACCACGTTGCCAGCAGTGGCGATGAGCAGCAAGACGCCGACAAAGACCTAACCGAGAGCGGCGCGAGCACCGACGATCCGTTCCGCGGCGAGCAGCCGGCGATCCGGCTGGTCGAAACCCAGATGCGACGCGACAGCGACAAGATCATCAGCCTCGAAGCGCGACGGCCCCGGGCACCCCGTGAAAGCCTGTCGCCAGGCGAACAGGCGGCGTTCCGCGAAATCGGCGCGCGCCTGAGCGAAACATCGTCAGCCAGCGCTGAGGCTGACGCAGCCCACACCGCTTCAGACGACGATGCGGCAACATCGCAGCAATCAGTTGATCAGCAATCTTTCGGAAAACGTCAGTCACCGGCCCCCGATGAACAATCGGCCGCGGGCGACATAGACATCACGTTTGACCGTCCGGATGAACCGGACGTTGAGCACGTGAATTCGGAGGCGTCCGAGCAAGCAACGGCTGCGTCGATGTCAGATCTGACAACCGACGAGACGCCGGAGTCAGATCCGGCAACCGCCGCAACAATGGGCGAGCAAACACCGATCGAGGCAGACCCCACACCACAATGCGCGGCCCAGGAAGAAGATATCATCACGTCCGAGGCAGCCGCTGTTTCCGAGCCGGACGAGACGCCGGAAGTTGTCTGGCCGACACCGGTCGAGCCACCGCTTCCTTCGGCCTTTGCCTTGCCGCCGCGCCAGGTGATGCAGTCGGGGCTTGATCCACATCTGGTGGACGCCATCCCGACGGCGCTGCTGGTGCACACTGGCGACCAGTTGATTCATGCCAACGCCGAGTTTCTGGAACTGACGGGCTATGGCTCGCTCACCGAGCTTGCCGCTGACGGTGGTCTCGAGCACCTGCTCGACCGGCCCGAGCAGCAGGAAGCGACAATCGAGGATGGCGGCCTGATCGTCCGGCGTGGCGACGGCGGCACACGCATGGTCACTGCGCGGCTGCGGTCGGTCAATTGGGGCGACGGCCAGGCACTGCTGCTGGCACTGTCACCGATCGAGACCATCACCGCAGCCCCGGTTGCGCCGCTGCATGCGGTCGCCGACACGGAGGAAGCCGCATCGGAAGAAACAGCCCCTGAAGATGATACCGCCCGGAAATCCGAAGAAGCGGGCCAGACCAGCGCGCTCGAGATCGAAACCCGGGAACTGCGCTCAATACTCGAGACCGCCACTGATGGCGTTGTCATTCTCAACAATGACGGCACCATCCGCTCGATGAACAGTTCCGCCTGCGCCCTGTTCAATTATGATGAGAACGAAACCCGCACCCAGCCCTTCGCGATGCTGTTTGCCCATGAAAGCCAGCGCGCCGTGATGGATTATATCAATGGGCTGGCCGACCACGGGGTTTCAAGCGTCCTCAATGACGGGCGCGAGGTGATCGGCCGCGAG
The DNA here is from genome assembly GCF_046837775.1 of Hoeflea sp. Naph1. Classification (GTDB taxonomy): domain Bacteria; phylum Pseudomonadota; class Alphaproteobacteria; order Rhizobiales; family Rhizobiaceae; genus Hoeflea. The sequence goes on along the minus strand of NZ_CP177286.1, from coordinate 1,564,075 downwards.
GCAGCAGGCGGGTTCCTGCCGCTGTTCATGACGATCGGCCGGCTGACGGGTTCGAACGGTTATTGCGCAGTGCTGCGCGACATCACCCAATGGAAACGCACCGAGGACGAGTTGCGCACCGCCAAGCGCGCGGCCGAAACAGCCAATTCGCACAAATCCGATTTTCTGGCACGCGTCAGCCACGAGATCCGCACGCCGCTGAATGCCATCATCGGGTTTTCGGAAATGATGGCGGAGGAGCGTTTCGGTCCGATCGGCAGCCCACGCTATCTCGAATACGCCCACGACATCGGCAATTCCGGCAAGCACGTGCTCGACATCGTCAACGACCTGCTCGACATTTCCAAGATCGAAGCGGGCCAGGTGGACATGGAATTTGTCGCCGTTTCGCTCAACGATCATCTGGCCGAAAGCGTCTCACTGCTGCAGCCGATGGCCAACAGCCAGCGGGTGATCATTCGCACCAGCCTGTCGGTGTCGGTGCCCGATGTCGTCGCTGACCAGCGCTCGATCAAGCAGATCGCGCTCAACCTGTTGTCGAATGCAATTCGCTACACGCCATCGGGCGGCCAGATCGTCGTGTCGACGTCCTATGAAAGCTCGGGCAATGTCATCATTCGCATCCGCGACACCGGCATCGGCATGAACCGCAAGGAGCTTGAGCAGGCGATGAAGCCATTCGGCCAGGTCGGACCCGGCCCGCGCCAGCGCGGCGAAGGCACCGGGCTCGGCCTGCCCCTGACCAAAGCCATGGTGGAAGCCAACCGGGCCCAGTTCGATATCGTCTCCGCGCCCGGAGAAGGAACCCTGGTTTCAATCTCGTTCCCGCCGCAGCGCGTACTAGCTGATTGAAACAAAAGACAAAAAAAGGGGACCGCCGCGGGTCCCCTTGTTAGTTTCAAATCTGTGCTGACCACCATCGGTGGGGCGGAACTGCCCTGTGGTTGACACGATTAATGCGTGAAAACTATTACCGAGACCTTACCTATTTGTTTAGAATTTAACCAATCGATAAGACTTCGTTTGCCTTGGTTAAATTCCAATACAGCTATTTGTTAACCATGACCTGCCCGGATCAGGTCCGTAATTCGGCAAGATCGGCAAACAATTCCAGTGCTTCGGGATTGGCCAAGGCCTCCTGGTTCTTGACCGGCCGGTCGTGAACGATATCGCGAACCGCCAGTTCAGTGATCTTGCCCGACTTGGTGCGCGGAATATCCGCCACCGCAATGATCTTGGCCGGCACATGTCTGGGCGACGCGCCTGTTCTGATCCGGGCACGGATCTTTGCCTGCAGCGCGTCGTCAAGCTCAACGCCGGCGGCCAGCCGCACGAACAGGACGACGCGGACATCATCGTCCCATTCCTGACCGATGCAGATCGCCTCCGCGACTTCGTCCATCTGTTCGACCTGATTGTAGATCTCCGCCGTGCCGATCCGCACGCCGCCGGGATTGAGCGTCGCATCGGAACGGCCATGGATGATGATGCCGCGATGGGCAGTCCATTCGGCGAAGTCGCCATGGGTCCAGACATTGTCGAACCGTGCGAAATAGGCGGCGTGATATTTCTCGTCACCGGGGTCGTTCCAGAATCCGATTGGCATTGCCGGGAACGGCTTGGTGCACACCAGTTCGCCCTTTTCACCGGTGATCGACTTGCCGTCCTCGTCCCAGACGTCGACGGCCATACCCAGTCCCGGCCCCTGGATCTCACCGCGATAGACCGGCAGCGCCGGAATCCCCAACACGAAGCAGGAGACGATATCGGTGCCGCCGGAAATCGACGCCAGATGCACATCGGGCTTGATGCCTTCATAGACAAAATTGAACCCCTCCGGTGACAGCGGCGAGCCAGTCGAGGTCATCAGTCGCAGCGAGGAAAGATCGTGGGTCTTCATCGGTTCCAGCCCGGCCTTGCGGACAGCATCGATAAATTTGGCCGACGTGCCGAATATGGCAAAGCGTTCGTCGGCGGCATAATCAAACAGCACATTGCCATCGGGATAGAACGGCGAGCCGTCATAGAGACACAAGGTTGCGCCGACCGACAGACCCGAGGCCAGCCAGTTCCACATCATCCAGCCGCAGGTGGTGAAGTAGAATAGCCGCTCGCCCGGATTGGTGCCGCCATGCAGACGGTGTTCCTTGAGATGCTGCAGCAGGGTGCCACCGGCCGAATGGACGATGCATTTGGGGATGCCGGTGGTGCCGGATGAAAACAGGATATAGAGCGGATGCGAGAATGGAAGTTGCTCATAAACCACCGGCCCCGCCGTATAATCGGCGATGAAGGCTGCAAGCGATTGCCCTCCGGGCACAGCCGCTGCAACCGCCTCGGCATCATCCAGCATAGGCACGATCACGGTGGCTTCGGCGCCAAGCTCGGCGGCGATTTCGGCCAGCTTGTCGGTCACTAGCTGGCGCTTGCCATTATACCAGTAGCCATCACAGGAAATGAACAGCTTGGGCTCGATCTGGCCAAACCGGTCGAGCACGCCGCGAACGCCGAAATCGGGCGAACAGGACGACCAGATCGCCCCGATCGACGCCGCCGCCAGCATGAAGGCGATGGTTTCGGGCATGTTCGGCATCATTGCCGCCACCCGGTCACCCTTGCCGACGCCATGGGCGCGAAATGCCTGCTGCAGCTTCGAGACCAGCGCCGCGAGTTCGTCCCAGCTCATCTGCCTGCTGATCTTGTCCTCGGCGCGAAACAGCATCGCCGGCTCGGTGCCGCTGCGCACCAGCAGGTTCTCGGCGAAATTCAGTTGCGCGTCAGGGAAAAACCGGGCGCCGGGCATGGCCTCGCCATTTTCGACGATTCGTTCACCCTTGGTGCCGCGCACGCCGCAAAAATCCCACAACGCCGACCAGAAACCGTCGCGATCGGTGATCGACCAGTCGTGCAGGGCGAATGGATCAACAAGCGACAATCCGGCTCTCTCGCCAGCAAAAGCGGCAAACGCCATCCACGGGCTGTCCTGGAGTTGCTGGGGATCCGGTGTCCACAACGGCGCTTCTGTCATCTTGTGCTCCTGCGATATCATGCGGCTGGTTTTGTCCCCGATCTAGTAGCACCAGCGTGGCCTGATGCAAACTGCCGTTCAGCTTCGTGCCAAGCCCTTGATGGCAAACGCACTGGCCAATTGCATTCGCCCCCGCCACGCTTTAACCAGAACATCAGAACAACGGGTCAGGAGTACCGGTTTTGAATTTCAACATCGCGCAATGGCCACTGCGAAGAATAGCGATTGGCGGCGCGATCGCGGTGCTTGTGGCAATTGTGGCGATTGGCGCCAGCCTGCCGCTTGCGGTTTCAAGCGGTCTGGTCCGCGACCGGCTGGAGCGCGATATCAGCGCCTGGGTTGGCCACACGGTGTCGCTGGGCGACGCCCCGTCACTGGAATTCTGGCCGACACCGACCATCAAGCTCGACAATGTCGAAATCAGGCCCTCGACCTTTGCCGGCGGCGATCCGATCCTGCGGGCTGAAAGCATCGTCGCCAATTTCAATCTGTTCTCGGCGGTTCTCGGAGCGCCGAGCTTTTCGGAATACCGACTGATCCGGCCGACCTTTAACGTCGAATTGTATCCCGGCGCGACATCCAACTGGTCGTCGCCCTCGGGCGAGTTGGCCAAGGGCATCACCGCTGAGGTGGCCCGCTACCAGGCACAACAAGCTGGCGAGAGCGCGCCGGTTGACGCCGTGATCCCGGCATCAGCGGCGCTCGGCACCATCACGATCGTCGATGGCAACCTGAAATGGATTCGCGACCCGGGCGCGGAAGCCACCAAGCTGACGGCCATCAACGGTTCACTTTCCTGGACCGCGCCCACCGCAATCGCCCGCGCCGACATCACCGCGATCTTCCGCGGCGAACAGGTGAAGCTGAGCGGCTCTACATCGAAACCGCTGCTGCTGCTGGGCAAGCGCATGGCGCCGGTGGAACTCAAGCTCACATCTGCGCCGCTGAACTTCGATTTCAAGGGGACGACGACCCTTGGCGGCGACCTGTTCGTTGCCGGGGCGCTCGACCTGTCCAGCGCATCGGTGCGCCGCACGCTGGAATGGTCGGGAACCGCGATCCGGCCTGGAGAGGCGCTGGGCGCACTGGAATTGTCGGCACAATTGTCGACCGAACAGAAAAAGGCCAAGCTCGATGACCTGATCATCGAGATTGACAAGAACCGCGGCATTGGCGTGCTGGATGTCGAACTGCGCGACGACGCACCGCCATTGATTGTTGGCACCCTTGCCTTCAATTCGCTCGACATCGGCTCGTTCCTGCAGGCCTTCACGCCGTTGCCGCAAGCCGGCGAGGACATCGCTTCGACCATCGACACGCGGTTCCTGCGTGAAATCGGCCTCGATCTGCGGCTGTCGGCGCAATCGGCCAATTTCGGTCCGGTGGCGATGTCCAACCTGGCGGCTGCGGCGCGCGTGGACCAGGGCCGTGCCTATTTCGATGTCGGCGACGCCACCGCCTTTGGCGGCAGTGTGATCGGCCGTATCGCATTGTCAGAAAAAGGCGTCGACGGCGGTGCCAAGGTGCAATTATCAACCCGTGACACCGATTTCGGGCGGCTGTTTGACGCCATCGGTCTGATTGGCCCGCTGCCACGAGGCATCGGATCGCTGGATATCGAGGTCACGTCGCCCTATCCGACATGGGCCACTGCGCTAACCGATCTCACCGGCCGGATCAACCTGGCCGTCGGCAAGGGCGTGGTGCCGGGGCTCAACATCCAGAAATTTCGCGAACTGGCTGAGACCGAGCGCTTCTTCGATCTCGACCAGCTTGGCGCAGGCACCGGGTTTGACTTCGAGACCGCCCATCTCGAAGCAATGATCGCTGACGGCGAGGCGGATCTGAAGATTGTCGAACTGATTGGGCCCAAGCAGATGATTTCGCTCTCGGGCGTGATTCCCTATTCACGTTCGAGCCTGGCCATTGCCGGAGTTCTCGGCCCCCGACCACCGGCGGAAGATGCCGCTGCGGCCCCTGTCGACGCCGGCATCGATATACTGAGGTTCTTTGTCGGCGGCTCCTGGCCGCAGCCGGTAATTTCGCCGGTCAAACCGTGAACTGGCGATGCGATTGATCAATGCTTGCGCACCATCGCACATTTGGCGACAATCCGGCGCGGCGGCGCACTGTAATTGGGCGGACCATGCCGCGCTGTAATCGAAATCGGCTGGCGTGCGGGCGCAGGGCACGGCTGGCGGGGAAATAGGGGCGCACCATGTTGCGGGTGATTTCAGCAATCGTCAAAATCGGGTTGGCTTCGCTTGCCACCGGTGCGGTGCTGTCGGCTCTCAACATCTCCGCGGCAGAATTGCTCGAAGAGATCGGACTGACGCCCGAGCGGGTGTTTGCGCTGTTGCAGGAGGGCGCGACCTGGGCCATCCCCAACATCGTGCTCGGCTCCCTGGTGATCGTGCCGATCTGGCTCGTCACCTACCTGTTGCGTCCACCCCGGAGTTGATCCCCGCCCTGCGCGGACTTGCTTGCCCCGCAGCCACGTTTCAGCCCCCGGCGATAGCGGCCTGTTCGTCGCGCAAGCGCTTGACCTCGCGGCTCTTGGTGAGCACCGAGGCGATAATCACGCCGATCGCCACCACGGCGATCATCAGTGTGCTCACCGCGTTGATTTCCGGCGTCACGCCCAATCGCACCTGCGAATAGATCTTCATCGGCAGCGTGGTGGCACCGGGCCCCGAGGTGAAGCTGGCGATCACCAGATCATCGAGCGACAGCGTGAACGCCAGCATCCATCCCGAGACCACCGCCGGCAGGATCACCGGCAGGGTGATATGGGTGAAGGTGGTGATCGGCCCGGCGCCCAGATCCATCGCTGCCTCTTCAAGCGACCGGTCGAAACTGAACAGCCGCGATTGCACCACCACCGCAACAAAACACATCGAGAAGGTGATGTGGGCGAGCGTCACGGTCCAGAATCCGCGAGAGAAATCGACTGCCACGAACAGCAGCAGCAGCGACAGGCCGGTGATCACTTCGGGCATCACCAGCGGCGCGAACACCATGCCGGAAAACAGGATCCTGCCGTTGAAGCGGGTGTAGCGTGTGAGCGCCAGCGCGGCCAGCGTGCCGAGCGCCGTGGCGATGGTGGCCGAGACCACACCGACCCGGAAGGTCACCCAGGCCGCGTCCATCAGGCCCTGATTGTTGAACAATTCGCGGTACCATTTCGTTGAAAACCCGGCCCAGACGGTGACCAACCGGGATTCGTTAAACGAATAGATGATCAGCAGCACGATCGGCAGATAGAGAAAGGCAAAGCCGAACACCACCGAGACGATGTTGAAGCGGGTCCAGGTGGTGTTCATGAGAGTGTCCTCATTGTCCGCTTTCCTGTGCCTTGGCCTGTGCCTGCTGGAAAATCATGATCGGCACCACCAGGATCAACAGGAGCAGCACCGCCACCGCCGATGACACCGGCCAGTCGCGGTTGTTGAAGAACTCGCTCCACAGCGTCTTGCCGATCATCAGGGTGCGCGAGCCGCCGAGCAGATCGGGGATCACGAACTCGCCGACGGCAGGAATGAACACCAGCAGGCAGCCGGCGACGATGCCGGGAATGGCAAGCGGAAAGGTGATTTTCCAGAACGCCGAAATCGCCGGGCAGCCAAGATCCTGGGCGGCTTCGATCAATGTGTAATCCATCTTCTCGAGCGCCGCATAGATCGGCAGCACCATGAAAGGCAGATAGGAATAGACAATACCGATATAGACCGCGGTGTTGGTGTTGAGGATGATCAGCGGCTCGTCGACAACGCCGATCGCCAGCAGCAACTGGTTGAGCAGCCCCTCGGGCTTGAGAATGCCGATCCAGGCGTAAACGCGGATCAGAAAACTGGTCCAGAATGGCAGGATCACCAGCATCAACAGGGTCGGACGCACCGAGGTCGGCGCACGCGCCATGCCGTAAGCCAGAGGAAAGCCGATCAGCAGGGTCAGAAGCGTCGAAATGAAAGCTATGGTGATCGAGGAGATATAGGCATTGATGTAGAGCGAATCCTCGGTCAACCAGAGGTAATTGGAAAAGCTGAACTGCCTGAACGCATCGATGATGCCGGATATGCCATCGGCCATGTCGATGGTCGGCGCATAGGGCGGCATCGCCATCATCGGCTCGGACAGCGAGATCTTCAGGACAATGCCGAACGGCACCAGGAAGAACACCAACAGCCACGTGTAGGGGATGATGATGACCAGACGGCGGGTGATGGCAGAGATGAGCTTCATGGGATGGCCCTCACTTCCGGTCAAAAATCGCGTACAGGGCAAGGATTGCCATGACGGCGGCGAAGACAATGAAAATCACGCTGGCAATGGGTTCGAACAAATGCGGGGCGCCGAACAGGGTGGCCATGAAGCCCACTGTCGATATCGATACATAGGCGGCCATGTTCTGTTGTCGTACCGGGCACGGCTTTCCGACATAACCGCGGGTTCGGGCCCAGCTCAGAGAGTAGACTGAAATGCCTGTATAGGCGAGGTAGACCAGCGACAGTTCGGGACGCAGCAGCATCAAGGTGACCGCGGCAGCGAGTGTCATCATGATCGCCGCGGTGCGGTTGGTCTTGAAGGTGTGGGCCGGGTCGGCCTGTTCAGTGCTGATCATGGCCATCCCTCAACCGCTCAGCACAACGCCGCCATCGGCATTGAAGCACACCCAGATCTCTTCGTCGTAACCGATCGGGTCTTCAACCGTGCGAACCGCATTGAGCACCGAGGCTTTGACGATCTCCTCGTTCTTGAGCTTGATGTGGAACACCGTCATGTCGCCGAGATAGCCGATATCCCAGACTTCCCCCGAGACGGCATTGATCCCGCTTTCCGGCCTGGTCCGGGAAACGCGGAGTTTTTCCGGCCGGATGGCGAAACTGACTTTCTGGCCCGGCTTCATTGCGACCGTGGAGTCGGAGCGAATATGCATTCCATCGGTGGTCTCGATGTCGATAACCCTGCCGTTCGCGCCGGTCACTTCCCCGCGAAACAGATTGATGTCGCCAATGAAACTGGCGACGAATTCCGAGTTCGGCGCTTCATAGGTTTCCGCCGGCGTGCCGATCTGGACGATGCGGCCGAGATCCATCACCGCGATCCGGTCGGCCATGGTCATGGCCTCTTCCTGGTCGTGGGTGACGACGACGAAAGTCAGCCCCAATTCCTGCTGCAGATCCATCAGCTCGAACTGGGTTTCCTCGCGCAATTTCTTGTCGAGCGCGCCGAGTGGCTCATCGAGCAGCAGCACCTTGGGCCGCTTGGCGATCGAGCGCGCAAGGGCCACCCGCTGGCGCTGACCGCCCGAGAGCTGATGCGGCTTGCGCTTGCCGAACTGGTCGAGTTTGACCAGCTTGAGCATGTTGTTGACGCGGTCCTCGATCTCGGATTTGGCCATGCCGTCCTGCTTGAGGCCGAAGGCGATGTTCTTTTCCACGCTCATGTGCGGAAACAAGGCATAGGACTGGAACATCATGTTGACCGGACGCTTGTATGGCGGAACCCCTGAAAGGTTCTGACCGTCGAGCAGGATCTGGCCATTGGTCGGGTTTTCGAAACCGGCCAGCATCCGCAGAAGCGTGGATTTTCCGCAGCCCGAGCCGCCCAGCAGCGCAAAGAATTCCTTCTGGAAAACGTGCAGCGTCAGATCCTTGACGGCGACGAAATCACCGAACAACTTGGAGATGTTTTCAAAGGCGATATAGGGGCGCTGGCCTGGGTCTTTCCAGGGTTCAAAACTGCGCCTGATGCTTCCCAGTGATTTCATGATCGTGTGTCCCCGCGATCAATTCAGTTGGAAACCCCCGGCCCGTTGCCGGGTCGGGGGTTCAATCCGGGATCACTGACCGGTGACAACCTTGGTCCAGGTCCTGGTCAACACACGCTGGGTGCGCTGATCCTTGGGCGACGTGGAGTAGAGGCGACCAAAGGTTTCCTCATCGGGATAGATGGCGGTGTCGCCGATCACGTCCTCGTTGAGGAACTCCTTGGAAGCCAGATTGCCGTTGGCGTAGTAGACATAGTTGGAGGCCTTTGCGGCGACTTCCGGCCTCATGATGTAGTTGAGGAATTCGTGAGCCTCTTCAACGTGAGCGGCGTCAGCAGGAATGGCAAAACTGTCGAACCACATCAGAGCGCCCTCTTTGGGGATGACGTAATCGATGGTCACGCCCTGATCGGCTTCGGCGGCGCGGTCACGGGCCTGCAACACATCCCCGGACCAGCCGACAGCCAGGCAAATGTCGCCATTGGCCAGCGCGTTGATATATTCCGACGAATGGAATTTCTTGACGCTGGGACGGATGGTGAGCAGCAGCTCTTCAGCCTTGGCGATGTCATCCGGTTTATTGGAATCGGGATCGAGCCCCAGATAGTTGAGCGCCGCCGGCAAAATCTCCTCGGGCGTGTCGAGCATGTAGACGCCGCAATCGGCCAGCTTGGCAATGATGGCCGGGTCAAACACGATGCTCCAGGAATTCAGCTCCATGTCGCCAAGCCGTTCCTTGACCTTGTCGACATTGATGCCGAGACCGGTGGTGCCCCACATGTAGTTGATGGCGTGCTCATTGCCGGGATCGTACTTTTCCAGCCGGGTGGTGATGGCGGGGTCCATGTTGACGAGATTTGGCAGCTTCGACTTGTCGAGCTTCTGGTAGACACCGGCCTGGATCTGCCGGGCAAGGAAGGTGCCGGTCGGCACCACCAGATCATATCCAGTCGACCCGGCGAGCAGCTTGGTTTCCAGCACCTCGTTGGAATCATAAACGTCGTAGACCACCTTGATACCGGTTTCGGCGGTGAACTCGGTGAGAATTTCCTCGTCGATGTAATCAGACCAGTTGTAGATGTTGACGACGCGTTCTTGAGCAGAGGCGAGCATTGTCGATGCAGCGAGCATGACGGCTGCGGAGAATAGGCGGGTCTTCAGGGTCATTCCTGTTCCTCTCGATATTTTGTTCCTCCCACCGCTGCGGGGCAAAGGTCTCTTGCCCAGCTCCCGTCAGATGTGGATCCACGCCGATACCGGTAGACCGGAGGCTCGCGGACCTACAACCCTATGAAGGAATTGCCCGAGCTACAAGTGGAATTGATGCAATGCGGTGCGATTGAAACAGACAGGCAAAACCGCTTCCGGGCTCCAGCCGCATACGAGCCGGATCGCTGGCTTTGTCCGACCGGACGCGATCACTGGAAATCAAAGGCGGAAATGCCGGTGACCATTTCGTCGAGCCCGAGCGGGCGGGTGATCGGCGGTTCGGCACGGGCGAGACAACCGGCCCGTTCGCACAGACGGCATGATGGCCCCACGGGAATGGCCACCGGCTTGGGCGCCTTGCCGCCAGACAATGGCAACGCCTCGCCATAGACGATGTCATCGCGGAAGCCGATATCGCAGCCAAGCAGGATGGCGGTGCGGCGCGGTCTTTCCGAAAACGCGCCCTGCGGGCCTTCCAGCGTCCGGGACATGGTGAGAAATTCGGCACCGTCAGGCAATTCCACCGCTTCGACAATGATCTGCGAGGGTTGCGAAAAGGCCGCGTGAATCGACAATTTGGGGCAATTGCCGCCAAATCGCTGCTGTGGAAAACCTTGCGCGCCGGCGCGGCGGAAACGATGACCGGCGACATCGACCTCGAGCATGAAGAATGGCACGCCCTGCAGATCCTGCCGGGCGAGCGAGGTCAGGCGGTTGGCCGCCTGTTCAAAGGACACGCCAAAACGTGATTTCAGCACATCGATATCGTAGCGGGCGCGTTGGGCTGCGGCGTGAAACGCCCGGTAGGGCATCATCAGCGCATGCGCCGCGTAACGGGCGAGCTCGAAGCGGGCAATCCGGCGGGCCTCGTCGCTCGACAGCTTGAGGTCGTTGACGCCGGCGGCGATGGCAACGTTCATGCGGATCAGCGAGGCTTCCATGGCCACTTCGCGCAGTTGGTCAAACGGCGACAGCCGCTCGGACAGGAACAGCCGCTGGGAATGGCGGTCATAGCGGCGGCGCCAGTTGGGCATGGTGGCCACCGGCAGCGAGCGCACGACAATGCCGTGTTCGGATTTGAGCCAGGCCTTGAGCGCGCCCATCAGATCATCGCCCGGTTTGAGCAGCAGATGAAAGGCTTCGGCTTCCTCTTCCAGTGCCGGGTGGTGATTGGGTCTGGTTTCAAGTGTCTCGCGGACTTCATCCATCGGCAGCCGCGCGCCCGACAGCGCCGGGCTGTGGCCATCGCGGGCGAGCATGGTCGACAGATCCGAGAGCCGGGCTGCCTGTTCGCGGTAGGCGCGGTGCAGCTTGACGATCGCGGCGCTGGCGTTGGGCGCAGCCTCGGCGATCTCGATGACTTCCTGGTCACCGGGCAATTCGCCAACAAGCAGCGGATCGGCAAAGACCTCTTTCAAGCTGCCCAGCGCGCCGCCGGCTTCGCCCTGCAGTTCCTCGACATCGATCTTGTAGACCGCCGACAGCTTGAGGATCAGTTGCACCGTCAGCGGCCGCTGGTTGCGCTCGATCAGGTTGAGATAGGAAGGCGAGATGCCCAGAGCCTCGGCCATCGCCGTCTGGGTCAGGCCCTTGGCATTGCGGATGCGGCGGATGCGCGGCCCCGCGAAAATCTTCTGGTCTGCCATCAGGCGCCGCCTTTACAGGATTTTACAGAATTCGCCAGAATTCGACGGTCTGCAATTTTTACAATTGTGACAAATTTACACAGCCTCCCTGTCAAAGGCAAGACAGATTTACCCCAATTATCGGCTATAAATGCTGAATTTGCTCGGTGATGTGTGCGGCGCAATGTAAATCTAGTCACATCAAAGGCGGCAAACGGCTCCCACACTGTCCCGCCCGAACCTGATACTTGCAGACCGGAGACACATCATGACTGATTTTTACAATCTCGTTCCCACCGCTCCCGAAGGCCGCTATGACGGTGTTGAGCGGCCCTACAGCCCGGCTGACGTTCAGAAGCTTCGCGGCTCGGTCAACATCAAGCACAGCCTCGCCGAAATGGGCGCCAACCGGTTGTGGAAGCTGATCCACGAGGAAGACTTCGTCAATTCGCTGGGCGCCATGACCGGCAACCAGGCCATGCAGCAGGTTCGTGCGGGCCTCAAGGCGATCTACCTTTCGGGCTGGCAGGTTGCGGCTGACGCCAACACCGCCTCGTCGATGTATCCGGACCAGTCGCTCTATCCGGCCAATGCGGCACCGGAGCTTGCCAAGCGCATCAACCGCACCTTGCAGCGCGCCGACCAGATCGAAACCGCGGAAGGCAACGGCCTGTCGGTCGACACCTGGTTCGCCCCGATCGTTGCCGACGCCGAAGCCGGTTTCGGTGGCCCGCTGAACGCGTTTGAAATCATGAAGGCCTTCATTGAAGCCGGCGTTGCAGGCGTTCATTACGAAGACCAGCTGGCATCGGAAAAGAAATGCGGCCATCTCGGCGGCAAGGTTCTGATCCCGACCGCGGCGCATATCCGCAACCTCAACGCCGCGCGGCTTGCCGCCGACGTGATGGGCACGCCGACGCTGGTGATCGCCCGTACCGATGCGGAAGCTGCCAAGCTGCTGACCTCGGACATTGACGAGCGCGATCGCCCGTTTGTTGATTATGACGCCGGCCGCACGGTTGAGGGTTTTTACAACATCAAGAATGGCCTCGACTCCTGCATTGCGCGCGCGGTTGCCTATGCACCGCATTGCGACCTGATCTGGTGCGAGACGTCCAAGCCGGATCTCGAGCAGGCCCGCAAGTTTGCCGAGGGCGTGCACAAGCACCATCCGGGCAAGCTTCTCGCCTACAACTGCTCGCCGTCGTTCAACTGGAAGAAGCACCTCGACGATGCGACCATTGCCAAGTTCCAGCGCGAACTCGGCGCCATGGGCTACAAGTTCCAGTTCATCACGCTGGCCGGTTTCCACCAGCTCAACCACGGCATGTTCGAACTCGCCCGTGGCTACAAGGACCGGCAGATGTCGGCCTATTCCGAGCTGCAGGAAGCGGAATTTGCTTCCGAGGCCGATGGTTATACCGCCACCAAGCACCAGCGCGAAGTCGGCACCGGCTACTTCGACGCCGTTTCGATGGCGATCACCGGTGGTAAGTCATCGACCACGGCGATGGGCGAATCCACTGAATCAGCCCAGTTCCGCCCCGCAGCAGAATAGAGCAACCTCCCCTCACCCGCTCCGGCGGTTGGGGACCCCAAACAACCATCATACTTCACAAACCCCGTTAGAGGAGAAATGCACATGACACCCCAGACCCGCGTCAAGGAACGAGCCGAAGAACAGTCCTCCGCCATGGATGCAGACCAGCAGGCCGCGATCCGCAGCCTTGCCAATGACCTGCACCGCCTCAACCATTCGGTCATGAAGGCCGTGGATGCCGGCGTCTCGGTGGAACTGGTCCGCTCCGCACGCCACCATGGCGGCGACGGCAACTGGGGTGATCTGCTGATCCCGGTGATTGTCACCCAGAGCCGCTGAGCCTGGCCCTTTGAAATCCCGGGGTCCCTGTTCCCCGGTTTGCCTCCAGGCAAGATTCCCCGTCGCGGTTCAGGCCGCGGCGGGGTTTTTGTTTCCGGTCAACTCTCTGAAAACATGCCTGTACCTACCCGTTCAAATGAATGGATTTGAACGCGACATGCACTATTGAGCAGCCACCAGACGACGGCCGCGGGCGCTGCCGGTGATGCGCATGGCGGTAAATGCCAGCACCGCGGCCAGCGCGATGGCCGCCACCATCGGCAGCGGCGTGCCATCGAAAAACGGCCCGGCCAGCATGGTCAGGATGCCGCCGGCCAGCATCTGCAGCATGCCGCCGAGCGAGGAGGCCAGGCCGGCAATGTCGCCGTGATCATCGAGCGCCATCACCATGGTGGTGGGGATGACCAGCCCGAGGCAGGCGTTGGCGCAAATCAGCAGACCAACGAGCAGCACGAAATGATCGAACCCGCCGGCCACCAGCGCCAGCAGCAACAGCGTGAAGCCCAAGAATCCGCTGACCGCCCAGGAGACGACCCGCTCGGCGCCGAATTTTTCGCCGAGACTGGCAGCCAGTTGCGAGGCGGAGAAAAAGCCCAGCGCATTGGCGGCGAAGGCGAGGCTGAAGCCGGTCGGCGTCAGCCCGTAATGGCCGGTATAGACAAACGAGGCGCTGGCCAGGAACACGAAGAAACTGGCCATGCCGAAACCGCCGACAAAGGTGAGCCCCATGAACACCGGATCGCGCAACAGCTTGAGCGAACCGCCGACAATTGCCGAGAACCGCACCGGAACCCGGTTTTCGAGCTTAAGGGTTTCGGGCTGCAGCGTCAGCGTCAGCAGGATCGAGAGCCCGCCCGCTACCGCCAGCACGGCGAAGATCGCCCGCCAGCCGGAGATGGCAATGATGCCGGAGCCAATCAGCGGCGCCAGCATTGGCGAGACCGAGATGATCAGCATCACCAGCGCCATCAGCCGGGTGGCCTGGGTGCCGGTGTGCATGTCGCGAATGATGGCGCGCGGGATCACCATCACCGCGGCGCCGCCGAGCGCCTGCAGCACACGGCCACCGACCAGCCAGGCCATGTCGGGCGCAGCCGCACAGACCAGCGAACCCACGGAAAACAGCGCAAGGCCTGCGATCACCGGCGGCTTGCGGCCAACCATGTCGGCAATCGGGCCATAGATCATCTGAGCCAGGCCAAAGGCGATGAAATAGGCGGTAATGGTCAGCTGTGCCGCCGCAGCAGTGCTGCCGAGATGATCGGCAACGGTGGGCAGCGCCGGCAGGAACATGTCGATGGCCAGCGGCCCGACAGCGGACATGAGCCCCAGAATAACGGCGGAGCGGACAAAGGGAGACAACATCGAGTAACCTCGTCATGAAAAGAAGACGGGCATCGGCGCTTGGGCGCCAGGCCGCGTCATCGTGCTAGTAAATAGCTCTGACAGATTTTGTCAGCAGTCGCAAAACCCCGACGGGCGCTGCCTATCGGGCCGACCGAACCGGCCGGGTGACGTGCAAACATGGTCTGACGGAGCTTTGGCGGAAATCGGCAAAGCGCGCCGGATGCTGTGACGATCCGGTGGCTGGATTCCCGCCAGCGCTACCGGACCCGTGGAAAATTGTTCATGCGACCTGCTCCCGAAATTGGGGTTGCGGTTGTCCCGTTTACGCCCGCCTTGCCGCGCTGCCCAGAAAAACCTGACTTGAGGCGGCAATTATTGCGCACAGCTGTTGCAGGCTTGCCGCAGGGCGGGACGTACCATCGACAATCGGGAGGGAGAAAAGCGGACAGCCGAAAGCCGCCCGCGCGGGGATCGCCGGGGGTCTGGAAGTGAATAGCCCCGAGTTTTCTAGACGCCCTCGGTCCTCGTTTTCTGCTGCCGTTCGAACTCGGCGGGCGACAGCAACCCGTTTCTCACATGCTTACGCTTTGGGTTGTAGAACATCTCGATGTAGTCGAACACATCCCTCCTGGCTTCTTCTCGGGTCCGATAGGTCCTACGTCTTATCCGTTCACGCTTGAGCAGGTTGAAGAAACTCTCTGCGACGGCATTGTCATGGCAGTTTCCGCGCCGGCTCATTGAGTGTTGCAGATTGTGATGCTTTAGGAACAATGCCCAGTCGATGCTGGTGAACTGAGAGCCTTGGTCTGAATGAATTAACACCTTGCTCGTCGGCTTTCGTCTCCACACAGCCATGAGCAAAGCCTGCAGCACGACGTCCGTTGTCTGACGGCTTTGCATCGACCAGCCGACGACGCGGCGGGAGTAGAGATCGATCACGACGGCCAGATAGGCGAAACCCTCATTGGTCTTGATGTAGGTGATGTCGGTGACCCAGACCTTGTCCGGCACTGCCACGTCGAACTGGCGGTCCAGCGTGTTGTCGACGACTACAGAAGGTTTGCCGCCATAGCTGCCAGGTCGACGCTTGTAGCCGATCTGCGCTTTGATACCCGCCAAATTGACCAGACGTGCAACGCGGTTCGGGCAGCACGTCTCACCCTGATCCAGCAAGTCATCGTGAAGCTTGCGATAGCCATAGACCTTACCGCTGTCCTTCCACGCCTTCCTGAGAAGTTCGGTCTGACGGGCGTCTTCCCGCTCCCGATTGCTCAGCGGGTTCTTCAGCCAGGCATAGAAGCCGCTGGGTTGGATGCGAAGGGAGCGGCACATCGCACGCACCGAGAACAGCGGGCGATGCTCTGCTACGAACACGTACTTCACTTTGCATCTCGCGCGAAGTACGCCGTTGCCTTTTTTAGGATATCCCGCTCCTCCGTCACACGCGCCAGTTCAAGCTTCAGCCGCCGAACTTCGGCAGCCTGTTCGTCGACAGAACCATCGCGGGACCCTGACTTCCCGAACCGCTTCTTCCACGCATAAAGCGAATGGGAACTGACACCCAATCGTTTCGAAACCTCCGCAACCGGATAACCCCGCTCAACGATCTGATGAACAGCATCGCGTTTGAAATCGTCACTGAATTTGGCTGTGCTCATGATGGCCTCCTTGCCTCAAATTTAGGGAAGAAGGCGTCTATGAATCTAGGGGCTATTCAAAGGGATTGGTCCGGAGGGCCGCACGCATGCCTTGCCTTACGGAGAATGAGATATGCAGGTGCATGCCCGTGAGCGTTTCCATGAAACCAAGAAAACGCAACATGCACCGGGTGGCGCACCACGCGCGCGGCCCGAAACTTGCCGGCTGCTGTTCCGCAGTCGACAGGCGGTGGCCTGCTTCCCGCAAGGGGTGTTACCGCCCTGCCCGGGTTGCCCCGGCGCGCGACCGGAACAGGCCGCGGGAGATGCTTTTGGCGCTGGCTCCGGCACGAACCCTGACCGACCGCCCCGCAGCACTCTGCGTTGGGACGCTTTGCCGGCCATGTCCGCCACAGGCCCGTTCCGGTCTGATCCCGCAGCGCCCTCATTTGCGAGGACTGCAACGGGAAAGCCGGCCCGGTGGCTGGCGTGGCCATTTGGCCGTACCGCCCTGGCTTTGGGGAGAACCCCGAAACCGGACGCCGCCAGCGGAACCGCGATGGCTGCCGCCTCCCCCCGCCCGCCACCGCACGTTAGGGCCTTGGACCGGGGGCATTCCCTTCCGCCTGGCTCGAAACGTTCGCGATCCATCCGGCAGCGGAAGCACGGCGATTATGGCATGGGGGTGCGAGGGTGTGGAAAAAGTGGGGGGATGAAGCTAAGACCAAAGCCTCACTCCTTGTAGAGTTCAGCTTTTAAACGTGGCCATACTTCATTAATCAAGCCGACGGGCTGCCCCTCAAAGCGTTTAATCTGTGTCTTTTGCGGGCCTAGCAAGGTCGAGCCTCCCCTGAGCGGCAGCTAGGGGCTCTCTGATCAAAAGTAATGGACTGCCGACTTTTCCGCTTTTACCGATCAAGTTACGGTCGAAGGTTTCAAGAGCGTCCACCGCAAGGTGAATTGCTGTCGCCACATGGATAGCATCTTTCGGTTTAATCGCATTGTCCCAAACGAGGACTTGCGCTGCCTCCGAAATTTTCCGTGATACATTATACACTCGTATATAGCTGCGACGGAAAAATTTCTGTACCAAATCAGCTTTTTCTTTCGATAGCCGTGGCCCGCCGCGCATCCAAAGAACCTCAGCTAACGTTAGAGCGGAGGTGACGATAAGTACCTCTCCACGTTCCGCCCTCTGCAGCACACCATCGCATTTTTCAACCTTGCCCGCGTCCGCTTGAAAATGCGCCAAAAAGCAATCGCTATCCCAATATATTTTCTCAACGTTCATGCGGGATCCATGATCCCCCGAACATCATCAGCGGTAGGCAATTCGTTGTCTTCAGGCAGCACGTCAATAGCCACCGCCTCAATGCTAATTGGTGTGCCATCTTTGCGATAATGTATGCGACCTTCGATCTCAACGCGCCGCCTAAAGCTGGAAAGAACACTTTGCACCAGCCTCTCCGGCACCACGCAGTTGATCGCCTTAGGGTACAGGAAATCCTTTATACGAATTTTGAGAGACCCCGCAGAATCCATAATCGCTTCTAACCGACCTTCGATTGTTCCAAAATCGTGATAGTCAGATTCCCAATCCTCTCGCACAAACTTCGCAATACCAGCCCCAATGCCAATCGGATTTTTCCTAACCCACAGGTTTATACCTTTGCCATTTTGACGTCTTATGGCTAACTCGGACAAATTCTTTAGATGACCAATGGCTTTGTCGGATAGACCCGCTCCCGCAATATCCCCTCTCGCTAAAGCAGCGACGCCATACTCAGCCTGATTGTAAATCATCGCGACCCGGGACGGGGGCGCAGACGGGTTCGGCTCAACACCCAACAATGCGCTACCCTCTCTAACCCTGACCGTCCAACTTACATCAGCGCCGTCCCCCCTTTGTGCTTCCGCAATCTCCGTCACATAGCCCATGAAGTTCCTGGCGGCAGCAAGGAACTCCTCAGGGGACAAATCGTCACCCAAATCAATGGTCAAATCGGTCGGTATTTGCTCTGGCGTTGCCATGCGTTTTGCTTTCTGCGCCTCTGGCGCAAATTTTACGCACCTAGTTAGGCCGGGTAAAGGAGTCGTTTAATCACAATGCCCACCAATGCGACATTTAAACGGTCAAAATCGCCCTTGTCGCGACTATCCGGTTACAGAGAGAATCGAACTCCGTCGGAAAGCAGTAAAATTGCCGTTTGCTACAACGATTATATACCCTACATGGCGCGATTGGGATCAGAAAAATAGCCTTTAATCGTGTCATTGTGTCCGTTGTCGCGTGAAGATCCTAATACCAGAAACCGACACTTCCTTTATCATTCTAGACCGTCTGGGCTGGAGATCCATGCTGTCATCTATCGATGCGGTGTGGCATTGGAAGAGCGCGCGGAATCTGCCGGACGTCCGCTGCATTCCCCGCCCGTATCAGCGGCGCTGCGCTGGCTTCTCCCACCTCCCCACAAGAGGGAGGTGGGGGGTCTGCGTCATTGCTCGCCGCTGGTGGCTCAGGCGGCGTGGGGCTGGTGGGGTTGGCGGGCCTGGTCGAGGTCGAGGCGGAAGGCGGCGACGAGGGTGCTCAGCGCTGCTGCTTCCTGGGCCAGCGTGTGGCTGGAGGCATTGGTTTCCTCGACCATGGCGGCGTTTTGCTGGGTCATCTGGTCCATCTGGTTGACCGCCGTGTTGACCTCGCCCAGACCGGTGGCCTGTTCGCGGCTGGCGGTGGCCATGGCGCCGACATGGGCCGAAATTTCCTCGATGCGGGCGATGATGCGGGTGATCGCCTCTCCGGTTTCGCCAACCAGGCTGACGCCGGAGCGGACCTCGTCGCCGGCATCGGCGATCAGCTGCTTGATTTCCTTGGCGGCGGTGGCGGAGCGGCCCGCGAGTTCACGGACTTCCTGGGCCACCACGGCAAAACCGCGACCGGCCTCCCCGGCGCGCGCCGCCTCGACCCCGGCATTGAGCGCCAACAGGTTGGTCTGGAAGGCGATCTCGTCGATCACGCCGATGATCTTGCCGATCTTGCCGGAGGCTTCCTCGATGCGGCCCATGGCATCGACAGCACGGGACACGACTTCGCCGGAGGCGCGGGCGTCGTTGGCGGTGTCGCCGGCGAGCTTGTCGGTGTCGGTTGCACGGCCCGAGGCGGTACGCACGGCGGAAGAGATCTGGTCGACGGCGGCGGCGGTCTGTTCGAGCGAGGCCGCCTGCTGTTCGGTGCGGCGCGACAGATCATCGGCGGCCGAGCGCAATTGGGCGCTGTTATCGGTGATCGAACGGGCATTGTCGCGGATGTGGTGCAGCGCATCGCGCATGCGTTCGACCGACTCGTTGAAATCGGTGCGCAGGCTGTCGAGTTCGCCGCTGAACGGGGTGTCGATGGTGGCAACCAGATCGCCCTGGGAGAGATTGCGCAGCGCCTGCCCCAGAGACTCCACGGCAAAGCGCAGCTCTTCATCGGATTTCTGCTTTTCAGCATCGGCACGCTGACGCTGGCTGGCGGCATGATCGCGGGCGCGTTCGCTCTCGTCCTCGACGCGGATCTTGTCGATGGCATTGTGCTTGAAGACATCGAGCGCGCGGGCCATCTCGCCGATCTCGTCGGCGCGGGCGTTGTCACTGACATCGGTGTCGAGATCGCCGGAAGCAACATCGCGCATGGCGTTGACCAGCCGCAGGATCGGGCGCTTGAGGGCTGAAATCAGCATGAAGACGGCAAGCAGGCCGAACAGGCCGGCGGCGGCGGCGGCCGTCAGCGTGATGCCGCTGGCGCGCTCCTTGACCACTTCGGCGCCGTGCTGCTGGCTGCTTGCAAAGGTAAGCACCCCGCTCCAGGCTTGGTTGATGCGGTCCGAAGCCTCGGCAAAAACGCTGTTCTTGGCTTCATTGTTGGAAATCAGGTCGCGAACCATGCCCGGAATAGCCGCGGCCTGCTCGATCCACTTGTCGCCAATGGTCTCGAGGATCGGCGCGCCGCTATCGGAGAATGACAGCAATTCGACGCTTTGATCGAGCACACTGAGCTTTGCCGCCAAGGCTTCGCCACTTTCCTGCACGGGATTGCCGACAAATTCGGCAATCGACAATTCGACCGCGGCCAAGCCGGCCAAGAAGCCCCTGGCATCGGTGATCATCTGCTGCCCCTCCAGGATCGGCTGGTCAAGCTCGCCGAACCGGACCATCGCCTTGCGTGCCACTTGCGCGCCGAGGCCCTGCAGCGTGATGCCGGTTGGACGCAGCGCATTGGCATATTTTTGCAGTGAGATCATGCCCGCGTCACCGCTCACGCCCGATTGAAGCGTTGACAGCAATGCGCCGAGATTGTCGGCGATCAGGCTTTTGACAGCCGGTTTGGTGGCGGGAATGGCGGCAGGCAGCGTTTCATGAAGATCCGTGATTTCGCCTTTCAGATCATTGGCGGCCTTGAAGGTATCCTCCGGGGTGCGGGCGCCGGAGATGGCACTGGAAATCCTGACGATGGTCTGCGCGCCATTGCCGATCTGCTCGGCCGACCGGAGCATGCCCTTGGCTTCGGATTCGGCCTCGGCCAATTCGGTGGCGACCGCCTCGATCTTGCTATTGAGCCGGTCGCGGACGGTGCTGATCTCGGTCAGGATGGTGCCGAACCCGGTGCGGATGTCCGTTTCCTCGCCGGACAGCGTCCACAGATTATCAACATTGGTGCGCAACTGTTCGGCCAACACCCGGGCACCGTCGAGGGCGTTTGATTCCTCGGTGTTTTCAGCAAGCGCGATGACTGTTTCCATCCGCGCGAGCTGGGCGTCGAGGCTCTGCATGACCGCAGCCCGTTTTTGCTCATTCTGATCCTGCAGGAAACTGGTCATGCCGGCATAGGCTTCCTTGAAGCCGCTCAGCGTCTCGATGCTGGCGCTGGTGCCGACCAGACGGCCACCCAGCATTGACCCGGTGTACAGGCTGATCGCCGTCAAGGCGGCAATGCCGGCGATCAGCGGAATGACAAGGACGATAACCTTGGTCTGAATCGAAAAGCGGGCGAGTAGCCTGTCTATGTTCATGATGCGAAACCCGGATGTGCTTGAACAAATTCATGGGGGAAACCACCAGGACACCGGCTTGCATCATGCAAGAGTTCCAATGCCTGCACAGTGCGCCGGTCTGCCCGCCTTTGCAAAGGTCGCAGAGGCGGGTTAATGCCGCCTCAATGTCAGGTCCAAAATCTTGCGCCCGCTTTTCCAGTATTTTTTAGGGAGCTGTCGGCGCCGCCGGCGGTCTGGTGGACACACCGAGCTTTGCGGCCGGCCTGCCACGATGGCTCAACGGGACGCTGGTAACGGCGCGGAAAACCGTTATGATTGCCCATCATTCGCAAAACATGGTGATTTATGGCATCCCGAAAAACCGGCAATCCGGCGTCTT
Organism: Hoeflea sp. Naph1; assembly: GCF_046837775.1. Lineage (GTDB taxonomy): Bacteria > Pseudomonadota > Alphaproteobacteria > Rhizobiales > Rhizobiaceae > Hoeflea. Next base: position 1,542,171 of record NZ_CP177286.1, on the reverse strand, counting down.
CCAAACAGGCGGCGCGGAAAGGTGCAGCCGCCTATCTCGAGGCCAAGCGCGGCGTCAACAGCTGGGCCCAGGCCACGGAATGGCTCAGGGTAAGGGGCATCGAGGACATCGAGTGCATCACACCGGATTTTGCAGGCGTGGCGCGCGGCAAGATGATGCCGTCGTCGAAATTCACGTCCAACACCTCGCTGTCGCTGCCTTCGGCTGTGTTCCGACACACGATTTCAGGCGAATACCCCGAAGAGACCGGCGATTTCCGCTATGACCCGCTTGATGGCGATCTCAAGCTGATGCCGGACCTGTCGACGCTGTCGGTGGTGCCGTGGGAGACCGATCCGACCGCGCAGGTGATCTGCGACATGGTCACCACCAGGGGCGATCCGGTCAACTACACGCCGCGCAACGTGCTCAAGCGGATCGTAGAGCTCTATACCGAGCGCGGCTGGAAGCCGGTGGTGGCACCGGAAATCGAATTCTATCTGGTGGCCCAGCACGAAGACCCCGATTATCCGCTCAAGCCCCCACGCGGACGCTCGGGACGGACAATTACCGGCGGACAATCCTACTCGATCGCAGGCGTCAACGAGTTCGACGAACTGGTCGACGACATCTATGACTTTTCCGACAAGCAGGGTCTGGAGATCGATACGCTGATCCACGAGGAAGGCCCGGCGCAGCTGGAGATCAACCTGCGTCATGGCGACCCGGTGGAGCTTGCCGACCAGGTGTTCATGTTCAAGCGCACCATTCGTGAAGCGGCGATCAAGCACGGCATGTTCGCCACCTTCATGGCCAAGCCGATGCAGGAATATGCCGGCTCGGCGATGCATATCCACCAGTCTGTGGTTGACACCAAGACCGGCAAGAACGTGTTTTCCAATCCCGACGGCAGCCCCAGCCAGGCGTTTTTCAACTTCATCGGCGGGATGCAGCATTATGTGCCCAAGGCACTGGTGATGATGGCGCCGTACGTCAACTCATACCGGCGACTGACACCCGACATGGCCTGCCCGGTCAACAATGCCTGGGGCTATGACAACCGCACAACGGCGTTCCGGGTGCCGCATTCAGACCCGGTGGCGCGGCGGGTGGAAAACCGGCTTCCCTCATCGGACGCCAATTCCTATCTGGCGCTGGCGGCGTCGCTGGCCTGCGGCTATCTCGGCATGGTCAACAACATCGTTCCGGGCGACCCGGCGGAAAAGGCCGTCAACGAGGGCGAAGTCGACCTGCCGCGCGGGCTGCTGGAAGCGGTGTCGCTGCTGGAAAGCGAACCGGCGTTTGCCGAGGTCTTCGGCCAGGAATTCATCAACACCTATGCCGGGGTCAAGCGCGGCGAGTTTGAAACCTTCATGCGCGTGATCAGCCCGTGGGAACGGGAATTCCTGCTGCTGAACGTGTGAGGCGCACAGTATGAGCTATCAAAGCCCGATTGCGCCGGGGGTCTCGTTTTACGAGGCAACCCTCGGCGAGCGCCCCGTTTACGCGGCCCTGCCGGCGGCAACGACGGCCGATGTGGTGATCATCGGCGGCGGCTTTACCGGGCTGCAGGCGGCCTATCATCTGGCCGCAAGCGGCAAGGACGTGGTGCTGATCGAGAGCGCGCGGTTTGGCGACGGCGCCTCGGGCCGCAATGGCGGTCAGCTGGGCACCGGCCAGCGCGCCTGGGTGGACGAGTTGGAAGGTGATTTCGGCCGCGAGCGGGCCCGGCAATTATTGGCGGTGGCGGAGCGGGCGAAAGCCCATCTGATCGATTTTGCCGAAGCCCACGGGATCGACGCCGATTATCGCCCCGGGCAGATTTCGGCTGCGCACAAGAAGGGCTACGTCAAGGATTACCGCGACCACGTCCGGATCATGGCCGAGGAATATGGCTATCAGGGCCTGAGCTTTCTCGACCGCGATGCACTGGCGCAGAAGCTTGGCTCGACGCGCTATCACGGCGGCACCTATGATGCGGCCACCGGACACATCAACCCGCTCAAATATGTGGTCGGGCTGGCTAGCGCGGCGGCAGTGGCCGGTGCACGGCTTTACGAAAACACTCGGGCGCGCAGCATTTCAAGTGCTGGCGGCAAGGTGACGGTGACAACCGATGCCGGCGAGATCGTCGCTGGCCAGGCGCTGATTGCCTGCAACGCCTATATTGACGGGCTCGAGCCGGTGACTTCGGCCCACGTGATGCCGATCCGCTCTTTCATCGGTGCGACTGTGCCGCTCGGCGCCGACAGCCCGGTGATTCCGGGTGGGGAATCGGTTGACGATTCCCGCTTCGTGGTGCGCTATTTCCGCAAGAGCGCCGACGGACGGCTGCTGTTTGGCGGGCGCGAGGCCTATACCTCGGACAATCCGACCGACATTTCCAGCCATATCCGCCGGCAGATCGCCGAGATCTATCCGGCGCTGAAAGATGTCGAGATCAGCCATGGCTGGGGCGGCTCGGTGGGGATCACGCTGTCGCGGCGACCGTTCGTGCGCGAGGTGATGGCAAATGTCACCTCGATCGGCGGTTTTTCCGGCCACGGGGTGATGCTGTCGAATTATTGCGGCAAGCTCTATGCCGATCATGTGTTGGGCGGCTCGGACGATCTGGAAGCGATGCGCGATCTGAAGGTCGGCCCCTTCCCCGGCGGCGACAAGTTCCGGGCACCGCTGCTGTTTCTGGCGCTGACGTGGTTTTCATTGCGGGACAAATTCTGAGGGGCGCACCTGAGTGCCAAACAGCATATGCTTGGTAATACCAATGCGTATGTTTCGGACGTCGTGCGCCGTACCGGCAGGCGCCGTGGCGACATGCCACGCAGTAACAACAACCAGAGATGACTACCGTTACCCGAAAATTGCTTCAGGGTCCGCCATGCAGAGTTTCGTTTCAAAGCCACCCTATTCCTATCGGGTGGAACCCGGTGTACCGGATTTTGATGATCGCGGGCCGGTTACAGTCATGGACGGCGAATGCGTGCTTTGCTCAGTTGGTGCACGGCTGATTGCTCGCTTCGATAAAGCTGGAGAATTTCGCATCTGCCGATCCCAGACGACGCTTGGAGGAGCTCTCTTGCGTCATTACGGCTTGTCTCCAGACGATCCGGAGAGCTGGCTATACATCGTGGATGGCCAGGCCTACACGTCACTCGACGCAATGACCCGGGCAGGCCGTCGCATTGGCGGAGCTGGCCTATTGCTGCAACCCCTCAGACTGTTGCCACGCATCTTGCAAGATTGGCTCTATCGGCGACTCGCACGCAACCGGTACCAGCTGTTTGGGCGCAACGACATGTGCGAAATTCCAGATCCGGCGCTGCGGGCAAGGCTTATGGAATGAAAGTCATCGTTCTGGGTGGCTACGGAGTCTTTGGATCCCGACTGGCAGAACTGCTGGTGCGCGATGGCCATGACGTGGTGGTGGTCGGGCGGAGCCTGAGCAAAGCACGCGCACTCTCCAAAAAGCTGGGCTGCACGCCCATGGCCGTGGATGCCCGTGCCGAACCAGATGCAATGTTTGCGGCATCGCCGGATGTCGTTGTCGATGCCGCCGGACCATTCCAAGCTTACGGGCGGGATCCCTATGTCATCCCCCGCCTTTGTCTCGAGCATGGTGCAGACTATCTGGATCTCTCCGATGATGCGGCATTTACCGCCGGTCTGGGAGTGCTTGACGATCAAGCCCGAGGAAGCGAGCGCAAGCTGCTGTCTGGAGTGTCGAGCGTGCCTGGACTTTCCTCTTCCATCGCCGCAGATCTCTGCGTGGGACTGGATGAAATCCTGCTGATCGACACAGCTATCCTGCCAGGCAACCGGGCGCCTCGCGGCGCTTCCGTGATATCGAGTATCATTGGCCAACTGGGAACAAGCTCACCGGTCTGGCGCGGTGGCGTCTGGCGCGACCAGCAATGCTGGAGCGATTCCCGCAACGTGCGTCTTGCTCCGGACCTCGAAAGGTCCGCGCAATACATCGAAGTGCCGGATATCGTGCTATTTCCCGCGTTCTTCGGCGCAAGATCAGTGATGTTCCGCGCGGGCATGGAGCTCACCATCATGACCATTGGCATGCGTGCCGTTGGCTTGTTGAGACGGCGGTGGATGTTCGATATCACCCCGCGGCGAACCGCGCTGTTTCAATGGATCGCAAACCTTTTTCTCCGCTTCGGAACAGACCGCGGCGGAATGCGGGTTGCTGTTGTCGGACGCAGAGGCACTGAACTGATACGGCGGGAATGGCGGCTCATCGCCGAAGCGGGAGACGGACCTTACATTCCCGCAGTGGCAGCTCGCGCCGTGATCCGGCGCCTTGCGCAGATTGCTCCGGGCGCGCGCCCTTGCCTGGCGGAAACGACGCGAACCGAGATAGAGCAAGCCATGGCCGATCTCGCCGTTTCAACGGTCACGGACGAAGCTCCGTCTCCAACATTGTTTCAAGCAGTGCTTGCCGACCGATGGGCGGATCTGTCGCCGGAAGTCCAGTCGCTGCATGGCGTTCAGGATATCGAGAGTTTTTCGGGGAAAGCCCGGGTAACACGCGGCGACTCCCTGATTGCTCGTCTTATCGCCTGGCTCTTCGGCTTCCCGGCCGCAGCCGATGAGACCCCGGTCACGGTGACAAAAATGCGCATAGGGGCTGGAGAAATCTGGGAGCGGAATTTTAGCGGACGCGTTTTTCGCTCCTATTGCAAGCCCGCCGACAGCCCGTATCGCTTCCGGGAACGCTTTTGGCTGTTCAACTTCGAGATGGACCTGCCTGTAGAGGATGGCGGTTTACGATTGCCGGTGCGCCGGGGTTGGTTTTTGGGCATTCCGCTGCCACGCTTCCTGCTGCCAAAAAGCGAAAGCCGGGAATACGCGCTCAACGGAGTATTCCATTTTGATGTCGCGCTAAGCGCACCCTTTGGCGGCGGCCTGATTGTGCGTTATCGTGGCCATCTGCAACCCGACCTTCGCCAGTTGGCATCCCTGACCTGATGCCCTGGAGTGAAGGGGTGGAACAGTAGCAAAGATGCATCAATCTTATCCCCGGGCCTAGCTTTATCTAATCGATTAGATTATGTGTTCAGCACCGTTCACGGACAGGATGCCCCCATGAGTCAGATCATTCCGGTCGATCCCTTTGACTATGTCGTCTTCGGCGGCACCGGTGACCTTGCCGAGCGCAAGCTGCTGCCGGCGCTGTATCACCGCCAGATCGCCGGTCAATTGACCGAGCCGACACGGATCATCGGTGCTTCCCGCGCGGAGATGGATCATGACGGCTATCGCGCCTTTGCCCGCGACGCGCTGAAAGAACACCTTGCGAAGGACGAGTATCAGGAAGCCGATGTAGAGCAATTTCTGGCGCGGCTGTTTTATGTTTCTGTCGACGCGAGGTCCGACAAGGGCTGGGACGAGCTCAAGGCCATACTGGAGGAAGGCGCTGACCGGGTCAGGGCATTCTATCTGGCGGTCGGACCGGGGCTGTTCGGCGATATTTCCGAACGAATCCAGTCGAGCGGGCTGATCACCAAGCAGACCCGGATCGTGGTGGAAAAGCCAATCGGGCGGGATCTCAACTCGGCGCGCGCGCTCAACAAGACAATCGGCAGCGTGTTTGAGGAAGAGCAGATCTTCCGCATCGACCATTATCTGGGCAAGGAAACGGTCCAGAACCTGATGGCGCTCAGGTTTGCCAATGCGCTCTATGAGCCGTTGTGGAACTCCGCGCATATCGATCATGTGCAGATCACGGTGGCTGAATCGGTGGGGCTGGAAGGCCGTGCCGGCTATTACGACAAGGCCGGCGCACTCAGAGACATGGTGCAGAACCATCTGGTGCAGCTGTTGTGCCTGGTGGCGATGGAACCGCCGTCATCGATGGAAGCGGAAGCAGTGCGCGACGAGAAACTGAAAGTTCTGCGCTCGCTCCAGCCGATCAAAGAAGACAATGCCGACAGCGTCACCGTGCGTGGCCAGTACAAGGCCGGTGCCTCGGCGGGTGGGGCGGTCAAGGGCTATCTCGAAGAGCTCGAAGGCGGGGTTTCGGACACCGAAACCTTTGTCGCGATCAAGGCGGAAATCAACAATTGGCGCTGGGCCGGCGTGCCGTTCTATTTGCGCACCGGCAAGCGGATGAGCGAGCGGGTGTCGGAAATCGTGGTGGCGTTCAAGCCGGTTCCGCATTCGATTTTCGGACCCAGTGCCGGCCGGGTGACCGCCAACAAGCTGGTGATGCGGCTGCAACCCGACGAGGGCGTCAAGCAGTGGATCATGATCAAGGACCCGGGACCGGGCGGCATGCGGCTGAGGCATGTCTCGCTCGACATGAGCTTTGCCGACCGGTTCGGGGAACGCAGCCCGGACGCCTACGAACGGCTGCTGCTGGATGTGGTTCGCTGCAACCAGACGCTGTTCATGCGGCGCGACGAAGTTGAGGCGGCGTGGAACTGGATCGACCCGATCCTGACGGCCTGGGAAGAGACCGGCCAATCGGTGCAGCCCTACACGGCCGGCACCTGGGGGCCGAGCCAGGCGATTGCGCTGATCGAACGCGACGGCAGGACCTGGCATGAAAGCGACTGACAACGTCGACACACAGGTCCGGCATCTCGATTTCGACAGCGGCACGGCGCTGGCGGCAGCACTGGCCACCCGGGTTGCTCAGGTGCTTGCCGAGGCGATCGAGAGCCGCGGCCAGGCAACACTTGCGGTTTCCGGCGGCAGCACGCCGAAACGGTTTTTCACCGAATTGTCAAAACAGCCGATCAACTGGGGCAAGGTTACCGTCACGCTGGTCGACGAGCGCATGGTTGGCCCCGAGCACGAACGCTCCAACCACCGGCTGGCGAGCCAGCACCTGCTGCAAAACCGCGCCGCTGACGCCGCCTTCGTTCCGCTCTATATGAAGAGTGATACTGCAGAGAGCGCCGCGGCAAACCCCGCTGAACGGATTGACGCACTCGCGCTGCCGTTTGACGTGGTGGTGCTGGGCATGGGGACCGACGGCCACACGGCCTCGTTCTTTCCCGGCGGAACGACACTTTCGCAAGTGACCGATCCCGCCTGCCCGGCAAGCGTGATGGCAATCGAGGCGCCGGGCGCCGGCGAGCCGAGGCTGACGCTGACACTGCCGCGGATCATCGAAGCCGGGCTGCTGGTGCTGCATATCGAAGGTGAGGCCAAGCGGGCTGTGCTGGCAAGCGCGCTCGAACCCGGGCCAGAGCAAGCGATGCCGGTGCGCGCCGTGCTGCGCCAGGCAAAACGGCCACTCGAGATCTACTGGGCGCCCTGAGCCGCCCCTGCATGTCACGTTCAAACGAGGTCGATTGAGCGCCTCCGGAGATGACCGGCATGCATTCGTTGATTGCGTTGCCGCGCCGCCAGCGCGCCGAATCAGGCGTGCGGCGTGGCAGCAGACGCCATCGGGCCGAAAGACCCGCAAACCCGATAGAAGGATATGAGCCATGAGTGTTGATCCTCGCATTGCCAGTGTCACAAACCGGATCATCGAACGGTCAAAACCGAGCCGCGAGCTCTATCTGGGGCGGCTTCGAGAAATGGCGGCCAAGGGCCCGCACCGCTCGACCCTTTCGTGCGGCAACCTCGCCCATGGCTTTGCCGCCTGCGGCCCGGCCGACAAGGCCGATCTGGCTGGCGACGCGGCCCCCAATCTGGGCATCATCACCGCCTATAACGACATGCTGTCAGCCCACCAGCCGTTCGAGACCTTTCCCGATCAGATCCGCGCGGCGGCGCGCGCCGCTGGTGGCGTAGCGCAGGTGGCGGGCGGGGTTCCGGCAATGTGCGACGGCGTCACCCAGGGCCAGCCGGGGATGGAACTGTCGCTGTTTTCGCGCGACATCATCGCGCTGTCGGCCTCGGTCGGGCTGTCGCACAACATGTTCGATGCCGCGGTCTATCTCGGCGTCTGCGACAAGATCGTGCCGGGGCTGCTGATCGCGGCGTTGAGTTTTGGCCATCTGCCGGCGGTGTTCGTGCCGGCCGGGCCGATGACTTCCGGCCTGCCCAATGACGAGAAGGCGCGGATCCGCCAACTCTATGCGGAAGGCAAGGTCGGCCGCGACGAATTGCTGGAGGCCGAATCCAAATCCTATCATGGTCCCGGCACCTGCACTTTCTACGGCACCGCAAACTCCAACCAGATGCTGATGGAGATCATGGGGCTGCACACGCCCGGCGCCTCGTTCGTCAATCCGGGCACACCGCTGAGAGACGCGCTGACCGCCGAGGCCACGCGCCGCGCGCTGGCAATCACAGCGCTTGGCAACGAATACACGCCGGTGGGCGAGATGATCGACGAGCGTTCGCTGGTCAACGGCGTCATCGGCCTGCACGCCACGGGTGGATCGACCAACCACACGATGCACCTGATCGCGATGGCACGGGCCGCAGGCATCCGGCTGACCTGGGAGGATATTTCCGATCTCTCGGACGCGGTGCCCCTGCTGGCACGGGTGTACCCGAACGGGCCTGCCGATGTGAACCACTTCAACGCCGCTGGCGGCATCAACTTCATGATCGACCAGTTGCTCTCGGTCGGGCTGTTGCACGAGGAGGTGCGCACGGTCTGGGGCAAGGGACTGTCGGCCTATGCAGTGGAAGCCAGGCTTGGTGAAAACGGCACGGTGGTGCGCGTGCCGGTCTCCAAGGCCAGCGGCGATGCCAAGGTGGCGACCACGATGGACAAGCCGTTCCAGCCCAATGGCGGGCTGAAAATGCTCACCGGCAATCTCGGCAAGGCAGTGATCAAGATTTCCGCGGTCAAGCTGGAGCGGCAGGTGATCGAGGCGCCAGCGCGATTGTTCAATGACCAGTTTGAACTGCAGGCGGCGTTCAATGCCGGCAGGCTGACCGGCGATTTTGTCGCTGTCGTCCGGTTCCAGGGCCCGAAGGCCAACGGCATGCCGGAACTGCACAAGCTGACGCCACCGCTGGGGGTGCTGCAGGATCGGGGTCAGAAGATCGCGCTGGTGACCGACGGGCGCATGTCGGGGGCTTCGGGCAAGGTGCCCGCCGCCATTCACGTGACGCCGGAGGCAAAGGATGGCGGGCCGATTGCCCGCATCCGCGAGGGCGACATGATCCGGCTTGATGCCATCCGCGGCACGCTGGAGGTGCTGGTGCCGGCAGCCGAGTTCGACGCCCGCGAACCGGCCAGCGCCGATCTGAGCCATAATGAATGGGGCATGGGCCGCGAATTGTTCGCCCGGCTGCGCGACAATGCAGGCCCGGCCGACGAAGGCGCGAGCATTCTCTACTGATCTGAATGGTTCGAAAGGCCTAGGGCGGCCAGCCGATCGCCTACCAGGTGCGCACGTCCACCACCCAGTCACGATGGGCTGGGTGGGTGCTGTAGACATAGATCCGTTGCATTTCGTTGGCGGTCATCAACCGCAGGAAGCGCACTTCGATGGTGTTGTTGACCTTGGTGCGCATCAGAACGCAGCCGATCTTGGGAATCCGTGTTTTCGGAACATCGAGGTAGAACTGGCTGGGAATCTTGAACCGGGTGACAATGCCGAGAATCGCGCCACTTCGGGATATTGCCAGGATATCGCAGCGGCGCGACTCCATGTGCATGACACTCTTCTCGGTATATTCGATCCGGGCGGGGTTCATGGTCTCCTCCATCGGGAACCGCGCTTCGCGGTCGTACATGAAGGATTCCTCTTTCTTCAGATAATTGTTCTCCGCGGACAAGATCGTCACGCTACGCCTCCGTCTCGGCTTTCATTGCACTTACTATCCACGCAGATTTAGCGCTCAAAGTTTAATGTAGGATTATGCCGGTCTGTGGCGGCGGGACCAGAGTGTCGGCGGGCCAAGCAGACCACCCACGCAGTGTTTTCTGAAAATCTCCGATTTTTTTGCCCCGGAAGCATTGTTTGTCGGGGCTTTTTGCTGGGTGGTGGTCTGAATGGCGGTGGCTGAGACGTGCAAATCGATCACGAAAGCCATGTCCTGCTCACGCACTGCGTGATTGGCCGTGACAATGGCGGCTATCGGCCTCACGCGGTGGCGGACATCAGCCAAGATGGGTTCGTATTTTTGAGCTCATGAGTCCCGAATTCGAGGCTTTTTCGGCTGTTTGGCGCGCCGATTGTGAACGCTCCGGGTCGCCTGCGGTTGACAATAGAGCCCCGATCACATCCGAAAATGCCATGCAACCTCTTGATCCTGCATGACATTTTCTTGGTGATGGCGGGCGAGCCTGCCTTCCAGTCACGTCAGACCCACGCCGTTGTCACGGCCATGTGGTTCGCAAGTCATCAGCACAAGCCTCATCTTCAGGTCATCGAACAACACGGCTCACCCAACGGGCCGCCTAACAACCGGACAGACGGATACGGATTTCCGCTCTCCACCTCACAAGGATAACGACCATGAACAAGCTCATCATCGCCCTCGGCCTCACACTTGCTGCTTCCACCGGCGCCTTTGCCGCTTCCTCTGCTCTGGACGCCTATGATTTCCCCGCCGCTCAGGGCGACATCGCTCAGGCTGTTGGCACCAATAACGACCTGGTCAGCTACGACCGTGCCGGCAATGACGGTTCGCCGAGCTTCACGGCTCCGGTTTCTGGCGGCATCGACTACACCGCCACCGCTTCCATCGGCGGCGTGTCCAACGACCAGATCACCTATGACCGCGCCGGCAATGACGGTTCGCCGCGCTTTGCCAACTAACAATTGAGACCCGGATCGGCGGAACATTGGTTCCGCTGATCCATTCCCCTCGCAGACACCATCTTTACGCAGTCCTCCCAGGACGCGCTTCAAATTCAAAGGAATAAGACCATGAACAAGCTCATCATCGCCCTCGGCCTCACACTTGCTGCTTCCACCGGCGCCTTTGCCCAGTCCTCCGCTCTGGACGCCTATGACGTCCCGTCGGTACAGGGCCAGGTCAATTACGCTGTTGGCACCTCAAACGAACTGGTCAGCTATGACCGCGCCGACCAGGACGGTTCGCCGAGCTTTCAGGCTGCTGACGCTGGCGTCGATTACACCACCACTGCCTCGATTGGCGATGTCGCCAACGATCAGGTCCGTTACGACCGTGCCGGCAATGACGGTTCACCGCACTTCACACGCTAAGACAAAAGCCTGACGGATGACGCCGGTTTCCTCCAGACCGGCGTCATTCGCTCGCCGACTGCCGCGGCATTGTCCGCAGCCATGATTACAGGCACTGACTGCCATCCCAGCTTGACTTGATGCATGTACGGTATCGTTCAAATGAACTCATTTGGACGCGACATGTATCAGCGACGCCCGACACCGAAATCCGTCCGTTGACGGGCGCACCGCGCGAAACCCCGCTTGAAAAGGCGGGGTTTTTGCGTTTGCGGGGCTGATGGATTTAAGCATGGCCGGCAAGTTCTCTCAGATGGGTCATCAACGAAACAGTCAACGCCGAGATCCACCAGCCCCGCCAGCACCATACGCAGATGGATCCCGAGCCCCGGCAGCTTTGTTTGCTGGGCTTTTTGCTGGGCGGTGGTCTGAATGGCGGTGGCTGAGACGCTCACATCGATCACGAAAGCCATGCCCTAATCACGCACTGCGTGATCGGCCGTGACAATGAGGGGTGCCGGCCTTACGCCTCGGCAGTCGACACCAAAAACCGACAGTTATTTTTGAACCGTTCAGTCCCGATTTCGAGGCTTTTTCTGCTGTTTGGCGCGTCGATTGTGAACGCTCCGGGTCTCCTGCGGTTGACAATAGAGCCCCGATCACATCCGCAAACGCCATGCAACCTGTTGATCCTGCTTGGTTCTTTCTCGACCGCCCCTGCCCAACCAGCCTTCCAGTCACGTCAGACCCACGCCGTTGTCACGGCCATGTGGTTCGCAAGTCATCAGCACAAGCCTCATCTTCAGGTCATCGAACAACACGGCTTACCCAACGGGCCGCCCAAAAACCGGACAGACGGATACGGATTTCCGCTCTCCACCTCACAAGGATAACGACCATGAACAAGCTCATCATCGCCCTCGGCCTTACACTTGCTGCTTCCACTGGCGCCTTTGCCGCTTCCTCTGCCCTGGACGCCTATGATTTCCCCGCCGCTCAGGGCGACATCGCTTACGCTGTCGGCACCAACAACAACCTGGTCAGCTACGACCGTGCCGGCAATGACGGCTCGCCGAGCTTCACGGCTCCGGTTTCGGGCGGCGTCGACTACACCGCCACCGCTTCCATCGGCGGCCTGTCCAACGACCAGATCACCTATGACCGCGCCGGCAATGACGGTTCGCCGCGCTTTGCCAACTAACACTTGAGACCCGGATTGGCGGAACATTGGCTCCGCTGATCCTTTCCCCCGCAGACACCATCTTTACGCAGTCCTCCCAGGACGCGTTTCAAAATCAAAGGAATAAGACCATGAACAAGCTCATCATCGCCCTCGGCCTCACACTTGCTGCTTCCACCGGCGCCTTTGCCCAGTCCTCCGCTCTCGACGCCTATCACTTCCCCGAAGCCCAGACGACCGGCATTGACTACACGGCCACCGCTTCGACCGGCGCCGGCTCCAACGATCAGGTGGTCTACCACCGGGCCGGCAACGACGGCTCGCCGAGCTTCAAGGCTCAGGCCGCTACCGGCGTCGACTACACCGCAACCGCTTCGATTGGCGGCGTCTCCAATGACCAAGTCATCTATGACCGCGCCGGCAATGACGGTTCGCCGCATTTCGCCCGTTAAGGCCTGACGCCAACCACAACGGAACCATTGAGCGGCAGGGGCATTTCCTGCCGGCCTCCAAACCACACGGCTTGCGTCCCTGAGGGATGCGCCAATCAATCTGAAGGAATTTCATCATGAACAAGCTCATCATCGCTCTCGGCCTCACACTTGCTGCCTCCACCGGCGCCTTCGCCGCTTCGACCGCCATGGACGCCTATGACGTCCCGTCGGTTCAGGACCAGGTCAATTACGCTGTTGGCACCTCAAACGATCTGGTCAGCTATGACCGCGCCGATCAGGACGGCTCGCCGAGCTTCCAGGCTGCTGACGCTGGCGTCGATTACACCACCACCGCCTCAATTGGTGATGTCGCCAACGACCAGGTCCGTTACGACCGCGCCGGTAACGATGGTTCGCCGCACTTCACACGCTAAGACAAAAGCTTGGCGGATGGCGCCGGTTTCCTCCCGACCGGCGTCATTCGCTCGCTGACTGCCACGGCATTGTCCGCGGTCATGATTACAGGCACTCCCTGCCCCGATCATTCTGAACTGCCCTCAACCCCTAGCGACGCCCGACACCGAAATCCGTCCGATGACGGGCGCACCGCGCGAAACCCCGCTTGAAAAGGCGGGGTTTTGCGTTTGCGGGAATTGTGGTGTGCAATGGTTGCAGCGGTCAACGGCGGTAGGTCTTGCCGTCGGCATCAAACAGATGCAGCTTTGACTTGTCCGCCTGGAAGCGCAGCTTGTCGCCACGCTTGACCGCGTGATGGCCGGGCAGTTTGGCGAGGATCGGCTCGTCTTCGGTCAGGTCATTTATATAGAGCAGCGTGACCTCACCCAGCGCCTCCACAATCGACACCGTTCCCTCGAACAGGAAATCATCTCCGGTTGTGACCACCAGATCTTCAGGTCTGATGCCAAAGGACGCTTTCTTGCCCTTGTCGCTGTCGGGAACAGGGATTCCGGTGCCAACCGATTTGCCGCCCGCAAACGACATCACGGCGCTGGCGCCGGTTTTGTCGATCGTACCGGGAATGATGTTCATGGCCGGCGAGCCGATGAACTGGGCCACGAACAGGTTTTCGGGGCGCTGGTAGAGGTCCATCGGCGGGCCCACCTGCTCGATGTAACCGGCGTTGAGCACCACGATGCGGTCTGCCAGCGTCATCGCCTCGACCTGGTCGTGGGTGACGTAGATCATCGTCGTGTCGGGCATTGATTCATTGAGCTTGGCGATCTCGATGCGGGTGGCGACGCGCAGCGCCGCATCGAGGTTGGACAACGGCTCGTCAAACAGGAACACCTTGGGATCGCGGCAGATGGCGCGACCGATGGCAACGCGCTGGCGCTGCCCCCCCGACAGCGCCTTGGGCAAGCGGTCGAGATATTCGCCCAGTTGCAGGATATCTGCGGCGGCGCGGACCCGGCGGTCGATCTCTTCCTTGCTTTCCCTGGCGATGCGCATGCCGAAGGCCATGTTGTCATAGACCGTCATGTGCGGATACAGCGCATAGGACTGGAATACCATGGCGATGCCGCGCTTGGAGGGCGGCACGTCGTTGACCACCATGCCGTCGATTTCAAGCGTGCCGGCGCTGATCTCCTCGAGACCGGCGATCATCCGCAAAAGCGTCGACTTGCCACAGCCGGACGGCCCGACAAAGACGATGAACTCGCCCTGCTCGATGTCGAGATCAACACCGTGGATGACCTCGACAGAGCCGTAGGATTTCTTCAGGTCCCTCAGTTTCAAGCCGGCCATGGTTTCCTCCCGCTGGCGTAATGTGTTGATTCACCCGAGCCTTGCGAAAAAGGCGTCATAGGGTGGAATTTCGATGCAGTCGGGCTTGAGCATGCCCGAGAAACCGTGTCCGGCAAGCGGCGTCAGATCGCCTTCGGGAAGATCGATGAACTGCTCCTGGTCGCTCAGATTGAAGCCGCAGAAAATGGCCTCATTGCCGTGGCGGCGAATAAAACCGAGCACCGCGTCGTTGCAGTCGATGAATTCCAGTTCGCCCTTGGCGAGCGCCGGGTGCTGTTTGCGGAAGGCCAGCAGCCGACGGTAATGATTGAGCATCGACGCGTTGACATGCTCTTGCGCGTCGACGGCCATGTGCCGGTGCTCGGACGGGATCGGCAGCCAAGGCTGGCCTTCGGTGAAGCCGGCATGGTCGCTGTTTTCCGCCCACACCATCGGCGTGCGGCAGCCGTCGCGGCCCTTGAATTCGGGCCAGAACTGGATGCCGTAGGGATCCTGCAGATCCTCAAAGCACAGTTCGGCCTCGGTCAGGCCCAGTTCCTCGCCTTGGTAGAGGCAGACCGAGCCCCGCAGGCTCAAGAGCAGCCCGGCGAGCATGCGCAGATAACGGTCCTTGTCCGAGACAAGATCGCCCCAGCGGGTGCCGTGGCGAACCACGTCGTGGTTGGAGAAAGCCCAGCAAGCCCAGCCTTCCGGCGCGGCGGCCATGAAATCGGACAGGACCGCGCGGACCCGAGCCGGGCTCAAAAGATCGGGCGCCAGGAAATCAAACGCGTAGCACATGTGCATCTTGTCGCCGCCGGAGGTGTAGTCGGCGACGATCTGCAGTCCGTATTGCGCGTCGCCAACTTCGCCGACCGCGGCGATGTCGGGAAACTCATCCATCAGCGCACGAAAACGGCGCAAGAACTCGAGGTTCTCCGGCCGGTTCTTGTCGTAGATGTGGTCCTGATGATTGTAGGGATTGACGGTTGGCGCGATCGAGGCGTTGCGCAATTCGGGCGCCAGCGCAGGGTTGTTGCGGAGCTGGTCGTCGCAAAAATAGAAATTGATGGTGTCGAGCCGGAAGCCGTTGACGCCGCGCTCGAGCCAGAACCGGGCGACGTCGAGCAGCGCGTCCTGGACCTGCGGATTGTGAAAATTAAGATCCGGCTGCGAGGTCAGGAAATTGTGCTGGTAATATTGCTGCCGGCTCGGATCCCAGGCCCAGCCGGGGCCGCCGAAAATCGACAGCCAGTTGTTGGGCGGTGTGCCATCGGGCTTGGCCGCGGCCCAGACGAACCAATCGGATTTGGGATTGTCGCGGCTGGTGCGGCTTTCGATGAACCAAGGGTGCTGGTCGGAGGTGTGGGAAATCACCAGATCGATCATCACCCGGATGCCGAACTTGTGGGCTTCGGCGACCAGCAGGTCGAAATCATGCAGCGCGCCGAACATCGGATCGACATTGGTGTAGTCGGCGACGTCGTAGCCAAAATCCTTCATCGGCGAGGTGAAGAAGGGCGACACCCAGATCGCATCGACACCCAACGAGGCAATGTAGGGCAGCCGCTGGCAGATGCCGGCAAGATCGCCGATGCCGTCACCGCTGGTATCCTGATAGGAGCGTGGATAGATCTGATAGATCACCGCGCCGCGCCACCAGTCGGGGTCGGAAGCGATACCGGCTTGTACCGGAAGATCGGACACTGCAAGGGTCATGGAGGAATCGATCCCTTATTTGACGGAGCCGGCCAGAAGGCCGCGCACGAGATAGCGTTGCATGGCGAAGAACACCGCCAGCGGCACTGCTATGGAGACGAAGGCGGAAGTTGCAAGAATTTCCCAGTCACCGCCGCGTGATCCCATCAGGTTGACCAGCCGTCCGGTCAACACAAGCCTGTCGTCGGATGCGCCCAGGAAGACCAATGCGACCAAAAGGTCGTTCCAGGTCCAGAGGAACTGGAAGATGGCAAACGAGGCCAGCGCCGGGAACGATAAGGGCAGGATGATCTTGACGAAAATCTGGAAATCGGTGGCACCATCGACGCGGGCGTTCTCGATGATATCGCGCGGCAGGCCAACCATGTAGTTGCGCAACAGATAGATCGCCAGCGGCAACCCGAAGCCGGTATGGGCCAGCCAGATACCAAGATAGCTCTTACCGATGCCGATGGCATTATGCAGCGTCAGCAGCGGGATTAGCGCCAGTTGCAACGGCACCACCAGTAGCCCGACCACGCTGGCGATCAGCAGCGCCCTGCCCGGAAAACGCATCCAGGCCAGCGCATAGGCGGCAAAGGCGGCAATCAGGATCGGGATGATGGTCGCCGGAATGGAGACCGTCAGCGTGTTGATGAAGGCCTGGCCGACGCCTTCGCCTCCGCGCGAACTGAACAGCACGGTTTGGTAGTTGCGGAGCGTGAATTCCGGTGGTGTGGAGGCGGTGGTGAATACACGCGGATTGCGCTGGTCGGCAAAACTGTTCGGGCCCGAGAGCACGAAGGCGCCGCGATTGTCGACCGTCAGCATGTTGCCGTCGCCCAGATCTGCGACTTCGCCGGGTGCATAGGCATTGGGCTTGAGCGAACTGGTTCCCCAATGGCTCAACTCACTGTCGCTGGTCGGGAACAGTTCTCCGCGGATGACAAATTTGCCGTCGGCCTGCTGCTCCTCGCCCTGCACTCGCACCGGTGAGTTCTGGGTCTCCTGAGTTGACAGTGCCTTCCACCAGCCGCTCGACGAAATCTGATCGGAGGTGCGGAAGGAGGACACCAGCAGGCCGAAGGTGGGGAATACCCACAGGGCGACCAGAACGATAACCGAGAGATGCACGACCCATGTCAGTCCCGATTTCTTGCTCGCGAGTATTGCCATGACCGGTCCCTACTTCATTTCTTTGCTGGCGCTGTAGACGTTCCAGACCAGGATCGGCGACACCAGCAGCAGGATGATGATGGCGCTGGCAGAGCCGACACCCCAGTCGCCGATGCCGACAAACAGCTTGCCATACATGTAGTTGGCGAGAACCTGTGTTTCCCACTGACCATTGGTCATGGCGTAGACGATATCGAACACCTTGAGCACGACAATGGTGATGGTGGTCCAAACCACGACGATGGTACCCATGATCTGCGGCACCTTGATCTTGAAGAATATCTGCAGCGGATTGGCGCCGTCGATCACCGCCGCCTCAATGGTGTCCTCGGGAATACCGCGAAGTGCTGCCGACAGGATCACCATGGCGAAACCGGTCTGGATCCAGATCAACACGATCATCAGGAAGAACGAGTTCCAGAACGGAATCGTCAGCCAGGTCTGCGGCTCAGCCCCGCCAAAATACAGGTACAATGCGTTGAGCACGCCGATCTGCTCAGAACCGAGCGGCCGTGTGTCATAGATCAGTTTCCAGATCACCGAGGCGCCGACGAAGGAAATCGCCATCGGCATGAAGATCAGCGACTTGGCGATGCTCCCCCACCAAATCCGGTCGGTGAGTTGGGCGATAACCAGCCCCATGACGGTGGCCATCGCCGGCACGAACACCAGCCACAATATATTGTTCTGCATCGCCTCCCAAAACTTCGGCTCAGAGAACATCTGCCGGTAATTGGCCAGTCCGACAAAGGCGCCACCTAGGTCGCGGTCGGTCAACGAGAGCCATATGGTGGCTATCACCGGATAGGCAAGATAGATACCCAGCGCCAGCAACGCCGGAGCGAGAAACAGCCAGGGCCGGACCTGATTGGCGCGGTTGATGTTGCGACCGGCCTGTGGTCCGGTAGCCGGAAAGATGAAGCGGTCAAGAACGATGTTGGAGAAATAGAAGTAGCCAATACAACCGCCGACGCCGAGAATGATGGTAACTAAACCTTGCAATGCCGGATTCATGGCCTCCCCCCAGAACGGATGTGTCGGGCACACTGCCACCCGGGCCTTGACCCGGATGGCAGAGTTCAGAACCGATTAGTTTTTGATGGTGTCCCAGGATTTCTGGATTGCATCGGCGACATCTTCGGCGGACTTGCCTCCGACATAGTCAACCATGCCAGTCCAGAATGAGCCTGCGCCGACCGCGCCCGGCATCAGGTCGGAACCGTCAAACCGGAACGTCGTCGAATTGAGCAGGATGTCGCCCTGCTTCTTCATCGCGGCGTTGGCGTAGGTTTCCGGGTTGGCCGACTTGAACGGCGTCAGGAAACTTGACTGAGCCATCCAGACTTCATGGGCTATCGGGGTTTCCAGCCACTCGATGAAGGCGCGGGCGGCTGGCGAATCCTTGGTAATCATCGCGAGCGTACCAGCACCGAGGACAGGCTTGCCAAGATCCTCGCTCTCATAGGCGGGCATGTAGAAGAAATCGGCATCGACACCGACCTCGGTGCCTTCCGGAAAGAATGACGGAATGAACGATGCCTGGTGGTGCAGGTAGCACTGCACCGGCGAGGAGAACAGGCCCTTGGGGCTGTCGCGGAAGTCGGTCGAGGCCACGGCAGCGGCACCACCCGAGACGAACTTGTCATTGCGTGCAAACCAGCCGAACTCCTCAATCGCCTTGATGACGATCGGATCATTGAACTTGAGCTCGTTGGAGACCCACTTGTCGTAATTCTCCGGCGTGGTTGTTCGCAGCATCATATCTTCCACCCAGTCCGTCGCAGGCCAGCCGGTAGCGCCGCCTGACCCCAGGCCAATGCACCAAGGCGTGCCGCCGTCATCGACGATCTTCTGGGTCAATGCCTTGAGCTCCTCCATGCTGGTGGGAACCTCGTAGCCAGCGTCATCAAAATTGTCGGGCACGTACCAGACCAGCGATTTCACGTCGATCTTGTAGGGGAAAGCGAAGAAGGCGGTGTTGCCATCTTTGCCCTTGTAGGAGCCGAGATCGACCCAGGACTGGCCGGCTGCATAATTGTCGAGAATCCATTGTTGGGTATCCTCGCCCAGCGGCGTCAGGAATCCCTTGGCGGCTAGATCGGCAATCAGGCCCGGCTGCGGTAGAACCGCGATGTTGGGCGGGCTGCCGGCCTGGGTGTCGATGACGATCTGCTGTTCGTAATTTTCCGAGGAGGAATACTCGACATTGACGCCGGTTGCCTCGGAGAAGTAGGCCAGCATGGATTCAACCAACGCCTGGTCTTCGCCGCGCCACGGACCAAACATGGTCAGGGTCTCGCCCTTGAGATCGCCATGGGCGGACTTGAACGCCTCATAGCTGTCCCAGTTGAAATTGCCCTCGCCCGGGGCGAATTTGAGGTCGGCGGCCTGCGCCGCGCCCAGTGCCAGGGCGGTGGCTGCAACACCCGTCAAAAACAGTTTTCTCATCAAAGTCTTCCTCCCGGCCAGTGCCTGATCCGTCACAAAAGTTGTGAATAGTTCTCCCAGCCAAGGCTGCCCCGCTTTCAAAGCGCTTTGGCTTGCAATCAGAGGACGACCTGTGCGGATGCGAGTCAAGCCAAAAATTTGAATCGACGTTCAATTGCCGCCATATTGCTGCATTGCAGCATGGCTTGAAGGCGTTTGGAGTTGATTTTTCGCTTTTGTTCCGTTCCGGTCTCGGGTTAAATGCAAGTATCAGGGATGCCGGGGTAGCGCGCGTGCGTGTAATTTTCCAAAGCGCTTTGGATGAAAGGAAACCGTGCCGTGAACCTGAAGCAGCTGTCAGATCTCCTGGGCTTGTCGCAGACAACCATATCGCGCGCCCTCAATGGCTATCCGGAAGTCAGCGAACAGACCCGCCGCAGGGTGATCGAGGCAGCACAGCGGCACGGCTACAAACCCAATTCCAACGCCCGCAAACTGGCCACCGGCAAGGCCGGCTCGATCGGCTATGTGCTGCCGGTCGGGCGCAATGTCGATCTCGACCCGCATTTTGTCGAATTCCTTTCCGGACTGGGCGAACATGCGCTGACGCACGAGATCGACCTGTCACTGACACCGGCGCCGATCGAACGTGAAAGCGAAGCCTACCGGCGGATTGCCGCCAGCCGCTCGGTGGACGGGGTCTACCTTTCGTCGATGCGCAATGACGACCAGCGCATCGCGCTGGTGCGGGAGTTGGGGATTCCGTTTCTGGCGCATGGCCGCGCCTACAAGCCGGCCGACGGCTATGCGTTTCTTGATATCGACAATGAAGGCGCGTTTCACGACGCAGCACGGCTGTTGCTGCAACTGGGTCACCAGCGTCTGGCGTTCATCAATGGCGACACCGAGTTTACCTTCGCGCTGCACCGGCTGGGCGGGGTCAAACGGGCGATGGCCGAGCACGGATTGCCGGCGGGTGCGTTGAAACACCATACAGCGGCGATGAACGAGGACAGCGGCTACCGGCTGGCGATGGCGCTCTATGACGGCACGGAGGCAGACACGCGACCGACCGGGCTGCTCAGCGCTTCGATGTTTACCACGCTGGGGATCTTCCGGGCGCTCAACCAGCTCGGCATCAGCGTTCCCGGTGATGTCTCGGTGATCACTCATGACGATGTGTTCCCGTTTCTCAAGCCGGAGAGTTTTTCGGTGCCGCTGACCACCACCCGCTCCTCGATCCGGGCGGCGGGCGCCAGGATCTGCGAGCGGCTGGTCAACATCATCTCCGGCGCCGAGGCCGATCCGGTTCAGGAAATATGGCCGGTGGAACTGGTGGTCAGAGCCTCGACCGGTCCGGCGCCCACGGCATCAGCCAAGCCGGGCCGTCGCGGATCGGCGTTGGCGGCGGAATAAAACATCCGCCGCCCGCAACCACGTGGAAACACAGGATCAGAATGACGGCGGTGTCAGCCCTTGCGAACGCATGGCTGCGGTCACCGTGTTGGCCATCAGCATGGCGATCGTCATCGGCCCGACACCCCCGGGAACCGGGGTGATGACCGCAGCTTTTTCAGCGCATTCGTCAAACGCGACGTCGCCGACCAGCCGGGTCTTGCCTTCGCCGCGCTCGGGCGCGTCAATGCGATTGATGCCGACATCGATGACGGTTGCACCCGGCTTGACCCAATCGGCCTTGACCATCTGCGGGCGGCCAACGGCTGCGACCAGAATATCGGCGTTGCGGCAGATACCGGGCAGATCCCTGGTACGCGAATGGGCGATGGTGATGGTGGCGTTTGCGGCCAACAGCAGCGCCGCCATCGGTTTGCCGAACAGATTCGAGCGACCGATCACCACGGCATTGAGGCCGGACAGGTCGGCACCATGGGTCTGGCGCACGAACAGCATGGCGCCGGCCGGTGTGCATGAGATAAGCCCGCCGTCGAGATCGCCGGTCATCAGCTTGCCGGCATTGACGACATGCAGACCATCGACATCCTTTTCCGGCCGGATCGACTGGATCACCCGGTCGGAATCGAGATGGTCGGGCAGCGGCAACTGCACCAGAATGCCGTGAATTTCGGGATCAGCATTGAGATCTGCCACCAGGTCTTCAAGCTCGGCCTGGGTGGTGGTCTCGGGCAATGTGTGCTGCACGGATTTGAACCCGCACTGTTTGGCCATGCGGCTCTTGGAGGCGACATAGACATGGGAGGCCGGGTCCTTGCCGACGATGACCACGGCGAGACCGGGCCGGGCGCCGGTTTTGGCCTCAAGCTCGGCGCTGGCAGCCGATACCTGCTCGATCACCTCTGCCGCTACGGCTTTTCCGTCAATCACCCTGGCCATGCACACCTCACTTGGATCTTTCTCTCAGCGCCGTCGCTTGGCGACCACACCCTTGTGGTCGCGACCCTACGAAACCCGACGCGGGCACCGATAGCCTCTTTGCGTCTTTCGGTGTCAAAAAACAAGATTGGGTGGGTCGTTCGTGGTCAGCCGCGGCGACGCGCCGCTCCATAACCGTCGATCCGCGAGCGCAATGAATCCATCTCCCTGCGAATTCGATCAACGTTACCATCGCGCACCGGGGGCTGGGAGACCGGCTGAGACGGGGGTGGCGATGGCATCGCCCGGGCATCCTGCTGGCGCGCGTACGCAGGCTGCTGCATCTGCGGCTGCGGCTGCGGCTGCGGCTGCGGAGCATATTGCCAGTTTGGTTGCGCCGGCGTCTGCTGCCAGACGAGTGCGGGTTGATGGGGCCAGACCTGTTGCGCCGGAGGCTGCTGGGACCAGGCAGGCGCTGGCTGCGGCGCGGTCGGCGCATAGGCCGGATAGGCGGTTGCGTGGGCGTAGGCGTAGGCGGGATACATCATCTGCTGATGGGCAGGCTGCTGAACCAGCGGGGCTTGTGGATGCTGGACGGCCTGCGGGTAGGCATAAGCCTGGGGCATTGCCGCCGGCGCGGCGGCGGTTGGCGCACCATAATAACCGGAAGGCTGGGTGTTCACCGGATTGGTCTGCGCGCCAGGGTAGATCGGCTGCTCCGGCTGCCGGGGCATGTGTTCGGGCTGACGTTGCAGCGGCGCAGCCTCGGGCTGCCAAGAAGACTGCTGGACCGGCGGGGTCGTGGGGGGCGACGGCTGCGCCGATGTCTGTGCAAAATCCTGGGCCGAATAGGCGCCGGCGCCAAAGCCGGTGCGCTCGCCCAATGAACGCGGCTGCACCCCGGCCTGCGGGCTTGCGGTTCCGGGCGTTGCTCCTGACTGATCAACGGCTGCGGCGGTATTTACAGCCAGGCCTGGATCGGGGCGGGCAAGCACCGCGTTTGCGTAGGCCCGGGCACGGGCGCTGGAAAAGGTTTCGGCGGAGGCCTCGTCAGCAGCTGTGGCGAACGCTTCCGCATCGTCTTCCTGGCGGGCACGACGGCGAGGGGCGCCGGGCGGCGTGCGGGGGCCGGGCTCTGTCGGATTGGGCTGCGGCGGATAGTTTGCAAAAGGCGGGGTCTGGAACCGCGCCTGCGGGACACTCCCATTGTAGGAGCGGATGCTTTCGACGGCGCCGGCCACCAAGGCCAGACCGATACCTGCGAACATGCCTGCAAACATGCCGCCGATGGCGATCAGCTTGCGCGAGGGGCCCATCGGATTGAGCGGCGCTTCGGCTGGCGAGATCACCCGGACATTGCGGGTCGACATGTTGGAGCGTTCGCTGGTTTCACGCGAGCGCTTGAGGAAGGCCTCGTAGATCTGCCGTGTGGCTGTGGCCTTGCGCTCGAGTTCGCGCAGCGTGACGAATTCCACCGACTGATCCATGGCGCGGCTCTTGGCCACCGCCATCTGGCTTGCAAGTTCCTGCTCGGTTTCCACAGCGCGCTGCAGTTCCATCTGGGAACTGGCGACGATGCGGCGCAACTCGGCGCGGATTTCAGCACGAATGGTGTCGAGTGTGGACTTGGCCGCGACATATTGCGGGTGGCGCGGGCCAAGCTGGGTGGCAAGCGAGTCAGCCGTCGACTTGGTCTGGGTGTATTGCTTGCGCAGATTGGTCAGGTTGGAGGACAAAAACTCCTCGGGAAACGAGCCCGAGAGAATATCGTCGATCGCGACCTTGGCGAGATTGTCGGCCTTGACCCGGATACCGATCTTGGCTGCCCGGGCATTGGCAAGCTGGTCGCTGAGCGCAAGGATCACCTTGTCGTCGATGTATTCGCCGCCGATCCCGACAATGCCGTTTTCTGCCTTGAAAGCTTCGACCTTGCGTTCGGCCGCGTCGAGATCGCTGCGCAAGGAATCAATCCGGCTGTCGATCGATTCCGAGGTCCGCTCGAGCAGCCCCGACTGGGCCTGCCCTTCCTCATCGAGATAGGTTTCGACGATGGCATTTGCGATCAGCGCGGATTTCTCCGGATTCCTTGTATCGACACCGACAATGATGACGAAGGTCTTGGAATCGCGCGATACCGACAGTGCCCGACGCAGAGTGTTGAGCGCCTTCTGTTCGGCTTCGGAAGCGGGATCCTTGCCGGTGAACAATTCCTTGATCAGACTGATCCCGCCGGCGATACCGCCCGATGACAGCGCACCGTTGAATTCGGGATCACGGTCAAGCCCGAGATCGGCAACCACCTTCTCCAGCACATTAGTGGAGGAAAGGATCTGCAACTGGCTGTCGGTGATCGCCAGCATGGCTTCGGTGGAAAGCTGCTGGTTGCGAATATCGTCGTCGGTCACCCGGATTTCGCGGGGGTCGATGAACAACCGGCTTTCGGCATAGAATTTATGCGGCGTCGCCAACGCCATCAGCACGCCAAGCACTGCACCGGCCACCGTGGCCGCGCCGATCAGATAACGAAACCGCCAGACCGCCGAAACCAGGATCGAGGCGTCCAGCAAGGGGCGCGATCCGCTCTCCTGCCAGTTTGCATTTGCCGCCGCATGCCAATGGTAGTGATCGTCATGATCTTGCTCAGGCGCCTGTATTGGTGGCGCGGAAGCGCGCGCCATCTGCTCGCGCGGCGTATGTTGCGCTGCCTCTTCCTGACGCGAATAAGGGATTTGGTCTTCAGTCTGGCGCGGTTCAGGCCGCCCCTTGTCGGGAGCCACCCTGTCCATCAACCGGGCGATACGGTCTCCAAATGAATCCGAACCGACCAGGCCGGCGCGATCAGAGCCTTGCGCTGCGGCGACAGGGATTGCCGCGGGCTCTGCGGCAAGCGGGGTGTCCTTCGGAGCGGTGTCTTTTGCGGCAGCGAAGCGGGATGTCGAAAGCCGGGGACCGTGCGCGTTGGCAGCATCCGGTGACGGCCGTGCGGAAGGCGCGTCGACAGCATGATCGAGCAGCGATCCGCGACGGGGGCGTTGCCTGTGCTCTTTGGCGAGATCGCTCATAACCGGCCCAAGGCCACCCCTGTTCGCAAGAAACTCATCTTTGTTAAGCCAATCTATAAAATCATAGGAAATAAATGGTTAATTTCCGCACCGGGCGCTCCGAAATTGCAGGTCGAGCCGCAAGCAGCGCGTTCTCCACAACTCTTCAGGCCTTGGCCGCAATCGCACAAAAATGCCCTGACAAAACGCCGAATTAACGAATACCCATTATGGTTTAGGGGGCGGGGCGATATTGCCGCCAATGGCCTATCTCTCCCGCAGGCCACCCCTCACGCAGCGAAGACACATGATTGCGCGCCTCAAGAACCTGATGAGTACCTACAAGGATTTGATCCGCGCCTATCTTTCGATGATTGGTGGTTCGGTCGGGCGCCTTGTCATATCGCTGGTCTATTTCATCGCCATCGCCAATACCCTGTCGATCAGCGATTTTGGCCTGTTCGCCACCGCGTCAGCCTGCGGGATCATGCTCTCGCGGCTGATGGCCTTTGGTTTCGTTTCGCCGCTCTACCGCATCGCCACGGTCAAGACCCGGTTGCTCGGCGTCTATACCGCCGGCTTCCTCGGGGGGCTTGTGCTCTCGGCGCCGGTGATCGCGCTGGCGGCCTGGGCCACCCACTGGCTGATCTTTTCCGGAGAGATGGCGATGATTACCTTCGCCAGCATCATCCTGGCCGAGGTGCTGTGCTGGCGGATCATGGAAATCGTGGTGATCGTCAGCAACGGCATCAACCGCTTTGGCTCGGGGGCGATCCTGGTGGTGATCGCCACCGCCATCAAGACGCTGGCAGCGCTTGCCTTTGTCGGGTTTGCAGATGCGTCGCTGGCGACCTGGTCGTGGTATTACCTTGCGGCAAACGGCATAACCGCAGTAGTGGCGGTAGGGTTCTTCTATCCCCGGGTCCGGCTCCGCTGGAAGCCGGCGCTCTATTTGAGGCGCTGGGCCGACGCGGTTTCGGTGGCCGGTGCGGAAATGCTGTTCTATGTCCAGTCGGAACTCGACAAGGTGCTGGTACTGGCGCTCGGCGGGCCGGAGACTGCCGGCATCTACGCGATGATCATGCGGCTGGTCGACCTCACCGCCCTGCCCGTCCGTGCCTTTTTGACGGTGCTGACGCAAAGGTTGATGCGAACATCGAAAATGCTCGACGAGTTGAAGAACCGAATCCTGCTCGAGGGCGCCGTGACCGCGGTTTCGACCGCCGGTTTGCTGGGCATGGCCGGGGTACTGTGGATCTTCCCCAATGCGCTTGGCAAGAACGTGGCGGAGGCCGCGCCGCTGCTGATTTTCGTGGCGCTGGTTCCGGCCTTCCGCAACCTGATCGAGTACCATTCCGAATTGCTCTATGCGACCGGCCGAACCGTGGTGCGGATGCTGGTGCTGGCTTCGCTGGGGGGGATGAAGGCCCTACTGCTGGCCTATGTGCTGGGGCTCAACGTCGATGTGGTGATCTGGGTGGGGATGCTGAACGCCGCGTTCTTTGTGCTCTATTTGCAATCGGCGCTGCTGACTTACCGGGCGCTGCGTTCGATCAAGAAACGGCCCATCTGAAGAGATAAACGCCGTGCCGGTTCAGATAAACGCACGGCGCATTATAGCGGCGAGACCGAGAACGCCAGACGCCGGATTTCAGCGATCGGCTGATGCACGAAGGACTGCACACCGACCGCGACCTGTTCGGGTTGCAGCCCTTGCATAAAGATCTCAAGCCCTGCCGATGTCTCCGGGTAGGTCTCGCGGAACCAGAGCATGTGGCACAGCGGCTGGTCTGAGGGGATATGCCCTTCGCCGTTCAGGATTTCGTCAACAAAACGGCCATAGATTGTGCATTCGGACATAGCTCTCGAAGAGACCAGTGCGCGAACCCAATTATGACCCGAGATGTTTTCTATGTGATCGAGCAACGCCCGGGCGGTATCGACCCGCCAGCCAATGAAGGTGTTGATGTAGTCATGCGCCGGGCTAACCGCCGCAGGCAGTCCGAGCAGCCTACCCGCTTGGGCGTACCATCCCCGATGTTCGGTCATTTTATCGCTGACACCGCCGTCGATGCGGAACATCCGCATCTGCCCATCCACCCACATGCTGGCCGGATCATAGGGACGAACCATGACGACGTCGGAATCTATTGACAGCAGCATATCGGCGTCCACATGGCGCGCCATCGCCAGACGGCGGATCTGCTGAGCATGCCATCCGCGCAAAGGCAGCGAAAAGAGTGACAACCAGAGCCTGCGACGACCGAATTTCAGCGGATCAGGGAATGATCGCAGCCAGAAGGGAAACAGTTCGGCCTCGCTGACGATGGACCGTTTCGGCCCTTCAAGCTGCCGGAACAGGACGACATCGGCCCGCTCGACCAGCAGATAATGGTGCCAGTCTCCCTGCATGAAGCGGTCCATGCTTTCACACAACAGCGCACAGCGATCGAAATCGCCGGCATAGGAAGCGGTCATTACAGCTGTGTTCATGTCGGTTCCGAGCGGCTCTAAAATACAGGCTGCGAGGCCATTACGCGGTAATCCGGGAACCCCGGCTTGCGCTCTTCAGCTTGTAGCGCAGCACATGCCAGAGGAAAACCGGATTGCCGACAATATAGCGGCGCCACAGACGCGAAGGCTCGAGGACGAGCCGCCAGAGCCATTCGGCCCGCAAGCTGCGAAACACCTGCGGCGCACGTGGCACGGCGCCGGAGACAAAATCAAACAACGCCCCTACCCCCATCACCAGGCGGCCATGGCCTTGGCGTATATGCGTGTCGATCCAGGTCTCCTGGGTCGGACTTCCCATCGCCACCAGGGTGATGTCGGGATCGATCTCGGCCAACCTGTCGAGGATGGCAGCGCTGTCGGACCTGTCGAAATAGCCGTCCGAGACCGCATGAAACGTGTGCCACGGCGTGGCGCTGGCAAAGTTTTCAGCCGCGCGCTTGAGAATGTCCGGGCGCCCGCCAATCAGCGCCACCTTGAGCGGCCGCTCGATATGCACAAGCAGGGCGGGAACAAGATCGGTGCCGTTGAGATTGGCCGGGAAGGAGGTGCCGTAAAACGTGCGTGACGCGATATCGACGCCAAGGCCATCGGGCAGGACTTCACATTTGGTGAGCAGGTTACGGTAATCCAGGTCGCGCATCGCCAGATTGGCGTTGTGGGCGTTGAGAAAATTGACCACACGTGGCGCGCCTTCGCTATCGACGAACTGCTCCAGTCGCTCAAGCGCCGGGGTCCAACCGCAGGCCGCAACCTGGATACCCAAGATATCGCGATGCTCGCCAATTTCCATATTCGTCATGTCTGCTCCAGGCTCTCTGCGTGATACGGGCTGTTCGTCATAAATCAGCCCAGAGAGCGTAAATCGCGCTTTCCGATCGGTATTAACACCTTCTCAAATCGCTTGTCCCGATGTTCTATCATCTGGGTTAAATCGTTAACTTACAATTTGTTAACCATGATTTTCCCATTTCTGGAAAGCACGGTTCAGGCATTGGGTGAGTTTTGAGAGCTGTTGGGCGTGAAAAATGCGCCCGTCACTGTCAAGATTTTCGCCGCTGCGCGACCGCCCGATCAGCCGGGTCATGGCCTCGGCAAAAGCGGCAGGATCATCGGCAGCGACGCAATTGTCGGGCCGGTCGGAAATGCCGCGCAAAGCGCTCTGTGTGGCAACTGCCGGGAGGCCCATTTCGAAGGTTTCAATGGTCTTGAGCTGAACTCCGGTGCCCGTTTGCGAGACCAGCGGAACAAGCCGGCAGGAGCGCACGAAGGCGCGCGCATCGGGCACCCGTCCGAGAAACGTGACATTGGCAGGTGCCGCCGGCGTATTCGCACCAAGACCGCCGGCAACGGCGATTTTGACGTCATTTGGCAGGCGTGGCGCCACTTCGGCGAGGAACCAATCGAGACCGGTACGGTTTGCTGTCCAGCTCCAGGAGCCGATCAGGCCGACGTCAAATTCCGATGGCCGCGGCGATGGCGCTTCAGGCGGCGTCACCGAGGTTACCAGCGGCAACGCGGTGGAGCGCTCGGCGGAGGCGACGCGGAGTTCGGCGCGGTCGGCCTCGGCCAGAGTGAAAACATGGCGTGCCTGGGCACACAGGTCCTGCTCCAGAAGCCGCAACAGGTGGGCGTCGCGCCGGTACAGCCAACGGCTTACAGCGGTGCCGGCAAGGTCGGCATTATCGGCCGCCGTTCGGGCCTCGACATTATGGGCGACAAACAGGCTGGGCCATTCCTTGAAGACATCGAGAAACGCCCCCGGCAACTGTACCGAATTGAGAATCAAGCCGTCGATCGCCTCGAAGCCGCCCAGCGCTGCGCGGATATCAGACGCGGTAACGGCATGCATCTTGGCCACGGACACCGGCTCGCCGTGCACAAACGCATCCTTGAGCCAGAGTGCCTTTTGCATTTTGCCGACGCGCGCATTGGTAACCTCGAGGGTACCAAGCAGGCGAGTGTCGTCGGGTGCGGCGGCTGTCTGGCCGGGTTGCAGGAAGCCAACTACCGACACCTTGTGGCCGAGCAACCGCACCGCATCGACGATCACCCGGTTGGCAATGTCATAACCGGACGCCGGAGCCGCCACTGGGACAAGCGAGGAGATGAAGACAAAATGCATGTGTGATCCATTGGATTATTATGGTCTTTTATACGGCACGGGACTGAAAGGGCGGTTAAACACGCGTTTCAAATTTACGGCGCCGGTTTCAGCCAATCTTCAGATTCGCATGGCATTGTGAGCGCTCATCAACAGGATGATGCGCATGACGCCTAATCACCCCCATATCTCCGAGCATGCACGCTCGGCCGGTCTCGCGCCTGATGGTGTCCGCGTGGTCATCACCGTGCCTACGTTCCGGCGTCCCGACCATCTGATTGCGACGCTCAACTCACTGGAGGCGCAGCAGAAGGGCCGCGACACTGCGGTAATCGTCATGGACAATGACGCGGAAGGCCTGGAAGGCGCGCATGCAGCCGCCAACTGGCTGAAAACCTCACAGCTGCAGGGGATTGTCATCGTCGCCCACCAACGCGGCAATTGCCACGCTTACAATGCCGGCTGGGAAACGGCCCTGGCGGAATTTCCGAATTTCGCACATATCGCGGTGATCGATGATGACGAACTCGCCGGCCCCGGCTGGATCGACGCGCTGGTGGAAACGGCGCAGCGCTGCGGCGTTGATCTGGTGGGCGGACCGCAGGTTCCGGTGTTTGCCGACCACGCGCTCGACTGCTGGCGTCGGCATCCGGTGTTTACACCGCATTATACACAGACCGGGGTGGTGCCGATCCTCTATTCATCAGGCAATGTGCTGATCGCACGACGCGTGCTCGACGCCATGCCGCAGCCGTTCCTCGATCCGGGGTTCAATTTCATCGGCGGCGGCGACAGTGATTTTTACCGCCGGGCCAAGGCGCGCGGCTTCACGTTCGGCTGGTGCGCCGAAGCGCAGGTGATGGAAACCCTACCCTCGCGACGGGCTGAATTCTCCTGGCTGAATGCACGATCACTGCGCAATGGCGCAATATCGGCGATCATCGAAAAACGGCAACGGCCAGGATTTTCGGGCAGAGCGAAAACGCTCGCCAAGTCGCTGGCGTTGTTGGCGGCATCGCCATTTCGTGGGATCGGGTTGGGGCTGGAGACAAGGTCTGCGGTGATCGGGCTTTATCACACCCAGGTGGCGCTGGGGCGGTTGATGGCCGAGTTCGGGCTGGTCAACGAGCAGTACCGAAATCCTGAAAGCAACTGACGCGGGGCGTGTCCGTCATCGCCCCTGTGCACCCCTTTGAGCGCAGCATGCATCAGTGACCGGGTGCGGGCTCGGCTTTTTCGACGCCGCCTTCATCCACCAGCGCGTCCCCCCTCATGTTCCGCTCGCCGCGGCGCATGTTGGAACGAATATCATCCTTGGACAGGAAATCGATCTGCTCGACAATCACGTCGTGAAACACATCCTCGCCGAGCTTTCCATTGAGCGTGTCGCGAACATGCGTGCGAAATGCCTCAAGGTCGAATTTCTCGAGATCGGGAAACCCGATGATCTGCTCGCCGACCAGCGCGGTGTAGAGCGTGTCAGTTACAAGCACATCGATCGGGATGGTTAGCAGCGCAACCTTGGCCGGATCGACCGTATAGGACAGCCGGGTAATGAAATATCCATCGACGGAACCGCCGTTGATGACCGGGATCGATGTCACTTCGCCGCGAACCGTCTCCAGCCCGCCGAACATGGCCGGAACCGGTTCAACGGTTTCCTTCTTGTTGCTGATCTGGACCGAGAAATAGACCGATGCAAGCGCAACAGCGCAAATCCAGACCCCGGTAATGAGCAGTTTCATCATGACAGGCTGGTTCCGCGGAACTGGTTGATCGAATAGGTGCCGTCTGCCTCCGAGGCGGCGACCGATTCCTTGATCATCTCAGCAATCTCACGCACGGCTTCCATATGCGCCTTGATCCGGGAGTTGTTGGTGTCGAGCTTTTGCTTCACTGTTCCCAGGTGCTCTCTGTGGGTATCTCCCAGTTGGGCCGGGTCGATGTCCTTGAAAAGCATCGTCATGTCGTAGAGACAACGGCTCTTGGCCGCATTGGAACGCATGAAATCGTAATCCCGGTCGCTGCCGATGGCTGCATTTTCAGCATCGACCACAGCTTCGAGCCGCTCCAGCACACTGTGAAAACGGTGATCCCGCGAAGAAGAGTCGAGCATGGCGCTCAGGCCCTCCGCGCGGCAGGTTGCAGGGTCGGACCCCCGGCATCGTCATCCGTCGGACCGGCAATATCGGCGAGAATGTCCATCTGGGTCTGATTGATCATGCTGGCGGCCCGGTTGGTCACGTTGGAGCCGATTCTGCCAGCCGGTTCCGGCGGCAGTCCGGGGGCGATCCTATCAGCCAGCATGCGCTCGGCGATGCCGATGCCGCCACCCTTGGCAAGCGCTGCACCCAACTGCTCGGCCATCATACCTTTCCAGATCTCGCCGGCGGTGCCTTTGCCGTACAGTTCTTCACTGTCCTGGGGGAGCATCGAGCCGATGAAACTCTGCAAGATCATCGCTTCAAAACGCTGATAGGTCTCCTTGACCTGATCGGGGGTGTGATTGGATGTTGCGGCAGCCGGTACCGGTGCCAATACCTTGGAAGGATCGGTCGACGCCAGCAATTGGTGTTCAAAAGCCGGAGATTTGGCGGCGATTTCGGTCTTGCGTGCCGACGCCGCCTCCAGCATGGCTTCTGCCTTCTGCGCCACGGCGGGGTCAGCCGCGCGTACCACATCCAGAATGAGATCGGTTGCCGTTTGAATGGACACGAGATATCCCCGTCGCGCGAATTTGAGAAACAATCGATTGGCACTCTGGCCTACGAAGCTTACGCTGGCCTTGTGCCGGTGGTGTGTCTTGCAAGCGATGCCTCCAGCAGATCCAGCAGGGTTTCGTCCGCAGCAAGGCGCTCCTCGCCTTCGGCTGCCTCGACCGCCTGGTTTTCCAGCCGGTCAGCCTTGGTCTTTTCGAGCAGAACCCGGCGTTCCAGCACCGACTTCATGCCCGAGAGCTGCTGTGATTTGGCCGAGAGTTTCTGAAACCTGAGAGCGTATTGGTGTGACATCGCCGCATGCACCGGATCGAACGAGCCGACGGCATCGACCAAAGCCTGTTGGGTGGCGTCGGTGGTGGCCTGCGCGCGGATTGTATCGGACAGATCGTTTTCGGCCATGCGCTCGATCTGTCGCTGAACGCGGACCAGGCGGGCAAGCTTGTCGGCACGCGACCCGGCCATCCTAATGCAGCCCCATAAACAGCGGCTCGAAGCCGGCGATGAACTGCAAGAAGAACTCGGTGGAACCGAAGAACAGCAATATCAATCCACCAAACAGGATGAATGGGATCGAGATGAAGTAGACTGGAATCTGCGGCGCAAGCTTGTTGACCATGCCGATCGAGAGGTTGAACAACAGGCCGTAGACCAGAAACGGGCTGGCCAGTCTGAGCACCAGCATGAAGGAACCGGCGAGCGTATCGGTCAGCGTTCTCAAGGCCATTTTCGGGTCAAAGCCCGACCCCAACGGCATGTAGTCATAGGAGCGCACCAGCGCCGCAATCACCAGATGATGGAAGTCGGTCATGAACAGGACCAGAAGGGCTGTAAAGCTGATCAGTGAGGTCAGGTGGCCTTCCTGCTCGGCTTCGAGCAGGCTGCCTCCGGGCGCTGCATTGAAACCGATCGCCATCGAAATACCGGTTCCGGCAAATTGCAGCGCCAGCACGATGTAGCGGGCGATCAGCCCGAAGGTGATACCGATCAGGAGTTCCACGCCAACCAGGGCAATGTAGATCCGCTGACCGGTCCGCACATTCGCATATAGCGGTTCCCAGAGCACCGGCAACAGCGCCATCGACACGGCGAGCGCGATGAACAGGCGAATTTGCAGCGGGACCCGAAAGCTTGAAAAACCCGGCAGCACCATGATGCATCCGCCGATCCGGCAAAATGCCACAAACAGCGCCAGAATGGTGCCTTCGGGGTCTTCGATCACGAGATCGAGCCGAGCAACTTTATCTCGATGCCCTTGGCGATTTCGACATGCGAGAGAACCGGCAGCGTGGCGAAGATCCGCTCGATGATCATGCGCACATAGGGCCGGGAATCGGGCGAGGTGACGAGCACGAACGGCACACCCTTATCCATCTGGCTGCGGATTTCGGTGGAGGCCTGCTCGGAAAACTCTTCAAGCATCCGCGGATCGATGTCGAATTCGACAACCTCGCCCTTGGGGTCGCGCTTGAGTGCCTGATGGAAAGCCAGGTCCCATTTGTTGCCGAGCCTCAGGACATTGAGCTGACCGTTGCGGGCGATGTCGCCACACAGCTGCTGGGCCATGCGGATGCGCACATGTTCGACAATCTGTTCGGTCTTGCGCACATGCGGGGCGAGTTCGGCGACTGCTTCGAGAATGAGGTGCAGGTTGCGGATCGAGACGCGCTCGGCCAGCAGCAATTTGAGCACCGCCTGGAAGCCGGAATAGGACATGTGCGAGGTGCAGATCTCGTCGGCCAGCTTGCGGTATTCCGGATCGAGCCGGTCGATAAGGATCTTCATGTCCTTGTAGGACAGCAATTGCGGCAAGTTGTTGCGAATGACCTCGGAAAGATGGGTCAGCACCACCGAAACATTGTCGATCGGCTGAAAGCCCTCGCGCTTGAGATCCTCTGCAAAGTTTTCAGGCACCGACAACGCGGGCAGGCCGAAAGCGGGTTCGCGGATTTCGTCGCCGGGAATAGCGGGGCGGCGCGCCCCGGCAAGCACCACCATCAATTCACCGACGCGCAGATCATAGGCTGCCACCGTGGTGCCGTGAATTCGGATCTGGTAGCTCTTGTCCTTGATCGAGATCTCGTCGGTGACCTTGATCTCCGGCACCACGAAACCGTATTGGGTGGCGAATTTCTTGCGCATCTTGGCAACTCGGAAAGCCAGTTCCTCGTGCGAGCCGAGCAGCTTGGTGGCAACCTGCTTGCCCAGTACCAGTTCGATTTCGGCGGTCTTGAGGATCGACTTGACGGAATCCCTTTCCTTGTCCTTCTCGACCTGCTCGGTGCGGTGGATCTCCTGCGCCTCGGCGCGCGCCTTCATGTCGCGCTTGCGGGGAATTGCCCAACTGGCAAAAGCCATGCCGCTGCCCAGCATGAAGAAGGGAAAGAACGGCAATCCCGGCATCAGCGCCAGCAGGAACAAAAGTCCCGAAGCTGCAAACAGCGCCCGCGGATAGCCGCCCAGCTGGTCGATCACCGCTTCGTCGGTGGAGCCGAGCTGACCGCCGCGCGAGACCAGCAAACCGGCAGCCAATGACACGATCAGCGCCGGGATCTGGCTGACCAGACCATCACCAACCGAAAGGCGAACGAATACATCGGCGGCTTCGCCGATCTGCATATCGTGACGGGCATAACCAATAATCACGCCGCCAAACATGTTGATGCCGGTGATCAGCAGTCCGGCGATGGCGTCGCCACGAACAAATTTCGACGCACCATCCATGGAGCCGAAGAACGAGCTTTCCTGCTCCAGTTCGCGGCGCCGGTCGCGGGCTTCGACCTCGTTGATCATGCCGGCGGAAAGATCGGCATCAATTGCCATCTGCTTGCCGGGGATGGCATCGAGTGTAAAGCGTGCGCCCACCTCAGCGATACGGGTGGCGCCCTTGGTAATAACGATGAAATTGACCGTCACCAGAATCAGAAAGACGATCACCCCGATAACGAAATCGCCCGACATGACCATTTGTGAAAAGCCGCCGATTACCTGTCCCGCCGCATCCGGGCCCAGATGACCCTCCGACAGGATGACCCGGGTGGTGGCGATGTTGAGCGACAGCCGCATCATCGTGGCGATCAACAAAATGGTGGGGAAGGAAGAGAAATCGAGCGGTCGCCGGATCCACAGGGCAACCATCAAGATCAAGACCGAAAAGGAGATCGAAAATGCCAGACCGAGATCAATCAGGAAGGCGGGAATTGGCAGGAACAGAATGGAGAGGATGACGACGATGCCGAAGGCAAAGCCCATGTCCTTGCCCTGAAAGGCTGTCTTCTGGATTGCCAGCGCTTGCGGGTCGGCCATGTTATGCGAAGCTCCGGATCAAAGCGCCGGCATCATGCCGGCGCATTCGTCGCGCGGACCGTACGGCGCGAAGCTTGCGCGAAGGTGGCAGCCGGATGCGTTAATGCGCGAACCACGGGCACCTGGGTTTCACGCAGAGGCGGGCGAGAACGTGTCATGGCTTGAAAGAAACGTTCTAGAAGCCGGATTCGATGCGCTGGAATACGATGTTGGTGAAGGTGGATATCTGCGAACCGACGAAAGGCGCCGAGATTGCGACCGTGATCAGGATGGCCACAATCTTGGGCACGAAGGTCAGCGTGATTTCCTGAACCTGGGTCAGGGCCTGGATAAATGCGATTCCAACGCCGACAAACATTGCCACAAAGACCGCCGGACCGGAGGCGACCAGCACGGTCCAGATCGCAGTCTGGACAATATCAAGAGCGTCGGCTTCGTTCATCTTACTTGATGGTCACTCCGTTGGTGACGGCAAGCTCTTGACCGGAGTCGAGTGTGGCTACCAACCCATTGGCAGACACGGTGACTTCCTGAACAATGCCGGTAACCGCGCCGTCGTGGCTGGTCAGCGTGCGGCCGATGATCGATCCAGCCTGTGTTAGGTTGGACGATTGTAGCAGCATTTCCAGATTCTTGTTGGTCTTGATGGTTTGTTCCACCTGGCTGAAGGTCGCCAGCTGGGCGATCTGCTCAGTGGCATCCATCGGATCGGTCGGATCCTGGCTTTTCATCTGCTGAACCAACAGCGTCAGGAAAGTATCGTAATCGAGACCGATCTTGCTCGCCGCGGAATCGGCTGCCGATGTGGTCGCTGCGGTGGTGGAACCGACTGCGGTTACGTCCATGGGGCCAACTCCTTGCGAATTTTCTCGATGGCGCCAGCAGGCATCGCCGAGGTATTGAGGATTTCTTCCTCGATCGGGTAGAGCGCGCGAATAGCCTTGAGCGCTTCAAAGGCGCGACCCTGGGCCACCATCCCGGCGATATGCTTGAGCTCGGTGAGGATCTCGTCATTGGTAAAGCAGGTGAGCAGCATCACCACCGACTTGCGGAACATCACCGTCGCCTGATCTGCACCTTCGGGATTAATCAGCATCATCTGGACGATGAAATAGAGCTGCTTGAGCGGCGTGACCGCCTGTTCCGGCTGGAGAACGTGGTTTTCCAAAAGGAAGGTCACGTCATTGAGAAACTCTACCGCCACCTTGCGGTCCACCCGGAGCACGGCCCCATTGATGAAAATGCGTTCGCCTGCCTTGAGGGAAATGCGCAGTGAACTTTTCATTTCAGGCCGTCCCTGATGATAATCGAAATATCGATGATGCCTTGAAAATTGTCAGACTGACGCAACCGGATCCGTTCGGATTCCTTGATGACCCATATGCCTATGGAAATAAGGTTCGCTCGCAGTTCTTGCTCCAGCTGATTGTCGGGCGACGCCAGGTCCTCGACAAAACGGACCCACAGCCTGCTGACGAAATAGACAGCTTCAATGGCTTCACGCGATTCAATGCCGTTGGCCTTGGCCACATTCATCAGGGAGATGGAATGATTGATCGCCTTACGCTCGCGTTCACGCGCTTCGGCAACGCCATCCTCCTGAACATCCGCATAGGAAAACTGGTACATTCAGACGCCCTTCATGTTTGTCCAATAAATCCCGGGCTATTCCGGGTCATGCACTTATAAATAATTTGTCAGGTTGAGTTGCTGGATCCGGGCGGTGAGTGTGTAGGACGTCTCCACCTGGGCCAGCAGTGAAGTCATGCGCGTTGATGCTTCGTAAGCGTCGACGCCTTCTATGTCGCCTATGTGCAGATTGACGATGTTGATCTGCGATTGGAGCGAGACATTTGCCTTGGCGACCCGATTTTCCGATACGCCAAGATTTCCGCGCTGGTTGTCAATCCCCGTCACGGCCAGCCCTGCATAGTGGATGGCGTGGGTGTTGACTGCGGATCGGACGTCACTGGCGATTGGTAGATCCAGCAGTTCCATGCCGATCACCGCAGCGAGCGCGAAATTGCGCATGCCGCTGGAATTGGCATTGGTGCTGGATTCCACAACTTCGTTGTTCTGGATGCGGCTCGAGATATTGG
Organism: Hoeflea sp. Naph1; assembly: GCF_046837775.1. GTDB lineage: Bacteria > Pseudomonadota > Alphaproteobacteria > Rhizobiales > Rhizobiaceae > Hoeflea. The sequence goes on along the minus strand of NZ_CP177286.1, from coordinate 1,504,341 downwards.
TATCGGAGGCATTTGACCAGCTGTTGTTCCAGTCCGGACCACTGTTGAAGGCCGGCTCAAGTACATTGACGATAAAATGGTCCATCTCCGCGACAGTGATGTCGGCGGCCGCAGGGTCATCCTGTGTAAAGAGAAATTCGCCAAAAAACAGGGCGTCGAACGCCGCCTTGGCGGCCGAGCCGGCGGCCTGGTAATCATCCACCGGCCTGACGTCGGTGTTGATGCCGGAAAACAGGTACTCTCCATTGGAGGAAGTGTTGGCGGCGGTAGTGAAGCCATTGAGCGCGGTTTCCACTTCGCGACGCGCAATCGCCAGCCGATCGGCATCGTCGGCGCCGTTGGCCGAGATGAACGCTTCGAGCATGTTCTGGGCGTTGTCGGCCATCATCCCGAGCGCAGCTTGGGATGCCGACATACGTTGTGTCACCAGCGCATTGGAATCGAGGATGGTTTTCATCCGCGTCACATCGCGATTGAGCGAGATGCTGTTCGATGTCTGGGCGCCAAGCGAAATACCGATATCGGCATAGCGACCGGACACCACTTCTTTTTGCAATTTCTGAATTTCGCTCTGTCCACGGCTGATGGTCAGACGCATGGCGCTCTGGACTGCGAGATTTGATACGAAACTGGTTTTCATGGTCCTACCTCACCGCCGCCATTAGCTCTTGCAGCATTTCATCAACCGCCGAGATGAGCCGGGCAGACGCCTTGTAGGACTGCTCAAGCTCAAGCAACATCGACATTTCCTCATCGAGCGAAACGCCGGTCTTGTTGGAAAGCGCTTCTTCGGTGCGGTAGCGCAGGGCCTCCCGCGACACCGCAGCCGAATTTGCTTCGCTGCGGTTGAGTTCAAGCCAGCCGATTGAATCGGCTGCAAATCCGGTGATGCTGTCGGAGACGGAAATACCCGCTGCGGCATTGAACCCGGTCGGCGCATCGAGCGCCAGAACGTAGGAATCGAGTGCCGCCGAATAGCCACTGGCGCCGGTCGAATTGGAAATGTAGGCCGCGCCGTTGATGCCACCATCGCGCAGTAGTTGCGGGTTGCCGCCCTGTGACGGGATAAGCGCTGCGTTGACTGCAATCGTGGCAGCGATACCCGGAACAACAGTAGCGCCGACCGGCACTGTCAAGCCGCCCCAGGTGAAGAGGCCGGGCTCATCGGGCAGGACCGGGATTGCCGACTGGTCCTTTTCGGAGAAAGTGACAATCAGCGCGCGGGCGATTTCGTCAAGCTGCGCCTGCACCACCGGAGCGACTTCGTCGCGCACCTGAATGAGGGCCTGCAACGAGCCCTGGGCAGAGGTGGTAGCCCCCGCGCCGGCTGCCAGAGGAACGCCATCGACATAGACTTTATTGCCCTGGATCGAAGCGGAGAACCCAGCTGAAGGTTCGAAGGTGACCGGCCGCGCCACGGTTTCAAACAGGGTCGTGCCGCTGGCCGTGTAGAGTGCCACATCATTGCCGGAACGGGTCACAGGCGTTACGCCGATGATTGATGAAATCTGCTTGAGCAGACCATCGCGCTCATCGAGCTCGGCGCTTACGTCCTTTCCTGCCTGGGTGCTGGCGTAGACGCCCTTGTTGGCAACCTCGAACCGGGACAGAAGGTCGTTGAGGGAATTGACCTGAATGCCGATCTCCTGATCGGCATCAAGGCGAACTCGCTGGACAGAAGCGGAGGCCTCGCGCAGGCCATTCGCCAAGGTAGTGGCGTCGGCAACCGCGGTTTGTGCAAGGGTGGCTTCACCTGGCTTTGCGGCATAGGTGGACAGGGTGTCCCGCATGTTCGCAATCAGCGTGGCTGGCGAATTCTCGTAGTCATTTCCTCCAAAAATGCTCTTGAGATCGGAAAGACCTCTCAGCAAGCTATCCTGAGCACTTGAGGTCGCAATGCCGGCGATACTCTGGCGGAACAGGACCTGGTCCTGCGCCCGCTGGATGGACACGACCTGGGCGCCATTGAGCGATGTCGCCAACGCTGCGTTTCTGCGATTGTAATCAGGATTGGAAGCATTGGAGATATTACGCGAGACATTATTGGTCTGCGTCGCAATATTTGACAGCGAGCTTTGAGCCGCGTTGATAGCCGATGATAATGACATGCTGTACTATTCTTACCTCCAGAACCAATTAACTATCGCTTCAAGTTGACAAGCACGTCCATGAGGTCGGAACCTGTCTGAAACACTTTCGAATTGGCCGTATAACTCCGCTGGGAAGCGATCATATTCGTGAGCTCCTCAGCGATATCGACGTTTGAGCTTTCCAGCGCACCGGAAACGATCGATCCGAATGAGCCCGAACCAGCAAAGCCGGTGGTGATGACGCCGGAATCGACACCCTGGGCATAAACGTTGCCCGCCAGGGGACGCAATTGGTCGGGGCTCTGCACATTGGCCAGCGCAATACGGAATCGCGGCTCCAGCTTGCCGTCTTCATACTGGGCGTAGAGCGTGCCGTCCTTGGATATTTCAACCCCCACAATGGGGCTTGGGGAGTTGCCGTTCACGTTGGCGCTGCGAACGGTGAAATTGTAGCTCAGCTGGCTCATATCGGAGAGATCGACTGTCAGCGCGGCGCCGCCCGGGACCGTCAACGAAATATCGGTCAAGCTGCCACCGTCCAGTTGACCGGTCGTTGGGTCGAACTGCAATGTCGTGGTGGCTAGCGCAGCGCTTGCATAAGGGAATGATGTGTTCGGCGCCGCGTCCGCACGGTTGTAGACGGACACTTGCCAGTCGTTGGCAGCGGTCTTTGTGTAGTAGAAGTCGAGCAGCACTTCGCCACCAAGATTGTCATAGACGACCAAGGAGCTCTTGCTGGTATATTCCGCATTGGCTGCGTTGGTCGACGGCAATACACCCGCAGCCACAGCTGCTGCGCTCTCATCGAGATTGGCGGCAAACACACCGGACGTCGACGGCGTGGCACTCAAGTTCCCCTGACCGACGTTGATCGGTGACAAGCCATCAAAGCCGTTAACAACGGGTGTCGGCACGCCGGCTCCGTAATCGTAGCCCATAAGCATGTAACCGGCTGCATTGACGAGATTGCCGTCGCCATTAGGGACGAACGAACCAGCCCTGGTCAGGTACGGAATGCCGCTGGCATCGGTAACGATGAAAAATCCGTCGCCGTCCAGCGCCAGATCGGTTCCCGAACTGGTAAATTCCAATGCACCTTGCTGGGATATCGCATAGCGAACATCGGTGGTGACGCCGCCGGAATTGTAGCTACCGTTCCCGGATGGCAGGATCAGCGAGGAAAATTCAGCCGAGGCTTTCTTGTAGCCCGTGGTGTTGGAATTGGCGATATTGTCGGCAACGGTGCCAAGTCGGCTCGCCTGAGCATTCATTCCGGAAGCGCCGGTGCGCATCATACCATACAGGCTCATCGCGTTATCCCTCGTTGTATACGGTAGTCCAGACTAACCGGCGGGCCTTGCGTGAACCTGTTTCCACACATTGCGTGCGGTGGCACCCGGCAGGCGCGGCATGCGCGGACGCCGGCAGGTTATTTCCAGTCGATAAGGTAGCCAAGGAAGCGCTTGGAATCGATCGGGTCGAAACCGAGCCGCTTGCGCAGTTTCTTGCGCAGCTTGGAGATGTGACTTTCAACCACGTTCTCTTCGACATCTTCATCAAAGATCCCGTAGATCGCGTTGAATATTTGCTGTTTTGTCACCCGGCGACCACGGTTGGCCACAAGATATTCCAGGATCCGACGCTCCCGGCGAGGCAGCGCGAAAGTGCGGCTCTCTATTTCCGGATCGCGGCCATCGGAGAACACCCGGATAGTGCCGATTTCCATATGCGTGGTGATCGCTTTCAACCGCCGGCGGATGGCCGCAGCACGGGCCAGGATTTCGCGCGGATGAATAGGCTTGCGGACGACATCATCAACACCGCTATCAAAGAAAGCCAGGGTGGATTCCAGCGAAGGCGTGTCGCTTACGGCAATCACCGGTGCTTGCGACCGGTCTCGGATCGCCCGCGGCAGATTCAGTGTCTGCGCCCCGAACCCGATCAGGAAAGCCTCAACCGCGTCGAGATCGGAATCCGCTGCGGTGTTCACCCATTCGCCAAATTCTACAGAATCAAAACTTGCCGACGGCACTCCCTCACGCCCGAACAAGGAAGTGTATCCGTCTTTAACCAGCTGTCTGTCATCAACCACTACGATCATTTGCCCGCCTCCGAATCAGTGTGGAGCCCCGTCACACAAGGAGTACGAATCTGCAGAATCAAGGTAAACTATGAATACCTCATGGTTCGTTTTAAGAGTTGATTAACCATGTTTCCCACTGATTTGGCCATATCTTGTGCCTTTGCTGTGGATAGACACAAGAATTCGGTGAAAAAGTTAACAAAAGGTTAATTTTTTGCTTGCCCCGTTAACTTTTGCCCCAATGTCGCCACCATGCCGAAAACGAGTCTGGAAATTGCCGTATTCGCCTTGGGGTTGCACTAATTGCAGAAGGACCTGGCCGACGCCGTCCAGGCTCCGTGCCCGGTGGCAACCAGATTCGAAATGACACGACAGACGTATCGTTTCTGTGCGGGATCATTATCGGGGCCTGCATGATAGCGCGCCACCGCCATGGTCCAGGTTTCATGGCGCGCATGCAGGCGGGCAAGGAACCGCGCCGCATATTCAACATTGGCGCGCGGATCAAACATGTCGTCCACAGACGCAAATTCGGCACCATGATACCGGTAATTGATCTGCATGCAGCCGAGATCGATAAGCCGCTTGCCTTCGGCCCGGGCGCGCTCGAATTCCTTGAGGGCTTCCTTGCGGTTCTTGGCAAAGACGGTTCGGCCTTCGATGTTTAAGGAATAGGGATAGAGCGACCCCTTGCGCCCGGTTTCGGTCAGCCCCACAGAATGCAATATGCCGGCCGGTACACCATAGGCCCGCGCCGCATGGATAATTTCCGCCTCACACGGTCCGGCTGCGGCCAGAGCGGTCGCTGGCGCCAGACTGCTACAGATAAACGCCGTCAGTGCGACCAGCGCCAGAACCGACATGGGAGTTTTGTTCATGACCCTGTCCTCCATTCTGGCTGTTTCCCTGTTGTCCCGTCCCCTGTCCACCAGACTGCTTGCCGGAGGCCTGGGCATCTGCCGAACCAGAGCCCGATGACCCCGGCTGGAAGCCCGCTTGGGCGGCCTGGGCGGCGGAGCGATCCGGCCCGGGGACGTGCTGGATGGTAATCTGTTCAACCCCGTAACCTTGCGAGCGCAAGGATTTGAGGATTGCCTTGTTGTCGTCGGTAAGCTGGCGGTATGCCTCGATGGTTTCGACCTTGATGTCGACGGAGAGTTCCTCGCCAGACAGCTTGAGAACCGCAGTGACGCTACCCAGCGACAGTGGGTTGAGTTGCAGCTTCAGGGTATGCAGCATCTGGCCCGGCTGAGGCTGCCCGGGGACGCTCGTGGGCTGTGCTGGCGCGGCACGCTGCGCTGCAAACAGCGGCTGACCGGCGTCAATCAGCGATCGGCTGAGCATTTGTCCATTGGCGCTTAAGGGTTGCAAGGCGGCGAACCGGCGCGATTCAAGCACTTCGACATTGCGCAGTTTGGCATCGGGATTCGCCTCCGCCATACGGTCTGACTGTGCAGGCCTGTCGTTGTTCCCGGCGAACCGTCCATCACTTGAAGACTTACGCCCATCAGACTTGATCGGCGATGTTTCACTATTGAGACCCGATGCGCGCAGAGCCTCGTTTTCCTCGGTCGAGGTCTTGGTGCCATCCGGGGCGGCGCGGGAAGGTCCGTTCTTCGCCAACGCCGGGTCACCGGATCGCTGGCTTGCGACGACTTCACCGGTTTGCGTGGTCTGCCGGGTGGCGGACGCCATAGTGGTGGCGACAACGGGGGCTTGACTGGGCTGACCGGCCTGGTTGGACACAGGGGCTGCGAACTCGGCTATCAATTCCGCGGCGTCGTCGATGTCAATATCGGTATCCATATCGGCATCGGTTACGGTGTCGGTATCGGTATCGGTATCAATCTCGGTTGCATCAGCGGTATCGGGCAATACTGCATCGACTGCGCCGGCTTCCGGCAGGACGTCTTCGGCAACACCCAGTTTCGCCTCTTCGGGAAAGGCTGCGCTCGACATCAGGCTTTCGAGCAAGGCCAGCATCTCATCGGACTGAGCCGAGCTGCCTTCGGATTCATTCGCGGTGTGCGGATCGGCGATCGGCGCCTCGACAGTTGCCGGATCCTGCTCTCCAGCCTGGGTGGCAGGAACAGCCGGTTCGCCCCGTGTTCCAGTGCGGCCTGTTTCGCGTACTGTCTCGCGCTTTTCACCGGACAGAACCGCCGAAAAGGGTTGATCACCGGGTTTCCCGCCCGCGTGGTCACTACCAGGCTGGCCCATCCGTCCGGTCGGCCTGGATGGCACCGGCCGCTGCACTACCATGTCCAACGCGCTCAAGACCCTGCTTCCTTTTCTACCCCCTCGAGCAACTGGTCGATGCGCTCGAGAGTGTTCTGGTGATCGGAGACATATCCGTCAAAAATCTTGTCCGCCGCGATGGTCGCCTCATCCGCCGCTTGCAATTCGACCGACGCTCCAGCAGTTGCCTCGGTATCTGTTGCACGCTGGCGGTTGTCGTCGTTCTCAACCGCGTTGGGCGAATTCACCATGGGCGAGAATGCTTGCGTGAGGCTGTTGGGGTCGGGTTTGCGCACCACTTCGCTGGCGATCATGCGCGCCGCTTCACGCAGCACCCGATCACGTTGGGACAATTGCTGTTCAGGCAAAGCATCAAGCCCGGCGAGGGCTGCGCCAACGCCATCGGTCGAAATCTTGGCCATGCCCGAATACAGATCCGCCAGCGCCTGCGGTGCCTTATCGGACGGATCGAGCAACGCCTCAGCCTTCGCAGAGGCAAACACTGCCAGGTCGCGCAATCCGGAGATCACAGCCTTGCGGGCGATCCGCAGATAGACCTCGCGTTTACGCGGTCTGTCCATGAACGACAGGATCTCGCCAAGGCCGTCATCCCCGACTTTGCCGTAATTGAGCACAACGAGGTCGACCAGCAGGTCGGCATACTGGCCGGCATAAGGCGAATTGATGAACCGGCGAGCGTAGAGCTGAGCGTATTTGAGCGCCTCATCGACAAGGTTGTTGCGCGCGGAGATGAACAGCGAACGACGCAGCGCTGCCTCTTCAACAAGGGTTCCGGGAGCGGTCAACCGGGCCCAGTCGAACATCTCAAGCGCCGATGTGTCATTCATCGCCGCCGTGACGTTGGCAGCGACCAAAGTCAGGTAGGGGCCGATTTCGGTATCACGATAGAGTTCGACCACATCACCGATATTGGTGTGGGCGCCGTGGCCATTGAGATAGCCCCGCAGCACGGTCGTGATCTCGTTGTCGAAATTGCCGAATTTGTCCTTTATTGCCAGGATCTCCAGCGTTTCGGGATTGCCGCCGCTCATCGCATAGATCAGCGCCGCGTCAACGTTGCGGGGATCATCGAAAACCCTCTGATCGGCCTTGCGCAGGCGGGCGTCGATCACACCCAGAAGAAAGCGCTGCATTTCCATGGCGGAATGGTCACCACGGACAACCGCGTCCTGAACGAATTGCAGAGACCGCAAGAGCTTGTAGGGCTCCAGCCCGTCCATCTCGCCGGCCATGGCAAAGTCGGACGCAAGGTCTTGGGCCGCAGGTTCCTGTGCTTGCCCCGCAACAACAGAATGTTCAGCATCACCGTCAAGCTGCTCGGCGGACCTGGCGGCATCGGCAGAACCGTGATCCTTACCAGGCTCAGTCGAGCCGTGCTGGGTCTGCGCCTGGGGCTCGGCCTGCGCCACGGCCTGGTCCTCGGCGCTTGCCCCAAACGCAAACATCGCCGCGGTGACGGCGAAGCTTACACAGGTCGGGGTCCGCCAGCGGGCCACCGGTCAGGTCTTCCCGGCCTGGACTAGAATTTCGATGCGGCGATTGACTTCGGAATAGGGATTCTCCGGGTCTTTCAGACGCCGATCGGCAAAGCCCGACACCTGGACAACACGTTCTTCGGGCACGCCGCCCCGGACCAGCATGAACAGGGCGGAATGGGCGCGGGCCATCGACAGCCGCCAGTTGTCGTCGGTTCCCGACGCAAACGGCCGCGCGTCGGTATGCCCGCGAATGGCGATGGCGCCGCTGCGCTTGGACAACACCACGCCGATTTTTTCCATGGCAACAACGAGTTCGCGTTGGGGGACAGCCGAGCCGACCTGGAACATTCCGAAATCAAGCTGGTCGGTGATCGAAACCAGCAGGCCACCTTCAGTAGGCGTAACCGTGAGAGCTTCGGCGAGCTTGCCGATGCTGCCGCCGAGTGCCTGGCTGATCTCCTGCTTGAGCTTTTCGGCCTGGGTGATCTGCACGGCCGACGCGGCGCCAGAACCACCCTCGCCCACGCTATCTGCGGTCTGGTTGCCATTGGGGCCGGCATCGGGGCTGCCGTTGGCGCCGGCCTGATCGACATCGATACGCTGGCCCTGGGCGTCAATGGCATCCTGAGGGGCATTGTTCTCCACATACCCCTCGGCGCGAACCATTGCCTGGCTCTGTTCGGCCGCGGTGCGTTCCTGTTCAATGTTCTTGTTCCAGAAGTCCGGATCGAACGGATCGCGATAGGCCTCGCCGCCAGAGGCACCCGACGCCGGTCCGGAGTCTGCGGCGCCGCCGTCGCCCTTGGCAGAAATATTGGTCTGGGTACCGGTTTCCTGGGCAATTTCAGCCAGTACCGAATAGGGATTTTCGAAGTAATCAGCTTCCGAGTATTCCTGCTTTTCGCCAGCTGTGGCGTTTTCCTGGGAGCCGGCCTCGCCAGCCTCGCCGTTGGTCGTCCCGTTGCCATCAGACTTGGATTTGGGCGCGGTGGCTTCGCCATCAGCGTTGTTGCCGACCTGCTTGACCCCACGGTCGTCCGGTTTGTCATCCATCAATTTGATCGGGTTGAAATAGCTGGCGACCGAGGCCTTGGTTTCCTCATTGGCTGCATTGACCAGCCACATGACGAGAAAAAACGCCATCATCGCCGTCATGAAATCGGCATAGGCGATCTTCCAGACCCCACCATGATGCCCTTCCTCATCACCACCTGCACGGCGTTTGACGATGATGATCTCGTTCTTACCCTGGTGAGTGGTCGAGGTATCGTTCATGCGAGGCTCTCCGCGAGGGTCTTGCTCCATTCGCGGATACGGCTGGCAAACCGGGTTCGGTCGACTTCCACGTCAATGTCGACGCCGTCGGTCTGGCGCATGACAACCCGATCGGCATCGGCGCCGAGGGTTTCACGCAACGATGCGATCATGCCTTCAGGACCGGAGACACTGATCTTAACAGCATTTTCCAACTCAAGCGCGGTACGAATTTCGTCGGCAAGGCCCGCCAACATGCGGGAACGGACGGCCTGGTCGAGCAGTGGCGCCAGGATGTCGCCGACATCGCTTGCAATCAAATCGGCGATGTCAGCGCTGCGTGCGGCGATCGCCTGCGGGATCGTCTCTGCAGCCATCGCCTCGAGTTCGGCTCTGAGGATTTCAAGCTCCAAGGCGTGACGTCTTGCCTCGGCTTCGAGTTCATCCGCATGGCTCCGGGCCAGTTCAGCCCGTGCTGCGGCTTCGCCTTCTGCTCTCGCCTCAGCCCGCACAGCTTCAAGATCGATCTGCGGATCGCTCGAAGAACCAGCATCTGCGGGGATCTGATTTGGGGCATGGAAGGAGCGCATGCCGGACAGTTCGAAATCCGGCAGGAAACTGGCAAGGCTGGCCGTCATGATCGCCTCCGAAACAAGCCGGTTGCTGGCGTATGCCTGATCAATTTCGTTCCCTTCAGAAAGTTCTGGCGCGGTCGGTGACGTGCAACCGCCGCTTCACACGCCCGGTAAGCCCTAAAGAGCAAAACTTGCGTGAACATGATCGCTTGCCCGCCGCCTGCCTCCGGCCGAGCCGAAACCGGCAAAAAGCCGCTGGACCGCGCCAAGGGCAATTTGGCGCGGTCCAGCTGATCCACCATGACCGATGACCGGCGGCACGGCGGAATTTGATCACGTGGCGCCGCTCAATAGGAGCCGACTAACCTATTGCTGGAACAGCGACAGGATGTTTTGCGAATTGGTGTTGGCGATGGAGAGCGACTGAATGCCCAGCTGCTGCTGAGTTTGCAGCGCCTTCAACCGGGTCGATTCCTCGTTCATGTCTGCGTCAACGAGACGCCCCACACCCTTGTCGATTGAATCCATCAGATTGGCGACAAATTCTTCCTGCATGGCGACCCGCTTGGAGATCGCACCCAGATTGGAGGCCGCATCGGTCATTTGACTCAAGATCGAGTCAACCACCCTGATCATGTCGTCAACCTGAGCATCGGAGGTAGTGGCTGCCAAAGCGATCGCAGTACCTGAACCGGCTGTGGTGGCGGTGCCATCACTGTCGATCAGGTAATAGTTGGCCACCGTGCCGGTTGAATTCGGATCGAGATCATCAGCGTCGATATCCTTGGTCAGGATACCGAGGGCTTCGTTGCCAGCGCCAATCATCGTCAGACTGGTGACGTTGATGTCGAGCGTGGTGACGGAGACCAGCCCGTTGACATCGCGGTTGAAGCCGCCAACGATAGATTTGGTGCCGACAGGGGCAGTGCTGGAATTGTGGAGCCAGTTCTCACCTGAGAACGAAGCCGATTCCGAGATCGAGGAAAGCTGGTTCTTGAGTTCCGTGAGTTCCTTGTCGATCTTGGTCTTGTCAACACCGGGCTCACGCGCCGCTACCAGTTTGGCCTTGATTTCCGAGACCACGTCAATGGAGCTGTTCATGGCCGTGTAGGCGATGTCGACCTTGGCGGCGCCGAGGCCGAGAGCGTCCTTGACGGTGGAAAGCGCCTTGTTGTCGGATCGCATGGTTGTAGCGATCGACCAATAGGCCGCATTGTCGCCGGCGGTTTCGACACGGTATCCCGAGGAAACTCGTCCCTGAACCGTTTCCATCTCGGAGTTGATTGTCCGAAGAGTCTGCAAAGCCGCCATTGCGGCTGTATTGGTCATAATGCTGGTCATATAAAATGCCCCCTAAATGTTGCCCAGGGACATACCGGCCATGATTCCGGTGACGGTGAATGTGCTTCATGCAGACCGGAGCTGTCATTGCCCATGCGTTCCGGTTCACCGTTGGTAACTAAGGAGTAAATGTTTATGGTTAACGGAGGGTTAACTCAAGCCCCAACGACAACCGGAAATGAATAATTTTATAATTGGTCGCCATAAACGTGAAAAAGGCCGCTTCGTTTCCAAAGCGGCCTTCTGAATTCCGGCTCGATGCGACCGCCTTGGGGCGGTCCCAGCTGGGATCGCTCTTAACGGAAGAGCTGCAGGATGTTTTCCGAATTGGAGTTGGCGATCGTCAGCGACTGAATACCGAGCTGCTGCTGTGTCTGCAGAGCCTTCAGGCGGGTCGATTCCTCGTTCATGTCGGCGTCGACCAGACGACCAATGCCGCTGTCGATCGAGTCCATCAGGTTGGCGACAAAATCTTCCTGCATGGAAACGCGCTTGTTGACGGCACCGAGGTTGGAGGCAGCGTCCGTCATCTGACTCAGTATCGAATCGACCACACGGATCATGTCATCGACCTCAGCATCTCCGGTGGTGGCGGTCAATGCGATCGCATCACCTGCAGCTGAGGTTCCGTTGGCGGAACCGGTGTCAATGAGGAAGTAGTCGCGAGCGACGGTAGTGGTCTTATCAGGATCCAGCGCGTTGGCGTCGATATCCTTGGTCAGAATACCGAGGCTTTCGTTGTCAGCGCCGATCAGCGTGGTCGAAGTTGTGTTGACGGCCAGTGTGGTAATCGAGACCAGGCCTGCGGCATCACGGTTGAAACCACCGACGATTTCCTTGGTTCCCGATGCAGCGGTCGAGGTGTTGTTGAGCCAGTTTTCACCGGAGAACGAGGCCGATTCCGAGATCGAGACCAGCTGCAGTTTCAGCTCGGTCAGCTCCTTGTCGATCTTGGTCTTGTCAACGCCAGGCTCACGAGCTGCAACCAGCTTGGCCTTGATTTCCGAAACCACGTCGATGGCCGAGTTCATGCCGGTGTAGGCAACGTCAACCTTGGCAGCGCCGAGGCCGAGAGCGTCCTGGACGGTCGACAGCGCCTTGTTGTCCGAACGCATGGTGGTAGCGATCGACCAGTAAGCCGCGTTGTCGGCAGCGGATTCAACCCGGTAACCCGACGAAATGCGGTTCTGGGTGGTTTCCATGTCGGAGTTGATCGAACGGAGGGTCTGCAGCGCAGACATGGCTGCGGAGTTAGTCATGATGCTTGTCATGGAGGTGTCCCTTTTGACATGGTAACTTGGGACATGCCGGGCTTGGATTACCGGCAACGGTGGCACAGCATCATGCTGATCGTTTCCGGCTTCTCCCCGTTAACGACCCACCATTTCTTGACGCCAAAATGCCAAGCTATGGTTACGGAATACTTAATTCCCAGACGTTCTGATTAAAACTGTTTCAAAAATGCAAAACACCGGGGATTGCTCCCCGATGTTCCTTTTGGTCAAGCCCGAAATCGAGCCCGGATCGCTCTTAACGGAAGAGCTGCAGGATGTTTTCCGAGTTGGAGTTGGCGATCGACAATGACTGAATGCCAAGCTGCTGCTGTGTCTGCAGAGCCTTCAGGCGGGTCGATTCCTCGTTCATGTCTGCGTCCACCAGACGACCGATACCACTGTCGATCGAGTCCATCAGGTTGGCGACAAAATCTTCCTGCATGGAAACGCGCTTGTTGACGGCGCCAAGGTTGGAGGCAGCATCCGTCATCTGACTCAGCATCGAATCAACCGCCCGGATCATGTCATCGACCTGGGCATCTTCGGTGTTGGCGGTCAATGCGATCGCAGTACCTGAACCGGCTGTGGTCGCCGTGCCATCACTGTCGATCAGGTAGTAGTTGGCCGCTGTGCCGGTTGAATTCGGATTGAGAGCATCAGCGTTGATATCCTTGGTCAGGATACCGAGGCTTTCGTCGCCTGCGCCGATCAGCGTGGTCGAAGTGGTATTGACAGCCAGCGTGGTGATCGAGACCAGGCCTGCGGCATCACGGTTGAAACCACCGACGATTTCCTTGGTGCCCGATGCGGCGGTCGAGGTGTTGTTGAGCCAGTTCTCACCGGAGAACGAGGCCGATTCCGAAATCGAGACCAGCTGCAGTTTCAGCTCGGTCAGTTCCTTGTCGATCTTGGTCTTGTCAACACCAGGCTCGCGGGCTGCGACCAGCTTGGCCTTGATTTCGGAAACCACGTCGATGGCCGAATTCATGCCGGTGTAGGCAACGTCGATCTTGGCAGCGCCGAGGCCGAGAGCGTCCTGAACGGTCGACAGCGCCTTGTTGTCCGAACGCATGGTGGTAGCGATTGACCAGTAAGCCGCGTTGTCGGCAGCGGTTTCAACCCGATAACCCGACGAAATGCGGTTCTGGGTGGTTTCCATGTCGGAGTTGATCGAACGGAGGGTCTGCAGCGCAGACATGGCTGCGGAGTTAGTCATGATGCTTGTCATGGAGGTGTCCCTTTTGACATGATTACTTGGGACATGCCGGGCTTGGATTACCGGCAACGGTGGCAAGGCATCATGCCCGTCGTTTCCGGTTTTTACCGATCAACAACCCACCATTCTTGAGGTCCAAAATGACAAGGTATGGTTACGGAACGTTTAAGCAGTTCCGTTTTCTTTGAGCAAAATACTCCAGAACGCGAAACGCCAGGGATTGCTCCCCGGCGTTCGGTACTGATCAACTCTTGTGGCGAGTTTGAAGTGTTCCTTAACGGAACAGCGACAACACGTTCTGCGAGTTGGAGTTGGCGATCGACAATGCTTGGATACCAAGCTGCTGCTGTGTTTGCAGAGCCTTCAGGCGGGTCGATTCCTCGTTCATGTCGGCGTCGACCAGACGCCCCACACCCTTGTCGATGGAATCCATCAGGTTCGACACGAAGTCATCCTGCATCGAGATGCGCTTGTTGACGGCACCGAGGTTGGAGGCAGCGTCCGTCATCTGGGTCAGCATTGAATCGACCACACGGATCATGTCTTCAACCTCAGCATCTCCGGTGGTGGCGGTCAATGCGATCGCAGCACCTGCAGCTGCGGTTCCGTTGGCGGAACCGGTGTCAATGAGGTAGTAGTCGCGAGCGACGGTAGTGGTCTTATCAGGATCCAGCGCGTTGGCGTCAATATCCTTGGTGAGGATACCGAGGCTTTCGTTGTCAGCGCCGATCAGCGTGGTCGAAGTGGTGTCAACACCCAGCGTGGTCAGCGAGACCAGGCCTGCCGAGTCACGGTTGAAGCCGGCGACGATTTCCTTGGTGCCCGATGCAGCGGTCGAGGTGTTGTTGAGCCAGTTTTCACCGGAGAACGAGGCCGATTCCGAAATCGAGACCAGCTGCAGTTTCAGCTCGGTCAGCTCCTTGTCGATCTTGGTCTTGTCAACGCCAGGCTCACGAGCTGCAACCAGCTTGGCCTTGATTTCCGAAACCACGTCGATGGCCGAGTTCATGCCGGTGTAGGCAACGTCAACCTTGGCAGCGCCGAGGCCGAGAGCGTCCTGGACGGTCGACAGCGCCTTGTTGTCCGAACGCATGGTGGTAGCGATCGACCAGTAAGCTGCGTTGTCGGCAGCGGTTTCAACCCGGTAACCCGACGAAATGCGGTTCTGGGTGGTTTCCATGTCGGAGTTGATCGAACGGAGGGTCTGCAACGCAGACATGGCTGCGGAGTTAGTCATGATGCTTGTCATGGGATTGTCCCTTGTTATTACGCAAAACTGAAGAGGGACATACCGGATTCACTGATTTACCGGTCGCGACGATCCGGCATCATGCCTGTTGGGGGTTCCTCATTTTTACCAGGAACACCTACCCGCCGCGGTGACAAAAACATGCCACCTTCGGCTTTCGATTTGATTAATCAGAAGCCAAAATTGTACAACAATAACATATGGTTAATCAGATATTAACAGCCATGATGGGTGTTGCCCACATGAGCGCACGACAGCTCCAATCTGGTTTCGAGCAGCGGAAAGCGCCGGCTTCCCCAGCGCGGGCGGGGGGCTTCCAGACGTAGAATTTCACCAACAGCAAAATAATCCAGAACGCGAAACGCCGGGGATTACTCCCCGGCGTTCGGTACTGATCAACTCTTGTGGCGAGTTTGAAGTGTTCCTTAACGGAACAGCGACAACACGTTCTGCGAGTTGGAGTTGGCGATCGACAATGCCTGGATACCAAGCTGCTGCTGTGTTTGCAGAGCCTTCAGGCGGGTCGATTCCTCGTTCATGTCGGCGTCAACCAGACGTCCCACACCCTTGTCGATGGAATCCATCAGGTTCGACACGAAGTCATCTTGCATCGAGATGCGCTTGTTGACGGCACCGAGGTTGGAAGCAGCGTCCGTCATCTGGGTCAGCATTGAATCGACCACACGGATCATGTCTTCAACCGCTTCATCGGAGGTTAGCGTAGTCAAAGCAATCGCGGTACCTGAACCGGCTGTGGTGGCAGTGCCATCACTGTCGATCAGGTAGTAGTTGGCCGCCGTGCCGGTTCCGTCCGGATTGAGATCATCTGCGTCGATATCCTTGGTGAGGATACCGAGGCTTTCGTCACCTGCACCGATCAGCGTGGTCGAACTGGTGTCAACACCCAGCGTGGTCAGCGAGACCAGGCCTGCCGAGTCACGGTTGAAGCCGGCGACGATTTCCTTGGTGCCCGATGCTGTTGCTGCGGTGTTGTTGAGCCAGTTTTCACCGGAGAACGAGGCCGATTCCGAAATCGAGACCAGCTGCAGTTTCAGCTCGGTCAGTTCCTTGTCGATCTTGGTCTTGTCAACGCCAGGCTCGCGGGCTGCAACCAGCTTGGCCTTGATTTCAGAAACCACGTCGATGGCCGAGTTCATGCCGGTGTAGGCAACGTCAACCTTGGCAGCGCCAAGGCCGAGAGCGTCCTGGACGGTCGACAGTGCCTTGTTGTCCGAACGCATGGTGGTCGCGATCGACCAGTAAGCTGCGTTGTCGGCAGCAGTTTCAACCCGGTAACCTGACGAAATGCGGTTCTGGGTGGTTTCCATGTCGGAGTTGATCGAACGCAGGGTCTGCAACGCAGACATGGCTGCGGAGTTAGTCATGATGCTTGTCATGGGATTGTCCCTTGTTATTACGCAAAACTGAAGAGGGACATACCGGATTCACTGATTTACCGGTCGCGACGATCCGGCATCATGCCTGTTGGAGCTCCTCATTTTTATCAGGAACACCTACCCGCCGCGGTGACAAAAACATGCCACCTCCGGCTTTCGATTTGATTAATCAGAAGTCCAAATTACAGAACAATAATATAGGGTTAACCAGCAATTAATGGCTCAGGAGAAGGACCTGACCAGGCTGCCGACGAGAAGATTCCAGCCATCGATAAGGACAAAGAACAGGATCTTGAACGGCAATGAGATCGCCGTCGGCGGCAGCATCATCATGCCCATCGACATGGTGATGGTGGCGACCACCAGGTCGATCACCAGGAATGGCAGAACGACAAGAAAGCCGATCTCGAAGCCACGCCGTATTTCGGAAATCATGAATGCCGGGACCATCACCCGCATGTCGATCTTGCCGGCGGTTTGGGTCGTCTGGCCGCGCTCGGTGGCAATATCGACAAACAGCGCCAGATCCTTGGGGCGGGTATTGACGAGCATGAACTCGCGGAACGGGTCGGCAATCAACGCGATCGCCTCTTCCTCGCTGATCTGGTTTTCAAGCAGCGGGGAAACGCCGGTATCCCAGGCACGATCAAAGGTTGGCGCCATGACGTAGAATGTCATGAACAGCGAAAGACTGACCAGGATCATGTTGGCCGGAGTGGTGGCCAGGCCCATTCCGGAACGCAGGATCGCAAAGGCAATGATGAACCGCGGGAAGCTGGTCACCATGATCAGGATCCCAGGCGCCACCGAGAGCACGGTGAGCAGACCGAAGGTACGGATGATCCAACTCGCGACAGAGCCGTCCACAGGAACCTGCAGCAGGCTCGGGTCCAGCACCTGGGCATGCGCCGCCGTTGCAAACGCCATCATGGCCGCAAAGGCTGAGATCCATCGAATCATTCGATCACAAAAGTCCTGAACAGGAGGTCGTTGACGCGGCCTTCCGACCGCAACTTCACGCGTTCACGCAGGTCATCGCGCAGATACTGGAACCCCCGCGGCCCTTCAATCTGCTGAAGCGACACGGTGCGCAAATAGGACAGGATGTCCTGATGGATCTGATCGGCGAGCTCGGCATCCGGGCTACCGGAAAAGACAAGCGACACTTCGATTCGAATCCAGTTTTCGGAAGGGTATGACAGGTTTGTGGTGATCGGCTCCAGCTGAAACACGTTATCCCGGGGTTTGTTTTCCGCCGCCTGCCCGCTTTCGCCTGCGTCGCCCTCGTGGCCAGCCGCATCGGCGGAATCATCTTCGGTGGCGACCTGCGGCGCCAGAACGCCGCCCAGCAGCCAGCCGCCGGCGCCGGCAACAAGACTGAGCACGAGCACAATCGCGACGGTGACGATCATTCCCGTCTTCTTGCCCTGCGCCTCTTCCCCGTATTCACTGTCAGCCATGCGAGCGCCCGTCAGATCGGTGAGTAGATGTCAATGAACTGCTGACCGACCGGTGGTTGCTGAACTTCCGTCAGACGGCCGCGGCCACCATAGGAAACCCGCGCTTCGGCGATCTTGTCGTAGGCCACCGTGTTGTTGTGGTCGACGTCGAGCGGCCTGACGATGCCAGCGACATTGAGAATGCGCAGTTCGTGATTGACCCGTACTTCCTGGCTGCCGCTGATCACCAGATTGCCGTTGGGCAGAATACCGGTGACGACCGCAGCGATGCGCAGCTTGAGCTGCTCGGAGCGCGCGGTGTTGCCTTGCCCCTTGGTCGATGTTTTGGAGCCGTAACCAATGTCGCCATCGCCAACTGCGCTGAGGCTTGGTATATTGACGCTCGCGTTGATACCGCTCGCGTTTGTCCGGCTGCGGTCAGTGGCGTTGTCAAAATTGGCTTTGTCGTTGATTTCGAGATCAACGGTGAGAATATCGCCGATGCTGACGGCGCGTGCATCCTGAAACAGCTTGGCGCTGCGGTCGTCCCACAATGAAAAGCTGTTGGTGCGCTGCATCGGCTGCTTGGGATAGGCGGCCATTTGCGGGGTTTCGCCATAGGTCAGGCCCGAACCGACCGGGCTCATCGATGGCGCCTTGCCGATTTCCCTGAAGGTCTGAGATCCGCAACCGCTCAAGGACAGAGCAATGACGGTAAAGGCAATGGCCCTGATCATGATGGGTCCTCGGGAAGGTCGGGCGCCGCGGCGCTGGCGATGATGCCGGTGAGGCCTGCGGCCTTTTTCGAATCCATTTCGTTGAGGATCGCACTCGCCAGCCGGGGGTTCAGTTTCATGACAATCGCCGCGGCAACTTCGGGCTGGACAATTTCGAGCTGTTCGGCAGCCGCGTCGGGACGCATGTTCTTGTAGATGGCGACAAGCTGGGATTCAGCCACACGCATGAATTCTTCACGCTTCTGGAGCCACTCGCGATACTGGACCGACCGCTCGTCGAGCCGCTTGATGCGCTCGTCGACACCGGCCTGGAGCTCTTCGAGTTCCTGCTTCTGCAGGATGTAGCGCTGATCACGCGCTGCATCGGCGATATTGCCGCAAAACTGCCGGATTTCGTCCTGGATCGACGGCGACTGTGCCTGCTGGGCCAGCGCACCAGGGGTCAGCAACGCCAATGCGAGGACGGCAACCGGACCGATACCGACGCCGCACCGGCGACGGAGGATATGCGGGGCCATGCTCATTGCAGCACCAGTTCGGCATGCAGGGCGCCGGCGGACTTGATGCCCTGCAAGATGGCGATGATGCCATCGGGCTTGACGCCGATCGAATTGAGGCCAGCCACCAGGGTTCGCAGGTCCGGGCCATCGATGATGGCGACCTGGCCGCCGTCGACGCCTGCAGTAATGTCGGTCAGCGGTTCAACCGCAGTCACGCCGCGCGAAAACGGAGAAGGTTGGACCACTGTCGGGGTTTCGTTGATCTGCACCGTCAGGGTGCCATGGCTGACAGCGACCTTGGAGACGCGCACGTCATTACCGATGACAATGGTGCCGGTACGTTCGTTGATGACCACCCGCGCAGGCGTGTCGGTTTCCACGATCAGGCCCTCAAGCTCGGCCATCAGGCGCGCAAGATCGGCCTGCTTGGGCTTGCGCACTGCCACTGTGGTGGAATCGCGGGCTTCGGCAATGGCGCCACCATAACGGGTTTCGGCATAGGCGTTGATCACATCAGCCATGCCGACAGCGGTCGAAAAATCCGGGTTTCGCAACTGATAGACAAGACCGTCGACGCCCTTGAAGGTGGCTGGGATCTCGCGTTCGATGATGGCGCCGCCCGGAAGGCGCCCGGCCGTGGCCACGCCTTGCTGCAGGGTCGCTGCATCACCGACGGCGGAAAGTGCCGAGACGATAACCGAGCCTTGGGCAACTGCGTAGATCTGTCCGTCAGCGCCCGACATCGAGGTCATCACAAGCGTGCCGCCACGCAACGACGTTGCATCGCCGAGCGAGGAAACGGTAACATCGATCCGCGAACCGACCGACGCGAATGGCGGCAGGTTGGCGGTGACGATCACGGCTGCGACATTGTTGGCGCGCGATGCGCCGCCCTCGGTCGAGATGCCGAGATTTTGCAGCATGGCGCGCAGCGACTGCTCGGTGAAAGGAGAATTGCGCAAGCCATCGCCGGTGCCCGGCAGTCCCACTACCAGGCCGTAGCCGATGAGCTGGTTGTCGCGTGCGGCTTGCAGCGAGGCGATGTCCTTGATTCGCGAAGCTGCGCCGGCGCGCTGGACAAAGCCGAAATCGACGCCGGAGGCAGAATCCAGTGCCGGACCGGGGCCAGACCCGGTCAGCACCAGCATCGCGGCCCATACGCCGATAAATTTCGCGAGTTTGCGGATCATTTCGGCGCTACTCGCACACTTCCGTCAGCCATCACGGTGCCGGAGATCACAACGCCTGTTTCGATGTTGCGGGCCTGAATGAAATCACCAATGAAGGCATTTTGCAGAGGGGTGCCGACGGCGGTGATGATCATGCCGTTGCCGTCAAAGACCAGAGGCACGGTACTACCGCGCTGGACCGTCCAGGCGTCACGCAATGCCGCAGCCGGAATCGTGTGCCCCGGCAGCAATGTTCGGGTCGTGACCTTGCCCAGAATTTCACTGGTGATGGCGACATAACCGCCACGCAGATTGGGGTTGGTGACCTTGACTTCGCGTACCAGATCGGCGTTGAGTTCCTCGCCCGGATAGATGGTCCGGTGCGGCACTACGGCCGTCTGCTGGCCTGCCTGAACAGGCCCCATGACGCCTAGCACGCACGCGACTGCGAAGGCTCCGCGAAGGAACAGTGGCGACGGCAATGTTGGGCGAAACGTCATGTTCGGCCTGGTCCTTTGTTACCGGAGGTTCTTGGAAACCACAGACGCCATTTCATCGGCCGCCTGAATGATCTTGGAATTCATTTCATAGGCGCGCTGGGCCGAAATCAGGTCGGTGATTTCCTTGACCGGATCAACGTTGGAAGCTTCGAGATAACCTTGCTGAATGTGGGCGAAGCCCGGATCATCGGGCACGCCGACAATCGCCGGGCCGGAGGCCGGGGTTTCGCGGAAGAGATTATCGCCCATCGGCTCGAGGCCAGCCTCGTTGACGAAATTGGCGAGCGTAAGCTGACCGAGATCCTGCATTTCGGCCTCATTGCCGATCCGTGCGAAGACCTGACCGGTACGGGAGATGACGACTTCGCTGGCATCTTCGGGCATGGTGATGCCGGGGACCACGCGATAACCATCGATGGTGACGAGTTCGCCTTCGGCATTGGTGTTGAAGGCGCCTGCCCGCGTGTAATTGGTCTCGCCATCGGGACTTTCGATCTGGAACCAGCCGCGACCGACCAGTGCCAAGTCCAGCTTGTTGCTGGTGCCAATCAGACTGCCCTGGATATGCAGATTGCGCACGGCCGAAGTCTGCACGCCAAGCCCGATATGCGCGCCCTCCGGCACGATCGCCTGATTGGAGGCGTTGGGGACGCCCTGGTTGCGCTCGACCTGATACAAAAGGTCGGCGAATTCGGCGCGGGCGCGCTTGAAACCGGTTGTGTTGATGTTCGCCACGTTGTTGGCGATCACTTCAAGGTTGAGTTGCTGCGCGTTCATGCCTGTGGCGGCGATGGCCAATGCCTTCATGGCGGAATTCCTCAGATTTGCATACGGGCGACTTCGAGATAAGCCGTTACCAGCTTGTCACGAATGGCGATGGCGGTTTGCAGTGACTGTTCAGCCTTCATGATGGAATCGACGACATCACGTGTGGCAGCTTCACCACGTACCGCAGCGAATGATTGCCCTTCGGCAACCTTGAGGTTGGTGACCACATCTTTACCGAGTGACTGCATCACTTCAGCGAACGAATTGGAGTCTGAGAGGCCGGTCGTCGCCGGCATTTGCGGCATCGTCGCGGCGCTGGCGATTTCGGTCTCACCGCCGCCCGATAACCGTGACAGCGCACCGCTGGCTGCAATCATGTCAATCATTGGTTCCTCAGCAGTTCTAACGTCATCGAGACCAGTTCGCGGGTCTGCTTGATGGTTTGAAGGTTGGCTTCGTAAGACCGGTTGGCCTCCCGCATGTCGGCCAGTTCCACCAGCACGTTGACATTGGGTTGCTTGACCATGCCGTTATCGTCGGCAGCAGGGTTTCCCGGGTCAAATTCGATGGAGAATTCCGATGGGTCGACGTCGACCTTGGAGACCTTGGCCTTGGATGCGCCGAGCGTGCGGTCGAGTTCCCAGGAAAAACTGATGGTTTTGCGCCGGTAGGCGTCGGCACCAGGGGTGTCGCCGGTGGACTGCGCGTTGGCGAGGTTTTCAGACAATATGCGCATCCGGGTTTCCTGGACATTGAGACCAGAAGACGCGATGCGCGAAGCGAGTGAAAGCGGATCCATCTAATTCAGCGCCTTACCGTTAACAGCATCATTCGATTGAAGGCTTTGACCATCCCGGTGTTGAGTTCGTACACGCGCTTGATCTCGGCAGTTTTGCTCAGTTCCTCGGGCAGGTTGACCGAGTTGCCTGACGGCAGGACATCGATTTCATCGGCCTTGCTGCTGCGCACCGCGCCGCGCATCGGATCTTCCCGAAGATGTCCCGGATGGGTAGCGGCCATCCGCACGCCGGTTTCCTGCAACACCGCATCGAAAGCCGCTACTTCGCGTGACGCATAGCCAGGCGTATTGACGTTGGCGATGTTGCCCGCGACGACCGTCTGGCGCACCGTGAGCCAGTGCGCTTGCTTGGAGGTCAGTTCGAAAAGCTGGATCGGTTGCATGGCGTATCTCCGTCCTGTGCAGTTCGGAAACTATGCGGTCAATCTTGTGCGTGCCTTACGATTTTTCCGGCGATGCGGATGAGAGCTGCATCAGCCCCCATCACGGCGCGGCACAGGGTGCGCGTCAGCGCTGAATGACTTCACCATTGGAGGTGACAATCACCCATTTGCCATCACGCTGTTCAAGCGTGGCCAGACGGGAATTGTCGGGCAGGATCGAGCCTATGCGGACAATATACATCCCCGACCTGTCCTCGATCAGGGCACGACCATTGGCTACATGGAGCAAACGGTATTTCGCCCTGCCGGGAAAGGTCTGGTCCGGGTCGGGGTTACCAGCATCGGTCGCGCGCCGGGCGCTATCTTCGAGATTGGGGACTGTTGCGGTGGTAATCGGGTCGAACGGCGTCCGCTCCGGGGAACCATCCTTTTCATCCGGGATGGCAAGCGGCGACACGACGACAACGCTGCGACCCGCTGTCTCGGGCAGATCACGCGTATCGCTGTATCCCATCGGGGCGATGCCAAAGCTCTCCTGATTGAAGAAAACATACCAGGGAAAAAACGCCGCCGCGGTCGCGAGCACGAAACCAACGATCGACAGGACACGGTCGCCGCTACGGCCGCGGGCCGGCTTTCGTTGCGGGCTGTCGTCCTCGATCTCGATACCGTCGATCTCGCTCACGGTCTGGTCCTTTCATTGGCAGTCGCAGTTGTGGGGATTCCGGCCGCTGCCTTCATTGCCTCGGCGAGCTCGGCAAAGGCATCGGCGCTCGGCGGTTGTTCGGGTGTCTGCCTGAGGGTTTCGTAAATCACCGGGGCTTGCTTGATGGCCATGTCGAGTTCTGCATCAGAACCGGCCCGATAACCGCCGATAAGCCGCAAGTCGCGGGTTTCCTCATAACGGTGGATCAGCGCCTTGAGACGCATGACCAGTTTTTCCTCGTCGCCGCGCCAGGCCTTGCGGGCAAGTCGCGAGATCGACGTCAGCGGATTGACCGGCGGGTAGCGACCTTCGTCGGCAAGCGCCCGGTCGAGAACCAGATGACCATCAAGAATGCCGCGGGCGGAATCGGCCACGGGGTCATTGTGGTTATCGCCATCGACAAGGATGGAAACGATCGCGGTGATCGCCCCGGCCCCCTCGGGCCCCGGGCCAGCGCGCTCCAGCAACCCTGGCAAGGCGGTAAATACGGAGGCCGGATAGCCGCGCGCCACTGGCGGCTCACCAGCTGCCATTCCGATTTCGCGCAACGCATGCGCAAATCGGGTCAGGCTGTCGACGATCAGCAGTACGTTCTCACCGCGATCACGGAAATGCTCGGCAATGGCAACCGCAGTCAGCGGGGCCAACTTGCGCAGCATCGGACTTTCATCACTGGTGGCAACGACTGCGACGGTCTTGGCCATGTTGGGGCCGAGTGTGTCCTCGATGAATTCACGGACTTCACGCCCCCGTTCGCCGACCAGCGCCACCACAGCACGGTCGAAATCGGCAGCCTTGGCAAACATCGACAGCAGCGTCGACTTGCCGACGCCAGAGCCTGCGAAGATGCCAAGGCGCTGGCCCTGGCAAATTGGTGTGAACACGTCGACCACCCGGACGCCGGTGCGCAACGGCTTGGTAACGCGCTGGCGCAGCATCGAAGGCGGCGGCGGCCCGGTGACGGCACGCGAAACAGCCCCCTGGCGCAATGGCCCAAGACCATCGACCGGTTCGCCCAGCGCGCTGATGGTGCGTCCACACCAGCTGGCATCGGGTGACAACCGAAATGCGCCGCGGCGCCAGACGGTTTCGCCGATGCTGGCTTGCGATGCGCCATCAACGGGACAGGCGATCAGTTCCTCCGGACCGAGGCTGACCACCTCGGCCAGCTTGAGCCCTTCATCTTTGCGGAAGCCGACAAAATCGCCAATTCTGACATGACGCGACAATCCGGCGATGACACAACGCCCAGGTGCCACCGCAGTGACCGTGCCGGTGACATCATGCCCGCCTTCCGGCCTGACAAATTCCCGCACTCCTTCGGCGAGCCTGGCCAACCCTTCGCGGCCGCTCACAGGCGCGCCCCGGCAAATTGGGATTTCCTGCGATCAAACTGATCAAGCATGGTCATCAGCTACCGCTGCCAAGCGTCCGGATTGCTTCCTTGAAGATATCGTCGGTGCTGCGCATCATCGCCGAGGCGTTTTCAAAGGCCCGCGACACCATGATAAGCTGAGTCATCTCGGCAACCGGGTTGACATTGGAACCCTCGACATAGCCCTGAACCAGCCCGGCTGCGGACGTATCCAGCAACGGTTCGGGCGGAACCACTGGAACCACCCCGAGCGATCCCTTGCGGTAGTAGCCCTGGGAAAGATCCGCCTGGTATAGCCCGATCTCACCGAGCCTGACGCCATTCTGACTCAAGCCGCCATCGCGGCCAGCCTCGGGCGGACCGCCTGCAGGATCGAGCTGAAGCGGCGCGCCGCCGGGGTCGAGCACCGGATAGCCATCAATATTGACCAGTTCGCCAGCCTCGGTAATCGTGAAGCGACCATCCCGCGTGAGCATCTGACCGGTCGGGGTTTCAATCATGAACCAGGCATTGCCGCGAATCGCGAAATCAAGCTGACTGCCGGTGGCGTTCAAGCCGCCATTGTCGGTGGACAGGAAGTCCTGCCCCTGATTGACAAACGAAACATCGGAGGCACCGGTATCGGCCAGAACCTCGTTGAACTTGACTTCAGTGGCGCGAAAGCCGGTCGTGTTGGCATTGGCGACGTTGTCAGCAAGCGTGTTCATCCGGCGCTCAAGCGCTATCTGCGAGGACAGTGCGACATAAATCGAACTCTGCATTAACGGCCACCAAGTTTGAGATTGTTGAGCGACAGCATCAGTTCCGGGGAGATCCCGAAGCCGGCCGACGAGCCGAGCAAGACGCTTGAATCGACCGATCCGAAGGACGGGTTGTCAAGCTCCCACAACGCGGTGAAGCGTTCGAGGAACTTGCCAAGCTTTTCGGGATCCTTGAAATCCTCGATGTCAATGCGCGCATCAAGCATGTCAGCCTGCTTGTCGATATCTGCGGCGGCGAGCTCGGAAGGCAACCCGAGCGCCGTGAACACGACCTGCGAAATCGCCGTATCGGCGAGGATGCCATAGGCCGACGTCAGATCCGGCGCTGCGCGCTGGAAATAGAGCGCCAGACGCACACCGGTGTTATCGACGCCGACGTCCTCTTCGAGCGTAAGCCGGAGATACTTGTCGACCGTTCCCTGCTGCGCCTTGGTGAAGATCGTCGCTGTCTCGCCATGCTGCGCAAAATTGTAGGTTTCGGCGAATGCGGCATATTTGGAATCGGCAAGCTTATTTGCAAAAGCATCATCATTTTCGACGCCTTCGGTCAGCACCTTGCGCATGAAAGCCTTGGCGTAGGACATGTCCTCCAGCCCATGCGCCTTCATTGCATAGTTGTACAAACGCGTATCGGCCATGAATTCGTCGATCGATTTGACCTCGGAAATACGTGACAGGTAATATTCGGTCTCGCGAGCCACCACAGGTTGACTGGCGATGCGCTCGATGGAACCCGGAAGATCCTGTGAGATAAGGCGGTAGCTGGTGTAAGTGGTTGTCACCGGATTGCCCCTTGTTGACCCAGCGAGACAAGCAGCCGCCGCAAATCGACGCGCCTCTCCCGGTATATGTCCGGAATTAGGACAACATGCTTGTGCGAGGCTGGCGGGGGTAGGTAAGCGCTCATCACGTAAACAGATTCAGCTTCACACAAGGCTCACGCCGTAGGAACTGGGTCGCATGCAATAATCGCGGGTGAAATGTCATGAATATCGTAATCGGCTTGGTTATTACGCTGGGCTGCGTGCTCGGCGGGTTCATGGCAATGGGCGGCCACATCGAGGTTCTCAACCAGCCGTTCGAGCTGATGATCATCGGTGGTGCTGCCATCGGCGGTTTTGTGATGTCCAATCAGACCAAGACCATCAAGGACACGTTGAAGGCGATCGGCGAGGCGTTCAGGAACATCGTGCCCAAGGAACGCGAGTATCTCGACACGCTGAGCATTCTTTATTCGCTGATGCGCGACTTGCGCACCAAGAGCCGTAACGAGATTGAAAGCCACATCGACAATCCCGACGAGTCGGAACTGTTTCAATCGGCGCCGACGGTGCTGAGAAACAAGGAGCTGACATCGTTCATCTGCGATTATGTGCGCCTGATCATCATCGGCAACGCCCGTCCGCACGAGATCGAAGCGCTGATGGACGAGGAAATCCACACCATCGCGCAAGACCGGCTCAAGCCCTACAACGCGATGAGCGTGATGTCGGACGCCTGCCCGGCGCTGGGCATCATCGCCGCCGTTCTGGGTGTGATCAAAGCAATGGCCGCGATCAACGAATCGCCGGCGGTGCTGGGCGGGCTGATCGGCGCTGCTCTGGTCGGAACCATGCTCGGGATTTTCTTGTCCTACTGCGTCTTCGGGCCGATCGCGCTAAACATCAAGATTGTCCGGACCAAGCAGAACCGGCTCTACACCATCGTCAAACAGACATTGCTCGCCTACATGAACGGCTCGGTGCCGCAGGTGGCGCTGGAGCACGGCCGCAAGACCATCTCTTCCTATGAGCGCCCGTCGATTGACGCGGTTGAACAGGAAATGATGAACCCGGGCGGCGGCGAATCAAAGGCTGCATGATCCAATGAACGCCAGCGCAACAAATTCCTCACCGGGCCGCCAGAATTTCGATCCAGACCTGCTGGACCGGATGATCGGTGCCAAGGGCGATGGCGAAAACATCGAACAGAAAAGCCAGGCTCTGCTGGCGCTGTTGTGCCCGGTGCTGGCTGAATCGCTGAACAAGGCGATCGGAATTGCGGTCGACGTGCGGCCCGGCGATATCAATCTGGGACGGCGGCGCGAACTGCTGGCACAACTGAGCCGGGACACAGCCTATTGCGAAGCCAACATTTCCGACTGGTCGCCGGACATCAGGCTCCTGTGCGGCACCAAGCTGGTCATCGGGCTGGTAGAGTGCCTGCTTGGCGGTTCTGACCCGGACCAGCTCGACATTGTCGCCCGCCCGCTTTCGGGAATTGAGCTTGATATGTCGCTGGTGGTTTTCGAGCAGCTCAACGATGCCCTGCGCGGCGTGGTGTGCCCTAACCCCGAGTCCAAGGCGAGTGCGGGCAAGCCGAGCGCGGACATTCCCGACGAGGAAGACGACCCGACCCCGGATTTCCATGCCGCGGCTCTGACACTCAACATCGAATTCGGTGCGATCAGCGCGCCCCTGACTTTGATTTTGCCGCAAGCGCTGCTGCTCAAGTCGAAACTGACCGCCGTCAAGTCCAACAGCAAACCTGGGGCGGAGCCGGGCAATTGGGCGGAGCGCCTGGGCGAACGGGTTTCACGCTCGCAGATCAGTCTGCAGGCCGCCGTGGCGCTGGCGCCGCTGCCGCTTGGCGACATCAGCAGATTGCAGCCGGGTGACCTGATCGGCTTTGCGGACAATGGCGACATTTCCGTCACCTTGAGCGCCAATGGCAAGCCGCTTTACACCTGCGCGCTGGGTCGATCCGGCAGTCGCTACATGGTCAAGGTGGAAGGCCCGGCTGGACCGGACGAGAACTGGAAGTCGGACTTTTCATAAACACGCAGGACGGAGCGTCGAGACAGGCTCCGGGCAAGCTTGGGACGGGATAAGAACGAATGGCTGGGAAAAACGCAATTGATGACGACAAGGATCCAATGGCGCTCGACGACGGCGCGATTGACGGCGCTGTCGGTGATCTTCGCGGTGTTTTGAAGAAAGACGCCGGAGACGAACCGGCAGGCAACAATGAAAGCGTGGATAGTATGGGTGGGGCAGCAGCCTTTGGTTCTGAGTTTGGCGCGGATTTCGCGGATGACGAGCCCTCTAGCGCCGTCGCAGATCCCTTCGATCTCGGGGCAACGCCGGATGTCGATGCCGGGGAAAACCTTGATGCTGCAGGATTTGGCGGCGACTTCGACGCCGCGCCGGATCTCGGCGCTGGTGGACTTGATGCTGGCGGCCTGGGCACTGGTGGGCCGGGCGCTGGCGGAATGGCGGGCGGGTTCGGCAGCGATGCCGGGCTGGGCCAGGATTTCGGCGCGGCTGCAGCGCCCGCTGCAGGCCCGAAACTCGGTGCGAGCGGGACCCAGAGCCGGGTTGACCTGGTGCTCGGCATTCCAATTGATGTGCAGATCATTCTCGGCTCGAGCCGGATGGCTGTCTCCTCGCTGATGGACCTTTCCGAAGGCGCGACCATCGCACTTGACCGGAAGATCGGCGAGCCGGTTGAGATTGTGGTCAATGGCAAGCTGATTGGCCGTGGCGAAATCACGGTGCTGGAATCCGACGAGACACGGTTTGCTGTACGGATCATCGAAGTTGTTGGCGCAACCCAGAAAAAGAGCGACTGATGGCAGAATATGATGAGTTCAATCCAGCCGGAGCAGGTGGAGCCACGCAACTGACTGCGTCGGAGAAAGCCGCTGCCGTGCTTCTGGCGATGGGCAAGCCGGTAGCCGGCAAGCTGCTGAAATTCTTCGAATATGACGAGCTTCAGGAAATCATCAAGAAAGCCCAGAACCTGCGCACCATCAAGCCGCAGGAATTGATTGAACTGGTCAACGAATTCGAAGATCTGTTCAGCGAAGGCGCAGGCCTGATGGACAACGCCAAGGCAATGGAAGGCATCCTCGAGGAAGGGCTCACGCCCGATGAAGTCGATGGCCTTCTTGGTCGCCGGACACAATTCGAAATCAACGAATCATCGATCTGGGATCGGCTGCAAGGGGCAAACCCAGATCGCGTCGGCCGATACCTGCAAAGCGAACATCCGCAGACCGCCGCCTACATCGTATCGATGCTGCCCGCCGGATTTGCTGGCAAGACCCTAATGAAATTGCCGGAACAGGCGCGGGTCGACATCGTTCGCCGCGCTGTCGATTTGAAAAACGTCAACCCGCGCGCCGCCAAGATCATTGAAGCACGGGTGCGGGATCTTGTTGACGAGATGGAGGCCGAGAAGGGCAATGCCGGCTCGGTCAAGGTCGCCGAAATCATGAACGAGTTGTCCAAGCCCGACGTCGAATCGCTGCTCGGCGCTCTGGAGACAGTCTCCAAGTCCGCGGTGGCAAAAGTTCGGCCACGGGTATTCCTATTCGACGATGTTGCACTGATGCCGCATCGCAGCCGGATCACGCTGTTCGACGACATCTCCGGCGACATCATCACCACCGCACTGCGCGGTGCCGATAATGAGCTCCGCGAAGCGGTGTTGTCGTCAATCGGTGCACGACAGAGGCGGATGATCGAGTCCGATCTCGCCGCCGGCGATGCCGGCGTCAATACCCGAGATATTGCTGTTGCGCGGCGAACGATCTCCCAGGAAGCAATCCGGCTCGCAGGCCTCGACCAGCTGACACTGCGTGAAGAAGAACCCGCAACAGCGCAAGCGGCTTGAGTCTGAGTCGCGATGGCTGAAGGCGAAGACAAAGACAGCAAAACCGAAGACCCAACAGAGAAAAAACTGCGCGACGCGGTGGACAAGGGCAATGTTCCCTTCAGCCGCGAAGTGCCGATTTTCGCCTCCACCCTGGGCATGCTCGTGTACCTGGTGTTTTTTCTACCTGCCGGGGCCAGCCGGTTTTCGACAACGCTGCGCGACGTGTTCGAGCAATCCGACGGCTGGCGCATTGAGAATGGCAGCGACGCGGTGGCACTTTTCCGATTGCTGTTTATCGAGGCGGGCTCGGTGATGTTGCCAGCCTTCGCGCTGTTGATGGGTTTTGGCCTGGGAGCTTCGGTGTTGCAAAACATGCCGAGCCCGGTTCTCGACCGGATTCAACCAAAGCTGGAACGAATCTCGATTAGCAAGGGATTCAAACGAATCTACAGCACCAAGGGCATGGTGGAATTCGCCAAATCGATGTTCAAGATCGTCGTGGTGTCGACTATCGTGGCTTCGGTCATGAAGTCGGAGTATTTCCGCGCACTTGACCTTATGTTCATGGACCCGACGTTGGTGGCACCGGATATCGCCCGGCTGGCGGGCAAGGTCGTGGTGGTGGTGCTGATCTGCACGGCAACGCTGGCGGTGCTGGACCTGCTGTGGACCCGCTACAGCTGGCATGCTGATCTCAAAATGAGCAAGCAGGACCTCAAGGACGAGAGAAAGCAGTCGGACGGAGATCCGATTATCAAGGCGCGGCAGCGGTCGCTGGCACGTGACCGGGCGCGACGGCGGATGATTGCCGAGGTCCCCCGGGCCACACTGGTCATTGCCAACCCGACCCATTTTGCGGTTGCGCTACGCTATTCCCGCGAAGCAGGCGGCGCCCCGGTGGTGATCGCCAAGGGTCAGGACCTGATTGCACTGAAAATTCGTGAAGTGGCCGAAGCCAACGGGGTTCCGGTCTTTGAAGATCCGCCACTTGCGCGCTCCATGTTTGCGCAAGTCTCGGTCGATAGTTTCATCCCACCGGTGTTCTACAAGGCTGTGGCCGAACTCGTACACCGGATTTACGCCGAGAAATCCAGGCCCCAAACCGTAGGCGCTCGACCATGAAAAAGAATCCGTATTCATCGGAACGTGAAAGAATCGTCGCTGATGCCATTTGCACCGTCGCAAGCGAACTGCGATTGATTGATGTAGCCGACCTGGTTTCAATGCTTCGCTTTGAACGCCATGGCGACCTCTCAGACCTGGTGGCATCTGCGGCGGAAATGTTCTTTCTGCCAGGCACCGTCGTGCTCGGGATCGGCGGTGACTACTATCTGGACTGGAGCGGGCAGCCACGCGTAGTGCTGGACCTCGAGATTCGCCCAAAAGGCGTCGCCATCTTTGCGCGGCTTACGCTCGAGCACGATTGCGGCGGCGTCGAAATCAATCATATCGCTTTTGACGATCCGGCCGATACTCCAGACGACAACACCCAATTCCTGGAGCACAGCCTGCGCGCGGCGGCGTTTAGACCGTTCATGCCCGCAATGCCGGTCGCCCGGTCGGCTGCGGCCTAAGAACCGGCGCGAACCCGTCCCCCGACATGACGTCGGGGTATTTGCGCACGTGCGCAAACAGATCCAGCAGGAGTATTGCATGGACTTACAGCGTCCTTTGCGCATCCTATTGTATGCGCGACGCTGAAATCGCTGATTGAATGGTGACGGACAATTTCCGGGTTTGCACTTTGCCCGAGATCGCCTGACAAAGCGACACGCCGTCAAAACCGGATGAGCGGGCCGGGGAGCCGAACCAGCGATCCACCCCACGCGCAGTGCCGCAGTGCAGATCAGGCGATGATGCCGAGAC
Source organism: Hoeflea sp. Naph1 (assembly GCF_046837775.1). Taxonomy (GTDB): domain Bacteria; phylum Pseudomonadota; class Alphaproteobacteria; order Rhizobiales; family Rhizobiaceae; genus Hoeflea. The sequence continues at coordinate 1,472,484 of NZ_CP177286.1, read as the reverse complement.
GAATCGACTTGGCAATGGCTTGGATGCGGTTGACAGCGTCCAGCTTGGTGGTTGCGGAGCCGAGATAGGCATTGACGGTATGCACCGACAGTTGCAGCCGCTCGCCAATGGCTTCGCTCTTCATGCCGTTGCCAACCAGTTGCAGGCATTCGATTTCCCGCTCGTTGAGCTTCTCGGCGACCGGTGTCACCCCGAACGCCAGCCGCAAGGCCTCGCGCATGATCATCAGCGACTTGCGATGCAGTTCGATCAACAACTCATTGCCGATACCATCGCGCACGCCAAAGAAAGCAATGAACCCGTTGCCCATGGCACCCAGCTGCACCGGAAACAACAGATCGGTACGCCCCTTTGACAGCGCCTGACCGGTGACTATCAGGGAAGCTTGCGCCGCCACTTCATTATCCGATGTCAACATCATCGGCCGCGGTGACGACCGCAGATGCGCCAAAAGGAAGTCCAGTCGTTCCGCCAGCAATTGGCTGACCAGCTCTTCGTTGCCAGGGCTCTGCATCTTGATGACAAGACCTCCAGGCACCAGCAGGGTCTGCGCCTGCGCTGCCAAGACGGCAAAACCGGTGCCTGAGCACAATTGCTGCATCGTCACCAGCTTGGGAAACAGGTCCGCGGTCGATCCTGCCATCCTACCGGCGCCATCGTTCGTGAGCTGCTGCGTCCGCTCCCGGGCGCCCTGAGGTGCTGCAAGTTCCATATGGTTGGCTCCTGTCCTCAAATGATGCGTTGACGAACAGCAAATGCGACCGCTTCAGATCGGGTTTTTGCACCGGTCTTGTTCATGATACTGGTGATGTAATTGTTGACGGTGTTGCGTGAGATTCCGATGATCAGGGCGATTTCATCGCTGGTCTTTCCCTCGCCTATCCAGGACAGACACTCGATTTCACGGTCGGTCAAATCCGAAAGCGCGTCGGTGGTCGATGTCAGGCTGGCAAAATGGGACGTATGATAGGCCGCCGCCAACGCCGCGTCGCGAAGCCGATCATGGGACAGAAAGGCGTTGTTTTCAAACAGCAGCACCAGCATCAGGCGCGCATGGCCGACATTGTAGGGAATCAGGCACACCCGTCTTGACAGATCAGCGGGCATGTCGATCGCCGGATCGATATCCTGAAACGCCGGTTCAAATGCCTGAAGACACCGCCGCACCTCGCTGGAACGCGCCTGGGAGTCAATCAGCGCCGAGCCGAGGGTGCGAACCAGGTCGAAAGGCCAGTTCGAGGTGATGATGAAATCATGATGCCGATCGGAATAGTGGTCGTATCTGGCCACCAAATAACACCGCGCGCCGACATAAGCACTGATCAGGTCGATCCCGCCGGTGATGTTCCCGCAAGCCTGCCTGGATTCCATTTCATGGATTAACGCAGCGCGCGCGACCATTCCAATCCCTTCCTGCTGTCAGGCACGACACATCGGTCACGCTTGGCCAAGGATTGGCGTCGTTCACTCCGTATACACATTCGCATACAAGCCGCCCCTGCTCTTGAACCGAGCTGCTGCCTCAACAGCCACCACTTTCACGGAATAACGAATCACCCCCCACTCTCGATAGAGTGCAGGACCGAATACCAAATAACCATAGTTAAATTCTGGGACTTCCTATCGGGGCTTTTTCATGCCTATACGCGATTCGCCGCACGGGATCGGCCGGATCTGGCGAATACAGCCCCGGATCGCGGGCCGAGCCGACAATACAATTCGCGCCCAAATGAGATCATTTGAGCGCGAAACACATGGGGAAAAGTCTGTCCGGGATCACAAAGGAGGGGATCACCCGCCTATGTCGGCGTCGTTTCAGGCCGCCTCGCCCGATGCCCAACTCCTGAGGATCTTGGCAGCACGTTCCTCGTTGATCTCGACCATGCGCGCCAGGCGCCGCTCGGGGCCTTCCTTGACGCGACGGTTGAAGGTTCCCGACTCCTCGAGTTCAAGCTCTGAATCGGCTTCGACGTCAAAGCCGAAATCAGCTCCAAAGCCTTCCATCGGCATGCCACCACCTGCGCCTAGCGCGGAAGGTGAAAAGTCAGGCAGTTCCAGTCCGTCGTCGCCGATCTCATCGGCCGGCTTACCAGCACGGGCACCGCTAAGCAGCGGCTTGAACCCGAACAGCACCAGCAGCAACGCCACAGTTATAAAGGCGACGGCATTGATGATTGTTCCAAGCTGTGTGCGCAGCGCATCGATGAAGCCTGGCTGAGAGGCGTTGGCAGCCAGCAAATCATTGGTCAGGAATTCCATCGCAGTGATCTTGGCGCGATCGCCACGCTCGACATCAAGGCCTGCGGCCGTGGAAACAATCTGCTCAAGCTCTGTCAGGTACGCGGAAACCTGCTCCTCGGTCGGCGCCTCGCCGAGCATGGCGTTGATCCGGTCCTTGTTGACAACGACGGCAATCGACAGGCCTTCGATGGCATAGCTGTTGCGCACGGTTGAGGTGGTCTTCGAGTTGATCTCGAAATTGGTCTGCTCTTCCTTGCGCTCCGCCAGTTCGCTCGACTGCGGCCCGGCTGCGCCTCCAGCGCCAGGGGCTGCATCGGGAATGTTCTGTTCGACCGTGGCAGGGGTATCAGTAGCCGACTGGCTGGATGTCTGGTTTTCCCGCGTTACCCGGATTGACCGCTCGACCTGGGATTCGGGATCGTAGACGGTTTCCTGGGTCTGCTGGCTGTCGGTATTGACCTGAGCGGTGACGCTGGCGCGGAAGTTGTCAATGCCAAGGAAAGGAGCCAACGCCTTTTCGATGTTGGTCTCGATCTCGGTCTGCACCATCTGCACGATCGACAGCGACCGGTTGAGATTTGAATTGGAGAAATCATCGCCGGTGGCAAGCAGTTGGCCGGTCGAATCAAGCACGGTGACTTCATCGACCTTGAGACCGGGCACCGAGGAGGCCACCAGATGGCGGATTGAATCGGCGGTGCGGCCTGCCAGATTATTGCTGGTGCGAACCATGACCGAGGCCGAAGGCTGCTGGTCGCCGCGCCGGAAATTGCCGCGGTCGGCCATAACGATATGGACCCGAGCGGCGGAAATTCCGTTGATTGACTGGATGGTGCGGGCGATTTCGCCCTCAAGGGCACGAACCCGGGTGACTTCCTGCATGAAGCTGGTCAGTCCCAATGATCCGACCTGATCGAACAGTTCGTAACCGGCGGTATTGGAAGACGGCAGGCCGCGCTCAGCCAGCAGCATCCGCGCCCGGTTGGTCATGCCCGCAGGTACCGTGATCGAGGCACCATCGGCGCCGGTGGCAAAATCAATGTTGGATTCGGCCAGGACCAGACTGATCTGATTGACGTCTTCACCGGAGAGACCGATGTAGAGGGTTTCCTGGGCAGGCTTATTGAGGAAAATTGCAGCGGCTATGATTAGGAGAATCGACAGCGCGCCGACCCCTCCAAGGGCCAATAACTTGGCCTGACCCAGCGCAGCCAGGTTTTTTCCGATTTGTGACAGCTGGTTCAACAGACTCATTCTGTATCCGCACTCGACAGGACTAGCCGGACAGGATGACCGGTTTGCCTAACCTATGTGGCGAAACTTGCGCGAAGGTGGTCTGTGGATGACGAAGCCGACCGCGGGGCTCGGACGCAGGCTCGTTGCCTGCCGGAAAGGGCGGAGTTGGTGTGTTCGGCGATGGTGCGCTCTAGAAAAACTCGAGGTCGCCGGAGGCTTTCTGGTAGACGTCTGCCGAGGGCTCGGCGTCGAGCGAAGCCCGCAGACGCCGTTTCATGTCCTCAAGCGTGACCAGATTGAGCGCGGTTGTGATATCGACCAGGTGTTTGGTGTCGATGTGCCCGCCAATGCCGTCGATGAAGCTGGCAAGTCCCCTGGTTTTCTGTACCGCCAGATCAATGCCCTGCATCACCCGCATGTGGTCGGGCGACGCCAGGAACTCGGTGGAGCGGCCATTCGACAACAGCGGTTCAAGCCGCTCGATCAATTGCGCGACATCGACGAGCTCCGAACTGACCCGCGCCAGCACATCCTGCAGGGATTCCTGTACTTCACCGCCATTGGCATTGGGCAACTTGGTCATTTGGCGGAACTCCTTAGAAAAACTCGATCGACGCGTCGGCCGGCTTCGGTACAATAATTTTGGCTGGCGCGGTCTCAAGCGCTACAGTCTTGCGTGTTTCCGCCCCTGTCAGCGGATAATGACGGGCACGACCACTGACCGGGAAATATTCAAGCTTGCGGCCTACCTCGCCGCCGACATTGCTGCCGACAATGCGGATGCCTTCATCGGTCAGAAACTGATGGGCAAATTCGGCGTTCTTTTCGCCGACATTGGAAAAGCCGGTAATCGTCTTGGCGCCGCCAATGATCTTGGCTTCAAGTCGGTTGCGCTGGGCGCCCTTCTTGAGCAGGCCGTTGATCAGCAACTCCATGAGATGGACGCCGTAACGCGTTGCCTCTCCGCCCGAGCCATTGCTTTGGCCCGGCAACAAGAAATGGTTCATGCCACCGACACCAGCCACAGGGTCGCGCATACAAGCGGCGACACAGGACCCCAGGATGGTGGAAAGAACCACCTCGGGATCACTGGATACCTTGTACTCGCCCTGAATGACATGGACTCTGCGAACATAGGCGTTTGCAGTCACTTAAGCGCCCCAAACACCGCCTCGATGGCTGCCTTCATTTTTTCGATGGTGAAGGGCTTGGCCAGAACGTTGTTGGCGCCAAGCGCTGCAGCCTTCTGTACCAGCGCCCGGTCACCCTGTGCAGTGAGCATGATGAACGCCGCACGTTTGGTCGCAGGATTGGTGCGCACCGCCTGAAGCAGTCCCAGTCCGTCCATCTTCGGCATGTTGAAGTCGGAAATGACCAGATGGTGAGGCTGCTGGCTCATGATCTTGGCCCCCTGTTCACCATCGCCGGCGACGGTAATCTGGGTAAACCCGAGCTGCTGCAGCGCATCGCCAAGCAACAGCCGGCTGGTCACCTGATCATCAACAATGAGGACCTTTATTTTTTGTGCAATCGACATTACGCGACCCTAACTTTGCGAGAGGTTATTGTTGACTTGAGAATTTCTTCGCCAATCTCGTTGAGTGGCAATTGGCGTCCCACACCGCCAATCTCCTGTGCGACACGCGGCATGCCGTAAACCACGCAGGTTTTTTCGTTCTGGCCAATGGTAATGGCACCAGCCTGGCGCATGCGCAGCAACCCCGCCGCACCATCGCGCCCCATACCGGTAAGGATCACCCCGACGGCCCTGGCGCCGGCCAGTTTCACCACGGAATCGAACAGGGCGTCCACCGATGGCCGATGGCCATTTATCGGACTACCTTCGACCAAGGCACAGCGCGGTGCCGTGGAATTGACCACCTGGAGGTGGCGCTCTCCGCCGGGTGCCAGATAAATCCTGCCGATTTCAAGCCTGTCACCATCGTCGGCTTCCTTGACCTGCGGCGCGCAAAGCCGGTTCAGGCGGTCGGCAAAACTCTTGGTGAAGGTGGCAGGCATGTGTTGGGTAATCACGGTCGGTGGGCAATTGGCAGGAAACTTGGTCAGCACCGCGATCAGCGCCTCGACACCCCCGGTGGAGGCGCCGATGGCAATGATCTTGCGCGAAGGCTGATAGTCGCTGGGCACGGAATAGGCCGGCGTGCGGGTAACCGCAGCACCCTCAAGGCCAGGCCGATGACGCTGTGATCGCGCCGCCGCCTTGACCGTTTCGGCAAGCTGGGCGAACGGCGCCCTGTCTCCCGGCAACGGCTTGCCAATGCAATCAAAGGCGCCGATTTCAAGCGCTGCCAACGACGCTTCAGCGCCGCGGTGGGTCAAGGTCGAGACCATGATGACCGGCATCGGCCTGAGCTGCATGATCTTTTCGAGAAATTCGAGACCGTTCATGTTGGGCATCTCGATGTCGAGCGTAATGACGTCGGGATTGAATTCCTTGATGGCGGCGCGCGCCTGCATGGCGTCGCCGGCCTCGCCGATCACCTCAATTTCGGGATCGCTTCGAAGCACAGCCTTGATCAGGCCGCGCATCGTGGGCGAATCGTCAACAACAAGTACGCGAGCGCGTGCGGTCATGGGCGTCCTTTAGTCCCCGTGTGTCGATAGGTGGTGATGGCAGTGTTTTCAAAGCGGCCCTTGCCTTCGCCCGAGAGTCGCTCGGAATGGCCGATGTAGAGATGCCCGCCCGGCGGCAGCAAATCAGCGTAGCGAACCCAGATACGTGCCTGAGTGGGCTCGTCGAAATAGATCACCACATTGCGGCAGAAGATGACATCGAACTGGCCTTTGAACGGCCATTGCGCCATCAGATTGAGCTCGCGGAAAGAGATCAACTGCTTGACCGGGTCGTTGACCTTGAACTTAATGTCTTCCACCGGCGTAAACCACTTCTTGCGCATGGCCGCATCGACAGTTTCGATGGCCTGCACATCATAGATCCCGGCTTTCGCCTGGGCGATGATCTTGGGGTCAATGTCGGTTGCAAGAATCCGGATATCCATCGATGCCGCATCGGGCGCCATTCCCAGCACAGTCAGGGCGATCGAATAGGGTTCCTGGCCGTCAGAGCAACCGGCGGACCATATGCGTACCCGGCCACCGGCCTTGGCCCGGGCCAGCAGACCCGGCAGGACTTGTTGGCGCAAATGGTCGAAATGGTGATTCTCCCGGAAGAAGCGGGTGAAGTTGGTGGTCAGGAAACTGAGCATCTCCCGCCGCTCCGCCGCCCCTTCAGTCGAACCGACCAGGACGCAATAATCACGAAAACTGTTCATGCCGATCTGCCGGAGCCGCTTGGACAGACGCGAATAGACCAGCGAGGCCTTGGACTCGTTCAATGCTATGCCGGCGTCGGAATAAATCATGCCGGCGATATCAGAGAGGTCCCTGCGCGTCAGCGGATATTCTCCACTCACGAGGCAATCGTCGGGACGACCCGACTGGAGAATGGCAGCGGCGCTCATGTGGCGTCTCTTTCGGTGATGCCGGCTAGGGCGTGGGGTTGCGTGCGGCAATTCATTGTGCGTGGACCTTAAGAAGGCTGGCAGCAACCTCAGGCGCGACAGCGTTCGCACAGAGAGCACCGAGCGGGCGCACCGGCATGCCGATGCTCCGACCACGGAACTTCCGGGCCTCGCTCAATCCGCCTTTGTGGCTATCCATCACGCGCATAAACATCTGGTCTTCTTCACCCGGTTGCCGCAAGCGTCATCTCGGAGCTCAGCGCGTGTCCGCGCGAAGCCGTGACAACCGCGTCGACATCGAGGATCAACGCCACCCGGCCATCGCCGAGAATGGTCGCCGCGGCGATACCCGGGACATTGGTGTAGTTGGCTTCCAGGCTCTTGATGACCACCTGGCGCTGCCCCTGAATGGCATCGACCATCAGCGCGCGTTGACCTCCGCCTTCCGATTCCACCAGCAGGGCGACACCGTTGACCGGGTCGGCGAGATCGGGGCGGAAATTGAGAATGTGGCCTACATCTACCAGCGGACAGAACGTATCGCGGATGGCGATCAGACGCTGGGTCGGCCCAAAGGAATGGATATCCTTCTTCTCCGGCTGCAGGGTTTCGACGATGGCCGTCAGCGGCACCACCAGGGTCTGGTTTGCAACAGTAACCACCATGCCGTCGAGCACGGCGAGCGTGAGCGGCAGGCTCATGGTGAAGACCGAACCATGACCGGGTCTGGAGGTAATCGAGATGCGGCCGCCCAGAGACTGGATCGAGCGCTTGACCACATCCATGCCAACGCCACGACCGGAAATATCGGAAACCTTGTCGGCGGTGGAGAAGCCGGGAAGGAAAATCAGGTTATCGACTTCCTCATCGCTGAGATTGGCGTCGGCCGTGATCAGGCCGTTCTCGATGGCCTTGTTGCGTACGCGCTCACGGTTGATGCCGGCGCCATCGTCGGCGATCTCGATGACAATCCGGCCGGAGCGGTGCTTGGCGCTGAGCTTGAGCACACCCTCGGCGCTCTTGCCCAGCTCGGTGCGCTTCTCGGGTTTTTCGAGCCCGTGATCGACCGCGTTGCGGATCATGTGGGTCAGCGGTTCGGCCAGCTTGTCGATGACGGTCTTGTCGACTTCGGTGTTCTCGCCTTCGGTAACCAGGCGCACGCTCTTGCCGGTGATGTCGGCAATTTCACGGACGATGCGGCCCATTCTCTGGAACACAGGCTTGACCGGCTGGGCCCGGATCGCCATCACGCTGTCCTGGATTTCCCGGGTGAGCTGCTGGAGTTCTTCGAGCCCGAGATTGATTGCCGAGGAGCCGCTGTTTTCGTTTTCGACCACGCTTTGGGCAAGCATTGCCTGATTGATGACGAGTTCGCCCACCAGGTTGATGAGCCGGTCGACGCGATCAAGGTCGACCCGGATTGTCTGCGGCGCGGCGGAAACGGCGGCTACCGGGGCTTCTTTCTTTTCGGTTTCGGCAGCAATTGCCTTGGCGGCCAGCGGCAAGGTCGGTGGCACCAGCGGGGCGGCGTCACCTACCGCAGCGGTCGGCTCGACAGGCGCGGTGGCGGCGACTGGGGTGGCGGCCGGCTCAACAGCTTGAGTGGCCATCACCGGCGCATCATCGAGCAGCGAGAGATCGAACGGCACCGGCGCCATCGGCTCCTCCCCGCCCGAGGCTTCCACTGTGGCAGACATGTCTTCATCCGCACCGGTCGAGATTTCCAGCGTGCAATCCCATTCCGCGAACTCGAAGACCTGGCGGATGGTATCCTCGTCCTGATCAGTTTCCACCCGGATCAGCCAGGAAAAATAGGCGCCTTCCGGGTCGATCTGTTCGATCGGCGGCAAGGATTCGGTATCGCAACTGACCTGAATATCGCCAATCTTGGTCAGATCACGCAGCAACAACACCGCTTCATTGCCCTTGCCGTAAAGATCGGAGCGCGGCTTGAAGCGGACCGTGAATACGGTTTTGCCCGACAGTTCTGTATCGTTCGGCTCGGTATCGATCGACTCCGCCGCAGTTTCATCCTCATCGTCGAAATCGTCAAAGCTGAATGGGATCGGCTGGAAGCCGCTTTCATCGGTTGACGCTAGTGGCTCTTCCACAGCCGCAGGCGTTTCGAGCTGAGGAGTTGGCGCCGCAGGGGCGGGCTCTGATGTAGTCCCCGCAGCGGAAAGAGGCTGGCCCTTGGCATAGGCCTCCAGTTCGGCAACCAAGCCGGAGGTTCGGGACTTGTCAAGCGAGCCGCCGTCGCGCGAGGCGGCAGTGAGATCGGCGAGTACGTCGGCCGAGCGGAGCATGACCTTAAGCAACCCCGAGGACGCCTCGAGCTTGTTGGATCGAACGCAATCAAGCGTAGTCTCAAACACATGCGCGAAGGAAACGAGGTCATCGAGACCAAACGCGCCGGCGCCACCCTTGATCGAATGGACTGCGCGGAACACCGCGTTGACCGTTTCCGGGTCGGTATCACCATCATTGAGTGCGAGTAGACCGGTTTCCAGTTCCGCGAGTTGTTCTTCGCATTCCTGGAAAAAGATCTCCTTGATTTCGTTCATATCCATGGGGCAGGTCCTGTCAGGCGGTTACACGCTCAATCGCCGCAATCAATTTGGAAGGGTCGAACGGCTTGACGATCCAGCCGGTGGCCCCTGCTTCACGAGCGCGGTTCTTTTTTTCCGCATCGCTTTCGGTGGTCAGAACCAGGATCGGAATTGCCCGATACCGTTCGTTCCGACGCACGCCTTCGATAAATCCGAAACCGTCAAGGCGCGGCATGTTGATATCGGTGACAATGACATCGGGGTTGGTTTCTTCGAGTACTTCCAATCCCTCGACACCGTCTTCAGCCTGGACGGTTTCGAACCCGGCATTATTGAGGGTCACCAGCAACATATTGCGGATGGTTCGCGAGTCATCGACCGTTAGAATTTTCTTCTTCATTTCAGTATCTCCCCAGGAAGCAGCGCTTCATCCGAAATTCCTAATAGTTGCAGTGTCTTAATAAATACGTCGGAGGCGTGGACAACCTTGAAAGAATGGTGATCGAAGCGCCAGCTTTGCGCCGCCGACAGCAACACCTGGATGCACTGGGCGCCGATCCGGCTGACTTCGGAGGCATCAACATCAATGTCTGCCCCTTTGTGAGCGAGCACCTGCTCATACAGCCGGTTGGCGGCATTGAGATCGAGCACCGCTGGCAATTTCAGAATTTTTGAAGTTTCGTCATCAGACGACATGTCGGTCTTCCTCATTGGTGATGGGGTTTGGACATTCAATTACGGCCAGCCTCACAAAGCGTTTCATCAGGCGCTCCTTCTCAGCGGCACGCGCCGCTCCGGCTCCTGCGGAACCGTCCCGCTGACGGCGATGCTTTCAAAGCCGCGATGGCGCTGCTGTCGGTGCAGGCGGATCTGCTCACCCAGTTCGGTGATGACCAATTGCAGATCGGCACCGGTTTCCGAAACGGCCCCAAGACGGGTGCCACTTGCAGCGATTTGCCCGGCAGCATGGCCGAGAGTGGTCGCGGAATGACCGATGACGCCTGCTTCGGTTTCTGTCTGGGCGCCAATACCGGAGACAGAATTGGAAATCTGTCCCACCTGTTCGACAAGACCCGAGATCGCCGAGCGGGTCTTGCCGACCAGTTCAACGCCGCGGCCGACATGAGACTTGGCGTCAGCGACCAGATCCTTGATCTGGTCTGCAGCACCGGCCGAGCGCTGGGCCAGCGCGCGGACCTCGTTGGCGACCACCGCGAAACCGCGACCAGCGTCACCGGCGCGCGCCGCCTCGATTCCGGCGTTGAGCGCCAATAGGTTGGTCTGGAAGGCAATCTCGTCAATCACCGAGATGATCTTGCCGATCTGCTCGGCAGATTGCTCGACGCCGGCCATGGCGCCCATGGCGCTTTCAACCACCCGGTCGCCGGACTCAGCACTTTGACGCGCCTCTGAAATCAGGGTTTCGGCCTTGCGGGCGGTTTCGCCGGTGAGGCGAATGCGGCTAGCCACGGCATCAAGTTCGCCATGCTGCTCACCGATCGCCGCACCATAGCCCTCGATGTCGGCGCGCACAGAATCGAGATCATCGCTCAATTCACCTGCAAGTTGCTCGGCCCGCGACAGCCGCTCGGAGAAGCCTGTCACCAGATCTTCAATTCGGCCCACCGCAGCGTTGAAGCTATCAGCCGTTTGACGATGCGGCTCAATGCTGTCGGGATTGACGCGCACCGACAAATCGCCTTCAGCCAACTGTGCCAATGCCACGCCCAATGTGGAGTCGACCAGCTCACGGGCCTCATTGATTTCAGTTTCGCGCTGCTGATCAAGCGTCTTTTGCTGCGAGCGCACGCGGTGGGATACCTGCATGTCGATATCGATCAACGCCGCCTTGACCACATCCACCAAACGCTCGGCGAGCTGGTTGCGGCCAGACCGGGTGAAGAAATTCCTGAAAATGCTGCCGCGGCTTTCTTCGACCAAGCGCCGGATGACCCTTTCGAGCACCAGCGCGTGGCCGCCGATCGACCATCCGGCGTCCAGTCCGATGCGCTGGCGGACCTCACCGAGAATCACCGACCGGTCGACATAGAGCCCGTCGAAGCGGCCATCGGCGAGGATCGACCAATGCGCGACTTCGAGTTCTTCAAGGCGGTCGATCTGGCGGGGGGATGTGAACAGACCGGCGATTTCCGGCGTATTCTGCAGGCGCTGGAAAAACGACACCAGGGCGATCCGGGCTTCGGCCTCGATCATCGGCCGTAAATCCCGCAGCCGTTCACGCCCCTCGGCGTCAAGCGTGGTGAGGTCAAGACGCGCCCGCAGGCCGTCAGCCGCTGCCGGATCCTTTACCCTTGCCTGAACATGCCCCACGCCATTACCCCGTTAGCAGCCATTGACCGCTTGTAGTCTCTGTTCCCGGCTTGGCATTGTTGGGCTAACTCCGCGGCTGAGGCAGTTTTCACCAGATGTGAAAAACTGCTTCTGTCCGCATTGCTGGCCAGGCGCAGCCTGGGAGAAAATCTGGAAATCCGGACCGATTCCGGGCCGTCGGGCGGCTTCATGCCATTGTGGGAGCGCGAAGACGCATTTGACCACAACTCGACGAGTGGCCTGATTGTTACGATCCAATCCTTGCTTGAAGGTTAACACTGTGACCCCAGTGTTAAGGGATTAGTGACCTTGTTTGCCACGCGCGCCAGTAAGTGCTTCAGGCGCAAGCTTCAGGCAAGTTGCATCTGGCATCTCTGCCGACATCGATGACAATGATGTCACCAGGAAATGAACAATGACTGTTCTCGGATTCGGCGCGATCATGATTGCAACGGCAACCCTCGCAAGCTTCTCGGTGCTGCTGCGCAGCAGCGGCTCTCGGGTTCGTCAAACCCCGGTGTTTTAACCAGCACCTGCGTTGTCACGCCAATCGGGGGGCGTTTCAATTGCCCCCCGGCAGACAGGCTTTGGCCGACCGCACTTCCACGCGATCGCCGGAGCTTTTGCTGTCACACGGTGGCGATATGATTATCCCACAACAAATCATGCTTCTGACGCGCAAATTCGCCGGTTTCGGTGGAACTGATGAAGCCGCTAGCGGATGCCTGGACACCGCAAACGCCCGGCCGTTCTATCGATGCAAGGACTTTCCCCGATTGCGCATCAAGCGTCATCAGGCGCCCGCTTTTGGGCGAGGTGATTGCCAGCAGGTTGCCATCATTGCTGGCAGCAACAGCCCCAACATACATGCCGAATTCGACCCTGACGTCGTCAGGCAAGTCGACAGCGTGAAGGCCTGCGTCAGGGTTTAGACGCGCCAGAACCGGCGGCAGATCCATCGCATCTCCCTCATACTGACCGCCGATCCAGACCTGACCGTGCGCGTCCGCCGCCATGTGGCGCAGGGACAGCCGGCGAAGGGTGTCGGGCAGACTGTGCGATGACCGCAACGATCCGCTTTCAAGATCAATGAACGCCATCGATGATGTCATGGTCGGCAGATTGAGTTTCTGGCGGCCACTGTCTGGATGGGTGCGGATGCCGCCATTGGCAACGCACAGCGTTTTGGCATCAGGCATCAACAGGATTTCATGCGGTCCGACACCGTGTGAGGGAAATTCGGCGATGCGGGCAAAACCGTTGGTGACGTCATAGATGCCGAGCACCCCATCGCCGGTTCCAAACGCGTTCTCGGCCGCGTATAAAAGCCGCCCGTCGGCGGAAAAGGCGCCGTGACCATAGAAATGCCGATCTGCCGGGGTGTGAAACACCACCGGTTCACGCGTATTGTTGCGATCTAGGGCGACCGCGAAATTGCCCGGTCGGCGGGCGAAGGCCACCAGCCATCCAGCCTGCGGATGCGAGGCAAAACCGTGGCCGCGGTCAGGCAACAGATGGCGCGCAACCATCGCCCCGTCCTGATCCAGGAAGGCAATGCCATGGGCGCCCTGCCGGTCCTTGTAGGCGGAGGCAAAGACCACTTCGCTGGCAGTCAGCCGCTGGGCGCACGCCGGACCGAGGCTCAACAGCCAGGCAAGCCCGGCGCCGGTCAGCAAGGCGCGCCTTTCGAGAACCACAGAGCTCAATCGCCGTCTCCAAAGGAAAAGCCGGTCGACAGGCCCGCGGCCTGAGCGAAATCCTGGTCGAGGCGATCAATGATGATGCGGATGGCGTAGCCGAGATAGGCCAGCTTGTTGCGCGTCTGCCGGTCAGCGAGCATGTCTGCAAGGGGCGCATCGAGGCTTTCGGCGGTGCGGATAGCCTGGGTAAATTCAAACCGGATGGTGTTGCCCAAACGGCCATTCGGGTCGACTGCGGCGGTTTCAAGCGTGCTGGCATTGAACAGCGCCTCAAGTCCTTTAAGATTGGCGCTGATGGACACCATGGTCATGTCGGCACGCCACAGCGGCGCCAATTTGGGACGGTCGCGATGCTTGTCGCTGCTGTCGAGAAAGGCGCCGAGCCGGGTATCGCGGATGGCTTCAAGACCGTGGATCAGGGTACCAAGCAATAGGTTCAGCGCTTCGCGGTCACTGCGAAACAACGGATTTTGCGCGTCCGGCGCGACGAAAATCCGCGAAAGCGAGGTGTCGGCGCCCCACCCCCGGGTGAGGTCTCCGGCCATGGTCGAAAGGTTTGATGCAGCGGCGCGGGCATAGCCGCACCGATGACTCGCGGTTGCAGTGGCAAGCGCCTCGCTGCCGGTTCCAAACAGGATGTACTCAAGTGCGCCGAGCCCCTGCATGGCAACACTGTTGGCGGCCAGTGCCGCGGCATCGGTGACGCCCTCGTCCTTGCCGGCAATTGCCGCCTGCACCTGCTTTCGGCCGGTACCCTTGCGGTCGGGAAAGAAGTAGATCCGCTCCAGCCGGTTCTCCGACATCACCGGACCAATCCGCAGCCACTCGACCTGCGCCCATCGGCCAGCCACATCGCGAAACGCGCTGCGGGCGGCCGCGAGCGTCGCCTCTGAAGGTGCATCGCAGAGCGTCTCGACGGTTGTTTCAAGGGCAACCGCGGCCTGTCCGAACGCCGCATATTGGGGGCGGATGTAATCAACAAGCGTGTGTTCGAGCACCGATCGGATCGATGCCGGCGACGGTGCGCTGCTTACCGCAAGCACCGGGCTGGCCCAGGTCAGGGCGGCGAGCATCAGAATTTGACGACGTTTCATGATCACAGACTTTCCAGAAATTTAATAAGGGCCTGACGCTCGGATTCCGCCAACGCGGCAAACCCGTCACGGGCCGTTTTCGCCTCGCCACCGTGCCAGAGAATGGCCTCGGTCAGGTTGCGGGCGCGGCCGTCGTGCAGAAAGAAGGTGTGATCGTTGACGATCTTCGTCAGGCCGGTGCCCCAGAGCGGCGGTGTGCGCCACTCGGTGCCACTGGCGCGGCCGACCTGTTGACCATCGGCCAGCCCTTCGCCCATGTCGTGCAGCAGGAAATCCGAATAGGGCCAAATCAGCTGAAACCGGTGCGCCGGGTTTTCCGCCTTGCGCGACGTGACATATTTTGGCCGGTGGCAGGCGGCACAGCCTAAGGAATAAAACACCTCTTTGCCTGCCAACACTTCAGGATCATCGACATCGCGGCGGGCAGGCGCCGCCAGGTTCTGGGAATAGAACGTTATCAGATCCATTACCGGATCAGGCGCTTCGGTGTCGCCGAGATTGGCCTGGACGCCGACAGGGAGTGACAGGCATTCCGTCTGGGCCGGTGTGCAGTCGCCGTGCGGGTTGGGCGCGTCGGGCGAGGAGACGCCAATATCGCCATTGAGCGCATCGGCCGCCTGCTGGCGAACCGTTGCCTTCTGCGCTTTCCAGCCGAAGCGGCCGATTTCGATCTTGCCGGTTACGGGGTCGCGGGTGAGCGCCAGACGGCCGGAAATTCCGTCGCCATCGCGGTCGTCAGGGTCGGCCTGATTGACCAGATCGGCTGGATGGATGGCCTCGACCAGACCGACGCCGGTCATTGGTGGCGTCATGCGCGGCGACAGCGTCGTCTGAGGATCAAGTGGTCCATAGCCAAGATCAGTGACGCTGTAGTCAGGCTTGCGCAGCGAGACGCGGGTTCCATCAGCCAGGGTAACCGGCTGTTCCTGATAGTCGATCACCATCCGACCCTCGGCTTGCAAGCCCGGCACGGCCAGATCCTGGAACTGGCCGCCATAGACCGGGTCAGGCACCGAGGCGATCAGGTAGTCTTCGAGCGCCTTGCGCTGCGCGTCGGTTTCGGGCGGGCGCGCCAGACGCAGGAACATCGAGGTGGCATCGGCTGCGCCTTCGGGCGGGTGACCGCGGCCATCCTTGATATGACAACTCTGACAGGCCCGGCCATTGAACAGCGGGCCGAGGCCATCGGAGGCGAGTGTCGAGGAGGGTGAGGAAACCCAGAGCTTGCGAAACAGAGCATTACCGAGCTTGAAGGTCTCTTCTTCCTCGAATGTCAGGTTGGCGTTGAAATGCGACAACGCATCGCGATTGATCAGCTTGGTCGAGGTGCCGGCGCCGCCCTGCATCAGCTCGAACTGTTCGGCTGCAGCAAATGAACTGGTGGGCTCGACAATGCGCGCGACCCGGGCGCGATCCTTTGCGCTCAGGTCGTCGCGGGTGTCGGGCAGCCCCGCCAGCGGGTCGGCATGGGCGGTGATGGCTGTAGTCAGCCCCAGGCCGACCGCCACGCAAAAGCCGAAAACACGACGCCGGAGGCCCGGTCCCGCCGGATAGATCCGACTGAGGCCCGGTTTGTGGCCTGGGCCTGACACTGCAGAAAACTGCAAGCGGGAAGTCCCATAGCCACGCGGCATCGTATTCATCGTCATGTGCTTGCTACTCTTTCACTCAGCTTTCATCGGCAGCCGACGCATTCAGCTGTCCGTATTTCTGATCACCCAGCGCTGTCAGCAGCTCGATTTGCGTTTCGAGGAAATCAATATGACCTTCCTCGTCGGCAATCAGCTGCTCAAACAGGTTCTTGCTGACAAAGTCGCCTTCCGCCTCGCAGACATTCCGCGACTTTGTGTAGGCGTTCCAGGCATCCTTCTCGCCGGCAAGGTCGGCTTCAAGCACTTCCCTGATGTTCTGGCCGATCCTGAGCGGCGCCAAGGTCTGCAGGTTTGGAAATCCCTGCAGGAAAATGATGCGTTCGACAATCTTGTCGGCATGCTGCATCTCTTCAATGCTTTCAGCGCGCTCCTTGGCAGCCAGCTTGGTGTAGCCCCAATCCTCCAGCAATCGGTAATGCAGCCAGTACTGGTTTACTGCGCCGAGCTCGAGAAAGAGGGCTTCATTGAGGCAGTCGATGACCTTCTGACTTCGTTTCATGTTCATGTCCGTCCCTGATTGTGAAAACGCTCCTTTTTTTGCACATCAGGCGGCGGTCAGCGATTGTTTTTTCACTGCACGCGCTTGCCTGGTAGCGTCCATGCGAAGACGCTGGTCCGCAATCCGGCTCAAAAGGTCGATGACCTGCGCTTGCGGGCTCTCCATGGCCGCGTGGTAACGTTCCGTGGTCTCGACAATGATATCGATGACATTGGGGAAGCAGCCGCAGCATTTGCCGCGTTTTTGCATGGCATGAAACACCTTGCCCGGCGTAATGAGCTGCCACGGGTCAAGCTCGAGGAAGCCGGTGACGGCTTCCTCGATGTCTGCCTTGCCAATAAAGTTGCAACTGCAAACGATCATGGCTGTCTCACTGGAACACGGCGTTGGGGCTGTCGAGGCTGTCCGACCCCTCCAGTTCTATCGAACCGAGATCGAGTGCCGCGATGACCCGCTCGATTGACCGGGTCTGCTTGATCAGCCCGTCGATGCCGGCCTGCACGGCGGCATTGCCTTCGGTATTGCCGATGGCGATCATCTGGTCATAGGCCTCCACCGTTTCGGCGCGTTTGGCCATGGCTTCCATCGCCGCCACGGTGGCGTCAAGATCAGCCGAGAGTTCGCCGGCAATCGCCGGATCCTTTGCTGCGACCAGATCGGCAAGCGCCGGGCCGCTCAGCACCGTGCCGTCCACCCGGGTGTAGGTGCCATTATAGACATTGCGGATGCCGACAGCGTCATAGAGATGCGAATTGTGCGTGTTGTCGGAAAAGCAGTCATGCTCTTCTTCCGGATCGCCAAGCAGCAGGCCGAGCTTCATCCGCTCGCCGGCTAGCTCGCCATAGGACAACGATCCCATACCGGTAAGAATGGTGGAAAGCCCGGTCGAGACTTCGCCCTGTTCAAGTGCCGCCCGCGCCTGGCCGTCTGCCTTCCAGTTTTCGGCCATCTCCTCAAGGTCCATGACCAGCAGGTCGGTGACGGCGTGAAGGTAGTCGCGGCGGCGCTCGCAATGATCGTTGCTGCAGTTGGTCAGGCTGTAATCGGTGGCAGGACGGTTGCCTGCGCCCGGGCCATTGCCGTTGAGGTCCTGGCCCCAGAGCAGGAATTCGATGGCGTGGTAGCCGGAAGCGACATTGGCTTCGATACCACCCGCTTCCTGCAGCGTGCTGGAGATCAGATCCGGGGTGATGACGCTGGCATCGATGGTCTGGCCGTTGATCTCGATTGAGGGATTGGCAATGACATTGGCGGTGAACAGCGTGTTCTCGTCACTTTCGGAACCGTAGCTGGAATCGACATAATCGATCAGGCCCTCATCAAGCGGCCAGGCGTTGACCCGTCCTTCCCAGTCATCGACGATGGCGTTGCCAAAGCGGTAGACCTCGGTCTGCTGGTAAGGCACGCGGGCTGCGAGCCAGGCTTGCCGCGCGGCTTCCAAGGTCGCCTCATCGGGGTTCTCCAGAAGCTCTTCAACTGCCTCATCAAGGGCTTTCGCGGTTGCCAGCGCGTCCTCGTATTTGGCTTGCGCGATATCAGCGTATTGGACAATGACCGCTTCAGGCGTGACGTCAGCCCGAGCGACCGAGGTCAGGGCGCTTGAGGCAAGCAGGCCAACGGCGAGGAAATGCGCGATTTTTGTCATCGTCTGGGTTACTCCTGTAAAAACAAAGTGGAATCAGTGAAGTGAACCGCTGGAACCCGGCCCGTGGGGCGCGGCGCGGAAGTCGATATCGGCGAGGGCGGCAAAGGGAATCGGCGCGAGACGCTGGTTCTGGCCAAGCAGCACCGCTGCATAGGCGCCGGCGTGGTCAATCACCTCGGCGCAAGCATTCGAACAGCTCAGCATCTTGGCGGCCGCGACCAATGTGTTCTCGTCGCCGTGTTGGGCGCCGGCGATCATGCCGAGCATCAGGCATTCATCCCGGCACAGGTGCCCGGCGCCCGGCTTGTAGAAGCGCAAGGGACAGCGGGCGCAAACGCCAAGCTGGCCGATCAGCGCTGACAGTGCATCAAGTGCGATCTGCCCCTCGACAGCACCAAGCGCTTCGGCATGGGCCTGCCAGGCCACATCCCAATAGCGCCGATCCTTTTCGACCAGACCGGCAATCCAGTTGCGATAACCATTGACGACGAGGTTTTCCGGCCCCTGCCGGAGGTAGGCCGCCGCCGGGCATTCATCGCACCCATCTGCTTTCCACATCGTCATTCCGTGTCCGCCATTCTTAACATGAGAATTTCGGTAAGGTATCTCAAAAGTGGAGTCAAACCGTATAGTTTAAAACGATTCCAAACTGGACCTGACCACGCCCGAATCGGGCACCGCCGCCAGGGACGGAACTTCAGGGCAGGATCAACCTGTCACCATGCGTCTGCGCGCATGCGGCGCCTGAAATTCGGGCACCTCAGCAGATCCGGACATCTTCACCCGGCATCCGGCGCGGCCTAACGGCCCGCATTTGCCGCGAGGCCGCGGCAACATTCACACTGCGAGACCCAAAGAAATTTTGCGTGAATATACAATAGTCGAATGGTGTCTGACCGAAGGCCATGTTTGTCTTGATGCAGCTAATTCATTTAGCGAAGTGGCGAAGCTGGGAGGCTTTGCCCGTTCCACATCAGGGAGGATTTCATGTCAAAGTTCCAAGTGAATCGCCGTACGCTTATAAAGTCAGGTGCGGCGATAGGTGCCGGCCTCGCGTTGCCGACGATTTTCACTAGTTCCGCCAATGCCTATCTGAACGAGCCAAAGGGCGGCTCGGTAGTTTTCGGCTTCAACGTTCCGCAGACCGGTCCGTATGCCGACGAAGGCGCCGACGAGCTTCGCGCCTACCAGCTCGCCGTCGAGCATCTCAACGGCGAAGGTGATGGCGGCATGATCAGCACCTTCTCTTCGAACGCGCTCAAGGGCAATGGCGTGCTCGGCAAGAAAGTAGAGTACGTCTCCGGCGACACCCAGACCAAGTCCGACGCTGCGCGTGCATCTGCCAAATCAATGATTGAAAAAGACGGCGCCATCATGATCACCGGTGGATCATCATCCGGTGTGGCCGTCGCCGTTCAGGGCCTCTGCCAGGAAGCCGGCATCATCTTCATGGCCGGCCTGACCCACTCCAACGACACCACCGGCAAGGACAAGAAGGCCAATGGCTTCCGCCATTTCTTCAACGCCTACATGTCGGGTGCTGCTCTGGCACCGGTGCTGGCGAAGAACTACGGCCCGGACCGCAAGGCCTATCACCTGACAGCCGACTACACCTGGGGCTGGACCCAGCAGGAATCGATCCAGGCAGCAACCGAGGGCGTGGGCTGGGAAACAGTCAACAACGTTCTCACCCCGCTGGCGACCACGGACTTCTCGTCCTATATCGCTCCGGTGCTCAACTCCGGCGCAGACGTGCTGATCTTGAACCACTACGGCGGCAACATGGTCAACTCGCTGACCAATGCGGTTCAGTTCGGCCTGCGCGACAAGATGGTCAACGGCAAGCAGTTCGAAATCGTGGTTCCGCTCTACTCCGAGCTGATGGCCAAGGGTGCAGGCCCGAACATCAAGGGCGTGTTCGGCTCGACCAACTGGTCTTGGACGCTGCAGGACGAAGGCACCAAGGCATTCGTCAAGTCGTTCGGCGAAAAGTACGGCTTCCCGCCATCCAACGCTGCCCAGACCTGCTACGCTCAGGCGCTGCTTTATGCTGACGCCGCCGAGCGTGCTGGAACCTTTGATCCCTGCGGCATTGCCGAATCGCTCGAAGGCTTCGAATTCGATGGCCTCGGCAATGGTCCGACCCTTTACCGCAAGGACGACCACCAGTGCTTCAAGGACGTGCTGGTCATGAAGGGCAAGGAAGATCCGACCAACGAGTATGATGCGCTGGAAATCGTCGAAGTTACTCCGCGCGCCCAGGTCGAGTACGCACCCGATCACCCGATGTTTGCCGGCGGCGACCTCGGGAAGTGCAATTCGGGCGCCTAAGGCCTGAAATAATGCATGAACGTTGTCGCGCTGGTCATCGCACCAGCGCGGCAACTTTATCTACCAGGCAAAATTTACGCTTATCACGCCTCAATGATCGGTTGGGACCATGGACGCAATTATCCTTCAATTACTGAACGGGCTCGACAAAGGCAGCGCCTATGCGCTGATCGCGCTCGGGCTAACCCTCATTTTCGGAACGCTTGGCGTGGTCAATTTCGCGCACGGCGCGATGTTCATGATTGGTGCTTTTTGCGCGGTTACGATGCAGAAGATACTGGGCATCTCGACCATCACGCTGGACCCCGAAAAACTGGATTTTCTAGGCAAGCCGCTGCAGATCAAGACGCCCATCGTCGAATCATTGTTTGGCAAGGGAATTGGCGATTCGATCATCAACTGGTCAGTGCCATTGTCGATCCTGCTAGCGATCCCGGTGATGCTGGTGCTTGGCTACATCATGGAACGCGGCCTGATCAAGCACTTCTACAAACGCCCCCACGCCGACCAGATTCTGGTGACGTTTGGCTTGGCCATCGTGCTTCAGGAAGTCGTCAAGTATTTCTACGGCGCCAATCCGATCCCGACGGCAGCCCCGGATATGTTCCGAGGATCAATCGATTTCGGCGTGCTGATCGGATTTGCCGAAAACGCCATCATCTATCCGGCATGGCGGCTGGTCTATTTTCTGTTCTCGATGGCGATCGTCGGGGCAGTCTTCGCATTCCTGCGGTTCACGACGTTCGGTATGGTGGTCCGCGCTGGCATGGCCGATCGTGAAACCGTCGGCCTGCTCGGCATCAATATCGACAAGCGTTTTACCATCATGTTCGGCATAGCGGCCGCGGTTGCCGGTCTCGCCGGTGTCATGTACGCGCCGATCAACTCGCCCAACTATCACATGGGGATGGACTTCCTGGTCCTGTCCTTCGTCGTGGTTGTTGTCGGCGGCATGGGGTCGCTCCCGGGTGCAGTGCTCGCCGGCTTCCTGCTTGGCATTCTGGAGAGCTTCGCTTCCATGAACGAGGTCAAGTCAGTGATCCCCGGCATCGACCAAATCATCATTTATCTGGTTGCAATCATCATCCTTTTGACCCGTCCCCGCGGTCTCATGGGGCGCAAAGGCGTGATGGAGGAATAAGACATGCTGGGACTGAGTAAGAAAGACACTACATTTCTCCTGATCGTCATATTTCTGACCTTGGCGACGCCGATTTTGCTGCAACCGTTCCCCGAGGGATCGGCGATGGCGCAGTTCAATGCCGGGTATCCGGATCTGATGCAGCGTTTCGCGATCTACGGGATCTTTGCGATCGGCTTCAACATCCTGTTCGGCCTGACCGGTTACCTCTCCTTCGGCCATGCGGCGTTTCTGGGGGTCGGTTCCTACTCCGTCGTCTGGATGTACAAGCTTCTGAGCTACAATGTTTTGCCGGGCCTCGTCCTTGCCGTCATCACTTCCGCGTTGTTCGCGCTTTTCATCGGCTACATTTCACTGCGCCGCTCGGGTATCTATTTTTCGATCCTGACACTGGCCTTTGCGCAGATGTCGTTCAACCTGGCCTATTCGGTGCTGACGCCGCTGACCAATGGTGAAACCGGTCTGCAGGTCTATACCGACGATCCGCAGATCCTGATGGATGCAGCCAGCCCGAACAGCCCGCATTTCTTCGGCATTCTCATGATAGAGAGCACCAAGGTAAATATCGGCGGCTGGCAGTTCACCTTCAACAACGGCTATTATTTCTGCGCCATCATCGCGATCATCGTGTTCTACCTGTCGCTGAGGATCTTCCGTTCGCCGTTCGGCACCATGTTGCGCGCGATCAAGACCAACCAGACCCGGATGAATTACACAGGTCTCAACCCGCGTCCCTATACGCTCGCCGCGTTCGTGATCTCGGGCATGTATGCCGGACTTGCCGGTGGTCTGCTGGCCTCGATGGACCCGCTTGCCGGGGCCGAGCGCATGCAATGGACGGCATCAGGCGAGGTTGTTCTGATGACCATCCTCGGCGGCGCCGGAACCTTGATGGGGCCGGTTCTGGGGGCAGGCTTCATCAAGTATTTCGAGAACATCTTCTCGAAGATCAACGACAACATCCTGCACAGCTGGTTCTCTGCCCTTCCTGACGGGGTCGAAGATGCGATCGTCTTCATGGTCCATCCGTTTATCGGCAAGGGCTGGTCGCTGACGCTGGGCCTGCTGTTCATGATGGTCGTGATCTTCCTGCCCGGCGGGCTGATCGAAGGCGGAACCCGGATCTGGAACGCGATTACCGGCAAGAACAGGAAAAGCAACAAGCCCGGCAAGGATGGCAAACATCATCCGAAGCCGACGGCGCACGTTAACTGATCTGCGGAGATATCAGATATGGGAATTCTCGAAGTCTCTAATGTCAACAAGCGGTTCGGCGGCCTTCAGGCCCTCGGCGATGTCAATCTGGATATTGCCGAAGGCACCGTTCATGCGATCATCGGGCCCAACGGCGCCGGCAAATCGACATTGCTCAATGTTCTGGTTGGCAAGCTGATACCGGATACGGGAACGGTCATGTTCAATGGCCAGTCCGTGCTCGGGCGCAAGCCCTACGAGATCAACCAGATGGGGATTTCCCGTGTCTTCCAGACACCGGAAATCTTTGGCGATCTCACCGTGATAGAGAACATGCTGATTCCGTGCTTTGCCAAGCGCGACGGTGCCTTCCGGCTGCATGCACTGAAGTCGATTGCATCCGAAGCAGACATCATCGACAAGGCTGAACACATGCTTTCGGATGTCGACATGATCGACAAGCGCGGCATGACGGCAAGCTCGTTGTCGCGCGGCGACAAGCGACGCCTGGAGATGGCCATGTGCCTTGTCCAGGAACCGAAGCTGCTGCTACTCGATGAGCCGACGGCCGGCATGGCGCGCGCCGACACCAACAACACGATCGAATTGCTCAACCAGATCCACGAACGCCGCGACATCACCATGGTGATCATCGAGCACGACATGCATGTGGTGTTCTCGCTGGCCAAGCGGATCACGGTTTTGGCGCAAGGGTCGCCACTCGTCGAGGATACCCCTGAGAACATCAAGGGCCATCCGAAAGTCAAAGAAGCCTACCTTGGAGAGGCCGCAGCATGAGCCAGATCGAACTCATCAAGGGTGGCGCAGAGATCGACCGCCCGGATTTTTCAAAGAACGCCAACCAGGCCGCCACTGCCCCGGCGTTCCTGGCTGTCCACGACATTCATGCCTATTACGGCGAGAGCTACATCGTCCAGGGCGTCAGTTTCAACGTCCACGAAGGCGAAATCCTGGCTCTGCTTGGCCGTAATGGCGCCGGAAAAACCTCGACGCTGCGCGCCATCGCCCAGATCGGCTCACCGCAAATGACCAGCGGCGAAGTCTGGCTTGACCACCAGGCGCTGCATCTGATGAGCTCCCACGAGGCATCGCGTGCAGGCTTGTCGCTGGTTCCCGAAGACCGCCGGATCATCGCCGGTCTGACGGTCGAGGAAAACATCCAGCTTGCCCAGATCGCACCGCCGATTGGCTGGTCGCTGGAACGGATCTATGAGTTGTTCCCGCGGCTGGGCGAGCGTCGCAAACAGGAGGGCATCACCTTGTCGGGTGGTGAGCAGCAGATGCTGGCGATCGGACGGGCGCTTGCCCGCGACATCAAGGTGCTGCTTCTCGACGAGCCTTACGAAGGGCTGGCCCCGGTGATTGTCGACGAGATCGAAAAGACCCTCAATATCATCAAGGAACAGGGCATCACGACGATCCTTGTGGAACAAAACGCGGTGCGGGCGCTCAAGCTTGCCGACCGCGCGGTCATCCTCGAATCCGGTGAGGTTGTCTTCGACGGCACTGCCGATGAAGTGCTCCACAACGAGCAACTGCGGCACGATTACCTGGCTATTTAAAGGCCCTGCCCTTCAAGCCGGCGGTGTCGCCGCCTCAATGACAACGAACGGGCCGTGCCTTGAATGGGCGCGGCCCGTTTTTGTCCTCAGCGCATGGCAAAGAACCAGATCGACAAGCAGGACGCGAGACCTACCACCACATTCATGACCAGCCCCAGCTTCAGGAAATCGGAAAACCTGTAACCGCCTGCGGCATAGACGATTGTGTTGGTCTGATAGCCGATGGGGGTCGCAAAGCTCGCCGAAGCGCCGAGCATGACGGTATAGACCAGCGGCTTAGGATCCATGCCGATCGAGGCTGCCAAGCTGATTGCCACTGGCGTGAGAATCACGGCCACGGCATTATTCGACACCATTTCGGTCAGCAGCGACGTCAAGGCGTAGAGCACAAAGATGACCACTAGCGGCGATGCATCGCTGAGATAGGGCGAGACCATGCCCACCAGCGTGGTGATGACACCGGTGTTTTCCAACCCCTGGCCAATCGCCAGCATGGCGAAAATCAGTACCAGTATCGACCCGTCAATTGAATTCCAGGCGTCCTCGGCCTCAACGCAACGGGTCAGCAGGATGACGCCGACGCCGAGCAGTGCCAGCGTCACCAGAGGCGCGATATTGAGGATCGACAACCCCACCACAAGCGCCATCGTGAAGATTGCCAGATTGGCGCGGTGACGCTTGTAGGGCCTCAGCCTGGGTCTCGTCGCGGCAACAAAACTTTCCGAATGTAGGATCGAGGACAGATCACCGGAGCGGCCGTCGAGCAGCACCCGATCACCAGGCCGCAGCCGCACACCGGCGAGTTCCGGACCGGGGTTGTGACCGCGGCGGGATATCCCGACAACACCGACACCTTTTTCGAACCAGTTGAGGTCGCTCACCCGACGGCCGCTGCTGCGGGCATCGCCTGCATAGACAGCCTCGACTATCTCGCTGCTAGCCCCCTCGCGCGGTTCAAGCCGCTGCTTGTAATACCCCACCTGGTAGCGCGGATGCTCGCGAAGCGTCAGCAACTCGGACTGGTTGGCCTGGAAGACGACAAGATCCTGCCTGGTCAGCAATAGATCCGGATCGGGCTTCAATCGCTCGCTTCCACGCAGCACGGACAGCACCCGGGTGCGGGACAGCGCGGTAAAATCTGACAGCGGCCGGTCACCGCCCTCAGCATCCTTTTCATGTTCGCCCGAATATCTGATCCGCGCCTCCGACATGAACTCGATTGCCTCGTCGTCGAGGGTTTCATTGGCGGACGCGCGCGTGGGCAGCAGCAGCGGCCCCAGGAAGAACAGCGTGACCGAGCCGACGACCAGCGCAGACAGGCCGAACGGCAGGATTTCAAGCATCCGCATCGGCTCCATACCCGCCTGCTGCGCCACGCCATCAATGAGCAGATTGGTGGATGTCCCGATCAAGGTCAGCGTGCCGCCGAGAATCGACATGTAGGAAAGCGGGATCAGAACCCGGCTCGAGGCGATCTTCAGCGATTGCGCCATCTTGATGACAATGGGAATGAGAACCAGCACCAGCGGCGTGTTGTTCATCAGGCCCGAGGCAATCGCCGCTCCCAGCAACAACAAGATGAGCGCGCTGACGCCACGCCTTTCCGCCAGTTTGACGAAATAGGAAGAAGCCGCGTCGAGCACGCCAGTGCTCACCAAGGCCGATGACAGGATGAACATGGCCGCGATGGTGATCGGCGCCGGGTTGGAAAACACCTGCAGGACTTCATCGGTCGAAACGTAGCCCATCAACAGAAAGCCTGCAGCCCCCGCGGTTGCGACTGCCGCCGGCGGCAGTTTTTCAAACAGGAATCCCAGGAACACCAGTGCCAAGATGAGGGTGGAGATCAGGCCCGAGGTTTCCGACAGGAACACCCAGAAAGAGACTTGTGACATGCAGATTCCCCGAGGGTGCCGGCGCCTGCGCGACCGCTTGACTAATTATGCAAGATCATTTGCTGAGACCCGCAATCATGGCGCGGAACCAGAGCGCGACGACCGGAAAGGCCGCGTGGATTGGGCTCAGGTGATGTGGGCCTGGCGGTCGGCCCGCAGTCTGGGCGCAATTTTCCAGGCTACGAACGGCGTCAGCGCAAATGCAACGACGACAACCAGGGGAATGAGATAGGGCGCCCAGGCTTCAAGAGCCGGCACCGACAGCACCACCACGATGCCGACACCGAACAATACGGCGTTGACCATGCCGGATATGACCCATGAAATGGCGGTACGTTTTTGCATTTTTGCTCTCCCGGATTGATCTTTCGAAATCCGGCAGACCAACGCGGATGCGCGGGTAAAGTTCCCGTCTGGCTGCGACGAGAACGTTCTCAAAGGGCTTAGCTGGAACGGGGCTACCGACCCGGTGGTGTTGCCACGGTGCCGACCTCTGGCGCGCGGCGGGCGAGGCGATGAAGCAGCGCGTTGAGCTTGCCCCAGCCGCGCGGATCAGAATGGCGCAGGCCGGCGCACGCCTGTCCGGCAAGCCGGCAGGCAGCGTCGACCTGCCCCGCAGAGGCCAGAGCCTCGAGGCTTTTGACAAGAAGCAGAACCAGCCCGGCCTGATCGAGCGCGGACGCTTCGTCGTGCGAGGTGTCGGTATCGCTCATTGATCAATCCCGAAATGCAGCTTGGCCTCCGGGCTCATCATTTCCGGAGTCCATGGCGGCTCATAGGTCAGGTCCACCTCAACCCCGGTGACACCCTCGACCGCACCGGCGCGTTCATGCACGCCCTGCTTGAGATAGTTCGTGGCCGGGCATCCGGGCGTGGTCGTGGTCATGGCCACAAACGTCACCCCGTCGGCGCCGGGTGCAACGTCATAGATCAGACCGAGATCGACGATGTTGTAGCCGAGTTCCGGGTCGATTACCTGGCGCAGGGATGTCAGGATCTCGGCGACAAGTTCGCTGGTCTCGCCGGCATTGCCGCCCGGTTCTTTTCTCACCGGGCGCATCACCGGCACATCCGACATGAAATGCTCCATGATGGTGCCCAGCATTGCCGGCTTCAGGTGCTGCCAGTCGCCGCCATTCTTGGTGATGATGAGGTAGTCAAAACCGAAAGTGATCGCGGCCACCTCCGGAATATCGAAAAGACGCTGCGCCAGCGGCGACACCGCGGCTTCCTCCCGGTTGGCAAACTCGATCGTGCCGGAGGGATAGACCTCCTTGCCGGGGAAGAACTTGAGGCGCGATGCGTCTGGCATTGGTTCGGTCTGAATAAACATCGTTCAAATCTCCATGAAGGCAGGGACACGGAAGCAAAACGCGCAAGTGCCGCTATGCCGCGTCTTCGCTGTTGTGGAGCACGCGGATCAGTACCTTGTAGGTCGTGCCATCGGGCTCGAAGCCGCCGCGCCATTGATGTCCGCGCTTTTCAAGTTCTGGAAACAGGAACATCGGCTCGCGGCACAGCAATGCGGACAGGACCTGACCGTGCTGCATGGTTTCGATCGCGGCCAGAACCCTCACCATCGGCTCTGGCGGTTCCAGATCGCGATTGTCGAGTTGCTGCTCGGGTTCCGGCCACTGGCCGCCATCCGCTTCTGCCGCAGCTGCAGCAGGCGCCGGTGTCGGGGTTTCCGCTTCAACCGCCAGTCCTGGGGTGAACAGCACTTCCCAGTCACCCTCGCCTATTTCCGTGGCTTCATGGGTGAAGCCCTTTGACTTCATGACGTGAAACAGCGGGATAGGCTGGAAGGTTGCCAGCAACCGCAAGCCCTGGTCGGGGCCAAGCGCGGCCATTGCTTTCATGATGAGATCAAACGGTTCTCCGCCGTCCTTGAGGATCGGGCGGACGTCGAGATCGACAAATGTCGTGGTCATCAGATTACTCCTTTGATTTCAATTCGAGGGAGAACGGGAAAACAGCAGATGCGGTCGGTGCACCGCATCTGGTGCATCCGGCTCGCTGGAACGAGTTTTCACGTCCGAAAGAAGACGGGTTTGGACGAATTCGCTGACAACCCCGATGGTCGCCGCGAGCATCGCTGCGACGGCGACACGGAACGCGATCGGTTGCGAAATCAGAAGAGCCAAGGTGCCGAGCCAGACCGCCAGGAAATACAACAGGAACCACTTGCGGGCACGGCTCTCGACCACCAAGTCCTGCACCCTGGGTGTCGTCATCCGCCCAAGCACCGGGCCGTAACATTCGAGCCAGGTGAGAAACGCCACGATCTTGTAGAGCTTGGCGAGACCGAGACCCGACAACCAACCAAAAGCGAGAAGAAACACCACCGCACCGACGCCATCGTTGAACCTGCCGAGGGCAGTAAGTGCGATGGCCAGGACAACGGCTGCGGCAAGCGAGGCCAGCGCAAAAATCGCCATGCGGCTGTTGAGCTCGATAAAGCGACGCTTGCGCGCGCGATAGAGATGGATGATGTCGGCCCCGTAGAGAACAAGCGAGACCAGCGCGAGGATGCCGCCTGCAAGAAGCGGAATGAGCAGGCTGGCGCCGGTCAACACCGCACCGAGCCCGACCGCCACGACCGCCACCAGGGCGGCGATGGCAAATGCCAGGACCAGCTTCGGCCGCGCACCGCCAAGTTCCGGCGCGAGCATGAACATTGCCAGCAGCCGGTAGCTCACGCCCACGGCCGTCACTGTCAGCCAGCCACCGATACCGGCTGCGATATGCAACGGAAGCGCTGCGCTGGCGATGGCGAGCATCGGTTCTGAATTCGTCTGCTGGCCCAGCACGGTTACGAAAATCACACCGAATGCGACCGTCAACGCAAGCGAGACCAGGCCGGTGGCGACAAAACGCGCAGGCAGTGGCAGCGGCCGTGCCGGCCACAATGTACGTCCGAGATTCCACAGCACCACGGCAAAACCGGCACTGAGAATGATGCCGGCCAGCGGCAGCATCGACGGCAGCGCAGTCAGCCTGCCGGTTAGCTGCACGAAGCCGACCAACAGCAAGCCAAGGCCGGCCAGCACCAGCAGCAGGGCGGGCAAGGGCAGTGTATCGCTGTATAGACGCCGCGCGATCAACACCGGTGCAAACTGGAACAGTGCGCCGCACATCAGCAGGCTGAGCCAGCCAATGGTGGTGACATGGACCAGGATCAGTGTCTCGGGTGCGCGCAGCCCCGCGGTTGGATAGCCAAAGCCAGCCACCATCATGATCTCTGCAGCGACCAGCGCCGAAAGAGCTGCAAAAAAATAGGACATCGTCCAACGGGACAGTGTGACACCGAGCATCATGTTTTCCTTGGGAATGACGCCAGATCCGGCTGGCGCCATTCCGGGCGCCTTCAGGCAGCCTTTTCGATCTTGCCGATTGCGACGCGCCAGGCCTCGGGGCCCTGCTCGCGGTATTCCCATGAGAATTCGCCCGGATATTCAGCTTCAAGCTGGTAGTAGAGCGGCTTGGGATCATGATCGTTGATCAGCTCGAACGATTTGCCCGGTGCGAGCGCATGGACGAGCTGGAAGATCTTGGCGTGGCGTTGTGCGGGGACGAGGCTGCGCAGGTCGACAGCGTCTGTGGCTTCGGTCATTTCTGATTTCCTTCTGTTCAAGATCAAGTGCGAACGCGCGGTTACGCGCCCGGCGACCCCGGAGGGAGGCTGCGGCGCCCGACACCTGGTCCCTAGACCGGGCTGACACGCCGATGGCATCTTCGGTCGGGCAGTCGTCCCGGTCGCGTCAGCCATGCCGCAATGTTCTCGTTTAAAGATACATTGTCAATATATCTTTTATGGGTTAGAACAGTGCAGACCTTCCGAAGGGAAAGCCGGGCCCGCGAAATCGCGGGCATAGTTGTCATTGTGGCGTGGAGACGGAGCGAGCGATGGAGATCATGGAAATCGGGGATTTACGGGCTGTCGACCCTGCCGGATGCGGGCTTGATGCGCTGGCGCAACGCGCGACCGGACTTGATCTCGGCAACGGCGGAGCGCCCCCTGACATCGACATTTTGCCGCAGCCGACTGCGATCGGGCTCGGTTTGGGACTGGACACGCTGACGCGCGCTGTTGTCGCTTCTTTTCGGGCCAACAGCCACATCACCAACGTGATGACGCATATCTCCGGCGCGCGCTGGGATCACATAGAAGACGCGCTGCGCGTGATCCTCGATCGCGGCGCGCGACCGTTGCAACTGTCCAGGCTCGAAGCCAATATCGTTGATCTGATTTGCGCCGAACGCGGCGTAACAGGACGCATGCTCAAGCCGTATTTCCATTCGGTGCTTTGCAGGCTTTTGCCTCCCGCCGCCGCCGCCAGTCTGCAGGCCCATATCATGAGGCTGCACGAATCCGTGCTGTCTGGCGCGAATGCAGCGGTTACCCCGTTTGCGGACGCTGATGCGACCGGGGCAGCGAGTCTCGGAGTTTTGCGCTACACTGGCAAATCCGAAGAGCAGGGAGACGTCCGGTGAACCGGCCGCCCGACCATTCGCGCCAGCTTTCCGGGGCCGCAGAGCAAGAAACCGGGACCAACCTCGAAGCGCTTGTCCGCGATGACTATGACCGCTTGCGTACTGACGATTCGTTTGACGATCTGAAACACCGGGCCAGATTCTCGAAAGAGGACAGGTGCCTTTACCAGGACTGGATGCGCGTCGCTGCCCAGCGGGCAGCAACCAGACAATTGCCGTAATTGCCGTCAGCCGATCAACCCATGCAGCCACGAAGGAACCAAGCCATGCAAGAACAAGCCATCCAGAAACACGAGGACGAGCCCAAATCAGCAGAACAGCAAGTCTACAAAACCCGCGACATCGACCAGGACAACACGCTTTTGCCGATGCTGATCGGCGGGCTTGTGGCGGTGGTGATCGGTGCGATCGTGGTGATGGTTTTCGTATGAGCGCGGGTGCGGAGCGGCCAGACCAGGCTGCCCGCTTTGGCTCTTGCAACCGGACCTGGCACGGGGCCTGATCGATGGGCCGTGACCGGGGCCCTGCGCCGGCGCGGCTCTGGCGGGCGCGCATCAATGCGTCTATGGGTCGAGCCAATAGGCAGGATCAGACCCGTCGCGGGCCCCGACCCAGACGCGATGGCCAACCGTACCAGGGAATCTCATGAAACTGACCACTTTCTCAGACTATGCGTTGCGGGTTCTGATGTATGCGGGAGCTGCGGGCGAACGGCTGGTGACCATCGAGGAAACGGCCAAGGCCTACCGGGTATCCCAGGCCCACCTGATGAAAGTCGTCAACATGCTGACCAAGGCCGGTTATCTGCGCGGCGTTCGCGGCCGCTCCGGCGGGTTTACGCTGGCCCGGCCTGCCGAGCAGATAAACCTCGGCGCGGTGATGCGGGCCACCGAGGTGGACTTCGCGCTGGTCGAATGTCTGACACCGGCCAATCAGTGCATCATTTCCGGCTGCTGCAGATTGCCCCGTCTGATGCACCAGGCGCTCGATGCCTTCATGGCCACGTTTGATCAATACACGCTTGCCGACATCATGCTGTCGCAGCAAGATTTTGGCCTGTCAGCCGCGCTGGAGGACAAAAACCGCGCGCCGGTTTCGTCAGATGCGCGCGAATAACCTCTGACAATTTCTGCCTGACCAACATTACCGGTTCTTGTGCTTTCCACGACGGCTGCCGAAGCAGCCAACGCCCTAAGGCCCGAGGTTACCAATAGATCATCGCGCCGCCCGAACGGATATTCCTTGATGCGAGACGGAAACGGGCAAAAAACGTTTTTGCAAAACCACGGCAGCAACCTGGCATTTTCGATGCATCTGGCTATTTACCCGCAATCCGAACCACCCGCCGGAGATGGCGAAGGAGAGGCCGCGCCAGCAAGCCCGGACTGCAACGATGCGCTGAGTCCGGTGTGTTTGCTGAATGGCTCGAAGCTCCCCGTGGTACGGCGGGTGCCGCAAAAATGGAGGACGAGCCATAGCCCGCGCGCCCTATCAGCACGATGCGCGGATGTATCTCAGAGCGAGGCGGTGATGCCGCCGTCGACATAGAGCACGTGTCCGTTAACGAAGGAGGACGCGACCGAAGACAGGAAAATGCAGGCGCCGACAAGTTCGTCGACCTTGCCCCAGCGGCCGGCCGGCGTGCGCTTTTCGAGCCAGGTGGTGAAGTCGGCATCGGCAACCAGCGCGGCGTTCAGTGGCGTGTCGAAATAGCCCGGCGCAATGGCATTGCATTGCAGGCCGTATTTGGCCCAATCGGTCGCCATCCCCTTGGTGAGGTTGCCGACTGCCCCCTTGGTCGCGGTATAGGGAGCGATGCCGGGGCGGGCGAGTGCAGTCTGGACGCTGGCAATATTGATGACCTTGCCCGCACCGCGCTTGATCATGTGACGGGCGACGGCCTGGCCGACATTGAAGACGCTCGAGATGTTGGTCTTGAGCAGTTGCTCGAAGGCATCGGCCGGAAACTCCTCCAGCGGGGCCCGGTGCTGCATCCCGGCATTATTGACGAGAATGTCAATTGCCCCGGTCTCGGCTTCGAAGGTATCGACCGCCTTGCGCACGACCTCATGATCGGTGGCGTCAAAGGCCAGCAGATGTTTTGCCCCAAGGCTTTGCGCGGCCTTCAGCTTGGCCTCGTCACGGCCGTTCAAGATGATATCGGCGCCGGCAGCAGCGAGGCCATGGGCCAGGGCCAGGCCGATTCCCTGTGAGGAGCCGGTCACAAGAGCGCGCTTGCCTGTCAGGTTGAAGAGGTCGGTGGACATGGTTTCTCCCAGAGCAATTTACTCTTCTCTACCAGATAAAGGCGACTTGGGTCTTTATCGTTTGCCCCTTGGGGCTGGCCAATAGGGAGACGCTCGCACGCCCGGCAGGGTCAGCCTATGGGTAATCAGGGGGTAGACGTCGATTCGGCCGCTCTGCGTCTGCAGGTTCGCGGGGGCAGATTCCACCTCAAAGCGGAACCAGCACCCGAGGTCCAGTTGCTGGACTTCGAACGGCATCAAGCGGACACATCGGCCCTCGCCCAGGTACCAGATGTGTGCGGTGCGGTGGGTTCACCAACTTCGCTTTGGCAAAAACCAGCCCAACGCAATGTAGAGATCACCGACGTCGACACGCCAACAGAGCAATCAAATTGCACCGGCGTTCTGATGTGATTGAGAAAGAGTGGTGCCCGGAGGCGGATTTGAACCACCGACACGCGGATTTTCAATCCGCTGCTCTACCAACTGAGCTATCCGGGCATCATCCTGACCGCGATTGTGCGGCTTCAGGAGCTTGCCGACAGGAGCATAATTTCCATGCCGGAAGCGAGCGCGTTATAGCATCTTGAAAGCCCCTGTCCAGCACCCTTTTTTGGCTTTTTCCCTGTCGCGCAAAGAAATCCCGGAGCGGCTTTGGTCGAGGCTTGCGACACCCACCTGTTTTAACGCTGGCACGGTGCGATGCAGCCCTTTTGGTGACCGACGGGCACCATAACGGATCAAGTGCGACACGTCGCGTCTATCCCTGACACAAAGGCCTCTCACAGCCGTCAGCACTACCCACCGGGCGGGGCACACGGAGGCAAGTGGCAAAACCCGCCACAGCGCCCGCTTCAGCCGCGGTCGTCCTGGTCTTCGTCCTGGTTTTCCTCAACCTCGGTGACCGGAATCGCATAGCCGCCGACCAGCCAGCGGTTGAGGTCGACGGAGCGGCAGCGGTCTGAGCAGAACGGGTAATTGTCGCGTGTCGACGGTCGCCCGCATTCCGGACAGGGTTGCGCCTTGCGCAGCGGGGTTACCTTGGCGTCGCTCATTGCCTCAGCCCTCAAGCCATTTGAAATGCACGTCATAGCCTTCGCCGGTCAGCAATCCGACAGTTTCGTAAAGCGGCAGGCCCACCACATTGGTGTAGGAGCCGACCAGCTTGACCACGAACGTGCCGGCAAGCCCCTGGATGGCATAGCCGCCCGCCTTGCCGCGCCATTGGCCCGAGGCCAGATAGCTTTCGATCTCGACTTGCGAGAGCCGCTTGAAGCGCACCCGGGTTTCGATGATCTTCTGGCGAATCTTGTGATCCGGAGTCACCAGGCAAATACCGGTGAAGACTCGGTGGTTGCGGCCCGACAGCAGATAGAGCGCGTTCGACGCCTCATCTATCTGCTCGGCCTTGGGCAGCACCCGGCGGCCAACCGAGACGACAGTATCGGCGGCGAGAATATGAGCGTCGCGCCAGGCCGGGTCATTGCCGGTCTGGGCCAGCGCGGCCTCGGCCTTCTCACGCGAAAGCCGCCGCGCAAGCGAGCGCGGATGTTCACTGCGATGGGGCGTTTCGTCGAGATCCATCGGCATCAGCCGGTCGGGAACGATGCCCGCCTGGCCGAGCAGTTCAACTCTGCGCGGCGAACCGGAGGCGAGGATCAGTTTTTGCGATCTGGCCATGGAGTGGCGTCACACCTTTCGCCTATTTGAAGCGATAGGTGATACGGCCTTTCGTCAGATCGTAGGGTGTCATTTCAACGAGCACCTTGTCGCCTGCCAACACGCGGATGCGGTTCTTGCGCATCCGGCCAGCAGTGTGAGCGATGATTTCATGCTCGTTTTCAAGCTTTACCCGGAAGGTTGCGTTCGGCAGCAGTTCGGTGACCACGCCCGGAAATTCAAGAACTTCTTCTTTCGCCATTCAGTGTCTGTCTTTCTCGTTTAAGGGCGGCACATGATGCGCGGGCCCGAATTTTGGCCGGAACCTACACAAAGACGACCGCTTTGTGAACAAAATAGATTCAGGGGCCCAACGGCTCACGTGACCAGCTCTTGCCAGAACCGATCCGCTGCCTGAGCATGTCGCGTACCTCGCGGTAGGCGTCAAGAATGCGGTCCCGTGTGCCGGTAACGACAGTCGGGTCCGGTGTTGGCCAGTAGATCACCTCAACGGCGGTACTACCAGTCCTTTCCAGTGCCCGGTGGTGGGCTTCCGGCGCCAGCGTGACAATTACGTCGAAATAATCGTCGGCAAGCTCGTCAAGCGCCTGCGGCTGGCGCTCGCCGAGATCGAGACCAATCTCGTCGAGCACCTTGTCGACAAACGGATCGCGCTCACCGGGGCGGACGCCGGCCGAGGTAATATAGGTGCCGGCGGGCAACATCGAGCGGGCAATGACCTCGGCCATTGGCGAGCGGATGGAATTCATCCCGCACACGAACAGAATCGCGCCAGGAGCGGTTTTCTCAAGGGCAGGCGCCGGGTCCGCCATTGTGGCCTCTATCCGCGCCAGTGCAGCACGCAGACAAGCGTGAACAACCGCCGCGCGGTATCAAAGTCCATCGAGACCTTGCCATCCAGCCGGTCCATCAGCGTCTGCGAGCCTTCGTTGTGAATGCCGCGGCGACCCATGTCGATGGCCTCGATCTGGCTCGGCGACGAGGACCTGATTGCCTCGTAATAGCTTTCGCAGATCATGAAGTAGTCCTTGACGATGCGCCGGAATGGCGTCAGCGAGAGGATATGGGCAGCGATCGGGACATCGTTGTGATCGGAGATCGAAAACACCAGCTTGGAATCGACCAGCGACAGCTTGAGCTTGTAGGGGCCGTCATTGTGACCAGCGGGCTCAAAACTGTTTTCCTCGATCAGGTCGAAAATGGCAACCGCACGCTCATGCTCCACATCCGGCGTGGCACGCCCGATGGTCTCGTCGAGAACGACGTCCGAGAGCCGTTGCGTGTCCGTCGTCGTCATTCCCGGTCCCGGCCCCCATCCCAACGGTTCATCCTGATCGATACCGAACGTGCGTGGGCGTCGAGCCCTTCTGCTCGGGCCAATGTTATGGCAGCCGGGCCGAGAGACTGCAACTGCTCGGGCCCGAGCCTGAGAATCGAGGTGCGCTTGACATAATCAAGCACCGAAAGCCCCGAGGAAAACCGCGCCGAGCGCGCTGTCGGCAACACATGATTTGACCCGCCGACATAATCGCCGATCACTTCGGGCGTGTGCCGGCCGATAAAGATGGCGCCGGCATTGCGGATGCGCCCGGCCAATTCCTCGGCATCGCTGGTGGCGATCTCGAGATGCTCGGCGGCAATCCGGTCGGCCAGCGGGATCGCTGCCGGCCAGTCGGGAACCAGGATAACGGCGCCGAAATCGGCCCAGCTGCGCCGCGCGGTCTCCGACCGGCTGAGCGTTGAAAGCTGCCGCTCCACGGCGGCAACAACCGAATCGGCAAAGCCCGCGTCGCAGGCCATCAGGATCGATTGCGCGCCGGCATCGTGTTCGGCCTGAGCCAGCAGATCAGCGGCAATCCAGTCCGGATCATTGTCAGAATCGGCCATCACCAGCACTTCGGAAGGACCGGCAATCATGTCGATGCCGACAGTGCCAAAGACCTGACGCTTGGCTGCGGCCACCCAGGCGTTGCCGGGACCGACGATCTTGGCCACCGGACGGATGGTTTCGGTGCCATAGGCAAGCGCTGCGATCGCCTGGGCGCCGCCGATCCGGTAGATCTCATTAACGCCGGCGATGCGGGCGGCGGCGAGCACCACCGGGTTGAGAGCGCCGTCACGCGCCGGCACCACCATGACGATGCGCTCGACGCCGGCCACCTTGGCGGGCACCGCATTCATCAATACCGAACTCGGATAGCTGGCGGTGCCACCCGGCACATAGAGGCCGACGGCCTGGATCGCAGTCCAGCGCGAGCCAAGCTCGACACCCAGCGCATCGGTGTAGCGGTCGTCTTTTGGCATCTGCCGGCTGTGATGGCTGGCGATTCGGTCATGGGCGAGTTCAAGCGCCGCGATCACATCCGCATCGGCGGCCTGATAAGCGGCCTCGATTTCAGCGGCAGTGACCGCCAGTCCGAGGGTGCGGGTATCAATCCCGTCAAAGCGCCTGGAAAAATCATGCAGGGCCGCATCGCCGCGCGCCCGCACTTCGTTGATGATGACGCGCACATCGGTTTCGACGTCTTCGGAGACCTCGCGCTTGGTGGTCAGGAACGCTGCGAATCGGGCTTCAAAATCCGATTGCCGGTAATCAAGCCTCAGTACCAATGCCCCTGCTCCTCTGTCACGCCAATATGTCTGCCTTAACCGCTGACCGGATGGCGCGGTTTGAATTTCGTTTCCCAGCCGCCACCGATATCGGCGAGCTGAACCTCGATGCAGGCAACGTCGAGCCGGATCGTGGCGTCGCCGGCCAGAACCAATTCGATAACGCCGGCCGGGGCTTCTTCGCCTGCCAGAAACTGCAGCGCAAGCAGCGAATGCACCTTGTCTGTGTCTTTGAGATCAACGCCGCGCGACTTGACCGCATCAACCTGCTTGATCACCAGCACGGCACGCCGGCGCTCAAAGGTTTTCTTGGTTTTCCCCTCTTCCCAGACGAAGCGGTTGGCCTCGAGGGTGAAGCTGCGATCCTTGCCGAAAAAGGCGGTGTCGCCGGTCTTGAATACCGCGTCCTGCAGGCAAGCGGAGATCACGGCCAGATCGGTTTCGTCAAGCGCCATCAGTTTCAGACTGTCCATGAATTCCTCGGATTTTCCAGGTTTGCGACGCCGCCCGCCGGAGCATGTGCGAGCGCTTGTTGCACTGCAAGGTAAGTGCGCCAGGGCCAAAGCGCAATGCGGCGAAGGTTGAGAGCGTGGATTTGCCTCGTTCCTGCCCCTACCCTTACCCCGGCGTCGCCCTCACCCGAGCCCGGGCGTCAGCTGCTGATTCGTTCGACGATGGCGCCGCAATTGGTGAGCTTCTCTTCCAGCCGCTCGAACCCGCGGTCGAGATGATAGACCCGGTTGACGGTTGTTTCGCCTTCGGCTGCCAGGCCGGCAATCACCAGCGAGACCGAGGCGCGCAGATCGGTTGCCATCACCGGCGCACCGCGCAGTTGCGACACTCCGGTCACCGTCGCCGTCTGGCCCGACAGCGAGATCTTCGCTCCCAGCCGCGCCAGTTCCTGCACGTGCATGAAACGGTTCTCGAAGATCGTCTCGGTGATGTGGGAGACACCGTTGGCACGAGTCATCAGGGCCATGAACTGCGCCTGCAAATCGGTCGGGAAACCGGGAAACGGATCGGTTGTCACATCGACCGGCAAGATATCCCCGCCATTGCGGCGGACGCGGATACCGCCCGCTTCGGGCGTGATCTCGACGCCGGTGCGGCGCACGGCCAGCAGTGCGTTTTCGAGCAAGTCCATCGAGGTGTTTTCAAGCAGCACATTGCCACCGGTCATCGCCACGGCCATGGCGTAGGTGCCGGTCTCGATGCGGTCAGGCAGCACCCGGTGGCGCGCGCCCGACAACGATGCCACGCCATCGATGACCAGCGTCGAGGTGCCTGCGCCGGAAATCCTGGCGCCCATGGCGTTGAGGCAATTGGCGAGATCGACCACTTCAGGCTCACGCGCCGCGTTTTCGATGATTGTCTGGCCCTTGGCCAGAGTTGCCGCCATCAACAACACATGCGTGGCGCCAACGGAGACCTTGGGAAACACGTAGCGCGCGCCGATCAGCCCCTTGGGGGCACGGGCGTTGACATAGCCGCTTTCGATGTCGATCTCGGCGCCCAGCTGCCTGAGGCCATCGATGAACAGGTCCACCGGCCGTGTGCCGATGGCGCAGCCGCCTGGCAGCGAAACCTTGGCTTCGCCCATGCGGGCCAGAAGCGGGCCGATGACCCAGAAGCTGGCGCGCATCTTCGACACCAGTTCATAGGGCGCGATGGTGTCGACAATGGTGCGGGCGGTGAAATGCACCGTGCGGGCATAGGCCCCGCCCTGATTCTCGCGCTTGCCTACCACGGCGATGTCGACGCCATGATTGCCGAGAATGCGCTGGAGCTGCTCGACATCGGCCAGATGCGGAAGGTTCTCCAGCGTCAGCGTTTCGTCGGTCAACAGCGAGGCAATCATCAGCGGCAATGCTGCGTTCTTGGCGCCGGATATCGGAATGACGCCATTGAGCGGGTTTCCGCCAACGATCCTGATGCGATCCATGCTGTCCTCGTGGGTTTCGGACCGAGCCCCTGTGCTGGCGGCGGGTTCCTGAGAAATTACTGCGGCGCTGTTTAGACCATCCTCGGGAATGCGGCAACACGAAGGACCAGCGTCAGGTTAATCGACCTTGCCACCCTCATCACGGGCAGCCGGCAGGCCGTCGGTCTCGTCAGCGCCGCCATCGCGGCGGGCGCGGGTCTGGGATTTGCGCCGTTGCAGATTGGCGCGCAGCTGCTCGGCACGGCGTGCGGCGCGGCTGGCAGCCTGGCGTTCTGCTTCGGTCCCGTATTGTGGGGTCCCGTGTTTTGCGGTCTGGGGTTTGGGCGATTTTGTTTCGGTCATGACCAGCCTCCGATAGCGCAAATACAGCTTGAGGTGAAGAGACAGCGCAATGGGCCGTTAGCCAGCCAGTGCCGTTTCGGCCGCATCGCTGAATGCGCGCGGCTTGTCCGGCCCGCCCACCAATCCACATGGCGTTACGGCGGGGCCGGTTTTCAGGCCCGTGATCCAGTCTCGCGCAGGCAATTTCAAAACTGCCTCACCAATCGCCCGTTTGTGCTTGCACTCATGTCCAAGCTGTGGCAATAGCGGGCCGCTTCAGCCGTTTTCATCCACTCGAAAATTGCACAAGCGCGACACGGAGACGGATCGGCGCCAAGGCATCGACAATTCGGATCTGACGCAAAGGGCTGCCGTAGCTCAGGGGTAGAGCACTCCCTTGGTAAGGGAGAGGCCGAGAGTTCAAATCTCTCCGGCAGCACCATTTGCAAGCATTGAAAATGCTAGGAAACCCGGTTCTCAACGACTCTGTAACCGCCTTTGGGTACACAAGGTGGGTCCACAGCCATGGTTTTGAGAATGATAAATCCCACCAGAGACAGACGTACGGGAATGTACAGACTTCGCAAGAGCGGGCCCGAATACCTGCAGCCGATCCTCAACAAAAAAGAGACCGTGAAAAGCCTCGGCACGAAGGATGTCAGCGAATCGCGGCTCCTTTTCGCCAGGGTCGCAGCTGAGATCGAAGAGCGTTTTGCCACCTTGCGCGCAGGCATCACAACACTGAGCGAACGCGATGCGTCAGTCATGGCTGGCAAGATTTATCGTCAGAAAGTCACGGGCAATATCAATGACCTTGGCAACTTATCTGAGCCGTGGGTAGATGTCTGAATAGCCCCTAGATTCATAGACGCCTTCTTCCCTAAATTTGAGGCAAGGAGGCCATCATGAGCACAGCCAAATTCAGTGACGATTTCAAACGCGATGCTGTTCATCAGATCGTTGAGCGGGGTTATCCGGTTGCGGAGGTTTCGAAACGATTGGGTGTCAGTTCCCATTCGCTTTATGCGTGGAAGAAGCGGTTCGGGAAGTCAGGGTCCCGCGATGGTTCTGTCGACGAACAGGCTGCCGAAGTTCGGCGGCTGAAGCTTGAACTGGCGCGTGTGACGGAGGAGCGGGATATCCTAAAAAAGGCAACGGCGTACTTCGCGCGAGATGCAAAGTGAAGTACGTGTTCGTAGCAGAGCATCGCCCGCTGTTCTCGGTGCGTGCGATGTGCCGCTCCCTTCGCATCCAACCCAGCGGCTTCTATGCCTGGCTGAAGAACCCGCTGAGCAATCGGGAGCGGGAAGACGCCCGTCAGACCGAACTTCTCAGGAAGGCGTGGAAGGACAGCGGTAAGGTCTATGGCTATCGCAAGCTTCACGATGACTTGCTGGATCAGGGTGAGACGTGCTGCCCGAACCGCGTTGCACGTCTGGTCAATTTGGCGGGTATCAAAGCGCAGATCGGCTACAAGCGTCGACCTGGCAGCTATGGCGGCAAACCTTCTGTAGTCGTCGACAACACGCTGGACCGCCAGTTCGACGTGGCAGTGCCGGACAAGGTCTGGGTCACCGACATCACCTACATCAAGACCAA
Source organism: Hoeflea sp. Naph1 (assembly GCF_046837775.1). Classification (GTDB taxonomy): domain Bacteria; phylum Pseudomonadota; class Alphaproteobacteria; order Rhizobiales; family Rhizobiaceae; genus Hoeflea. Next base: position 1,431,019 of record NZ_CP177286.1, on the reverse strand, counting down.
TGAGGGTTTCGCCTATCTGGCCGTCGTGATCGATCTCTACTCCCGCCGCGTCGTCGGCTGGTCGATGCAAAGCCGTCAGACAACGGACGTCGTGCTGCAGGCTTTGCTCATGGCTGTGTGGAGACGAAAGCCGACGAGCAAGGTGTTAATTCATTCAGACCAAGGCTCTCAGTTCACCAGCATCGACTGGGCATTGTTCCTAAAGCATCACAATCTGCAACACTCAATGAGCCGGCGCGGAAACTGCCATGACAATGCCGTCGCAGAGAGTTTCTTCAACCTGCTCAAGCGTGAACGGATAAGACGTAGGACCTATCGGACCCGAGAAGAAGCCAGGAGGGATGTGTTCGACTACATCGAGATGTTCTACAACCCAAAGCGTAAGCATGTGAGAAACGGGTTGCTGTCGCCCGCCGAGTTCGAACGGCAGCAGAAAACGAGGACCGAGGGCGTCTAGAAAACTCGGGGCTATTCAGTCCAACAGTGGAGAGACGGGAAGATGGCCAGGAAGACACAGAGGCAGCGCGCCGAGCTAACTACGACCGAAATGCACAAATTCCGGCCGCTTAGTCTTTCCGCAGCAGTTGAATTTAGAGAGCCAAGGTCCCAATAGCGACCGGCCGGGGAATGGTTTTCTGCAATTCGACTCGTCTCAAAATTGCAACAAAACCATCTCCTTACCAACAAATCTGCTTACCGGGATTTGTTCATCAATTCGGAAACCGCAATCACAAGCCAACCGCCGATCATTGCCATACCTCCGAAAGGTGCAGCCATTGAAAATAATCGCGTGTCGGCAAAATGGCGCATCAGCAGATCGCCGCAAAACAACGCCAGCCCAAGGCACAGAAGGCCAGCACCGGCGCTTCGGATCCGACTGGAATTTCCGGCAAGGCCCAGCGCCACAAAAAGGGGTGCGTGAAACAGCAGGAATTGCGCAGCCGTGGTGACATTGCCACCGCCTGCATGGGCACCATAGGCTGACAATGCAACACCTGATGCTCCCATCAAGCCGCCCGCAAAAATGAGAATGGTCATGGCGTAAATTCCAGTCGTTTAATGATGCAAATGAATACCAACGCTCTTTTCACCAAACGAGCCTCGCTCATCATGCCGTATGTCATCGGCGGTGTCTTTTAGAAGGGCTCTCAAAGAATTGCGATATTGACCGGGATCGGATGCACATTGCCAAACAGGTACCATCCCGAACTGATCATATCAGGCCACGAGTTTGTGTCCGAAGCTTCAGTTTGGGAGAAATCGTTGGTTTTCACATCAGGTATTGCCTTTAGCTGCAGGCAAGGAACGGACGCCCGATAAGTTCACAACATCGTTGAAATCTATTCGCCATATATACCATATTAACATATTATATAAGCCATATATGGCGACTTGTTGTTCAAGCTACAAACTGAGCGCCCGTTCCATTTCATCATGTTCGAATGCGGGCTCCAGGCTGCGCAAGTCTGTGCCCGTCACACCATGGTTGCGCATGATGTCCTTCCAGCTGTCCTTGATCTGCTGCGCCATTGCCCGCGCCAGCTCTCTGGCTTCGTCTGCGTCAAGGTTGAAAAACACGGCCGCCTCAAGCGCAAGCGCAATCGAGGCGGCGAACGGTTCACCTTCGATGATGGCCGTTTTGAGAAGGCGGTGGCGTTCCGGCTGCGGGTTGACATCAAAAAGTTGAGAAAGGCTCCATTGGCCCTCACCGGCATAGACAAAACCGTGGTTCTTGAGATGGTCGTCTGTGTTCGACACCAGAATAGTGAACACGATCCGCGACCAGAGTTCCCGCAGGTCTGTAAGCGGGTTGTCGCTGTGTTGCTGGATGAATTGGGCCAGGTCGGTGTAAGCACCCTGCTCACTGCCGTGTCGTTCAAGCGCTGTTCGCGCCGAGATGTAGGGGATGCGCGCTGTACCCTCTCGATCAAAGCGCCGGATGAGGGCAATGGGACTCGTGGTTCGTTCCAGCATCAGCCGGGCGTCGGGGGCATTCAGGCCGACAGCGCGGGCAAGCTTCAAGGTTGCGACTTCGATGCGCTCGACCGGGCTGGCGTCACCCGCGGACGAGAATTTTGCGATCCAGAGCTGACCTTCGTCCAGCACATTGGCCTTGGGCCTTGCGCCGCCGATCGAACCACCGGCTCCGGCCATCTGGCGCAGAGCTTCGTTTGAAACTTCGCCACCTCGTTCAATGCTGACAGAGATGGCCTGCAACTGTTCCAGGTCGATAAGTTGCGGAACCGGAACAGCGCCCTCTCCTGTGATAATCCGCCCCTGACTATCGCAGAAACGCAGCGCGCCTTGACGTGTGGTGTCGTCGGTCAGGGTTAGCATGTCGAACTCGCTGAGACCGGCCCCATAGAGGCGCTCCATCAACATACGACCCCAGGCGTCCGGAGCGGCATCTTGCAACACACCGGGCAGGCTCTCACGCTGATCGCCTCCCCGACCGGAGGAAGCGAAGAACGGCGCAAGACCTAGCGGCAGATCCGGGGCGATGGCAAAGCCGAGGGAATCTTCAACCCAGTCCCGATCGTAGCTGAACTCGGAAAACTGCCTGCTGCGTTCGAACGAAAATCGTAGCTTGCCCACACGCAACAGGCTGCGGCCGAGGTGAACCTCGGCTTCTTGTGGGCCGGGGGCGGAGCGGCCGCGTAAGGACCGGGATTGATCAGACGGCATCATCAGAAGGATATCCCCTTGCGTGCGCCCGCCTTTTTGTCAGAAGCGTCTTGTAGCTCGATCGTCTCGTTTTGCTTTTGAATGGGCTTGCCTGATTTGAAGGAACGTCCGCGCTTTGGCACCGCCTCAAGTGCGCGCGATAGGCCCACGGGATCGTTTTCCGGAGACATCAGATCCGCCAGGACCGCCGGACTGCCGAGCGCCGCAAGTACAGAGGCAAGATTGCCAATGCCAACCCCGGGATCGCCTTTCTCCAGACGCATCAATGTGCGTTCCGAAACATTGGCGCGCATCGCCAGTTCCGCCATAGTAAAGCGCCGCGCAAGTCGAGCCTGGCGGATGTTTTGCCCCAAATCGGAGAGAGATCGCATTGCTCTCAAGGTTGACATAAGCGCCTCATACGGCAGAATTACACATACAATCCGTCGTATATGTCTGTTTATAAGTCGTCAAGCAAGAGTTCGCCCCATGCTGGCAATGTTAGGAGGCTTAATGAACGCTCCAGTAAACGGCCCTGACAGCGCCGCTCTATGGAGTCGCGGTTCTAAAAGGCGCCCGCACGATCCCTGTTTCGTTCAAATCGCTTCCAGACCGGGAAATCGCGATTCCCATCTCGGCTCTTTCGATTCTGCAGTAAACACCGTTGCCGTTTGATGGGTATGCCTGCTTTGCGAGCCTGCCCGCCAGCCGATGGGGGGTGCATTGATCACAGCGGGGCCGGCTGTAATTTGAGAGCTCGTGCTACTTCATATCCCTCTTCCCTGCCGGGCGTGATCCCGCAAATTGCGGGGTTCGATGTGACTATAACCTTTCTCGCCATTTCCGGACTGTGCAACGCAAAGCTGAAGCCTGGTGCACCCTGCCGGGGACCGGTTTCAATGTGCCCAGCAATCAACACGAAGCGTCACAACATGCTGGCAACTCGAAACAACTCATCTCAATTTATCCTGCCGCGATTCTGAACCCTGCTCCGACGATTCCATACGGGGATTTTGCGATTCTTCGACAAACGGCGTTTGCAAAGACAGCCTGTTGTGCGGGATGATGGTGCGTGGGTGAATGTCCTACACAGGGAGGCAGGGAAATGGCCAGGAAGACACAGAGGCAGCGCAGTGAAGAGCAGCGTGTTCGTCAGGCGGAGATCCGCAAGGCTGCCCGGAATGCCCGGCGGCCGGACCGGGACGACATTGCACGGAAGCTGCTGTGGCAGATGATATCCGGCATTCAGAAGAAGAGCGCGGACAAACGCGACATGCTGGACAAGCTGCGCAACCAGATTGTCGATGGCCTAGGGGCTGTTGACGTTTACCGTGTGTGAATGAGCGTTGCGGCAATTGAGATGAAGGCTTTGAAACTCTGGTCGGTTTTGCAAGAGCGCATTGCTATCCCTCTGTTTTCCTTCAGTTTGCCAAAGTAGTTTTCGATCAAATGCCGCCATTTGTAGGTTTCCTTGTCGAACTCTGCCGGGAACCTCCGGTTGGATTTTGGCGGTATGACCGGGGTTATGCCGCGATCCAGCAGGCCATTGCGCAGCCAATCCGCGTCAAAGGCCCTGTCCGCCAGCAAATATCCGGCGGACAAGCCGCTGATCAACGCATCGGTCTCGCGCAGATCATGAGCTTGCCCTGGCATCAGACAGAAATCGACGAGATTACCGAGCGCATCCGTCAGAGCCAGTATCTTTGTCGTTATGCCGCCGCGTGAGCGTCCAATGGCCTGGCAGAGAGTCCCCCTTTTGCGCCCTGACCCGAGCGATGAACCTTGACGATAGTACCGTCGATCATTGCGTATTCCAGATCGGCGTCTGAGGCTAATGCTTTGAACATACAATAGAAAGCATCCGCTTTGACCCATCTGCGGAACCGCTTGAATACAGAATTCCATTTGCCAAACTCACCCGGCAATTCGCGCCATTGCGCGCCCGTGCGGACGATCCAGAGGACTGCCTCCATGAAAAGTCGTGGGTCACGTCCGGTTTGTCCGGGATCGGTGGTTTTACCCAGGCAGTATGGTTCGATGATCGCCCATTGCGAATTGGATAGGACTCTTCGGGTCAAGGTTGATCTCCTCCGTTTGCAACCTTGAATCAGAAGTCAGGTGATTTGGGAATCCCGAACGTCAACAGCCCCTAGAAACCCAAGGCTTCGATGTCCGGGAATCCGAGGAGGTGTTTGAGGGCCTCGTCGAACGATATGCCAATGGCATCTTCCCGTTCCGCCGCAAGCTGCATCTCAATTCCGGGGCCGACGAGATCGAATAATGCGGTCTTTCGCATTGTACAATGAGAGCAAAAGGGATGCTCCTTTGGGTTCCTGTGAACTCCACAGTGGTCTTGGCTTGATCGAATTCCGACGGCTAAACTTGTTCCTGTGCGAACGGCGTTGTCCAAATTTCTGCTGTCTTCCCCCCGTTACTCTCTACAACGGCGTTTACACAGGAATCGCATTCACCTACCCGATCGCGATTTTCTGGACGCAGGAGAACAATACGTTGCGAGCGTTGTAAAAAATGCACCCCGAGTAAAGGCAATCCTCCACACTCACTTATGAGAACCGCAGCCGATGGCCGTCTCTTGCTTTGGTGCTACCCAAGCGCAGCAGCAAGCGCTGCCTCACCGGCCTTTGACATCATTGCCCTCCCCGCCAGGATCGCTGTTTGCCAAGACGGCCCGCGGTCCCATGCCTCCTGATAGGCTTCCGCAAGATCGGAACCCCGACGAGTTTCAACAAGTGCCTCACAGAGGAATGAGGCCTGAGCGATGTCCTTGCTTTTTTTAAGCGACCCAGAACCTTCCGACTTGCGCCGGCTCGCGATGATCATCTTGTGGATGGCATATCGCTCCGGCGACGGCACAACGACGCTCACGCCGGCTTTATGCAGCATTACAGTTCGGACTGGCTCATAGATCAGATAATCCATAAACCGCAACGGAGTGGCCGCAGCGCCGCCGAGTGCGGGCATCAACGAAGGCTTGTCAGTGTTGTCATCACTTCCCCGATTACTGGTCAGGAACTCGACACGAAAACCTGCAGCAGTTGTGAATGCTGCTACCCTGACCTTGTCGCTGTGATGCGGAACCGCCCGAAAGGTTGGATCGACTGTCTTGAGCAGCTCGATGATCGGCGGCAAGCTGTCCTTGACCTCCGCGGAGATTGCAAAATCCTGGGCAAAATCCACGTCTCCGGTTTGAAGCATGGCATTGGGCAGCCGCACGCCGAGGATTCCGCTATAGCAATTGAAAGCGGCAGTGCCGACCAGGACGGCCCGGAGCCGAAAGAGGCCCGCATCCGCCAGGGCCTCGATCACATCACCGGCCATCGGATTGGGGCCGCTCATTCCAGCATCGCGTTTCAATGTCGAAACGAACTTGCGGCGCGTCTTCAGACTATCCTTGATCTCTCGGAATCTCGCTACCCGCTCGGTCAGCGCGAGGTCTGATTTTGGGCCAACATAGCGACGTGTGTTCTTCCCATCGATTGGCTCATCGAAATACCAATATTCGCGGTCTTTGACCCGTACAGGCACGAAACGCCCCGAGAAAGGAAAATCGGCCTGGAACTGGGCATCGAAAGATCGATCCGCGAGTTCGGCCAGCATCGTTTGATACATCAGGTCGATGTGTTTCATGGCGGGTTTTTCTCGATTTCGAAGCACGGTATACCTAATACACATAAATAGTATAACGAGCAGTGGATTATGTCAAAATCAATCTACCGTAGCGCGAAGCTGGTTTGATTGAGGAAATGTCAGCCCGAGGAAACCTCTGGAGTACCAAGGTTGCCTGCACCACTAAAGCTGGCGGAAATCAGATGTGGAACTGTCCCGTTCTGTGCCGTCCAATAGCCGATTATCCGCGTTGACATTTCAAAGGCCCGTTGGCCAGAGCGACCAGGTGAGAGCTCAGGGTTCGGGGAAGGGAGATTGTCGAAACTGGTGTCGTCACAGAGGCTTGTTTTGCGCCAGACAATCGATCTGATGCCCGTTACGGCTTAACCGCCCAATTCAATCCCAACCGGATGAACAACCTCGACTGCAGTGGCAAGACTAGGTTCCGCCGTCCGACCCACCAACGTCAGCAATGCGCCCCCAAGCCAGTCGTTCCCGACCTAAACCCCAGCTCCCGTAAGCAGCCATTCGCTGCGCTCCACAACAGCGTCCTGATCCGGCCGATGCTGTTGAAGAAGCCGTTGCGGCGGCGCACCACCCCTATGCTTTTGCTAATTGTATAAAGATTGGCGAATGCCGCCATGATGGCAGTCGCAATCGGCAACCGGCGCAACTCCTTTACGATTTCGATTTGGAGCGCCATGCGCACAACAATCACATGCACCGCGAGATCGACCGGCTACGAGGCGACAGCGGGGCCTTGTCCCCGGCGTATCGCACCTAATGCTAGTCCCCTTCGCGGACGGCTTCGTTCTGGCTAGGCTTGCCTGTTATGGGTGCCACAGTGTCAGCGATGCGCGTCAGCAGCTGAAGGCCGCGACCGATAGCCAGCCATAGCCAAGCCTGGACGAAGAGATAGATTGACCATTGGAGCGGAAACACCCCGCCATTTTGTGTGCTCCAGTAGAGCAGATACGCCGATGGGATTATCGTGATCCCGCCTAACCCATAAAACACGTAGTGCATCAATGTCTCCGCTCCGGGCTCGCTGCAACGCCAAGCGTTGGCCCATCACCATATCTCGTTCGTATTCTTGCAGTTGCTGCCACCACAAAGCAGGCGCGACAACAGCGCGGTCGACGGCATCACCGCCATCTACCGTCAACATAGGATGTTCGTCGCGCTTACGGTTTACAGGCAATTCTTGTAATGGGTGCTGATGCACTCCTGCGACAGGCGTTGGGCTTTTTCGATCTGTGCCTGTGTCATACCGGAAGCGGCCATGTCGCGGTTTTCTTTTGCTTTTTCTTCACCTTGCGAAGCTGCAAGATCGAACAACACATACGCAGTCACCAGATCTTCTGGCACCCCGCGCCCCCTGGCGTACATGACGCCCAAATTGCTCTGTGCTTTTGCGTAGCCCTGTTCGGCAGCCAGATGATACAATCTCAACGCCTCGGTAAAATCCTGTACCACCCCTTGGCCATTGGCATAGCTGAGGCCAAGGCTATTCTGCGCGATCGCATATCCTTGTTCCGCGGCCAAGCGATACCATTTCACTGCTTCGACATCGTCTTTCGCCACCCCTTGCCCATCAGAGTACATGGAACCAAGGATGTATTGAAACTTGGTGTCACCCTGTTCGGCAAGGGGTGTCCACAATGTCAGTGCTGACGCATAGTCGCCGCTATTGTAGGCCGTCCAACCATCTTCTTTCGACCCGGCAGTCACGCTGCCCATAAAAATGAACGAGAGTGCGAGTGCGGCAAGGCAACGTTTCAACATTGTGTTCTCCAATCGTAACGAACTTCAAAGCACCTAAAGACAGCGGCGATAGACCCGCGGATCATCCCAACGGGCGCGTCCGGTGGCCAGATCGACGGTGTAGCTGAAGAATTCGTCCGGATTGGTCCAGACGGCAATCAGGCTGGAGCCAGTCGCAGGAAACCATACTGTGCGTCCCGAGAATTCGGTCAACTCGAAAGCAACTTTCTGGCCTGTAGACGATACGTAGACCAGACTTTGCTCACCGGCCGGCTGTAACAAAACGGGCGCTTCGCAGGTTACCGGCGGGTCGCCGTTGATCATGCCGTCCCCCTCAGGGAAGCCAATCTCCCATGCGCCAGCAAAGGCGGAGGACTGACCATTTGGGATCTCAGCAACACCCTCGCGCGGGAATTGCGCGTAGGAAGGTTCGCCCAGCGTCAGAACAAGCAGCATCGTACTGGAGAGATGGCGCAGCACGGTCGGCCTCCTAAAGGTTGGTGAGTGCTCAAAAGTCGAAGACTGCATTGCCGCAATTGCCGAGCATTCCCGTTTCATGGGCAGGCCCGGAAGTTGCATCCATGGTGATGCGCTGGGCGCCAAACCGGTGCCGATCGATTTGGCAGTTTGCGGCAATAAACAGACACGTCGTTTCCCCGGCCCATAAAAAATATGTGTGACGAAACTAGGCAATTGACTGGCTCTGTGGCATCCCCTGTTTAGAGGAGTGGGACGAGGGCATGAACACGGGAGTGTTTAGGTCTGAAAGGGAGGGGCCCAAAATGCGAACACCGGCCTTTCTCATGCTTGTCGTGCTTCTGGGGCTATCCATACTGGCCGCTGCAAGCGCTCTGTTCGTCGCCGTCAATCAGCCATGGCTGGGGGTCGTATTGTCACCGGGTGATGACGGTTCCGTTGTCATTTCGCGGGTGCAACGCACTGATTTCGAACCAAATCTAAATGCCGGCGAACGACTGGACGCAATCGGGTCCAAGAGTACCGGAAGTATCACCGTCAGCGCCATCGACATTGTTGAAGAACCTGACACGCTAAACTCCTATGAAGCGCTCAATGCCTTTCGGGTACGGCAGTCTGCACTGTCCGGTATCCAGAACCAGAATCGTGTCTGGCTCGATGTAACCGGCGCCAGCGGCGGCGCGCATCGCGTCCACATTGCGCCCTTCACCGCTCGGCCCGCATGGTCCCTCCCCTTCGAATTCTGGCTGCAGTTGTTCGTGGGTTGCGGCGGACTGGTGCTCGGCGGTTGGGTCTGGGTCCTGCGTCGGCGCGAAGCCGGGCCGTTCTACTTTTTCATATCAGGAGTAGGCCTGATGGCGTCCGCACTTTCAGCCGCAATTTACGGAACGCGTGAACTCAGCATGCCAAAGGACCTGCTGATCGTCCTCTCGGGGATAAATTATGCAGGAACAGTGTCGTTTGGCGCAGCCATTATCTGCCTGCTGGCGGTCTATCCAAAGCGCATCGCCTCTGATCGCCAGTTGATTGTGATCTGGGTGGCAACAGCCTTGGCGACCGGTATCACCGTAGGCCAGCTGCCGCTTTTTCAATACCTGGGCATTTATCCGGTTATGGTCGTCCAGTTTGTTGCAATCGGTGCGTTGATTGCCATTCAGCTGTACCTGAGCCAAAGGAACCCTGTGGCCAGGGCCGCCCTGGGTTGGTTCGGGCTGTCTATCCTGGCTGGTACAAGCGTGTTTGTCTTTGCCATCGCCACACCGCTGCTGATTGGCCTGGAACCCCAGGTTTCCCAGGCGTCGGCCTTCGGTGTCATTCTGCTGATCTACGCCGGCGTGGCCCTCGGTGTCGCGCGCTACAGATTATTCGATCTTGATATGTGGGCATTCAGGCTGGGCTCCTATTTCGTCGGGGCCATGCTGCTTGTCGGGCTGGATGCATTCTTGATCTATGGCGTTGCTGTGGAGCGGATGCCCGCCTTCGGCATCGCCCTGCTCGTTGTAGGGTTGGTTTACCTTCCCCTTCGCAATGCCATTGGTGCCCGGCTAAATCATAATCTGAACCTTACCAAGCAGACCTTCCCCCAACTTGTCGAAATAGCGCTGGAGCGGACACCCGACCGACAGATCGCCCAGTGGCATACTCTGCTGACCGAACGCCTGAACCCTCTCACGATTGAAACTGCGCCCACGGTACCAAAGGTCGCACTCGTCGAGGATGGTCAGGGACTGCTCATCCCGGGACATTTGAATCTGCCGTCACTCATATTGCAGTTTGCCAATGGCGGGCGGCGGCTGTTTTCCCAGCGCGATGTCGATCAGGTACAGAACCTTGTTGACCTGATCACTCACGCGATAGACAGCAGCGACGCCCGCGAACAAGGCGTGCGTCAGGAGCGGACCCGCATTGCCCGGGATCTGCATGACAACATTGGTGCCCAGCTGCTACGCACCCTTCACACTCCGGATCTGCAGCGCAAGAATACGATAGTCAGTGAGACCCTGGCAGATCTGCGCGACATCATCAGCAATGCGCAGGGCAATGGCATGGCGCTTGATGAGGTGCTGGCCGAGTTGCGCTACGAGACCAATGAGCGCCTCGCATTGGCGGGGCTTCAGTTGCGATGGCACTACTCAGGCAATGCGGATGTCGGCATCAGCGCAAGGCGTGCCCACACGTTGCGCTCGGTCGTGCGAGAATGTGCCAGCAATACAATTCGACACGCACAGGCCACCGAGTTGTGCATAGAAATTACCGAGATTAATGGCGAAATTGGCCTGACTGTATCCGACAATGGCAAGGGCTTCGACGAAGCTGCCCCCAAACGAGGCCGAGGGTTGAACAACATCTATTCTCGAATTTTGGGAGAAGGTGGTTCGCTGTCGATTACAGGGACAGCAGGCACTCGCATTGACGCCTGTTTTCCCCTGCTTGAAGGAGGGCTCAGTTGATCCGCAATCTGCTCATTGTCGAGGACGTCGCCGAGGCAGCTGAGTGGCTGACAGGCATTGCGCAGGACGCCTTCCCCAGTGCGGCTATCAGCATCGCGCAAACCGTTGCCGGTGCGCTTGCCAAGGTTAATGAACTGAACTGGGACATGGCGTTGGTCGACCTGGGGCTGCCAGACGGTTCAGGTCTGGATGTCATCCGACGCATTCGCTCGCTATCTCCTGATACTATATGTGTGGTCACCACAGTTCTGGGCGAGGATGCGCATATCGTCGCCGCCCTCTCTGCGGGCGCGCAGGGCTATCTGCTCAAGGGGCAGCCAAGTACATTGATCCAAAGGCAACTGCTTCAACTGGAACAGGGAATGCCTGCCCTCTCGCCCACGATAGCCCGGCGTATCATGGAGCACTTCCAGCGCACCGGACCTATTGATGGCGACATCGAAAAACTGACTTCGCGTGAACTCGACGTGCTCACGCTCGTTGGCAAGGGGCTTCGCAATGCCGATGTAGCATTGGCTCTGGGACTGGCTGAAACCACCATTGCTACCCACATCAAGGCGATCTATCGCAAGCTCGGCATATCGACACGAGCCGAAGCAGCCCGGCACGCGATCCGGATGGGGTTGACGTGAAGCGACGTGGGACTCAAGGCCGGACTTTGGCGCGTGGCTCCGGCAAGCACTCCACCAGGGCAAAAACACCACGCGGAATGGGGTCCCGATCTGCGGTGGCGTCTTCTGTCAGAGCCTGCGGCTGATACCACAGCGTCAGACCAATTTCGGGTGCCATGACATAGGCTGGCGCAGGCTCACCTGACAGCGGTGGCTCGAAAAGGAATGTCAAATCGGCGTCGAGTGAATAGAATCGCAGGGAACTCCAGATCTCGGCCGCGGCGGGATCTGCATCTTCGTCCAAATATTGCTGCAGCAATTCTCGGGGGGCAGCCCCCTCGGCAGACGCAGCGACCGGGTCGCTGACCGGATGGAGCGTCATACCGCTATAGCCATTTGAAACCGAAAAGCTGAACCAATAGGTTCGCTGCGTCGTGGTAAGATAGAGATAAAGGTTGGATGCCGCCGAAATGAAGGTGGTTGCTGGAATAAAACCTATCTCCAGCGGCCCGTCATCGGACTGCAGCCGGTACACGGCTTGCTCGGCTGAACATTCCAGCTCGGGCGGATGCGCCGCTACAGGCGCGACCGTCATACATAGGCCCAAAGCGCTAACTTTTAGGCCGCGGAAAACGCGAAACAACATGGAGGAATTCCCGACTTGCCCCATCATTTGCTGAAAAGGAAGGTGAGAGCCGAAAGCGCCATGAGCAAAGCCGTCAGCACTGAAAATCCCAGGCGGTAGCGGCGGTAACGTGGGTCTACCAGACCTCCTCGAAATGCTTCAAAAGTCGCTGACATATTTGGCAGAGTGCGACCAGAAATCGCTACGGCATCAGCCCGCAATGCAAACAGCCAGCGAAACGCCAGAACAGTCCACACCAGGAACACGCTGCCTTGGATGGCAAGAAATATCGGTAGCAGGGAATTCAATAGAAGATTCCGATCATCGTGACACCCAAGCTTACGGGCAGCCAAGTCCACGGCCGTTCAGCCTGAAACTACACGCAATTTTTTCCTGCTCCATCAACGCGGCGTTCATGTCCACCGGCATGTCAGGGGTCTCGATACGCAGCACTGCGGTAGCGCCGGCATCGCCTTTCAGTCCTACCCATAAATACGGACGGCCCGAGTCGTAAAGCCCGCCAACGACGAACCCGTTGTCATAGTCAGCGGCCAACGTGACACCGACATCATGGCGGTTGGCGTGCTTTTGTCTGGCATTGGTGTAGAGTAGGTCACTTCCCGTTTCGACGATGATCTGATGCTCGCCTTGTTTTATGATCTGAACCTTCTTGCTCTGGCCAAGGAGGGTCATGGGAAGTTCGGAGACCGGAAAGTCGGCTGCCTCATCCAGAATGCCAGTCTCATTGAATCGGGCAAATTTGCGCAACGGCAGATAGTCCATGAATTTTACGAAGTCGCTCTCGACAGGCCCGACGACGTCGACAAACAGCTGGCTCATACTGCCCTTCTGCATATTCCGGCGGGTTGGCTCACCTCCGGTACCCATGGTCGACCAGCCGTCGGTACGATTGAACAATGACACGAGCGGACTTGCAGCTCCTGTGAGGCCGGGTGCTGTATAAAGTGCCAAGTCAATGTCGCCGCCACTCTCGAACTGCCCCTGTGGCAAGGCGCAATAGCTGGCTTCGAATGGAGTATTGGCCTCCAGCCGAAATCCATCAAGGATTTGACCTTGTTCAGTGTTCGCCAGGTTCATATCGGGTTCCAGCGATATCGCTCCCATAACGGCTTCAGGCAAGGTATTCAGGTGATGCGCGAGCAGGTTGATGCAGGCATTCCGGATCGCGCTGGCCGTATTGCTGTTCCAATAATGGGGCGGCGCGGGCGGCAATTGCGCCCACAACAAAGTGTAATCCCCGCCGGAGACGATGTCGTAGGTTTGCGAAGGTCCCATACGCACGATATGGCTCAGCACATTGGGATTGACGTTCCAATCAACCAGTTGCTGGATCATCAGCGAGATGTCGTCGCGGCTGGCTCCGAGCACTTCATCCAGGCCGAACTGGGCCACCAGACCATCCAGCGAGTCCGGCGCGAAATACGGCGCGTGAAACCCGAGAGTGCCACCCGGCTCGATCATTCTGTCGATATAGGCATCCACGCCCTCCTGCGAGGAGTGACCGGAACCGCCAAGAAAAGCGAAAGCGCAGGCTGAGTAACAATGCGCGGTTTCTTCAACGACGGTGGCGATTGCCCGCTCACGCATCAACGCCGCCAACCGCAACCCCTCAATATAGTTCCCCCCCGGGCTGTTAAGCGTCACTACCGCGCAATTGCTGCCATCCGGTTCCAGGGCGTCTGGGGTACATTCGACGAACTTGTCTATCAGAGAGGCAAGAGCGGCGGTATCCCCCTCAACCACCGGCCCATCGAAATGAAACTGCGGCACAAAACGGTCGGCAGAATAATGCAACGCAACAAAAGAGACGTTGGCAGCCATGACTGGCAAAGCCGCGGTGCACAGCGCAATCGAAGCCAAGTAACCAACAACAATATTCTTTGACCATTTGAATAGTCGCATCATCCCCGCCCGATCTGTTTTTCTTCAAACATATCGAGGCGACAGGCGGGCCCGCTATCCCCCATTCGGGGGAGAGCTTGGGAATGGATAATCAGCCTAGAGTGAATGCGCGCGAGTGCCTGCAGCCCGCGTGTCGTTCAGTTTATGAGGAGTGTCGCGTGTCCAAGGTCAATCTTTCTTCCTGTGTTTCCTGCGCGCTGCGCTGGGGGGCCGCGCTGATGTTATCAGGCGGGGTCAACATTGCGGCTGCACAGGCAGAAACAGTCGAATTGGGTAATGGAGCTTCGGTAACTATCGAGGAATACCTGATCGAAACCGATCCGAATGGGCACAAGACGCTGGTGGTTCGTACCGTGCCGAATTTTGACCCTGAACCATTTGGCAAAGTTCCCTCCGATGATTATGCGCGTCAGGTACGTCCGCTCTGTACAAACCTCGTTAATCATAGTGCCGCTGCTATCGACGAAAATGACATTGATACCGTCCGGGTCCGTTGGGACTTCCCCCCCTCCAAGTCTGACGATGATCTGCCCGAGAACATGACGCTAACGCGCTTTCACGAGATGGTGTTTGATATTACTGACGACGCGCCGTGCTTGCCAAAACCGCTTGGCGTGGGGCTGAACAATCTGACACCGGAACTGAGCGGTGGCATAGTTGCAACGCTGCGTTGGGCAGAACCTGGACTGACGCCAGGTGAGCTCTCTCTCACTTACGCCGTAGACTCGGGGCTGGCGGATATCTCCGTCTCGGCTCTCGACCGTACCGCCTTGGAATTGTGCATCTTGCATGCCGATTTGTTGTTGGAGACCCGAGCCCGCTATTATTCGCAGCTTGAGAGCCGAACTGTTGCAATCACCCTTGAACAAGAACAGGAAAAGCCGGGGTTTGAATTACTGCGCCGCGTCAAATTCCCGGTTCGGGATGGCAAGTGCGCGACGGGCCTCAGCGAAATGTTGACCGACGCCATCCGAGCGAAAGCAATAAGGTTTGCGGAGAATCCGTCTGACTCAAACTAGGCCCCCAGCTTGGCAAATTGTCCGGGGAGATGATGCCAGGGGGATACCGATTTCGAAGGAAATATCTGATGCGGTTGGTGTTCAGTCTCGTGTTTGCCATTTGGCTCGGCGCCACGTTGTCACCGGCGTTGGCACAAGATGATGTTGACATGCATGCCCTCAATGAGGCTGGCAAAGCCGCATTGTCCAGCGGCGACGTGGCCACCGCAGCGCGCATCTTCCAGCAATTGGCTGATGCTGGCGATCCCAATGGCATGAACAATCTGGGCTTGCTCTATTACACCGGCCAAGGTGTCCCCAAAGACCCAGCATTGGCGTTTTCGCTGCACAAGCGCTCCGCCGACCACCCTGCAATGGTCAAGCCGCAAGCCAGCTACCACACCGGCATGGCTTATCTTATGGGCGACGTGGTGCCGCGGGATTTGGCCATCGCACTGAGCTATCTTGAGCGGGCAGCGGCGATGGATTTTGGCCCGGCTGAGTACGAGATGGGACTGCTCTACCTGACCGAACCAACCATCGCGGATGCGACCAAGGCGCTGCGGATCTTCCAAAGCGCCGCTATCCACAATTCCCCCGCCGCTGCCTACGAGGCGGGACGGATGATTGCCACGGGGCAAGGCACCCCTGCTGATGTCATCATGGCCTTGGACTATCTTCATGTTGCGGCCGACTCGGGTGTTCCTGACGCCTATTATCTGCTGGGCCTGCTGGCAGAGTGGGATTATCGCGAAGGCGGGCCCATTGATGCAGCCGTGAAATGGTACGAAAAGGCCGAGGCAGCCGGCATCGAAGAGGCGGCCAGTCGTCGGTGGGAGATGCAAACCATGGGGCCGCCCTCTAATGCCAAGCAAGCCGAATATCGCCTCAACCGCGATGATCCGGCAGGTGCCTACCCTTTCCTGGTCCAGTCTTGCGGCAACAACGAAGTTTACGGCTGTTACTATCAGGCTGTTGCTCTGGCCGATGGTCGTGGCACCCAGCAAGATCGCTTCACGGCGATGTCGATGTTTGACAAGCTGTGTGCCGACACCGCAGATTATGGCTGCGCCGAATTTGCACGAACCACCTTGCTTTTGGGGGGCTCGGCCGACGCAACACGCAATCAGACGGCGCAAAGCATCTTTCGCGATGAATGCAGCACCGGCGATCAATCAGCCGACGCCTGTTACAGTGTGGCGCTGATGAGCTGGGATGACAGTTTTGGTTTGCGCAGCGAACCTGTTGCGCGGCAATATGCCGAAATATCCTGCCAGATGCGCAGGACCAACAATGAAGCCTGCCAGATGCTACGTCATTTCCAGATCGAGGATAGCTGGAAAGATTTTGGCAAACAGAGCGCCTCAAGCAAACCGGCCAAACCCAATTTCTTCGAAGGCCTGCTGTACGGCCTGGTCGTTGGCGCACAGCAACAAACCGGCACCGGCGGCAATGCAGCGACCCAATATGGCGAGGCCGCACGTCAGCGGGAAGCCGCCCGCACCCAATTCGCTATAGAATCCATGCGCCCCGGCTCCCGACACTACGGCTCATGCCCAACGGTCAATTCACCCGGTTGCTAAGGCGTCCCAATTCTGAGTGGACACTGGAGTTGCCCCCTGAAAGTGGTCCACCAACTGGGATAGATTATCCCTCAAATTGGAGGATCAGCGATGGCTGGAAAACGAGATAAGCCGGAAGAGATTGTATCGAAGCTTCGGCAGGTTGAAGTTCTGCAAGGGCAAGGTGCGACGATTGCTGACGCGGTGCGCCAGATCGGCGTGACACAGCAGACGTTTTATCGATGGCGGAAGCTCTATGGCGGGATGCAGCGATCTCAACTCACTCGGCTGAAAGAGCTGGAGAAGGAGAACCAGCGGCTTCGGCGGGCGGTGTCTGACCTGACACTGGACAAACTCATCCTGACCGAGGCGGCAAAGGGAAACTTCTAAGCCCTTCGCGTCGTCGCAAGTGCATCGACCATGTGCGGCGGGAGCTCGGCGTATCGGAACGCCGCGCCTGCCGCACGCTCGGACAACACCGATCCACACAGCGCAAGGTGCCACAGGGCCGGGCAGATGAAGAACGGCTGACCGATGATATCATCGAACTGGCCGACAAGTACGGGCGCTATGGGTATCGCATGGTCACCGGTCTGCTGAACAACGCGGGCTGGCAGGTAAACCATAAGCGGGTTGAGCGCATCTGGCGGCGTGAAGGGCTGAAAGTGCCACAAAAGCAGAAGAAAAAGGGGCGGCTTAGGCTGAACGACGGATCATGTGTGCGTCTCAGACCGGAACGGCCAAACCACGTCTGGTCCTACGACTTCGTCCAGGATCGAACCGCTGACGGCCGCGTCTATCGGACGCTGAATATCATCGACCACTGCCCGGCAGGCGTTTGCTTGCAAACGGCGAGAGGGAATACACCAGGGAGGCACTCATGATCCGCGTGGACCGCAAGCTCAACTCAACGGACGTGCTGGATGCTCTGACAGACCTATTCATCCTGCGCGGCCCGCCGGAATACATTCGGTCGGACAATGGGCCGGAATTTATCGCCCAGAAGGTGCGGGATTGGATTGCAGCTGTTGGAGCCAAGACGGCCTACATAGAGCCAGGCTCACCATGGGAGAACGGATACTGCGAAAGCTTCAACGCCCGGTTCCGCGACGAGCTGCTGAACGGCGAAATTTTCTACAGCCTAAGGGAGGCGCAAATCCTGATCGAGCAATGGCGTATCCACTACAACACCGTCAGGCCGCATAGCGCTCTGGGCTACCGCCCGCCCGCGCCGGAAAGCATTGTCCCGATGGACCAGACGCCCATGATGCACTAACAATCAAACCGGGCCACCTGATGGGGGCACGCCATGAACCTTGCGCATCCTTGTTCCGCGCGGCAGCCGGTTTAGACCATGGCGGCGCAAGATGCGCGAAACGGTGGCGTCAGACATCTTGATGTCGTGGTAACGCGCAAGATACCAAACAATCCGCATCGGGCCGAGGTGATATTTGCGGCGCAGATAAAGCACCTTTTCTTCACGCTCAGGGGACGTTCTATTGGCATGCCACTTGGGGATCGGCGGTGCGTTGATCAGACCAGCCTCAGGGAGTGTCATGAACTCTGTGTATCTGGCCCGGCCCATGGGGGGGTCAGATATGGTCACGCATTGAAGCGCTCGTCGAACATGATAGCGAATTGATTGCGGGCAGCAAACCATTCGCGGACATTTCTGCCGCCTTTCTCAAAGTTGCGGATGGCCAGATAGATCAGTTTTGTGGCGGCTTCTTCGGTCGGGAATGATCCGCGCGTCTTGATTGATTTGCGGATCACGCGGTTCAGGCTTTCGATGGCATTCGTTGTATAAATGATCTTGCGGATCGCCGGATCGAAGGCGAAGAACGGGATCACTTCGGCCCAGGCCCTCCGCCAGGCCGGGCCTATGGAAGCGTATTTTCCGGCCCATTTCCCCTCGAACGCGTCCAACTCGGCCGCCGCTTGGTCGGCGGTCGCAGTGCTGTAAATCCGGCGCAGATCAACGGCCACGATCTTGCGGTCCTTCCAACTGCAAAAGTTCAGGGAATGGCGCACCAAATGCACGATGCAGGTCTGCACCGTAGCTTCCGGAAAGGCTGCGGTAATAGCCTCAGGAAAGCCCTTGAGCCCGTCCACAACAGCGATCAGAATGTCCTGCACACCCCGGTTTTTCAGTTCGGTCATCACCGACAGCCAAAACTTGGCCCCTTCATTGTCAGCGATCCACAGGCCCAACACCTCACGCACACCGTCGCGTGAGACGCCCAGGGCTATGTAGACGGCTTTGTTCTTGACCATACGGCTATCAGCGTCACGGATTTTGACCCGCAGTGCGTCGAAGATGACGATGGGATACATCCGCTCCAGCGCCCGTAGTTGCCATTCCCGAACCTCGTTCAGCACGGCGTCCGTCACGCGGCTAATCAGGTCGGGCGAGACCTGCAGGCCATAGACATCTTCGAGATGGGCGCGGATGTCTCGCACCGTCAGCCCCGCCGCGTAGAGACCGATGATCTTGTCATCCATCCCGTCGATCCGGGTCTGGCCCTTCCTCACCAACTCCGGCTCGAAACTGCCATCCCGGTCCCGCGGCACGGCAATCGGCACTTCGCCGTCTTGGCTCTTCAGGCGCTTGCTGGATGTGCCGTTGCGCCGGTTGGATTGGTCGCGCGGCGCGTCCTTGCCCTCTTCATAGCCCAGATGCGCCGTCAGCTCGGCACCCAGCATCCGCTCCATGAGCTTGATCCTGAGCTCTTTCATCAGCCCGGCATCGCCAAGCAAATCTTCAGGCCGCTCGCAGCCCTTCAGAAGTTCGTCAAGCAGTTCCTTGGAAATCGTCATCGTCCTTGCTCCTCTCAAGAAGCATGGACCAAAGCGCAGTTACACAGAAGACCGGACACTCTCATCATGTGTGCGTCTCAGACCGGAACGGCCAAACCACGTCTGGTCCTACGACTTCGTCCAGGATCGAACCGCTGACGGCCGCGTCTATCGGACGCTGAATATCATCGACGAATACACCAGGGAGGCACTCATGATCCGCGTGGACCGCAAGCTCAACTCAACGGACGTGCTGGATGCTCTGACAGACCTATTCATCCTGCGCGGCCCGCCGGAATACATTCGGTCGGACAATGGGCCGGAATTTATCGCCCAGAAAGTGCGGGATTGGATTGCAGCTGTCGGAGCCAAGACGGCCTACATAGAGCCAGGCTCACCATGGGAGAACGGATACTGCGAAAGCTTCAACGCCCGGTTCCGCGACGAGCTGCTGAACGGCGAAATCTTCTACAGCTTAAGAGTCGGTCCGGAAAGTTGTTCATTTTGAACAGAGCCTTCGCAGCATGAGGCGGATAGACGCGAGTTTGAGAAAGGCGAGCGCGTTGCGCGAAAGGTTCTCGAAGTCCTTTGCCAGCCTGCGGCATCGCCCAAGCCACGCGAAAGTCCGTTCGACCACCCAGCGTCTCGGCAGAACCTCAAAACCCTTGACGATGTCGGATCGCTTGATGATCTTGATCGCCAGCCCGGGCATGGCCTTCTTCTGACCCTTGGCGAAGACAGGTCCCTGATAGCCACCGTCCGCAAAGAGTTTCTTCAAAAACGGATAGCGCCCGAACAACGTCTTGATGACCAGCAGGCCGCCGTCGCGGTCCTGGATGTCGGCTGGATGAACCAGCGCATGCAGCAGCAGACCTACCGTGTCGACAAGGATATGCCGCTTCTTACCCTTGACCTTCTTCCCCGCATCATACCCGCTCGGGTCGATACAAGCCCCCCTTTTTCCGCGCCTTTGACGCTCTGGCTGTCGATGACCGCCGCTGTCGGGCTAGCCTCGCGTCCCATCGCCTCGCGGCATTTCACATAAAGCTCCTGATGAATACGGCCGAGTGTGCCGTCCCAGTTCCAAAGGTCGAAATAGCTGAACAGGGTGCTCTTCGGCGGCAAGTCCTTCGGAACAGCCCGCCATTGGCAGCCGGTGCTGAGAACATAAAGCAGGCCGTTAAGAACCTCGCGCACATTGACCTCACGCCTGCGGCCACCCCGCTTGGCAGGAGGTATCAAAGGCTCGACCAGCGCCCATTCCGCATCCGTCAGATCGCTGGGATAGCGCAGACCATCCCGATTGTATTTCCCACGTCACGATCCACAAAGGAAATAAATGCCATTGGGACTTCAAAGGCTGCAGCTGCTAAAGCTACGATGGCATCGAATTCTGGCGTAGATTCCGTATCCAGTATTTTCAGTTTGTGAAGCGCTTCAAGTCGCTCGGCTTCATTATGTGGAACGGGATAATCCATTTGGGTACCTACTGCATTCAACTCAAACCAAACTCGAATGACAATCCTCCAATGCGTCTTAACATTCTGACAATTCAGCCCCCTGTTATTGGCGCTCACGCAGATGTGCTGGCTAGAATTGGCGACCTCATGTTCCGTTGAATTTGATGAAATGCCCCCAACTCTGGAACAAAGTGCCCGTGATCGCATCTACTTGTACTTGATGCGCACTAAGTCCCACATCTGAGCTGTCTCCGACCCGCGAACAATGCCAAGCCTTGCAGTTCGTATGGGTCCACGCTATGGGTACACATCGCTTAATTTCGGCGGTTAAGAATCCTTGTTTTCCGGGTGTTTGTGAGTAGATTTGACAGAGTTCGAATCTCTCCGGCAGCACCAGTATTATGTTCCAGGAATCCAGTAATCCCCCGCCATGGGCACGGCATTGTTGATGTCCGGCGCCTTGCGAATCGGTCGCGTGGCTGCGAACGCGACTATTGTTGCGAAACAGTGAGGCGCGTGAGGTTGCTGGATCCAACGCTATCTCGAAACGGAATCACGCGATAAAATAGCGGCAAAGGGGAATCGCCATGACCTATGCCTGCTTCACGCTCGAAATTGCTGACCACATTGCCCATATCCGCTTGAACCGGCCCGACAAGGCCAATTCGATGACGCTGGATTTCTGGCGCGAGCTGCCGCAGGCGATCGACCAAATTTCGGCGGACGCGGAAGCGCGGGTGATCGTCATTTCATCCGAAGGCAAGCATTTCACATCGGGCATGGATATTTCAGTGTTCATGAGCGGGGCGCTTGATCGCGATCCGGCCAACATGCATGTCTCGGCGGAGACCTTCCGCCACAAAATCAAGAAGTTGCAGGATACCTTCTCCTGCCTCGCGCGGGCGCGGCAGCCGGTGCTGGCGGCCATTCAGGGTGGCGCGATCGGCGCGGGCGTCGATCTGGTGACCGCCTGCGATTGTCGCTACGCATCGCAAGACGCCTTTTTCGCGGTGCAGGAAACCGCCATCGGCATGACCGCCGATGTCGGCACCTTTCCGCGGCTGCTGCGGCTTATTCCCGAGGGCTGGGCACGGCAGATGGTCTATACCGCCGAGCGGCTTCCCGCCGACAAGGCTAGGGAAATCGGACTGGTCAACGAGGTGTTTGACAGCCACGAAGCGCTGCTTGACGGGGTCATGGCAATCGCTCGAAAGATTGCCGAGCACTCGCCGCTGGCTGTTGCCGGATGCAAGACCATGGCCAACTATGCTCGCGACCACTCAACCGCCGACGCGCTCGACTATGTGGCGGTATGGAACGCCGCCATGCTGCGCCCCGATGACATCAAGGAAGCCTATATCGCCCGCGGCGAAAAGCGCGCGCCGATTTTCGCCAACCTCAAACCACTTACGGACTGAGAAGCCGGAGGCCGTTGTCCGGTTTCACCCAGTAGGCCCGGGGTAACCCGCGAGCGACGCTTCCGGCAGGAATACCCCGTGGTTCGGGCTGTTGGCACTGCTGCAATCCTATTTGTGATTGCGGCGAGCGAGCGACGCTTCCCAGGCCAGCGCGCTGCCGACGATCTCGTCGAGAGAGTCATGGCGGGGGGTCCAGTCGAGTACTGTCCGCGCCCGGGTGGAATTTGCGACCGAGGTGACGATGTCGCCCGTCCTTCGCGGGCCACGATGGATTTTAAAGTCACGGCCGCTGCCCCGGCGAACCGCGTCGAGTACCTCCTGGACAGTGTAGCCACGCCCATAACCGCAATTGGCCACAAGGCTATCACCGCCGCGCCGCAGGTAACCGAGCGCATCGAGATGAGCCGCAACCAGATCGGTGACGTGAATGAAATCACGCACGCAGGTGCCGTCCCGTGTCGGATAATCGGTGCCGAACACCTCGATCGCCTCGCGTTTGCCCATCGCCGTTTCTGTCGCCACCTTGATCAGGTTAACCGCGCCGCGGGTCGACTGTCCAGTGCGGCCTTCCGGATCAGCGCCCGAGACATTGAAATAGCGCAGCGCGACATAGCGGAAATCGTGAGCGGCGGCAGTATCACCGAGCATTGTTTCGGTCATCAGCTTGGAAGCGCCATAGGGCGATTTCGGGCAGGTCGGATCGGTTTCAGTGACCGGTCGATCGTCATCGGGGGTGCCATAAACCGCGGCGGTCGATGAGAAGACGAACTTCTTGACACCGGCGTCGATGGCGCTGCGGATCAGGCCGAGCGAGTTGGCAGTGTTGTTCTGGTAGTAGCTCAGCGGATCGGCGATGGATTCGGGCACCGAGATCGAGCCGGCGAAGTGAACGATGGCTTCGATCTCATGGGCCTTGAGGATGTCGGCCATCGCCGCTGCATCGGCGATATCGGCGCGGATCAGCCTGGCCTCAGGCGGGATGGCCCAGTCGAACCCGGTCGACAGCCGGTCGACGACGACCACGTCCTCCCCTGCATCAAGCAGCGCCCACACCATGTGGCTGCCGATATAACCGGCTCCCCCGGTAACCAGAACCGTCATGGCGCTTCCTCAATTATGCAACAACGAGCGCAGAATGGACGTCAAGTTTCAAGAAAACCTGAACGGTGCTTGCGATCGAGCCTCTACAGTGCAGAAATATAGGCCGCCAACCGACCCGCCGCCTCCTCGACTTGATCGAGCCTGCGCAGGAAACAGGCACGAAGGAAGCTGCCGCCGCCTGCGCCGAACGCGGTTCCGGGCGCGAGGCCGACATTGGCACGGTCAACAATATCAATCGCCGCCGCCTTGGTATCGGTAATCCCGTCGATGCGGAAAAACGCGTAAAAAGCGCCATCGGGCTTTTGCGTCACTACCCGGTTGGTGGCGGTCAGCGCGTCACAAAACAGATCGCGCGCTGCAGCCGCCCGCGCCACCTGGCTCTCGACATAGGCATCGCCGTGCTCGACCGCGGCCAGCGCACCTTTCTGCATGAACTGGGCGACGCCCGATGTCTGGTATTGAACGCTGTTTTCCAGCACCTGGATCAGCGATGGCGGGGCGACGATCCAGCCGACCCGCCAGCCGGTCATCGACCAATTCTTGGAGAATGTATTGACGAAGATGATGCGGTCATCGTCATCCATGATGTCGAGGAATGACGGCGCCCGCCCGCCGGCATAGAAAAACCGTGTGTAGATTTCATCAGCGATGATCCAGAGCCCGTGCTGGCGGGCCAGAGCAAGAATGGCTGTGAGGTCTTCGCGCGTCGCGGTCCAGCCGGTGGGGTTGGAAGGCGTATTGATGAACAACGCCCGGGTCCGGGGCGTGATGGCATTGGCGATCCGGTCGGGATCGATGCTCCAGCGCCCCTCGGCATAGTCAAGGGTTGCCGAGACCACGACGCTGCCGGACATCCCCGCGGCAGCCGAGAAATTGGGCCAGGCCGGGGTGATCTGGATGATTTCATCGCCCGGATCGGTCACCGCCTCGACGGCAATCTTGATCGCCTGCATGCCGGATCCGGTCACGCAGAAAGCATCGAGCGGCAGCGTCTTGTCAAAATGACGCGTGTAGTAATCCGCCAGAGCCTGCCTGAGTTCGGGAATACCGCGCTGCCAGGTGTAAAAGGTTTCGCCTGCGACAAGCGCATCGGCTGCCGGGCGGCTGATGAAATCGGGCGTCTTCTCGTCGCCCTCACCGGCCCAGAGCGGAATCAGGCCTTGCTTGACACGCCCATGATTGACGACGGCAACAATGCCGCTTTCGGGAGCCGCGATGGCGCGGCGACTGAGATGTTCAGCTTGGTTCATGACAAACTCCGTTTGCCCTTCTTAGGCCGATTCTCCGTGTCTCGCATCCACCCGCGGTTGATCAATCCATCGAAATCGCTGATAGGAGCGGTGGGGAAGCAATACCGTCACGAAAAAGCCCCGGACGCAAAGCGCCGGGGCCCGTTTTCGCGATTCACCGATGGCCGCAGCAACCATCAGGGAAACACAAGCGCTGTTACTTCTTCAGGAGATCGCGGATCTCTGTGAGAAGGGCAACATCGGCAGGCGGTGCAGCCGGGGCTTCCGGTGCGGCCTCTTCCTTGGCGCGGATCGAGTTCACCGCCCTGACCATCAGGAAGATGATCCAGGCAAGAATCAGGAAATTGATCAGGACCGTGAGGAAATTGCCGTAGGCAAGTACCGCACCCTGCTCCCTGGCTGCTTCCAGCGTCGAGGCTGTCACGCCACCGGCCAGCGGAATGAAGTAGTTGGCAAAGTCCAGACCGCCAAAGATGGCGCCGACGATTGGCATGATGATGTCATCAACCAGCGATTTGACGATAAGGCCAAACGCGCCGCCGATGATGACGCCGACCGCCAGGTCCATGACATTGCCCTTGGCGATAAACGCCTTGAACTCGTTCAGCATTTTGGTTGCTCCAAATAATGTGCGCTTTCCCTCGTTATATTGACCGGTCAAATTGCGCATATGACCTGACCGGCTTGGGCCATTCCTAGCATAATCGAGCAGAAAATTAACCACTAAAACCACTGATGCCGCAGGTTGTCGGCTAGTTCTGGCCTCGCCCAACCAAAGGCTGCCTTGTGCGGCTGTAACGAAGAGCTATGCTGGATTACGAAGGCGTGGAGGAGAGCGAAGTTCATGATGCCCGGCTGGCTGGTTTTCGGATCGGCGCTTTTCTACTTGTTGATGCTGTTTGCCATTGCCACTTATGGCGATCGCACGGCACGGCAACGACAACACCGAGCCGCCGGTCGGCCGATCATCTATTCTCTCAGCCTGGCGATCTATTGCACCTCCTGGACCTATTTCGGCGGGGTGGGCCTGGCCGCCTCGCGCGGGCTTGAATTCACGGCGATCTATATCGGCCCGATCCTGATGTTCACGCTCGGGATGCCTGTCCTGAGGCGCATCGTTACCCTGGCCAAGGCCGAGAAACTGACTTCGATCGCCGACTTCATGGCGGCGCGCTACGGCAAGAGCCCGATGGTGGCGGCGCTGGTGGCGCTGATCGCGGTGATCGGCACCATTCCCTACATCGCATTGCAGCTCAAGGCGGTGTCATCCTCAGTCGCAGTGATGGTCGACGCCGAGCAGTTGAGTAGGGTCACGGGAACCTTTTTCCTGTCCGACATCTCCTTCTTTGTGACGCTGGTGCTGGCGGCATTCGCCGCGATTTTCGGCACCCGGCACACCGATGCGACCGAGCACCAGGACGGGCTGATCCTCGCCATCGCGATGGAATCGGTGGTCAAGTTGCTGGCCTTCACGATGATTGGCCTGACGGTGGTGTTCTTCCTCTTTGACGGTCCCTCGGACCTGCTCAGCGCCGCCACGCAAAACACCAGCGTGATGACGGCACTGGCCTATGAGACCCCGCCCTTGCGCTGGGGTCTGTTGATCGTGCTTTCAGCCTTCGCCATCATCCTGCTGCCGCGCCAGTTCCATGTCACGGTAGTGGAAAACAGGACCGCGAGCGAACTCAAGCTGGCCGGATGGCTGCTGCCTTTCTACCTGGTTGCGATCAACATATTCGTGCTGCCGGTGGCGATCGCGGGATTGCTGCAATTTGGCTCGGGAGAGCAGAGCGACCTGTTTGTGCTGACCCTGCCAATGGCCAATGACCTGCCGGTGATCACGCTGATTGCCTTTATCGGCGGGTTTTCGGCGGCGACGGCCATGGTGATCGTCGCCTCGGTGGCTGTCGCCATCATGGTGTCAAACGACATCATCGTTCCGGTGATGCTGCGACGCCGAAATCGGGGCGGCCACAGTGGCGACTTTTCAGTTTCGATCCTGCGGGTCCGACGGCTGGCAATCGCCGGCATCCTGCTTTTGGGCTTCGCCTATTATCGCGCCGCCGACATCAATGCCGGCCTTGCCTCGATCGGGTTGTTGTCGTTTGCGGCGATCGCCCAACTGGCACCGGCGTTCTTCGGGGGGCTGCTGTGGCGTCAGGCCAATGCCCGCGGCACCATTGCCGGACTATCCGGCGGCATTGCGATCTGGGCCTATTTGCTGATGGTGCCAAGCCTTGGCGGTCCCGACAACAGTCATATCGCAGCAGCGATCCTGGATTTTGTCATTCCCGGCACGTATTCCTTTACCAGTCCCGCCGCCGATCCGCTGTTCAACTCGGTGGTGCTGAGCCTGATCGTCAATTGCCTGCTCTATGTCGGCGGATCGCTTTCGCGACGGCCGAAATCGATCGAGCGGATCCAGGCGGCGATGTTCATCCCGCAAAGCCGCCGTTTGACGACGTCCGGACGGAGCTGGAAAACCAAGGTAACGGTGGCTGATCTGAAGCAAACGATCAGCCGCTATCTCGGCCATGAGCGAACCGAACGTTCGTTCCATTCGCATGAGCGGGCGATCGGGCGCTGGATCAATGACCAGGATCCGGCCGACATGGGGTTGTTGCGGTTTGCCGAACAATTGCTCGGAAGCGCCATCGGCTCGGCGTCGGCCCGGCTGGTGTTGTCGCTGCTGTTCGAACGAACCGACGACATGCCCGGCGACACAGCCCGGCTGCTCGACGAAGCCTCCGAAGCCCTGCAATACAACCGCGATCTGTTGCAAACGGCGCTTGGGCAAATGGACCAGGGCATTACGGTGTTTGACAGTTCCAACCGTCTGACTGTGTGGAACAAGCGCTTCCGGGCGTTGCTGGAGCTTCCCGAACAGGCCGGCCAGGTCGGGTTTCCGCTGGAAAACATCATTTCAATTCTGGCCGCCCGCGGTGACATCGAACCCGGCAAGGAGCAGGAAGCGCTCGACCGTTTTTTGGTGATGGACGAAACATTCTCGCTGACCATCGGTCCCGACAAGAGGATCGTTGAAATCCGGTCGAACCCGATGCCCGACAGCGGCATCGTGACGACCTATGCCGACATCACCGAGCGGGTTGCTGCCGACATGGCACTCAAACAGGCCAACGAAACCCTTGAACAGCGCGTTTCCAAGCGCACAGCGGAACTGACAAGAGTCAACAAGGAACTTGAGAAGGCGCAACTGGCCGCCGAAGACGCCAATATCGGCAAGACACGCTTTCTCGCCGCCGCAGGTCACGACATTTTGCAACCGCTCAACGCTGCCCGGCTTTACTCCTCCACCCTTGTCGAAAGGATCGGCAACTCGGCCAACCGCAAGCTGGTGCAGAACATCGATTCCTCACTGGAATCGGTGGAGGCCATTCTTGGCGCTGTGCTCGATATTTCGCGGCTCGACACCGGGGCCATGAAGCCGCAACTGGCAAGCTTTCCGCTCAACGACCTGCTGTTGCGGGTGGTCACCGACTTTGCCCCGGTAGCGCGCGAGAAAAACCTGCGTTTCACGGTGATGCCAACCAGCGTTTATGTCCGCTCCGACCCAAACCTGTTGCGCCGACTGATCCAGAATCTGGTTTCCAACGCCATCAAATACACCCGCGAGGGCCGGGTGCTGGTGGGCGTCCGGCGGCGTGGCGACAAGGTGATCATTCAGGTGATCGATACTGGCATCGGCATTCCCTCGACCAAGTTCCGGACCGTGTTCAGGGAGTTCGCGCGGCTTGAGGAGGGCGCTCGGGCAGCATCCGGGCTGGGCTTGGGGCTTTCGATTGTCGACCGCATCGCCCGGGTTCTCAAGCATTCAGTCGATATCTCCTCGCAATCGGACAAGGGTACCGAATTTCGAGTCGAGTTGCCGGTGGAGACCAATATTGAACGCATCCAGACACCGCTCAATCGCAGCGGCGCCGATCAGATTACCGCCCACATGAAGGGACTTCGGGTGCTGTGTGTCGATAACGAACCAAAGATCCTGGAAGGCATGAAACTGCTTCTGAGCGGCTGGGGCTGCGTCGTGTTATCGGCAGATTCAATGAAGGAAAGCCTCGAGATCGCCGAGACGGAAGACGCACCGGACGCCATTTTTGCGGATTATCATCTTGATGATGGAACCGGAATCGAGGCCATCGTCGCGGCCCGCAAGGTGTGGCGGCGCGATATCCCGGCGGCACTGGTGACTGCCGACCGAACGCCGGAAGTGCGCAGCATGGCCGACGCCCACCACATTGCCACCCAGAACAAACCGATCAAGCCCGCGGCGCTCAGGGCCTTCCTCAATCAGGTCACCGCCACCCGGCGAAGCGCCGCCGAGTGATGCCTGCAGTAATCAACAACGTGAGAGCCAAAAGGCTTCAGCCCCTCGTGTCAGGACTGCGTCAGGAGATTCAAGATGCGTCGTTGTGGCCGAGAACTTCGGCACCAATCTTGGACAACTGGATGACAGCCTGCGTGCGGCTGTCGACTCCGAGCTTTTGCAGGACGGCGGAGACGTGCGCCTTGATGGTAGCTTCCGACACGCTAAGCTCATAGGCGATCTGCTTGTTGAGCAGTCCCTCGGCCAGCATGCCCAGTACCCGGCCCTGTTGCGGGGTCAGAGTCTGGATACGGGCAATCAGCGCAGCAATCTCCGGATCATGCTCGGAGCCCAGATCGACCCCGGGCGGGGTCCAGATTCCACCATCAAGCACCGTGCGAACGCCCTGGCGGATTCGTTCGATGCTGGCGGATTTGGAAATAAAACCGGAAGCGCCGAGTTCAAGCGAACGTCGCATGGTTGGCGGATCGTCGCTTGCCGAGACCACAACCACGGGCAGGCTGGGAAATTCGGCGCGGAAAGCGATGAGCCCCGACAGCCCGGAAACGCCGGGCATAGTCAGATCAAGCAGGATCAGATCAGCTTCGGGATGCGCTTCGGCCTTGGTGCGGGCGCCCTCCAAGTCGCCGGCCTCGAGAATGTTGACTTCCGCCTCAATTCCCTCCAGCGCCTGCCGCATCGCTCCCCGAAACAGCGGGTGATCATCAGCGATGATAAATGTCAATTGCGCCATGCAGTTCCCCTCCCGGTCGCGCTGCCGCAACCACACCAACCACGACGTCCGTTGGTCGGCGCCACTTTAACGGCGCGCCAACCGTTCGCGCAAGTGCGGCAGCCGGATGATGAACCAGATCACCGTCCATATATTGCCGAGAAACGGTATCGGCAGGATCCACAACAGTGCAACGACCGGTCGGGGCTCACACAGGCCGATGAGAACCGCCGCCAATACAAAACCAAGATAAAGGTCCGCCAGTGTCACAAGTCCCCAGGGCTCGGACGTTAGCCAAGCGCCCGCCGCGGTGAAAGATCCGTCCAGCAAAGCATAGACAATCAGGGCGGCAAGCATGAAAGCGGCTCCGGCGAGAGTAAATTGCAAAGCGCGCATGGCGGCAGTTCCCGTTCGACAGGTATCGGGCGCAGAAAATCCTTCGCTCGTGCAGATACATAGGCCAGATCGGTCCGCGCGGATGATCTGGCACTGCACTATCGGCCAAAGACTTCATTCCGCAGTTTGGAACAGCCGCGCCTATCTGCCGCAACATCACACACCGGTTGGGCACCCGAATCACCCGCAATCAGATCCAGTCAGCATCGGGTTAAGCCCATATCAGGTCCGGTCAGGCAGCGGTTCGGCCGGGTGGTTGGAGTCCAGATCGAACTCCTTGCGCAAATCCTCGGCCATGCCGAAAAAGCCGCGCATCATCTTTTTCATGACGCCAAGCGCGCGGTCGAGTTCGGCGTCGTCCGGGATATCGAGAGCAGCAGGAGCGTCCGCGTCAAGGCGCTGCTCCAGCGCGGCAACGCGGGCCGAGAGATCCGACAGCGCTTCCTCGAAGGCGCGGCGCTCGTCGGCTGCCAGTTTGCACACCAGTTGCCCGGATTGTTCGCGACAGATCGACATCTCCCCGGTCAGCGTATCCATGCGAACAAAACCGCTTTCGGTCTTTTCCATGGTGAAACGGTTTGCTATCGGCTCCTGCGAGAAGGCTTGGCCGGGGACAACCAGCATCAGAATAGCAAGAGAGATAACTGCAAATCGGGTCATGGTGACACACTCCTGTTTGCGCTTGGATCTGAAGCTGTCATGACATGCAATAACGACATTATCGAGAGCGGATCGCCAATTCCGCGAACCGGGACGCAAGATCAGTCCCTCAATCAGCGAAACGAGAGCAACAGCCATGCACCCGACGATTTACAAGATTGCGACCGAAACCATGTGGCAGGCTGCCGAGGCAGAAGGCCGGTTTACCGGCGCGCCGATCGATATTGCCGATGGCTACATTCATTTTTCCACGGGCGAACAGGCGATCGAGACCGTCCGGCTGCATTTCGCCGGTCAGGAAGATCTGGTGCTGGTGGCCGTCGATGCGGGCGCGCTGGGTGACAAGCTGGTGTTTGAGCCCTCGCGTGGCGGCGCGCTGTTTCCGCACCTGTATGCGACGTTACCGCTGTCGGCGGTCAAATGGGTCAAGCCGCTGCCGCTCGGGTCCGACGGCGTACATGTGTTTCCGGACCTGGCGCTGTGAGCAATTTTCTCGAGAGCCTGGCGCGCAACGCGCTGTTCACGCTGGATCCTGAAACGGCCCACGGGCTGTCGATCACCGCGTTGAAAAGCGGCATCGTGCCGGGGTGCCGCGCCGACCGCGATCCGCGGCTTTCGGTCACCCTCGCCGGGCTGAGTTTTGCCAACCCGCTCGGCATGGCGGCGGGCTATGACAAGAATGCGGAGGTCGGCCCGGAACTGGCGCGGCTGGGGTTCGGCTTTGTTGAGGTGGGAACCATTACCCCCAAACCGCAGGACGGAAACCCGAAGCCACGAATTTTCCGACTGACGCGGGACCGGGCGGTGATCAACCGGCTGGGGTTCAACAATCAAGGCCATGCCGCCGCGCTGGCACGGATTACCGCCCGGCCGCGGACAGGTCTGCTCGGGGTCAATATCGGCGCCAACAAGGACAGCACGGACCGTACCCAGGATTATGTCGAGGGGATCGCAACCTTCGCCGAAGTTGCAGATTATTTCACTGTCAACATTTCCTCGCCCAATACGCCGGGGCTGCGCAATCTGCAGACCCGCGCAGCACTTGGCGAGTTGCTGACACGGGTGCTCGCCGAGCGTGACCGGAAAGCGCGCCGGGTGCCTGTGTTCTTGAAGATCGCACCGGATCTCAGCGAATCCGATCTCGACGATATCGCCGCCGAATGCCTGGCGCAAAAGCTTGACGGGCTGATCGTGTCCAACACGACATTGTCGCGCAGCGGGCTTGCCGCCGATCCCAAGCAGAATGAGGCCGGCGGGCTTTCCGGGCGGCCGCTGTTTGAACGCTCGATCATTGTGCTGGCAAAGATGCGCCAGCGGCTCGGCAGCAGCATGCCGCTGATCGGCGTCGGCGGCATCGACAGCGCCGAGACGGCTGCAGAGAAGATCCGCGCGGGCGCCGATCTGATCCAGCTTTACACCGGGTTCATCTATGGCGGACCGATGCTGCCAGCCAGGATCCTGCGCGATCTGTCGCGGCTGTGTGACCGGGAGAATCTCGCACATCTTTCGGACCTGCGCGACAGACGGACAGCGCATTATGCGGGCTTGCCGATTCCTGACTGATCACCTCCAGCCTAAGCGGCAGGAAACGCCTGATCCATCCGCCGCGGCAGCAGCGCAAGCAGGGTGAAACCGCGCAGGGCGAGGAAGATGTTGAAGGCGATCCACAGGCCGAGATTGCCCCAGATTGCAGACAGCGCCAGCGACAGCCCGATAAACAGCACCAGCGAGACCAGCATCATGTTGCGCATGTCGCGTGACCAGGTGGCGCCGATAAAGACACCATCCATCTGGAACGCCAGCACCCCGGAGAGTGCTGTCAGGGCCGCCCAGAACAGGTACAAGTCGGCCTCGCTACGTACCGTCTCCAGCGTCGTCATCAGCGCCACCACGTCGGCGCCGAAAAACAGGAAAAAGGCGGTGGTGAAGCCAGCAAGGCCAAGCCCCCAGTAAAGCGTCAGCCTGACTGCCTTGACCAGTGCCGGCCGGAAGCCCGCGCCGACCGCGCGGCCTGAAAATTGCTCGGCGGCGGTGGCAAAACCATCAAGATAATAGCCCGCGACCATAAAGAAGTTCATCAGAATGGCGTTGGCTGCGAGCGTCGTCTCGCCAAAGCCGGTGCCCATGCGGGTGAACCAGGCAAAGCCCGCGATCAGCGCAAAGGAACGGATCATGATATCGCCGTTGAGCGCCATCAGTCTGGCAATCGCCGTCCGGTCGATGATTCTGCTCCAGGATGGCGTATCGGCACGGTCGAAATTGCGGTGGATGATGGCAAAACCAACGGCACAGCCGACGATCTCGGCGGTCACCGTGGCCCAGGCGACCCCCTCGAGCCCGTAATCGAGCCCGAGCGCGAGCCAGATCGACAGCACGATGTTGACACCGTTGATAACGGTTTGAAGGAACAGCCCGGTGCCGCCCATGCCGCGGCCAAGCACATAACCAAGGATAGCATAATTGGCGAGGGCAGCGGGCGCCGACAGCGACCTGATGGTCAGGTAAGTCGCAGCCGCCGCGGCCACCTCGCCTTGCGCGCCCATGAACGCCAGACCCATTGTCAGCAACAGCGGGGTTACGGCGATCACGGCGACGCCGGCGACGGCGGCGATCGTCAGCGACCGCCAGAAAATCGCCTGTTCCTCTGTGGCATCCCCCCGGCCCATGGCCTGGGCGACAAGGCCGGTGGTGGAGGAGCGCAGAAAGTTGAACGAGGTGAAGACCAGATCGAACAGGATTGCGGCAATCGCCAGACCGCCAAGCAGCGCCGCATTGCCGAGCCGGCCGACCACGGCGGTGTCGACCAACCCCAGCAGCGGCGTGGTCAGGAAAGCCAGCGTCATCGGCACGGCAATCGCCAGCACCATGCGGTTGGTGACATCAAAGGCCCGTGAAGGCTGCGTGGCGGGCGTCTGAGCTTGCTTCATGGAAGTTTCCGTCGCCCGCGATGATTCGCGTCAGGGTTTTGGTGAAGATAACGTGCGGCCGGAAAATTGCACAGCGCGGGCATGGACGAAATCGCCAGGATGCGGCACATCACTGCCATGCCAGATCTCGCCATTGTTCACGCCCCTCTCTACGATGCCGGCTTTGCCCCCGGCCACCGCTTTCCGATGGGCAAATACACCCGGTTGATGGAACTGATCAAGGAGACCGGCCTGGGGTCGAAAGCGCATTTTCACACGCCGGCGCCGGCTTCGGCCGAATGGCTGTCGCTGGCCCATGACCGGACCTACGTCGATCAGGTGATCGCCTGCCGGGTTCCTGCGCTGATCGAACGCGAGATCGGTTTTCAGGTCGATCACCGGGTCAGTCTGCGCGCGCAACTGGCGACCGCCGGCACGGTGATGGCGGCGCGGCTGGCGCTTTCGGAAGGTTTGGCCTGCAACACTGCCGGCGGCAGCCACCATGCGCGGCATGCGCAGGGCGCCGGGTTCTGCACCTTCAACGATGTGGCGGTTGCAGCGCTTTTGCTGCTGGCCTATGGCGAGGTGAACCGGGTGCTGGTGATCGATCTTGATGTGCATCAGGGCGACGGCACCGCAGAAATTTGTGCCGGCAACCCGGCGATCCGCACGGTCTCGGTGCACAACGAGAAGAACTATCCGGTGCGCAAGCAGCAGTCGAGCATCGATATCGCGCTTCCCGACGGCGTCCGTGACGAGGCCTATCTGGAAACGCTTTCCTGGCTGCTGCCGCAAACAATCGACGGGTTTGCGCCGGATCTGGTGTTCTACAATGCCGGCGTCGACCCGCACGAGCACGACCGGCTGGGACGGTTGTCACTGACCGATCAGGGGTTGAAGGACCGCGACCGCCGGGTATTCGATTATTATCGCTCGCTTGGCATTCCCGTGGCCAGCGTGCTTGGCGGCGGCTACAGCCGTGACGCCGACGCGGTGGCGCGACGACACCTGCTTACCTTCGAGGCAGCGCTGGAACTGATCTGAAAATCGCGCCTATTTGCGCAGGTTGAGCAGCCGCATGACGATAAAGACCGGGATCACCACGCCGGCGCCGAGCGCCAGATAGGTGCCGAACCGACCGAGAGCGGCAAAACCGGTTTCCCACAAATTGACCGCGAAATCGCGGATCATGTAGAGGATGTCTTCCGGATACCAGTTGAACGCGGCCATGATCACGCCAACCACAAAAGATGCGACGAGCAGCTTGAGCGCCGTGCGCCCGGGCGTGTCGCCCAAAAATCGTGTCAGCCTGTCGCTCATGGTGATGGTTCCCGAATTCGTCGTTGCCCTCACATAGTCATGGCAGACGCGGCGGGCAAGTCCGCCATCACCGTGTGTCGATCATCCGTTCGAGCGTTTCCAGCCGATCGGCCTCGTGCGGCGGCTTGTCCCAGCGCAGGCGACTGATCCGCGGAAAGCGCATCGCGACACCGGATTTGTGGCGGCTCGAACGGTTGATGCCCTCGAACGCCACCTCGAACACCAGGCCTAAATCGGGTTCCGCGCGCACCGAGCGCACGGGGCCAAAGCGTTCGATGGTATTGGTGCGGACAAATCTGTCGATCTGCGTCAGCTCCTCGTCGGTGAAGCCGAAATAGGCCTTGCCGACCGGCACCAGTTCACCCGGTGCGCGCCAGACGCCGAAGGTGTAATCCGAATAGAATCCCGAACGCTTGCCGTGGCCGCGCTGAGCGTACATCAGCACCGCATCGATCAGGAACGGATCACGCTTCCACTTGAACCACTCGCCCTTGGGCCTGCCGGGCAGGTAGAGTGCCGTCTTGCGCTTGATCATCACCCCCTCGATCACCGTCAATGGCGGGTTAGCGCGAAGCGCTGCAAGCGCGTCCCAATCGGAAAAGGCAAGCATCTGCGAGCAATCAAAACGCGCCGGATCGAGCGTCGAGACAAGGGTTTCAAGTTGCGCCCTGCGCTCGACAAAGCTCAACCCGCGAAGATCCTCGTCGCCATCCTGGAGCAAATCATAGGCCCGGAAAAAAGCGGGATGGCTGCGCAATTGTTTTGCAGTCACGCTCTTGCGGTTGAGCCGCTGCTGCAGATCGGAAAAACTGCCGGTCTCGATCCCGCCATCCACCAGTCGTGCAACCAGCAATTCGCCATCAAGCGTACCATCAAAGCCGAAGGCATCGACGAGATCCGGGAAGGTTGCTGAAATGTCGTCGCCGGTGCGGGTGTAGAGCCGGTGAACCCCGCGCTCGGATGTCGCCTGTACCCGGATCCCGTCCCACTTCCATTCGGCAACGAAATCGGCCGGGTCCAGCTTTTCGAAATCGGATTTGTCGATGGCATGCGACAGCATCACCGGGCGGAACGGTGCGGCAGCGGCATTGACCGGCTTGGGAGCCCTGCCCTCGAGCCAGGCAAACAGCTCGAGATAGGGCGGGGCGAGCCCGTGCCAGAGCTCCTCGATCTCGTTGACATGGACATTGCCAAAGCCGGCCAGCGCCTGCTTGATCAACCTGCCGGACAGGCCCATACGGAAACCGCCGGTCACCAGCTTCAGCAGTGCATAGCGCCCCTGCCCATCGAGCCGGTCGAGCCAGTCCTCGACCAGCGCCGGACCGGCCTGGCGTGAAGCAGCGACAAGTGTCTCGACCACTTCGGTCAATCCCGGCGCATCGTTTCTGCCGGCGCGGTTGCCCGATTTCTGCGGCCAGGCCAAGGCGATGGTTTCGGCCAGATCGCCGACGTAATCATAGGAAAGCGCAAACAGCTCCGGGTCCATGCGGGCCGAGATAAGCGCGCGCAATTGCGCAGGCTTGACCGCGGGAATATCAAGATCGCGGGCAATCGCCGCCAGCGCATAGCCGCGCTCGGGATCTGGCACGGTGCGGAAATGCTCCTGCAGCAGCACGAGCTTGGCATTGCGCGAGGGCGTGAACGCCAGCATGTCGATAAGTTCGGCAAAACGGTTCATGGGTCAATCGCCCTCGTCTTCATAGCCGACCAGGTGCAATGGCCGGGCGGCGATGCCCTGCATCTGACACCAGCGCACCAAAGCTTCCTCGCGGCCATGGGTGACCCAGACTTCCGCCGGCGACATGGCCTCAATGGTTTGCGCCAGTTCATCCCAATCGGCATGATCGGAGATCACCAGCGGCAGTTCCACGCCGCGCTGGCGGGCGCGGGCGCGAACCTGCATCCAGCCGGAAGCAAAGCTGATCAGCGGATCGGGAAATCGTCGCGCCCATTTGTCGGCAAAGGCCGAAGGTGGACCGAGCACGATGGCGCCGGCAAAATCGCCCTTGGCGCTGGCTTCAACGGTAGCCGGGCGCAACTCGCCCAGGGCAATGCCCTGGCTTTCGTAATAATCGCACAGCTTTTGCAACGCGCCGTGGATGTAGAGCGGTTGCTGGTAGCCGGCATCGCGGATCAGCCGGATCACCCGCTGCGCCTTGCCGAGCGAATAGACCCCGACGAGATGCGCCCGCTCCGGGTTTCGGGCAAGCGAACGCAACAGTCGGGCGATTTCGCCCGTGGCTTCGGGGTGGCGAAACACCGGCAGCGCAAAGGTTGCCTCGGTGATGAAGACATCGCAGGGCACCGGCTCGAAAGCGGCACAGGTCGGGTCGGGTCGCGGCTTGTAATCGCCCGATGCGACAATGCGAAGGCCGTCCTTCTCCACCGAGATCTGCGCCGAGCCGAGCACGTGGCCGGCGGGATGAAATCGCACCGTGACATCGTTGATGCGGATTTGTTCGCCGATTCCCGCACCTTGCGTGGCGCCGGCGTGATCGTCGCCATAGCGGATTGCCATGATGTCGAGCGTTTCGGCGGTTGCCAGCACGTGGCCGTGGCCGGCACGGGCGTGATCAGCATGGCCATGGGTGATCAGTGCGCGGTCGACGCCGCGCACGGGATCGATGAAAAAATCGCCGGGAGGGCAATAAAGCCCTTCACGGCGGGGGATGAGTAATTGTTCCGGACGCATGGTCATATGGGCAAGGTAGGGCGGTGGAGGCCGGTGTGAAAGAGCTTGCGTTTTGCTGCGTGCGGCACCATAGGCGACATCACCACAAAAAATTTCCGGTTTCACAATGACCACGTTCCAGCTGTCCTCGGGCGATCTGACTGCCGATCGCCGCGCCCACTACGCTCATCTGTATGCCGAGGGCGGTGATCATGTGGCTGCGATCGACATGCAGACCCAGGCGCTGGCACTGGCGCCGGTCTGGGCCGCGGGCTGGCACAACCTGGGCAACTATCGCGAAGCCGCCGGCGACCTCAAAGGCGCCGCCGATGCCTGGCGCAAAGTGCTGGCGCTTTCGCCGGTCGATATATTCGGCGCGGGGCTGAAACTGTCGCTGACCGGACAGGCGGAAATGCCGCCGCTGCCGCCTTCCGAATATGTCGAAGCGCTGTTTGACGGCTACTCCGACCGCTTCGATACGGCGCTTGTCGAAAACCTCGATTACCGCGTGCCGGAGCTTTTGACTGCGCTGCTTGGCGAGGTGGCGGGGGAACGCGCACAATTTGCCGAGGTGATCGACCTGGGGTGCGGCACCGGGTTGTTCGGTGAGCAGATCCGGCATCGGACGTCCTGGCTGGAAGGGTATGATCTGTCACAGGGCATGCTGTCGAAAGCCAGCGGCAAGGCCGTCTATGACCATCTCGCCCAGGCCGATATCCTCTACGGCATCGCCGCCGCGCGCCAGGCAGGCGCCGTGCAGGCCGATCTTGTGGCCGCCGCTGACGTGTTTGCCTATTTCGGCGATCTCAACCCGGTGATGGCCGTCGCCACGAAACTGACAGCGGGCGGTGGATTGCTGGCCTTCTCTCTGGAAGCCGGCTCCGAGGGCTGCGACTGGCTGCTGCAACCATCGCTTCGTTATTGCCATGGCGAGCCTTACGTGCGGCGGCTACTCGACCAGCACGGTCTGGATCTGCTCAAGCTGTCACGTGAGCCAATCCGGCGCGATGGCGCCGACATTATCACCGGCCTGCTGGCCGTGGCCCGCAAACGCCCCGGCGCAAGCGCAGCCATGAGCACCAAAATCGCTGCTGCAACGCGGGCAACACCGCTGACCATAGCTCTCAACTAGGATTCATGGCAGCAATGCGGCCTGCGCAAATCGCCGTCAGGCAGCCGCAGCGGGCTGATCGATGGGATGCGGGCTGCGAAAGCCCACAGCAAGCCGGTTCCAGGTATTAATCGTGCTGATGGCCACGGTGATCTTCATGATTTCCTCGTCGCTGAAATGGGCCTTGAGCGCTTCAAAATCACTGTCAGGAATGCCGGTCTGGGCGATATTCGTCACCGCGTCGACCCAGCCAAGCAAGGCACGTTCGGCGGTATTGTAGACACCCGCTTCCCGCCAGACACTCATCAGGTTGATCCACTGTTCACTCAGCCCATCGTGACGGGATTCCTTGACGTGCATGTCGACGCAATAGGCGCAGCCATTGATGATCGACGCGCGCAGCTTGATCAGATTGATGAAGCGGCGATCAAGTCCGGAATTCTGGACATAATTCTCAAGCTGGACGACGGCCTTGAGCGCCTCGGGAGAGGCTTTGTAGAAATCAAGACGAGGATGCATGATTATCTCCTTTTCATTGATGCTGGCCTCAGCGGGCCGATCTGCGTTGATGAAGGTCTAAAAAAGCGCAACCGCGGGCAGCAATTCCGCCGTCGTCCAATTCGCCGAGTTGGGCGATCAGGCCGGCCACGGTCACCTGGGCGAGTTCGGCCCGGTAGGCCTTCTCTGCCTTGAGCATGGCGGCGTTGATACCGCAGGGGGCGGTGAAATAACGTGACGGCAGGGGATTTGGCCCGCGCTGCCTGATTTCGTTGCACCGAAAAGCGGGTGCAGGCCCCTCGACAGCTAGCACGATGTCGAGCAGGCTGATGGAATTAGGCGCCCGGGCCAGGCGGTAACCGCCCTTCGGGCCGGGCACAGTTGCCAGAATGCCGGCGCCCGACAGCGCCTGCAAATGTTTGAGCAGATAGCTTGTCGACACGCCATGAAACTCAGCCAGGCTTGCCGCCGACAGCACGGCGCCGTCTTCAAGCCCGGCCAGTATGGTCACGCTGTGTATCGCTTGCTCGACGCCGTCACTCAGTTTCATATCGCCGCTCCTTATTGTGGATATAATTTATCCACGATTCGAAAAATCTGTCAACAGAGGCTGTTCTCCTGACAAATTGAGCCGATCATCATGCGTATGCTTGGACTGTCAGCAGGCCTGAACTACATTGATGGATGTGAAAGCCGAATCCGCGCCTCCCACAGACTCTCCGGGTTTCGAACTGCCCGAGCCGTTCCTCGGCTGGTTCGCCAGTCGTGGCTGGCGGCCGCGGGCGCACCAACTCGACCTGCTGGCCGCAACCTCTGCCGGGCGCTCGATGCTGCTGATCGCACCGACGGGAGCCGGCAAGACGCTGGCGGGGTTCTTGCCGAGCCTGACCGAGCTAACGGCACGCGGCAAGCCCAAGCCCGGAAGTGCGCAGGGGCAGTCGCTGCACACGCTCTACATTTCGCCGCTGAAGGCACTGGCGGTCGATATCGAACGCAACCTGGCTCGGCCGGTCGAGGAAATGGGGCTGCCGATCCGGATCGAGACCCGCACCGGCGACACGCCACAATCCAAACGCGCCCGGCAGCGCATCCATCCGCCGGACATCCTGCTGACCACGCCCGAACAGGTGTCGTTGCTGATTGCCAGTGGCCACGCCGAACGGCTGTTCAAGGATCTGCGTTTTGTGATTTTCGACGAGTTGCATTCGCTTTCGGCTTCCAAGCGCGGCCACCTGCTGTCGCTGGCGCTGGCGCGGCTGAGGCGGCTGGCGCCCGGGCTGCGCAGCATCGGTCTGTCGGCCACCGTGGCCGATCCGATGGAACTGCAACGCTGGCTGGTGCCGCAACCGCCCGGCGGCGAAGATCTGGCTGGCCTGATCACCGTCGAAGGCGGGGCCAGCCCGATCATCACCATTCTCGACACCGCCGAGCGGATTCCCTGGTCAGGCCATTCGGCGCGCTATGCGGTGCCTGATATCTACGCCACCATCAAGGATCACCGCACCACGCTGATCTTCGTCAACACCCGCAGCCAGGCCGAGCGGTTGTTCCAGGAACTGTGGGCCATCAACGATGACAGCCTGCCGATCGCGCTGCATCACGGCTCGCTCGACACCAGCCAGCGGCGGCGGGTGGAAGCGGCAATGGGGCGTAATGAGCTCCGCGCGGTGGTTGCCACTTCGACGCTCGATCTGGGGATCGACTGGGGCGATGTCGATCTCGTCATCCATGTCGGCGCTCCCAAGGGTGCAAGCCGGCTGGCACAGCGCATCGGCCGCGCCAACCACCGCATGGACGAGCCGAGCCGAGCGATCCTGACGCCATCGAACCGGTTCGAGGTGCTCGAGTGCCAGGCCGCTATCGACGCCAATTATGACGGCGCCCAGGACACCCCGTCTGCCGGCGCGGGTGCGCTTGATGTACTGGCCCAGCATGTACTTGGAATGGCTGCGGCAGCCCCGTTTAGCGCCGATGAGCTCTATCGCGAGGTCACCAGCGCCGACCCTTATTCAACGCTTGATCGTGACCGCTTCGACAAGGTGATCGAGTTCGTCGCCACCGGTGGTTACGCGCTCAAGAGCTATGAGCGCTATGCACGCATCCGCAAACGCGCCGACGGGCTGTGGCGGATCTCCAATCCGCAGGTGGCGCAGCAGTACCGGCTCAACATCGGCACCATCGTCGAATCGGCGATGCTCAATGTGCGCATGGTCAGCCAGAAAAGCGGCAAGACCAGCGGCCGTGGCGGACCGACACTGGGCAAGGTCGAGGAGTATTTTCTGGAAACACTGACCCAGGGCGATACCTTCCTGTTCTCGGGCAAGATCCTCAGATTCGAGGGCATCCGCGAGAACGAATGCCTGGTTTCGCGTGCCTGGGACCAGGATCCGAAGGTGCCCGCTTATGCGGGCGGCAAGTTTCCGCTGTCGACCTATCTGGCCGAACGGGTGCGGGCCATGATTGCCGATCCTGAGGAATGGCGCGCGCTCCCCACCCAGGTTTCCGACTGGTTGCGGATACAGCAGGACGTATCCCAATTGCCGGGTCGCGATGATCTGCTGATCGAGACCTTTCCCCGGGCGGAACGGTTTTTCATGGTGATGTATCCGTTCGAAGGTCGGATGGCGCACCAGACGCTCGGCATGCTGATGACCCGGCGGCTGGAACGGTTGCGCGCTCGGCCACTCGGATTTGTCGCTACCGACTATTCACTGGCAATCTGGGGCCTTGAGGATCTGGGTGCAATGATCGCGGGCGGGCGGCTGGACCTCAGTGAGCTATTCGATGAAGACATGCTGGGCGATGATCTCGACGCCTGGCTCGACGAATCCTGGCTGCTCAAGCGCACGTTTCGAAATTGCGCCGTGATTTCCGGCCTGATCGAGCAGCGGCACCCCGGCAAGGAGAAGACCGGGCGCCAGGTGACGGTGTCGGCCGACCTGATCTATGATGTGCTGCGCAGCCACGAACCCGATCATATTCTGCTGCAGGCAACCCGTGCGGATGCGGCGGCAGGGCTTTTGGATATTCACAGGCTCGGGGCTATGCTCAAGCGAATCAAGGGCCATATACAGCACCGGGCGCTCACGCACATCTCGCCGCTGGCGGTTCCGATCATGCTCGAAATCGGGCGCGAACCGGTGGTCGGCGAGGCCCATGAGAGCATCCTGGCGGAAGCGGCCGATGACCTCCTGGCCGAAGCGCGGGGCAACAATTGAACGGAGCCAACATGCACGGCGCAAAGGCAGCGCTCACACCGCAGGCCGGCGATGCTATGCCGACGTCTGTCGAATTCGAGGTCAATGGCACCGCGGTTCTTTGCGACCGGTCGGGCGTGCTGTTGTTGGCCAACAGCGGTGTGCTGGTGGTCTCGGACCTGCATCTGGAAAAGGGCGCAGCCTTTGCCCGCCGCGGGCTGATGCTGCCGCCCTACGATACGGCGGCGACACTGGCGCGGCTCGGCGAGGCGATTGCCCGCTTCAATCCGCGGATGGTGATCAGCCTGGGCGACAGTTTTCACGACCGGGTCGGCTCGCAGTTCCTGCCCGATCACTACCGCGATGCGCTCAAAGCATTGCAGCAGGGACGTGAATGGACCTGGATCGAGGGCAATCACGATCCCGACACGCCGGTTGGACTGGAGGGGGCCTGGTGCTCCGAACTCCATATCGACACTCTGGTGTTTCGCCATGAACCGTCGCGCGGAGCAGCTGATGGCGAAATCGCCGGCCACCTGCACCCGACCGCACGCGTGGTTCGACGCGGCAAGGGGGTGCGCCGGGCCTGCTTCGCCTCGGATGGCAAACGGCTGTTGATGCCCGCCTTCGGCTCGACCACGGGCGGGCTGGAATTGCGTCATCCGGCGATGCGGGGATTGTTCGTCCAAAGCCAATTGGTGGCACATCTTCTGGGGCGCGAACGGCTCTATTCGGTGGCTTTCAACCGCATGAACGGCTGATCCGGCCTTGGGTCAGGCCGCGGTGCCTTTCGCTCCACTGCCTCTGCCCGCCACCTTGTAGCAGCGACCAGCTCAATCTTTCCGGAAAATCACGCTACCCAGCCATCCCGTCACCGTCGCCAGCAGCACCGCGAAAATGCCGTAAGCCAGTGAATAGGTATGGGCCATGGTGTAGATGAACTGCTCGAGGCCGGTCTTGACCACCCTGAGCGGGATCACCTTCTCCATCACGAACTCATTGTTCTTGTAGAGCACGGCGCGAACCCGGTGCGCGCCGACAGGAATATTGGCCGGCAACCGCACCGATGCACGAAACAGCGCCTTGGAAATGAACTGCACGCCAGTGGGCGCACGCTGGTAAAGCCCGCTGGTTTGCTTGATGCGGCGCAGCGCCTCGCGGAAATCCGTCAACCGTGATCCGTCACCGACGCCGCCGGTGGGTACCAGCCTGATATTGTTGATGCCAATATCGCGGGAGCCAAGCTCCATCAGATTGGCGATATCGGGCAACGGCCTGGTGCTCGACATCGAGTAGGAAGCCGGGATCGGCTCGAAGCGGATCGAATGGCGGTTGATCCAGATTCCCGCCACCCGCTCCTTGCGGCGCACGGTGGTGGATTGGCGGGGCCCCTCGAGCGCGACAACCACATCGTAGGCGAAGGTTGCCAGCAACAGCTCATCAGCGCCGTCGATAGCACCGAATACGGTAATGTCAGCACCGGAGAAATCCGATGAAATGGCGATCTCGTTGGTGGAGATGCCAATATCAATCCGTTCCCTGAACTTGTCGTTGACCGTAACCGTGTGATCAACCAGTTGTGCCGAGGCTGGCAGGACTACGAAAAGCGGCAACAGGGCCAGGAGGGGCATCGCGCGCATCAGAACCCAAAGCTCCCGCTGACGACCGAGTAGATTTCGTCGGGCGGCAGCACCAGCCCGAAACCAAGGCGGATGCCAACCGCCAGAACCAGCAGCGCCAGGCCTGCGCGCAATTGATCGCCGCGCATCTTCTGGCCGACACGGACACCATACTGGGCGCCGATCACCCCGGCGATCATCAACAGCCAGGCAAGCACGACATCGACGGAATAGTTGATGGTCGCCTGGACGATGGTGGTGAACGCGGTGACGAAGATGATCTGAAACAGCGAGGTGCCGATCACCACATTGGTGGGGATGCGCAGCAGGTAGATCATCGCTGGCACCATGATGAAGCCGCCGCCGACGCCCATGACCGATGTGAGGATGCCGATTGCAAAGCCGAGCAGGATCACCGGGATGACGCTGAGATAAAGCTTGGAACGCTTGAACCGCATCTTGAACGGCAGGCGGTGCACCCAATTGTGCTGGCCTGGCTTGCGCAACGGCACCGGATTATTCTTGGCCGCACGGAGCAGTGAAGTGACGCTCTCCCAAAGCATCAGCCCCCCAACAGACCCGAGAAACACCACATAAAGCAGCGAAATGATCAGATCCAGTTGTCCCATGCGGCGCAGCATGGTGAATATCTGGATACCGACTGTCGCGCCGACGAGACCGCCAGACAGAAGTACCAGCCCGAGCTTGATGTCGAGCGTGCCGCGCCGGAAATGCGCCAGGGCACCCGAGATCGAGGAGGCGACAACCTGATTGGCGCCGGTGGCGACAGCTAC
This sequence comes from Hoeflea sp. Naph1, assembly GCF_046837775.1. Taxonomy (GTDB): domain Bacteria; phylum Pseudomonadota; class Alphaproteobacteria; order Rhizobiales; family Rhizobiaceae; genus Hoeflea. Next base: position 1,386,064 of record NZ_CP177286.1, on the reverse strand, counting down.
AGCCGGGGGAATGTTATAAAAAATCAGGAGCGGGGTGATGAGAAAACCGCCACCTACGCCGAACATCCCCGACAGGAAACCCACCGCTGCGCCCATTCCGAGAATGACGAAGACGTTGACCGACAGTTCGGCGATCGGCAGGTAGATGCTCACCTTGCGCCCCCGGGAACCAATGGCAGGGAAAACAGTTCATCTCGGGGTCTTCCCGAGAACTTGTTTTTGCGCGTTTAAACCGTGCAAGTCAAATGAGTTACGGCCTAATTGGGCCGTATTCACGCATCTTTGCGCGGCACCAGCCAATCTCGCTCAATCTGGCAAGGAACGATAGCCCTCGCCGGCTTGATCACAGATCGCACCGCGAGCTTTCAACGCGCCTGCGTGAAGCTGAAATCAGGCCCCGTCGGGTCAGCCAGAGCACCGGAACTATCGCCCGTCTATCCGTTGCGTGCCAGCAATTCCTTGACCAGCGCATCGGTGATCTCGCCGCTGGGCTCCATGCCGACGGACGACTGGAACGCCTTGATCGCCGAGACGGTTTTCTTGCCCATCACGCCGTCAGGCTTGCCGGCGTCAAAACCGTTGTTGTTGAGTATAGCCTGAATGTTGCGAACCGCCTTGTCCATGTCCACGGTGGCGGTTTCGGTACTGTCGCCGCCCCATGCCGCAGGAACTTCGACTGCGTTTGCCTCGGGGTTGATCGGCTTGGCGGTCCAATTGGCAACCGCGGCGCGCGCTGCTTCTGCCTGTTCGGGCCGCAGCGCATTGTAGACTTCGTCGCGCTTGACCGCGGCATCCTTGTCGCCATCATTGGCTGCGATTGCAAACCATTTGTAGGATTGGACGAGATCGCGGGTCACCCCATCGCCACGAGCGTAGAGGATGGCCAGATTGACCTGGCTGTCACGGACACCGACATCGGCGGCGCGGCTAAACCATTCGGCGGCGTTGTCAAAATCCGGTGCCTCGCCGGCGGTGGCATACAGCACCGCGAGGTTGTGCATAGCGCTGGCATTACCCTGCTCGGCTGCCATCTGGTACCACTTCTTGGCGGCGACGAGATCACGATCGAGTCCACTGCCCTTCTCGTGGAAATTGGCAATCCGGTATTGCGACGGCGCATGGCCGAGATCTGCGGCGCGCTGATACCAGGTGGCCGCGCGCGCAAGGTCAACGGCGACGCCGCGCCCGTCAGTAAACCGCGCGCCGATTTCGTAAAAGGCCAATGGATTGCCTGAGGCGGCGGCGGCCTTGAGCGCTGCCGGAGCCGCACCTTCAGGCAATGCATCCAGTTCGGCCATCAGAACGCTGGTGTCACCGCTTTCGACCTCAACCGCCGGTGCAGGAGAAGCGGTCGGCGCGATGGCAGCGGTTTCTTCAGGTGAAACGGTCATCGGCGCCATTTCCGTTGCCGCGACCGGCGTATCGGTCACGGATGTATCGCTTGCGGGAGCATCACTGCCCGGCTCGACCAACCTGACTTCAGGCAGACGCGTCTCGGCGACCGCCTGCGGATTGACAAGATCTGCCTGTCCGGATTCGGCGCCCTGCGGGGCTGCCAATTGCTCAATCTGTGCTGCCGGTTCAACAATCGCCGGTTCCACAACGGCCTGGTCATCGCCTCCACCCGACAACATCCCCGAGACCAGCGGAAATGACATGACCGCCAGCAACACCGCTCCCGCGGCCAGCAGGATCGGCCGCCGGCGAGATTTGAGCACGTCGCTCAGGCCGCCACCGGCCTTGCCTGCTTTACGTCCCTTGCCAATGGTTTCAACTTCGGCGGCTGCAGCCATGGCCGCACGCCGCGCAGAGGCCAGGAACTCGGACTTTTCCGATCCATCATCTGCAGCGCCGCCGCGTTGCCGCTCAACCGCCTGGGCCTCACGGACCTTTTGCAGAATCCGGTTGATGTCGGGTGCGCCAGAACCGGGCTCCAGTGGCATATTGGCGGTTGCCGGGTCAAACTCCATCGAAGGATCGAGCGGCGGTGTGTTGGTTTCGGTAAACTGCGGCTCGGCGGCGACAGGCGCAGCCGCTTCCTTGCCGGGACGTATGCGCGCCGCCAGGCCGGAAAGGAACGACTTCCCGTCGCCCTTGTCGGCCCTATAGTGGGTGTCGGTGGAGTGCTGATCCTGCTCCTCGCTGGTCGCGAAGGCAGCGGCGAGAGCCGCGGCCTCGGCCGGCGAATGGGCCACGCGGGTTTCGCGTTCATCCTGAGCGCCGGCGTGATGGCGGTCCTCTTCGGTATCGCCGCCGGCTGATTGCAGCGCGTGATCGAGCGCGCCGGTTGAAGCATGTGGCATTGCCGCCTCAACCGAGGTGCGGGCATCTGCTACGGCGTCGCGCATGCCAGCCAGTCCGGCGGAACCGCCGGAAATTTCTCTCATATCAAGCTTTTCGAGCCGGCCGGCGATTTTCAAGAGCGTGTCCTGCACCGCCTCGAAGGCGCGCATGGTGCGGTCGTCGCTCTTGCGGCTCAGGCCTTCGAGCACCTTCAAATCATCGGCAAGCGCTGTGATGACTTCGATGTTGGCAATCGACTGTGCTGAAGGAGCAGCGCCCAATTGACCCGAATAGGCGGTCAATGTCGCTTCGGCGGCCTGGCGCGCCGCCTCGACAATGAACTCATCGCTGGTGGCTAGGTGTTCTTCGATGGAGGCGAAGCGTTCGTCAAAGGCTTCCGAAGCAGCGCTCGCCGGGGCGGAACTGACCAGCCGTGACAAATTGGCGATCTGGTCTTCAAGGCCGCGGATGGCCTCGTCACTGGGGCCAGCGGCGGCAGTGCTCGACATGTCCAGACGGTCGGCAATATCGGCGAGCCGGGCCTCGAGGTTCTCGATGCCGGGAATGGTGACCTGTGCCTGTTCGACCGGCGCGCGGTCAAGACGGGCGGAGATCTCGGCGAGTTGCGCCTCGACATTTGCCAGACCGCTTGCCGGTTGCATGGCATAGCCGGCGGCGGTGACTTCGGCCTGCTGCAGCTTGGCGGCAATATCGGCCAGGCGCGCGTCCAACGTCTCGAGACCAGGCAAGGGGTCGACAGAGCGCGAAGCAGTGGCTTCCGCACGCCCGATCAATGCTTCAAGCCGGCCGATGACGGCTTCGGGCACAGCGACCGGCTGATGCGGCGCGGCCGAGAAGTTCTCGATCTGGTCGGCAAGATTGTCCAGACGGGCGAGTACGGAGGGGTCAACGCCGCGGGCGTCAAGCGCCTCGATCTTGCTGGAGATATCCGACAGATATCCCGATAATTCCGGCATCCGATCGCCGCGCGCACCGTCTTCGACGAGGGTCTGCAGACGTTCTATCCGGGCGTCGAGGCGGGCGATGGCTTCCTCATCGGCCAGTTCGGCAACACGGGCGGCCAGATGCTCGATGCGACTGCCGATATCGGATGTAGTGTCGGCCGGTTCGAGCTGAAGCTGATCGATCTTCTGGGCAACCGAGGCGAGCCGCGCCTCCAGACGGTCAAACGGCGCGGTGTCGACCACGGGAGCGGGCGGCGCAGGTATCGCAGCAATTGCTCGGGTGATTTCGTCAAGGCGCGCGCCGAGCTGATCAAACAGCTGCGGCAACTCGGCGCCGAACTCAGCCGGTCGCGTGGTCATGATCTCAATGGCTTGCGCAAGTTCGGCAATCTTGTCTTCGATCGCCTGTACCTGGCCGGTTGCCGGCATTGTGGCCAGAGCTTCGCGGATGTCGTCGAGACGGTAGGCCAGATTGACCAGTTCGTCGCGCAGACCGCCGACATCGAGACCACTGACCTGCTTTTCCATCGACTGCCAGCGCGATTCCAGCGACTGAACGCTGTCTTCGCGCGCCAACCGGTCGATCATCGACCGCATCGAATCGAGTTCCAGCCGAAGCGAGTCCGCGCCGGAGTCCTGGGCGCCGAGCGCGTCGATCGATGCGGAAATGCCGGCCAGATCCCGGCGCAAATCCTGCGGCAACGCCTGGTCACGGGCTTCGGTGCGCAATTCGCTCATCTCGCGGCGCAGCGCCACCATTTCCTTGACAAGAGCCTCACTGAGATCGGCGCGCGGCGCGGGGGCTGGTGCGGCGGGCCGGGCCGGTGCCGCCGCAGCGGCTGGCTGTTGAGCAAAGAAATTCGGCGCCTGGGGTTTGACGGCCGAATGGGCCGGGCCGCGCTGGATGTTCTCCAGCGCCCGCTGCCGGGCACGGATGCCGTCGAGCATGTCGGATCCGGGGCCAGGCGGTGACGAACGCGTAGCCTTGACCGACTGGCCGTTGCGGCCAAGCAAGTCCTCAATTCGCGCTTCCAGGCCCTCGATAGTCCGGTTGAGCGCATCCAGTGAGGATTCTCCCGAACCTGGCCTGCTTGAATGTGATCGCGATCCGTTCATTTTCGTTTCCGCTTCGCGTTGTTGTCGGAGCCTTGCTCCACCCCGTCCGCAGCCAATCCAATTCCGATTTTCAGTCCGCTGGCATGAATGCCCTGCTTCAGATGAAACAGACTTCAATCCGGCGATTACGCGAAACAGGGGAGCCTGGCTTACTGCACTTCCTGCCCACATTCCGCGAAACGTGGTAAACAACCCGTTAACCAAGGTTACTTTTCTTTGCCGCCACCCCATCAAAAGTAACGCGACTTGACGATACGGAAGGTTTAATGGCACACAGCCTCCCTCGCATTCGGTGAAACCCGTAAATGGCAATATTGATCCACAATGAATGACATGGCGGATACCAGCGCGGACCAGGATGAACCGGTCTACAAGATTGGCGACCTGGCCCAGGAATTCGGGGTCACATTGCGGACCTTGAGATTTTACGAGGACAAGGGCCTGCTCAAGCCGACCCGTGCCGGCGTCACCCGGCTGTTCACCAAACGCGACCGCGCCCGCCTGAAACTGATCATGCTTGGCAAGCGGGTCGGCTTTTCGCTGACCGAGGTCAAGCGGATGATCGACCTGTATGATCCGCGCGGCAAGAACATCACCCAGCTCAAGGTGGCGCTCGACAAGGGCGAAGCGCAGATGCGCGTCCTGGAGGCGCAGCGCGACAGCATACATACCGCAATCGAAGAGCTTGAACGCACGATTGCCGTGGTCAGGGACATGCTCAAAGAATCCAACTAATCCATGTTGCGCTCAGATATATTGATTTGGGTGCGACCCTAGCTTCATGCGATCAAAATACTGAGACGGACGTGACGCGGACCGTTAAATGCAGGGCTTTATAAAGTGCTCCGCAATTAAAGCCCCGACCAAACCCGCCCGAAAGGCGGTTTTTTGTTACCAAAGGCGCCATGGAGCGAACGTAAGGCACGGGTTTTCTCTTCGCGAGAAGAAATGTGATCGGGCATTTTTTCAACTATTTTGCGTCGCCCCTCCTGAAAAACATCCGATTTCGACCTATTTTTGGGTCATGATGTCGCTTGAGCCGGTTCTGCCCCCACTTTTTACGTTTACGCAAACGTCAAAATTGAGTAAGCAGTGGGATGGTCGCCGGGCTACCACGCTTGCGGCGATAAACGGACCAAATAGGGATGATGAAACATGCCAGTCTTCAAGGCGCCGGTCGACGACACACTTTTCATTCTCAACGATGTGCTCGGCTATGAGCGCTACATGAATTTGCCCGGCTTTGCCGATGCAAGCCCGGACATTGTCGAGGCCATTCTGCAGGAAGGCGCGCGGATTTCCGAAGAAGTGATGCAGCCGCTCAACCAGGTCGGCGATCAGGAAGGCTGCACCCGGCATGACGATGGGACCGTATCGACACCGAAGGGCTTCAAGCAGGCTTACAAGCAATATTGCGAAGGCGGCTGGCTCGGCCTTGCGGCGCCCACCGAATATGGCGGTCAGGGCCTGCCCTACACGCTGCACACTGCCGTTTCGGAATACATGATCTCGGCCAACCTTTCGCTGTTGATGTATCCCGGCCTGACTCAGGGCGCCGTTGCCGCGATCAATGAACACGGTACAGACGAGCAGAAGGCCACCTACCTTCCCAAGATGATCGAGGGTGTCTGGACCGGAACCATGAACCTGACCGAACCGCATTGCGGCACCGATCTGGGCCTGTTGCGCACCAAGGCAGTGCCGCAGGCAGACGGCAGCTACAAGATTTCCGGCCAGAAAATCTTCATCTCGGCCGGCGAACACGACATGTCCGACAATATCATCCATCTGGTTCTGGCCCGCATCGAGGGCGCTCCGGAAGGCGTGAAGGGCATCTCGCTGTTCATCGTACCCAAATTCATGGTCGGCGAAGATGGCGCACTCGGAGAGCGCAACCCGGTGACCTGCGGCTCTCTCGAAGAGAAGATGGGTATCCACGGCAACGCCACTTGCGTGATGAACTACGACGACGCCACCGGCTATCTGATCGGTGCTGAAAATGCCGGTCTCAAGGCCATGTTCGTGATGATGAACGAGGCGCGCCTCGGCGTTGGCCTGCAAGGTCAGGCGATGGGCGAGATCGCCTATCAGAATGCCGTAGCTTACGCGCGGGAACGGCTGCAGGGCCGGTCGCTTTCCGGCCCCAAGTTCCCGGACAAGAAGGCCGATCCGATCATCGTCCACCCTGACGTGCGCCGCACGCTGCTGACCATCCGCGCCTTCAATGAAGCCGGTCGTGCCTTCATGCTGTGGACTGCCTTGAAGTCCGATGTCGCCCACAAGTCGGAAGTCGAAAGCGACGTTCAGGAAGCCGACGACCTGCTCACTTTGGTGACGCCGGTGGTCAAGGGCGTGCTCACCGACAAGGGCTTCGATCATGCTGTGATGGCGCAGCAGATGTTTGGCGGCCATGGCTATATCGAGGAATGGGGCATGAGCCAGTATGTCCGCGATGCCCGCATCGCCATGATCTATGAAGGTGCCAACGGTATCCAGGCGCTTGATCTGGTCGGCCGCAAGCTGGGCCAGAATGGCGGCCGCGCGGTGATGGCCTTCTTCAAGGAAGTCGGCGATTTCTGCGAGGAGAACCGCGAAAACGAGGACCTGACGCTTTATACCAAGGCGCTCAAGAAGGGGCTTGGTGATCTGCAGGCCTCGACCATGTGGCTGATGGAGAACGCCATGGCAAAGCCCGACAATGCGGGTGCTGCCTCGACCGATTACATGCACCTGTTTGGTCTGGTGTCGCTCGGATACATGTGGGCGCTGATGGCCAAGGCAGCTGTCGAAAAACGTGCCAGCGGCGCCGATGGCAAGGAGGAATTCCTCGCCTCCAAGCTGCTGGTCGGCAAATTCTACATGGAGCGGATCATGCCGGAGACGGCGTTGCGCAAGGCTCGCATCGAGACTGGCGCCGACACCATGATGGAACTGGCCGCAGAGGCGTTTTGAACTGTGGTCTTGGTTTGACCAAGTTCGCGAACTGAATTGAGCGTATCGCCGGGCGGACGGCTCGCCCGGCAGCAACTTCCGGGAGAAAATAATGGCGACCATGCCATCTGAAGTTCTTGGTGTCCCGCGTCCGGACTGGATGGACGACGATGTCGCGATGCTCGAGGACATGGCGTTGCGCTGGCTCGAAGCCGAGGTGGCGCCGCATTATGACCGCTACGAGAAGCAGGAAATGGTCGACCGCAGCGCCTGGGAAGGCGCCGGCGCCGCCGGTTTGCTGTGCGCTTCGATGCCGGAAGAATATGGCGGTTCGGGCGGAACCTACGCCCATGAGGCGGTAATCGCCGAAGCGCTGGGCCGTGCCGGCACCGACGGGTTCGGCATCGCGCTGCACAATGCCATCGTGGCGCCCTATATCCTGCATTTCGGCTCGGAAGAGCAGAAGAAGAAATGGCTGCCGAAAATGGCTTCCGGCGAAATGATCGGCGCCATCGCCATGACCGAACCGGGCGCCGGCTCGGACCTTCAGGGCATCAAGACAACGGCCAAAAAGGACGGCAACCACTATGTCCTCAATGGCTCGAAGACTTTCATTACCAACGGCCAGCACGCCAATCTGATCATCGTCGTGACCAAGACCGACACATCAAAGGGCGCCAAGGGCGTGTCGTTGATGGTGGTCGAATCCGAGGAGGTTGAAGGCTTCCGCCGCGGCCGCAATCTCGACAAGGTGGGGCTCAAATCCAATGACACATCGGAGCTCTTTTTTGATGATGTCCGCATCCCCACCGCCAACATGCTCGGCACCGAGGAAGGCCAGGGGTTTGCGCAACTAATGACCGAGCTGCCGCAAGAGCGGCTGCTGATTGCCAACCAGGCGATCTCGATGATCGAGCGGGCGCTGGCGATCACCATCGATTATGTCAAGGAGCGAAAGGCTTTCGGCAAGGCCGTCATCGAGTTCCAGAACACCCAGTTCAAACTGGCCGAATTGAAATCGGAAGCGGTGATGGCACGGGTATTTGTCAATCACTGCATCGGTGAGCACCTCAAGGGCGAACTGAGCTCGACCACGGCATCGATGGCCAAATATCTGACCACCGACCTGCAGTGCAAGGTGGTGGATGAGTGCGTGCAGTTGCATGGCGGCTATGGCTACATGAATGAATACCCGGTGGCGCGGATGTTCCGCGATGCCCGCGTGCAGCGGATTTATGGCGGAACCAATGAGATCATGAAGCTGTTGATCGCAAGGAGCCTGTAAACCCATGACAGATTTCACACTCGACTGTTTTTTGGAAAGCGGTAACGCCTACAAGGTGGCGCTGATGCTGGAACTGTGCGGCGCCGACTGGGCGCCCCGGCGCGTGGCATTCTTCACCGGCCAGACCCGGTCCGAGGAATTCCGTAGTCTCAATGTAATGGGCGAAGTTCCGGTGTTGACCCATCACAAGGGCGATGGCGATGTGGTGCTGAGCCAGTCCGGTGCGATCCTCGATTATCTGTCCCGGGAATTCGACCGGTTCGGCCCTGCAAACGAAGATGAACGCCGGGAAATCTTGCGCTGGCTGTTCTGGGATAATCACAAGCAGACAAGCTATGTGGCCACCTACCGCTTCATGAGCCACTTTCAGAACAAGACCGGCGACCCGGTCGCCCAGTTCTTCCACGCCCGCGCCATCAATGCCTGGAAGGTGCTCGAAGAACACCTCAAGGATCGCGATTTCGTGGCCTGCGGCCATCCGACGATCGCCGACCTGTCGATCTGCGGCTACCTGTTCTGGCCCGATGAGATTGGCATGGATGAGAACGCCTACCCGAATATCGCAGTCTGGCTTGAACGCATCAGCGCCCTACCCGGCTTCAAACGTCCCGAACAATTGATGCCGAGCGGAATCGACCCCGCCACGGCAACCGCCTGATACAAACACGAACACCCTGGAGAAACCGATGGTTGATGTATTTGTCTATGATCACGCCCGCACCCCGCGGGGCCGCGGCAAAAAAGACGGAAGCCTGCATGAAGTGCCTTCAGTGCGCCTGGCATCGCACATGCTGCAAGCACTGCGCGACCGCAACGGGCTCGACACAAGCAAGGTTGACGACATCATCATGGGCTGCGTCGACGCCATCGGTGAAGCTGGCGGCGACATCGCCCGCGCGGCGACCTTCGAGGCCGGCTATGCCACCGAAGCCCCCGGAATCCAGATCAACCGTTTCTGCGCTTCCGGGCTTGATGCAATCAACATGGGCGCAGGCAAAATTGCCTATGGCGCCGATGATATCGTCATTGCCGGCGGTGTGGAATCGATGTCACGGATCGGCATCGGTGCCCAGGGCGGCGCATGGTTCATGGACCCCTCGGTCAACATCCCTGCCTATTTCATGCCACAGGGCGTTTCCGCCGACCTGATCGCCACCAAATACGGGTTCTCCCGTGATGATGTCGACGCCTATGCGGTGGAAAGCCAGAAGCGGGCCGAACATTCATGGAAGAACGGCTATTTCGACAAGTCGGTGGTGCCGGTCAAGGATATCAACGGTCTGACCATTCTCGACCGCGACGAGCACATGCGGCCGGGCACCGACATGCAGACGCTGGCCAGCCTCAATGCATCGTTCGGTATGATGGCCGAAATGGGCGGCTTTGGCGCTGTTGCGATCCAGGCACACCCGGAAATCGAGATCATCAACCACGTCCACCATGCCGGCAACTCGTCGGGCATCGTTGACGGCGCCAGCCTGGTGCTGCTTGGCTCCAAGCGCGGTGGCAAGACCATGGGACTGGAGCCGCGTGCAAAGATCCGCGCCTTCGCCAATATCGGCTCCGATCCGGCATTGATGCTGACCGGCCCGGTAGATGTCACCGAGAAGCTGCTCAAGCGCGCCAAGATGAAGATCTCGGATATTGATCTGTTCGAACTCAACGAGGCCTTCGCCGCCGTGGTGCTGCGCTATCAGCAGGCCTTCGACATTCCGTCCGACAAGATCAACGTCAATGGCGGCGCCATCGCCATGGGGCATCCGCTGGGCGCCACCGGGGCGATGATTCTCGGCACCGTGCTTGATGAGCTCGAGCGCCGCGATCTCAACACCGCCCTTGTCACGCTGTGCATCGGCGCAGGCATGGGCACCGCGACGATCATCGAACGCGTCTGATTACCGGAGAACCGATATGAGCAATGAGATTTACACCGTAGACGTCGACAATGACGGCATCGCGCTCGTCACCTGGGACATGGCCGGCCGGTCGATGAACGTGTTCACGCAAGAAGCGCTTGAGCAACTCGACGGGCTGGTTGACCGGTTTGTCGCCGATGACGCCGTCAAGGGCGTGGTCTTCACTTCCGGGAAATCGTCTTTTTCCGGCGGCGCTGACCTGACCATGATGAAAACCATGCTGGCAAGCATGGCGGAAGAAAAGCGCAACAACCCGGGCAAGGCGCAGCAGATGCTGTTTGACCAGGTAGGCCGGATGAGCCAGCTGTTCCGTAAAATCGAAACCTGCGGCAAGCCGTGGGTTTCGGCGATCAACGGCGTGTGCATGGGCGGCGCGTTCGAGCTGTCACTTGCGTGTCACGGGCGTGTTGCCGCGGATTCACCGTCGGTTAAGATGGCACTGCCGGAAGTAAAGGTCGGCATTTTCCCGGGCGCCGGCGGCACCCAGCGAGTACCGCGCCTGACCAATGCGCAGGACGCGCTGCAGATGATGACCACCGGGCAGTCGCTGACGCCAGCGCGCGCCAAGGCGATGGGGCTGATCCACGAAGTGGTGGAACCCAAGAAGCTGGTTGCCGCTGCAAAGGCAATGATCAAGAACGGGCTTTCGCCGGTCGCTCCTTGGGACGTCAAGGGTTTCAAGCTGCCGGGTGGGCAGATCTGGTCGGCGCAGGGCGCACAGCTCTGGCCTGCGGCTTCCGCCATCCTGCGGCGCGAAACCCAGAACAATTACCCCGCCGCCAAGGCGATCCTGCAAAGCGTGTTTGAAGGCCTGCAGGTTCCGTTCGACACCGGTTTGCGGATCGAGCAGCGCTATTTCAGCCATATCATGCAGACCAATGAAGCCCAGTCGATGATCCGGTCGCTGTTCGTCTCGTTGCAGGAGATCAACAAGGGCGCACGCCGTCCCGACGGCATCAAGCCGACCAAATTCCGCAAGATCGGCGTTGTCGGCGCCGGCTTCATGGGCGCGGGCATTGCCTATGTGACGGCCAAGGCCGGTATTCCGGTGGTGCTGATCGACCGCGATCTCGAGGCTGCTGCCAAGGGCAAGGCGCATTCCGAGGAGCTCGTCAAAAAGGGCATCCAGAAGGGCAAGACCACCAAGGAAGATGGCGACAAGCTGTTGTCGCTGATCACCACTTCGGCCGATCATGCCGATCTGGCGGATGCGGATCTGGTGATTGAAGCCGTGTTTGAGGACCGCGACGTCAAGAAGGCGGTGACAGAATCCATCGAAGCACAAATCCGGCCAACAACGGTCTATGCGTCGAACACCTCGACGCTGCCGATCACCGGCCTTGCGAAGAACTCGAAGCGGCCGAAAAACTTCATCGGCATCCACTTCTTCTCGCCTGTCGACAAAATGCTGCTGGTGGAGATCATTCTCGGCCGCAAGACCTCGGACAAGGCGCTGGCCGTGGCGCTCGATTATGTTGCGGCGATCAAGAAGACGCCGATCGTAGTCAACGATACGCGCGGTTTCTTCGTTAACCGGTGCGTGCTTCGCTACATGAACGAGAGCTACAACATGCTGGCCGAAGGCGTGCCGCCGGCGATGATCGAAAACGCCGCCAAGATGGCCGGCATGCCGGTCGGGCCGTTGTCGCTCAACGACGAGGTGGCCATCGACCTGTCGCTCAAGATCCTCCGCGCTGCGGTTGCCGATCTCGGTGAAAAAGCAGTCGATCCGCGTCATCTGGCGTTAGTCGAGCGGATGGTCGAAAAGGAAGGCCGTCTCGGCCGCAAGAACGGCAAGGGCTTTTACGACTATCCTGCCAAGCCCGCCAAAAAGCATCTGTGGCCTGGCCTGAAGACGCTCTATCCACAGCTCGATCCAGCCAAGGTCGATGTCAAGGAATTGCAGAATCGCTATCTGGCGGTGATTGCGCTGGAAGCCGCGCGTACGGTCGAGGAAGGTATTGTCACCGATCCGCGCGAGGCCGATCTCGGCACCATTCTCGGCTTTGGTTTTGCACCCTATACTGGTGGCGCGCTGAGCTACATCGACAGCATGGGCGCCAAGGCCTTTGTGGCCATGTGCAAGGTGCTGGCGCGCAAATATGGCAGCCAGTTCCGCGCCCCCAAACTGCTGCTTGATATGGCCGAAAAGGATGAGACTTTCTACGGACGGTTCAATCCCTACCGCGACGACAAGGCTGCGGCATAACGCGCGGCATACCAGCAAAAAACGCGATCATGAACGGGCCTTCGGGCCCGTTTTGCATTTCCGGCACCACAACTTGCAATACTGATCCGGCAATCGGGATAAATGAGCTTGCCCGAACGCGTCCGCTTCTGCACTGTGGTGCAAACAGGAGGCTAGGGCCAATGTCAGTGATCGACTATTATTTTTATTGCGCGTCGCCTTTTACCTATCTCGGCCACAATAAGATCTGCGATCTGGCCGAACGGCACAAGGTCTCGCTCAACTACAAACCGGTCAATCTGAAGGCGCTGTGGGACATATCCGGTGCGGTTCCCCCGGGCCAGCGGCCTCCGGTCAGGCAGCGGCTGCGGCTGATCGAGTTGCAGCGTCTGGCGGCCTGGCGGGAACTGCCGATCAAGACCACGCCGAAATACTTTCCGGTTGATCCGGCGCTGGCCGACAAGGTGGTCGTTGCGCTGTGGAAGGACGGGCACGACCCGCGCTATTTCATGGCCAAGGTGCTGGCCGGCGTCTGGGCCAATGACGACGACATCGCCGACGAGACAGTGCTGGCCTCGTACCTGTCGCAGGTCGGACTCGATCCGGGGCCGCCGCTCGCCGATGCCAAGACCGAGGCGATCGCCGCGATTCGCGAACAGAACACCCGTGACGCAATCGCTGCCGACGCAGTGGGCGTGCCCACCTATGTGTTCCACGGCGAGCCGTTCTGGGGGCAGGACAGGATCGAATTGCTGGAACAGGCACTGTTGAGTGGCCGGCAGCCTTATCGGCCGGCCTGAGCGGACGGACACTCCGATCTACGGAGCGATGGCGTGAGGATATTTTTCCTAACCGGCTTTACATAGGGGCCTCGTTTCATGTAGAAAAGGCTCTTCCGGGCCTGTCAGCACGTGCCAAGGCCATGTCCTTTAACAGCGGGAACTCGACAATGCTCTCGCATGAACGCATCTGGTCAGCGCTTGACGCGCTTGCGGAACGCCACGGGCTGACGGCCTCTGGACTGGCGCGCCGTGCCGGTCTGGACCCCACTTCTTTCAACAAGTCCAAGCGCCGCGGCGCCGACGGCCGCGACCGCTGGCCGTCCACGGAATCGCTCTCCAAGGTGCTCGGCGCGACAAGCTCGTCACTTGATGAATTCATGAGCCTTGTCGCCGGCACTGGTTCGGGGGCCGACAATCCTATTCCCGAAGGCACGTTTCCACCACAGACAGGTTCGATCCCGTTGCTGGGGTTTGCCCAGGCTGGCTCGGGGGGCTTTTTCGATGATGGCGGATTCCCTGCGGGCCAGGGCTGGGACGTTGTCGATTTTCCGACCCAGCCATCGGAACGACCTGGGGTCTATGCGCTGGAGGTTCAGGGCGACAGCATGATGCCGCTCTACCGCGATGGCGACATTCTGATTGTCGAGCCCGGAGGGCAGATCCGTCGGGGCGACCGGGTGGTGGTGCGCTCGTGCGAGGGGGAGGTGATGGCCAAGATACTCACCCGCCAGAGCGCGCGATCGGTCGAACTGATGTCGCTCAATCCCGATCATCCCAACCGCAGTTTCGAACTGAGCGAGATCGACTGGATGGCGCGGATCATCTGGGCCAGCCAGTAAATGGCCGACCCGGCACCGTGGATTGGCGGATGCCACCGGTTGCCGCTTGTGCCGGGAGACCGGAGTTCTTATCTTTCGAAGATAATCGAAGAGAAATATTGCCCATGACCGCACCCATTACCGCCCACGACGCCCTGATCTATCTGATGGTGACGATGTCAGCCGTTGACAAGACCATGAACGACGCGGAGTTGGCGCGCATCGGCCGCCTTGTCACTTTCCTTCCTGTGTTCGAAGGCTTTGATGAAGAGCGGTTGATCGAGGTGACGCGGTCGGCTGCGGAACTGCTCAAGGGGCCGGAAGGTCTCGACATCGTTCTGGAAGTGGTGCGCGACGCAGTGCCGCATAAATTCTATGACACGGCTTACGCGCTGGCGGTGGAGATCGCCTCGGCGGATTACAACATCCAGCAGGAGGAGATCCGGCTGTTGCAGATGCTGCGCGACCGGTTGGGCCTCGACAAACTCACATGCGCTGCAATCGAACGCGGCGCGATGGCGCGGTTCCGCAGCAACTGAGCCTGTTACCGGCCACGCGCGAAGGGTCTGTCTACCCTGCTCACCAGATCGTGTTTCGCCAGACAGCACAGCTTGTGGCATCACATCATGATCCAAGCAGGAGACAATCATGACATTGTTGGGACTATCCGAGCCGGTGATACGGCTGCTCGCATTCTCGTTGATTTTCGTAACGCTCGCGGCAGTTGAACTGCTGGCGCCGCGGCTCGAACGTGACGAGATGCGCGGCGCGCTGAAATCGCGCCGCTGGATAACCAACCTGGCCATGGTGGTGCTCTCCTCGGTGGTGCTGAGAATCGTGTTTCCGCTCGCCGCCGTCGGCACCGCGCTGTGGGCCCAATCGCAGGGGCTAGGGCTGCTGCCGCTCGCCCAATTGCCGCTCTGGCTTGCCGCCATCATCTCGTTCGTGGTGCTCGATTTCGCCGTCTGGCTTGAACATCTGGTCAGCCACAAATGGCCGTGGCTGTGGCGTATCCACCGCATGCACCACGCCGACACAGGGTTTGACCTGACGACGGCGCTAAGGTTCCACCCGTTCGAGATCGTTCTGTCGATGTTCTGGAAGGCCGCTGTCATCATCGCGCTCGGCGCACCGCCGGCAGCAGTTTTGATATTCGAGATCGTGCTCAATGGCGCGGCAATGTTCAACCATGCCAACATCAGTTTGCCAAAGCCGGTCGACCGGGTGTTGCGGCGGTTGATCGTGACCCCGGACATGCACCGCATCCACCATTCCACCGACCAGCGTGAAACGGATTCGAATTACGGGTTCAACCTGGCAATCTGGGATCGGTTGTTTTCCACCTACACGGAAACCCCGCGGCGTGGCGAAACAGGCATCGAGATCGGGCTGTCGGAATGGCGCGACGGGCGCACCGCCAAATTTGGCTGGGGACTGGCGTTGCCGTTCTTGCCAACGCCAGCCCGGCGCGACCGGAGTGATCGCGATGGGGCTGAGAACGCTCAGTAGAGCCCGTTCGGGAACCAGCGGAGATAGAGTTCGGCAAACCGGCCATCGCGGTTGAGCGCGGCCAGCGCGTTGTCGAATGCCTCCGCCAGAGTTGCATTGCGCGGCGCCACCGCAATTGCCAGGCCTTCGCCCAGATGGGCGCGCGAGAAATACGGCCCGTCAAAAAAACGGCAACATGATTCCGCAGCCTGGCTCGACAACCAGAACGACAATTGCAGCCCATCGCCAAAGACAGCGTCGAGATTGCCTGACTTGAGTGCGTCGAACATCCAGTCCGAGCGCGAGAAAGTGACAGGCTTGAGCGCGGGAAACCAGTCGCGCAACATCGCTTCGTGGGCGGTGCCGACCATGACCCCGACGCGCTGCGCGGCCAGTGCCTTGGCGCTGGTGCCCCCGGGGGCGGCGTCCTTGCGGATCGCAAAACGCGCCGGCAATTGCAGATAGGGACGGGTGAAGCGGTAGTCGGCCCGGCTCTTGGCGGTCATGGCGAGCCCCGAAATCATGGCTTCGGCCTGCCCGGTTTTCAGAGCGCTGGCCAGTTCATTCCAGGGCAATGCCTGGATCTGGCATTTGGGCAACGCATCCATTTCCGTACAGATAGCGCGGGCGAGATCGATATGGAAACCGGCGAGACGGCCCGTCTGATCGAGAAAGTTGAACGGCGGGAAGTCAACCGTGGTGACAAAACGGATACGGGTGAAGGACTGGGAATCCGGCGCGGGAATCCGTTCACGCGGATCCATGTAATTGGGAACGACAACTTCTCCGGCAGCTACAGCCGGCTGAACACAGATCAAAAATACGAGTAAAACGTGCAATACGCGCGTAACACCCTTGAATTTCAGAGATGCATTCAGGCGTGTATTCACTACCATAGATTTATCGCCTCGCTGCAATCGTCATGTGTTTATCAGAGTCATGGCTTCAAGCAAAACCAACGCCCCCCAGGCTTCCAACCAACCGGGCCAACATTTGCGGTTGATCCTGGACCGCAACATCAGCACCGGATTGATCCGGTTGCCAGTCCCGGCCACAGTCGGCAAGAGAGAATCGCGGGAAGCGCGGTTTTTTCTCGATTGCGGCATCGGCAAGCCCCATGTCCAGGCCGCATTGGGCGCGGCCAGAGCCAATGCCACCACCGTTGAAAAAGAGCTACTGGCTAAAGGCCTAATTGATCCGGAACTGTATTATCGCTGGCTGGCGAGCGAATTGGGGCTGAGCTTCATCGACCAGATCGATCCCGCGGAAGTAGTACGGCCCCCCTCGATAGACACTCTGCTTCATCGCAACGGGCCGATTCGGCTGTGGCGCGACGGTCGGCAACTGACAGTGATCGTTCCCGAAGCACGACGGCTCGAGACGGAAAAGGCGCGGCTTGCCGCAACGCCCACGCTGCGCGGCGATCTGGCTGTCGCCTCTCCCACCACCATCCGCAAGGCGGTCTGGCAGGCCGGAGCTGATGACCGGGTACGGCAGACGACCTTCCAGCTCGATCAGGACCATCGCCATGCCAGTGCCAGACAGGTGCTGACCGGGGCGCAAGGGTTTGTGCTGGCGCTGATGCTGTGTTTCTGCATGGCCGGAATATTGCTTCGGCCGGGCACCGCTCTGCTCGTCGCCCACGTGGTTCTGACGCTCTTCTTCTGTGGTGGCATATTGTTGCGGCTGGTCGCGCTGGCGATGTCGGCGTTAAAGCCCGCTCCCCGACTCTCGCACCCACCCGAAGGCACGCCGCCGCCGGTCTATACGGTGTTGATCGCACTCCTGGATGAAGCCGAGATGGTGCCGGCGATCGTTTCGCGGATTGACGCGCTGGACTGGCCCAAGAGCCGGCTCGACATCAAATATATCTGTGAGACCGGGGACAGGGCTACGATAGCGGCGCTTGAAGCCCAGGCGCTCGGGCCAGAGAGCGAAATCGTCATGGTTCCCGATTTCGGGCCGCGCACCAAGCCAAAGGCGCTGCAATACGCGCTCAAGGGCGCGCGCGGTTCGCTGGTCGCCATCTATGACGCGGAAGACAAACCCGCACCGGGCCAATTGCTTGAAGCCGCCGCCCGATTTGCGCAGGAAGATGAGCGGCTTGCATGTCTGCAGGCGCCGCTGGTAATCGCCAACATGCGCTCAAACTGGCTCAGCGGGCTGTTCGCGCTCGAGTACAGCGGCCATTTTCGGGTACTTATCCCGTTTCTTGCCCGCGCCGGCATGCCGATACCGCTTGGTGGCACGTCGAATCACTTTCGTCGCACGGCGCTGGAAGCTGTCGGCGGGTGGGATCCGCACAATGTGACCGAGGATGCCGATCTCGGCCTGCGGCTTTACGCCCATGGCTATCGCACAGAGACGATCGCCCGCGCCACGGTGGAAGCTGCGCCGGTTGCACTTGATGCCTGGACCCGGCAGCGCACCCGATGGCTCAAGGGCTGGGCGCAGACATGGCTGGTGATCATGCGAAGACCGCTGAAAACCTGCCGCAGTCTGGGAGTGGGTGGTTTTGCCATTTTTCAATTAATGATCGCCGGAATGTTGGTCTCGACGCTCGCACATCCGCTAATGTTGGTCTTTGTCGGCCAGGCACTGATCTGGCTCACGAGTTCCGCCGCACCACCGGTAACACCGCTGAACATCACCCTGATGTGGCTCGATCTGTTCAACATAATCGGCAGCCACATGGCCTTCGCGGCGATGGGATGGCGTGGTTTCAGCGGCTATGAGCGTCGCCGGCTTAAAAGCCGTTGGTTGTTGATGACGCCAGCCTATTGGCTGTTGATGTCGTTTGCCGGATGGCGGGCGCTGGCGCAATTGAGAAGAGATGCGCATGTCTGGGAAAAGACGCCGCACGCCGTGGAGACGCAGGGTGCGGGATGTCTCGCTGCGGTAAGCATCAAAGAGCCGGGCGCGATGGAGCGGGTGAAGGGAATCGAACCCTCGTCGTAAGCTTGGGAAGCTTCTGCTCTGCCATTGAGCTACACCCGCGAAAGCTGGCCAACCCATGCCGCTGAACGGCTGCGGTGTCAAGTCGCCTGAAAGGCCGACGCCGGGTTGACTGGACGCACGTCCGATCTCATATGGAGACCATTCCCCTTTAATCTTGATGGATCCATGGACCAGCTTAAAGCCTTTCTGACGTCGCGCCGCTTTGAGGGTGCGATCACTGTGCTGATCATAATCAATGCGATCACTCTTGGACTGGAAACCGTACCAGCAGCAGTGGAGCGGTTCGGCGGCTTCCTGAGCCTGCTCGACCGCGCCATACTCGGTGTGTTTGTTGTGGAAGTAACGGCGCGGCTTGTCGCGTGGCGGCTTGATTTCTTCCGTGACCCCTGGCGGATATTTGACTTGGTTGTCGTTGGGGTGGCGCTTGTCCCGGCCACGGGCGGGCTATCGGTGCTCCGGGCGCTTCGCATTCTCAGAGTGCTCCGGATCATAAGCATGGTTCCATCGCTGAAGCGGGTTGTCGGAGGCCTGGTCAGCGCCCTGCCCGGCATGGGGTCGATCATGCTGCTTTTAACCCTGGTCTTTTATGTTTTCTCGGTGATGGCGACCAAACTCTATGGTGACAGCTTTCCCGACTGGTTTGGCTCGATCCCCGCTTCAGCCTACTCGCTGTTTCAGGTCATGACGCTGGAAAGCTGGTCGATGGGCATCGTCCGCCCAGTGATGGAGGTCCATCCGATGGCGTGGGCGTTCTTCATTCCGTTCATCGCCTGCACCACGTTTACTGTGCTCAACCTGTTCATCGGCATCATCGTCTCTGCAATGCAGGAAGAACATGAAGCCGAGATCACGGCAGACCGCGAAGCCATGGTGTCTGACCAGAGCGCAATGCTGGAAGAACTCAAGGCAATCCGCAGGGATCTGGCCGAATTGCGTGCGGCGCAGACAGGCGCAACCCAGAGGTCCTGATGAGAATGCCCAATGCACGCCGCACAAAAGTGCGAAGTGTCTTGCATAATTGAAACCGATGCCACGTCCATCAGGACGGGAAGGCTAGCTGCGGAAATGCTTGGACAGCTTCAGGCCCTGCGCCTGGTAGTTCGACCCCAACCCCGACCCGTAGAGCGCCTCTGGGCGTTCAAGCATTTTCTCATAGACCAGCCGGCCGACGATCTGTCCGTGCTCGAGAATGAACGGCACCTCATGACTGCGCACTTCGAGCACCGCACGGCTGCCAGCGCCGCCGGCTTCGCTGTGGCCAAAACCGGGATCGAAAAAACCAGCGTAATGAACCCTGAACTCACCGACCAGCGGGTCGAACGGGGTCATCTCGGCGGCGTAGAGCGGCGGCACGTGCACCGATTCACGGCTGACCAGAATGTAGAATTCGTCCGGATCGAGGATCAGATCAGCGGAGCCGCGATTGTGGATCGGTTCCCAGAAATCGAAGACGTCATGGGCGGCTCGCTTATCAACATCGATCACTGCGGTGTGGTGTTTGCCGCGATAGCCAACCAGCGCATCCGGTCCCTGCCCCTTGAGATCGATCGACAACGCAATGCCGCCGCCCGAGACATTGGCTGTATCGGAATCCACCAGCGTTTCGGCTTGGTGGAGTTGCGACAGCGCGGTCTCATCGAGCAACGCATGGCCTTCGCGGAACCGGACCTGCGACAGTCGCGAGCCAGTGCGGACCACGATCGGGAATGTGCGGGGGCTGACCTCCAGCCACAAGGGACCATGATAGCCGGCGGCGATCTTGTCGAATTCCTGACCGAAATCAGTCATGACCCGGGTGAAGATGTCGAGCCGACCGGTCGAGCTCTTGGGGTTGGCGGAGGCGGAAATCGCCTGCGGCAACGCCAGACTTTCGAGCAGCGGAACAATGTAGACGCAACCGGTCTCGAGCACAGCACCGGCCGACAGGTCGATCTCATGCATGCTGAGCCGGGCGAGCTTGTCAGTCACCTTGCTGAGCGGCCCTGGAAGGAACGAGGCGCGCACCCGGTAAGCTGTGGCGCCAAGTCGCAGGTCAAGACTGGCGGGCTGGATCTGATCCGCATCAAGCGCCCGGCCGGCCTTTAGCCCGCCATGATCGAACAGGGCTCGAATAGCTCTGTCGGAGAGAATGCCAGCGCTCACTTGTTACCGCTCCGTTTCAACTTTGGTCTTGATGGCAAGACACGACGATTGACGCAAGCGCAACGAGATATTAAACACGGTTATCCCGTGGTGATTTGGCCGACCGGCTTGCAGCCACGTTAAACAAGTCGCTAAAAGGTCGGGTTGCAAAACCGGCTGGCGACTTTCGCAAGCCGGTTTTTTTGTATGTTGGACCAAGACCATGACAAGCAACCGTACCTTTCGCCCCGCAACCCAACTCGTGCACGGCGGGTTTACCCGATCCAATTTTGGCGAAACCTCCGAAGCGATCTACATGACGCAAGGGTTCGTCTATGACAGCGCGGAAGCGGCTGAGGCACGCTTCAAGGGCGAAGATCCCGGTTTCATCTATGCGCGTTATGCGAGTCCGACCAACGATATTTTCGAAAAGCGCATGTGCCTTATGGAAGGTGCCGAAGACGCGCGCGCCACTGCCTCGGGCATGGCGGCGGTTTCGGCCGCGCTGTTGTGCCAGCTCCGCGCCGGTGACCATGTGGTTTCTGCGCGGGCGCTGTTTGGTTCCTGCCGCTGGGTGCTCGATACGTTGCTGCCCCAATACGGCATTGAATCAACTCTGGTCGATGGCCGCGATCTCGCAAACTTCGAAGCCGCCATCCGCCCCAACACCAAGGTTTTCTTTCTTGAAAGCCCGGCCAACCCGACGCTTGAAGTGGTTGATATCGCCGGCGTGGCAAAGCTTGCCAACCAGATTGGCGCCAAGCTGGTGGTCGACAATGTGTTCGCCACCCCGCTGATGCAGAAGCCGCTGGAACTGGGCGCTCATGTGGTTGCCTATTCGGCGACCAAGCACATCGACGGCCAGGGCCGCTGCCTGGGCGGTGTGGTGTTGTCGGACAAGGCGTGGATCGACGAGCATCTGCACGATTATTTCCGCCACACCGGTCCGTCGCTGTCGCCGTTCAACGCCTGGACCCTTCTCAAGGGCCTGGAAACCCTGCCGCTGCGGGTGCGCCAGCAGACCAGCAACGCCGGCGCAGTGGCCGATTTCCTTGCCGATCATCCGGCTGTGGCCAAGGTGATATACCCGGGGCGCGCCGATCACCCGCAGGCCGAGATCTGTGCGCGGCAGATGTCGGGCGGCTCGACGCTGGTGGCGTTCGAGCTCAAGGGCGGCAAGTCCGCGGCATTCGAAATGCAGAACGCGCTCGAGGTGGTGCGGATTTCCAACAATCTCGGCGATACCAAGAGCCTGATCACCCATCCGGCGACAACCACCCACAAGAACCTGACCGACGAAGCCCGCGACGAACTGGGGATCGCGCCGGGCATGGTCCGGCTATCGCTGGGGATCGAGGACGTAAAGGACCTGATAGAGGATTTCGAACAGGCGCTCTCAGGCCTCTGAGGCCGGTTCGGCAAACACGGCGCGCGCCTGCATGATGCGGGAGAACGCCGTGTACAGGCAGATGGCGGCAAACACCCAGGCAATGGGTACGAACCAGGCTGGCCACAGGCAGAACAGTCCAAACACGAAGAAGGTCTCGCTGGCTTCAGCGAGACCAGTGGTGAAATAGATCGATTTGACGCCGCGGGCGGTTGTCGTCAGGCTCCGCTTTTCAGCGACGATGGCATAGGCGAGGAAACTCGCACCATTGACGTAGAAGGCAAAGATCAGTGCCGCTCCGGCCAGACCGTTGGCGGCCGGATCATGGATGACGAAACCCAGCGGAATGGCGCCGTAGAAAACGAAATCGAGGGTGATGTCGAGGTAACCGCCGAAATCGGTCTTTTTCGTTGCCCGGGCGACCGAACCATCAACACCGTCGCCGATGCGGCTGACGAGGATCAACGCCAGCGCCCAATACATGTGGCCCAATGCAATTAGGCCAGCAGCGGCAAGCCCCAGCAGGCAGGCAGTAACAGTGACATGATCGGCCCTGACGCCACGTGCCGCAAGCCAGCTTCCCGTACCATCGAGTCCGGGCTGGATCAGTTTTCGCGCGGTTCCATCCAACATGACGCCATCCTTCTAATTTCTGAAGGTGTGATAGCGCGGCCGCCGCCGATCGTCACGCCCGACGGCCCGGTTCAGGCATCACGATCAGGTTAACATCAATCATGGGGGCACAGCAGTGCACGAACGCGGGGATGGTTGACGCGAGCGCGACACTGTACAATGAGTGGGCCAAGGAGTGCTGCATGTACCGCGCGTTAACACGTGACATCGAAGTGACGGTCGATCCGTATTATCTCGAGGACCAATCGGACCCCGAGGACGGACGCTATGTGTGGGGCTACCGGGTAGTGATTGCCAACTATTCTGACCAGATTGTCCAGCTGAGAAGCCGGCATTGGAGGATCACCGACGAGAACGGTATTATCGATGAAGTACGCGGTCCCGGCGTCGTCGGCGAACAACCGGTGCTCGGGCCCGGTGATACTTACGAATACACCTCCGGCTGCCCGCTGGATACGCCGTCCGGCGTGATGGTCGGCAGCTATCAGATGCAATCGTCGGAAGGCGAATTGTTCGATGTTGAAATTCCCGCGTTCTCGCTGGACCTGCCGGGCATGGCAAGAACACTGAATTGACCGCTCTTTCCGAATTCCGGCCTGTCATGCTGGTAACCGGGGTGCTGGTGGGCACGCTCGGTCTGGCGATGCTGTTGCCGGCGCTTGTCGATCTGGCCGCAGACAATGACGACTGGATGATCTTCGTCAGTGCAGCGGTGGTGACGATGTTGTTCGGTTTTGGCCTGTTCATCGCCAACCGGGGCGCGCCGAAAGGGCTTTCGACCCGCCAGGCCATGCTGATGACGGTGGTGTCGTGGGTCGCTCTGGTGGCGTTTGGCGCACTGCCATTCCATTGGTCGGGTATCGTTCCCAGCTATACCGACGCCTTTTTTGAATCAATGTCGGGCCTGACCACCACCGGCGCCACGGTGATTACCGGGCTGGATACGACGCCGGTGGGGCTGTTGTTCTGGCGCGGGCTGCTGCAATGGCTCGGCGGCCTCGGCATCATCGTGATGGCAATTGCCGTGCTTCCGATGCTGCAGATCGGCGGCATGCAGCTGTTCAAGGCCGAAGCATTTGACACGGCCGAAAAGATCCTGCCCCGCGCCGCCCAGATTTCCACCTCGATCACGCTGGTGTTCATCGCCATGACCGGGCTCAGCGCCGTGGCCTATATGGCGGTCGGCATGGCGGCAGACGACGCAGTGATCCACGCCATGACCACGGTCGCCACTGGCGGCTTCTCGACCAAGGACGCCTCGATCGGCGCTTTCAACAATCCCGGCGTTGAATGGGTCGCCATTGTATTCATGACCCTGGGATCGATCCCGTTCCTTCTCTATGTGCAGATGCTGCAGGGCAAGTTCCGACCATTCCTGGCCGACGAACAGGTCAAGGCGTTTCTGGCATTTCTTGGCGTGGCGATCCTGATGGCCTGGATGATGGCTCATTTCGGCAAATTCCATGTCGGCCTGGAGGGCTTGCGGCACTCTGCCTTCAACGTCGTCTCGATTGTCACCGGAACCGGGTACTCCTCAACCGATTACGGGCTCTGGGGCAGCCACGCGGTGGCGTTCTTTTTCATCATCATGTTTGCCGGCGGGTGCGCCGGTTCAACTTCCTGCGGGATCAAAATCTTCCGCTTCCAGGTTCTGTTCGAGGCGGTTCGCCAGCATGTCGCCCAGGTGATGTATCCGCATGGCGTGTTCAGGGCGCATTTCAACGGAAAGCCGATCGAAGACCGGGTAGTCGCCTCGGTGATGAGCTTCTTCTTCCTGTTCATGACGACGTTCGTGGTGCTGGCGCTGCTGCTCAGATTCAGTGGACTCGACACCATCACCGCCTTGTCGGGCGCGGGCACGGCGTTGTCGAATGTCGGTCCCGGACTTGGCGACATCATCGGCCCGGCCGGTAATTTTCAATCGCTCAGCGATGTGCAGAAATGGCTTCTGTCGGCCGGCATGCTGCTCGGTCGGTTGGAGCTGTTTACCGTGCTGGTTCTGTTCCTGCCGCGCTTCTGGCGATCCTGAGCGGCGCAACAATTAAAACCGGCGCCGGTGTTTGGGCTCTACGCGCTGATGGCAGAGTACGCGCGGTTACCCCGCGCACTTCACGGCCAGATAAAACCATGAAGCGCTCGGAAGTGTCATCACCTTTGCGCCGGAACGGCAGCAGCCGTCAGCCTTCGAACTCTGAGGGATCGAAACGATAGGCGGTCGAGCAGAACTCGCATTGCACGGTGATCACCCCGTCCTCGACGCTGGCGGCGAGTTCCTCGGCGGAGAAACCACCCAGAACCTCACCCAGTCGCTCCCGCGAACAGGAACACTGGTCGTACACCGGCACCGGCGGATAGACCCGCGCGCCGCGCTCGTGGAACAGGCGGAAGAGCAGCCGCTCGGCCCCAACTTCAGGATCGGTCAACTCGCCTGGCGATACGGTAGCGACCAGCGCCTTGGCTTCGGCCCAACTGTCATCGTCGGGGATATGCAGGCCCTCGATCCCCTCCGGCTCGTCGCCGCCAGGAAGATCGGGCTGCCGCATCCGGTCCGGCGCCTGAGGCAGAAACTGCACGACGATGCCGCCGGCGCGCCAACTGTGTCGCGGATTGCCGTCCTCGTCCTTGTCGAACAGTTCGGCCACGGCCAGACGGACGATCGTCGGTATCTGCTCGGACTGGCGGAAATAGGTCTCGGCCATGGCCTCCAGGGTTTCGCCCTTCATTTCGACAATGCCCTGGTAGCGCTGCATGTAGGCGCCCTGGTCGATGGTGAAGGCGAGCACGCCGTTGCCCAGCAATTCGGTCGGACTGGTGGTTCCGTCCCGCTCGGCGGCTGCGACGCGTTCGGCATCAAAGCGCGCATAGGCGCGCACGCTGCCCGGCGTGGTGAAATCGGCCACCATCAGATCCACCGGACCGTCGCCCTTGGTCTGGATGATCAGCTTCCCTTCGAACTTGAGCGAAGTGCCCAGCAGTACGGTCAGCGCGATCGCCTCGGCCAGCAGGCGGGCGACGGGTTCTGGATAATCGTGACGCCCGAGTATGGCGTCGATCATCGGGCCAAGCTGGACTGTGCGGCCACGCACGTCGAGGCCATCAACCTCGAATGGCAGCACGCAATCATCGCCGGCAAAGCCCGGCTCGCCGAGGGTGCGGATTTCGGTTTCCATCATCAATCCCGATTGTCAGGGGTGGCGCAACTGGTCACGCACAGGCAAGCCGGGCGCCGTGTCCACCATTTCCAAAAACCGCATATAGGCACTCGCAGGCGCAAGTGCCAGAGGCGTTACAGCACGCCCATGCACCAGCGCATGATCGCCTTTTGCGCATGCAGACGGTTTTCGGCTTCATCAAACACCACCGATCGCGGTCCATCCATCACCTCATCGGTGACTTCCTCGCCGCGATGGGCTGGCAGACAATGCATGAAAAGTGCGTCGTCGTCGGCCTTGGCCATCAACGCCTCGTTGACCTGGTAAGGCTGGAATACATTCTGGCCGCGGGCACGGTGTTCCTGATTCATCGACACCCAGGTGTCAGTGATGATGCAGTCGGCCCCGGTGGCCGCACGGTCCGGATCGGTGCTGATGTCGATTTCGGCGCCCTTGGCACGCGCCCATTCGACAAACCTTGTGTCAGGCTCGGAGCCTTCCGGGGTGGCGATCTGCAGTCGATAACCAAACTGCCCAGCACCCTCGATCAGCGAATGCAGCACATTGTTGCCGTCGCCGGTCCAGGCCAAAGTCTTGCCCTTGATCGGGCCGCGATGTTCCTCGAAGGTCAGCACGTCGGCCATGATCTGGCAGGGATGAGTGTCGTCGGTCAGCGCATTGATCACCGGCACGGTGGCGTGCTCGGCAAGCTCGAGCATGCGCTCGTGGTCCATTGTACGGATCATGATCATATCCACATAGCGCGACAGCACCTTTGCCGTGTCGGCAATGGTCTCGGCGCGGCCAAGCTGCATTTCAGTGCCCGACAGAAACAAGGTCTCGCCGCCGAGTTGGCGCATGCCGACATCGAAAGAAACCCGGGTGCGGGTCGACGGTTTCTCAAAAATCATGGCCAGCATCTTGCCGGCCAGAGGACGAGCCTCGACGGGTTCGGATTTGGCCGCACGGGCGCCATCGATCATGGCACGCACGTCGGCGGCGCTGACGGCGGAAAGATCAAGAAAATGGCGGAAGCCGGCGGTTTTTGTCTCTGTCATCATTATGGTCCAGTCAACTGGCTTGGGCTTTATGGGATAGCATGCCGAGTGCAGCGTCGATCCTGTTGAGCGCCTCGCGGGCCTCTTCCGCCGAAACGATCAGCGGTGGCAGCAGCCGCACGACATTGTCGCCGGCCGGGACACCCAGAATATATTCGTTGCGCATCGCCATGACGAGATCGGCGTTGGACTTGGCGCACTGGATGCCCAGCATCAGCCCGGTCCCGCGAATATCCTTGATCAGATCCGGATAGCGGTCCTTGAGCGAAGCCAGTCCCTGGCGCAGCACCAACGCAATATCGTTGACATGGGTGAGGAAGCCCTCTTCGAGCACGACATCTAGCACGGCATTTCCCACCGCCATCGCCAGCGGGTTGCCGCCATAGGTGGTGCCATGGGTGCCAAGCGTCATGCCGTCGGCTGCCTCGGCAGTGGCCAGGCAGGCGCCAAGCGGAAAACCGCCGCCGATACCCTTGGCCACGGCCATGATGTCGGGCTCGATACCGGCCCACTCATAGGCAAACAGCTTGCCGGTACGGCCGACGCCGCACTGGACTTCATCAAGGATCAACAGCATGCCGTGCTCATCACAGAGATCGCGCAAATCTCGCAGCATTTCCTTGGGAAGCGGGCGGACACCCCCCTCGCCCTGCACCGGCTCAATCAGAATGGCGGCGGTATCATCGGTGACTGCGGCCTTCAGCGCTTCGAAATCGCCAAACGGAACCTGATCGAAACCCTCCACCTTGGGGCCAAAACCTTCAAGGTACTTGGCTTGACCACCAGCTGCGATGGTCGCCAGCGTGCGACCGTGAAAGGCGCCCTCGATGGTGATGATGCGGTAGCGATCGGGCTGGCCGTTGACAAAGAAATGGCGGCGCGCCGTCTTGATCGCACATTCGAGCGCCTCGGCGCCTGAATTGGTGAAGAACACCTTATCGGCGAAGGTCGCTGCAGTGAGGCGTTCGGCCAGTCGGTTCTGGCCGGCAATCTCGTAAAGATTGGACAGGTGCCAGACGCGGTCGGCCTGCGCCTTCAGCGCCTCCACCAGATGCGGATGGGTGTGACCAAGCGAATTGACTGCGATGCCGGCGGCGAAGTCGAGATAGCGCTCGCCATCCACCGTCTCCAGCCATACGCCGTGCCCGCGCTCGAAAACCATCGGCGCGCGATTATATGTTTCATAAAGCGGCTTGGCGTCGGCCATGGCGCTCGTCTCCTCGTTAGAAGCCGGCAAACTAAAGCCGGGCCCGGTCCTTGAGCGGTTAGCCTGACCGGCCCAGCAAACAGTTGCCGAAAAACCAAAACGCCGCCCTTTCCGGGGCGGCCCGAGCACTATTTACATTTCATCCGGGGCTGTCAATGAGACAGCCGTGGCAGTGCGGTCAGCGCTTCGTCGAATGCCTTTTCTGGCCGATGCATCAAGATGGCAGCCAAGGCTTGACGTTTAACCGCGGGGATCGCCGGAAAAGACGCATGCGTTGCCCGGTAAGTTGGGGAAAACCACAAAAACGAATCAGCTTGATTCGGCTGACTCTTGTCATGGAGTCCTGTGAGCACTAGGTTATAGCCATGGATTAGAAGTTCGTGGCGGACACTAATTACCTCACAGTAACCGAGCGTTTCAGCTCCGGCCATCCGGGGCGATGGTGAGCGATTCTGCCATCCCGGATCACGGGGTACAGGGAGTGCATAGCATGAGTTGGACTGATGAACGGGTCGAAAGGCTCAAGAAACTATGGGCGGACGGGCTCAGCGCGAGCCAGATCGCGGCGCAATTGGGCGGCGTCAGCCGCAATGCGGTGATCGGCAAGGTGCACCGGCTCAACCTTCCCGGACGCGCCAAGAGCGGCGGCCAGGCTTCCGTGCGCACCAAGCGCACGACAGCAGCTCCGCGCGCACCGGCCTATGCTGGACGGACTGCTGCCCAGACGACACGCACGGTCAGCCGTTCGAGCGGCGGCGCAGCGCTTCAGCAGCAGGTTGACGCGGTGGCTGTCGAAGAACTCGATACCCGTCCGACGGAAGATGTGGTGGTGCCGATTTCACGCCGGCTGACGCTGGTGCAGCTTTCCGAGCGCACCTGCAAATGGCCGATCGGCGACCCGCTGCAGGAAGGATTTCATTTCTGCGGCAACGATTCCGGCGAAGCTTCGCCCTATTGCGGCTATCACGCCAAGCTGGCGTTTCAGCCCTCGAGCGAGCGCCGCCGGGCCCGCTGAGTTCACAGCAGAGCGCCCTTTCGCGGGTTCAGATGAACGCGCGCTTGAGCCTGAAACAAACAAAGGCCCTGGATCGATGATTCAGGGCCTTTGTCGTTTTACCAGTGTTGAGCGGAATGAGGCTCAGCTTTCGATCGAGTAACCGGCGCCCCGCACGGTGCGGATGATGTCGCGCATGCCCGACGGGTTGACCGCCTTGCGCAGACGTCCGACATGGACATCGACCGTGCGCTCGTCGACATAGACATCATGGCCCCAGACACCGTCGAGCAGTTGCGCGCGCGAATAGACCCGGCCTGGCGAGCTCATCAGAAACTCCAGCAGACGGAATTCGGTCGGCCCCAACTTGATGTCGCGGGTCAGACGGCGCACCCGGTGGGTCTCGCGGTCAAGTTCGATATCGCCCACCTTGAGCTGGCTTGAAATCACTTCCGGACGGGCGCGGCGCAGCATGGCCCGCACCCGGGCCAGCAATTCCGGTGTCGAGAACGGCTTGACGACGTAATCGTCAGCCCCGGTGGCGAGCCCCCGCACCCGTTCGCTTTCCTCGCCACGGGCGGTCAGCATGATGATCGGCAGGCGCTCGGTCTCGGCGCGGGCGCGCAGTCGCCGGCACAGTTCAATCCCGGATATGCCCGGAAGCATCCAGTCGAGGATCAGCAGGTCGGGCACCCGCTCCTGTAGACGGATCTCTGCTTCATCGCCCCTGAGCACGGTGTCGACTTCGTAGCCTTCGGATTCGAGGTTGTATCTCAGGAGCACCGAGAGTGCTTCCTCGTCCTCAACCACGGTGATGCGCGGACTCATTGCCATTATCGAATTGCTCCCGCCGCCATCATGCCTCGCCCGGCGTCTGGACGATCATGCTTGCTGTATCGTCATCTTTGGGACGGTCGTCCGTATGCTGCTCGCCGGTGGCGACGTAATACACGGTCTCGGCGATGTTGGTGGCATGGTCACCAATGCGCTCGATGTTCTTGGCACAGAACAGAAGATGGGTGCAGGCCGTGATGTTGCGCGGATCTTCCATCATGTAGGTCAGAAGCTCGCGGAACAGCGAGGTGTAGATCGCATCAATCTCCTCGTCGCGCTCGCGGATCGAGTTGGCCAGCGTTGGTGATCGCGTGGCAAAGGCATCAAGCACTTCCTTGAGCTGGGTCAGCGCCAGTTCGGCCAGATGCTCGAGGCCGCGCACCAGCTTGCGGGGCTGTGCCATGGTGTGTACGGCGATCACCCGCTTGGCGATATTCTTGCCAAGATCGCCGACCCGTTCGAGATCGGAGGCAATGCGGATCGACCCGATGATCTCGCGCAAATCCGAGGCCATCGGCTGGCGCTTGGCAATCAGCAGCACCGCCTTGTCGTAGATTTCGCGCTCGCCATCGTCGAGCAGCAAGTCCTCCGAGATAACCCGCTGCGCCGAAGCAGTATCGGCGTTGACCAGCGCGGCGACGGCGTCGGCGACCATGCGTTCGGCGATGCCGCCCATTTCGGACAGGCGGCGCGCCAGAAAACGCAGATCGTCATCGTAAGCCGTGACGGTATGAGATTCGGACATCATAGATTCCTTCAATCCTGAAAACGTGATGCGGTTGGCAATCGCCTTAGCCAAACCGGCCGGTAATGTAGTCTTGGGTTATCTTGCTGTCGGGATTGGTGAACATCTTGTCGGTGGGGCCTTCATCGACAAGTTTTCCCAGGTGGAACATCGCCGTGCGCTGCGACACGCGAGCGGCCTGCTGCATCGAGTGGGTGACGATGACGATGGTGTAGTTGACCCGCAATTCGTCAATCAATTCCTCAACCTTGGCGGTGGCGATCGGGTCGAGCGCCGAGCAGGGCTCGTCCATCAGGATGACTTCGGGGCTGACAGCGATGGCGCGGGCGATGCACAGTCGCTGCTGCTGCCCCCCCGACAAGCCGGTCCCCGCCTCGTGCAGTCGGTCCTTGACCTCGTTGAAGAGGCCGGCCTTGATCAGGCTGCGTTCCACCACTTCATCCATCTCGGCACGGCTGCGGACCTGACCATGGATACGCGGTCCATAGACAACATTTTCATAGATCGACTTGGGGAACGGATTGGGCTTCTGGAACACCATACCGACGCGGGCGCGCAGTTCGACGACATCAATCATCGGAGCGTAGATGTTTTCATCTTCAAGCGTGATCTCGCCCGATACGCGGCAGATATCGATGGTGTCGTTCATCCGGTTGAGACAACGCAGAAACGTTGACTTTCCACAACCGGAGGGGCCGATAAGCGCCGTCACGGCGTTCTTGCGAATGTCGAGATTGACGTCAAACAGGGCCTGCTTCTCGCCGTAGAAAACGCAAACATCTTTGCCGCGCATCTTGACATCGGGCTGCTCTGTTGCGGCGTTGACCGCCAATTCCGTGGCCACTTCCGACATGATGTTCATCTCCGTCTTCCCTTTACTTATTCCAGAATACTCAGGGCTTTGTTTTTTCAAGGATCACACCTTGGCTACCAGCGGCGTTCGAAACGACGGCGCAGAAGAACGGCGATTACGTTCATCAACAGAAGGAATACCAGCAACACGATAATGGCACCTGAAGCCCGTTCGACAAAGGCCGGGTCACCGCGCTGGGTCCAGTTGTAGACCTGGACCGGCAGCGCCGAAGCGGGATCGAAGAAACCTTCCGGCGGCGCGCCTGGATATTCGCGAACGAAAGCCACCATGCCGATCAGCAGCAGCGGTGCGGTTTCACCCAACGCCTGGGCCAGGCCAATGATCGTGCCGGTGAGGATACCAGGCGCTGCCAGCGGCAGAACATGGTGAAAGATCGCCTGCATTTTCGACGCGCCGATGCCAAGCGCAGCATCGCGAATGGAGGGCGGCACCGCCTTCAGCGCCGCACGCGTGGCGATGATGATCGTTGGCAATGTCATCAGCGTCAGCACGAGCCCGCCGACCACCGGCGCGGATTGCGGCAATCCGACGAAATTGATGAAGATGGCGAGACCAAGAATACCGAACACGATCGAGGGCACAGCGGCCAGGTTGGAGATATTGACCTCGATAAGGTCAGTCCAGCGGTTTCTCGGGGCAAATTCCTCAAGGTAGATCGACGCCGCCACGCCGATCGGCAGCGCCAGCACCAGCACGATCAGCATCATGTAGGCCGAGCCGAGAATGGCAACGCCGAGGCCAGCCGCTTCAGGCCGCGTGTCCGACGCATCGGGCGCGGTCAGGAACGACCAGTTGAACCGCGATTGCAGAATTCCTGCCTGTTTCAGTTTGTCGGCCAGCAGCAACTGTTCCGGCGAGACGTTACGGTCGAGCGCCGCCGAGTCCATCGTCACGCGGCCCTTGTAGTACCCGTCGATCCGGCCGTTGGCCAAAAGCTCGAACGAGACGGTCTTGCCGATTTCGCCGGGATCGGCCAGCACATAGCGGCGCACATCAGCGGGCGCTTCCTTGGAGATCATCTCGAAGGCCTTCTTGGCATTGACGCCGTCGACCTCGATGCCCCGATCCTCCATGGTCTTTTTCAACGCCGCCTGAATCAGCGGATTGACCGTGAACGTGGTTATCTTCTGAATATCGGCGGGATCGCGGTTGCCGTTCTTGTCCAGCTTGGCGGGATCGAGGAAAACGTCAATCGTCACGTAAGTCTGGTTAAACGACGACAGGCCGTTGGACAGGATTGAAGCCATCAGACCGACCAGTGCCAGGATGCCGAAGATAACGGCGGCAAGGCCCAGTCTGCGAAAACGACGTTCGGATGCGTGGCGCTTGCGGGTACGCTCGCCAACTTTGAAGAGCGACCGGTTTTGCTTGTGGCTGGCTGATACCGAATTCTCGGCTGTCAGGTCGGTCATTCGTATTGCTCCCGATATTTACGCACGATGTAAAGCGCCAGAATGTTCAGGCAGAGGGTGAAGACAAACAGGGTCAGACCGAGCGCAAACGCCACCAGCGTTTCGGGGCTGGCGAATTCCGTGTCTCCGGTCAGCTGGCTGACGATCTTGACGGTGACCGTTGTCATCGCCTCGAAGGGATTGAGGCCGAGCTGTGCCGCGGCGCCGGCCCCCATGACCACGATCATGGTCTCGCCAATGGCGCGGCTGGCAGCCAGCAAAAAGGCGCCGACAATGCCAGGAAGGGCCGCTGGCAGGAGCACCCGCCGGATCGTTTCGGACTTGGTGGCGCCCAGACCGTAGGAACCGTCGCGCATCGCCTGGGGGACGGCGTTGATGATGTCGTCGGACAGCGACGAGATGAAGGGGATCAGCATGACCCCCATGACCAGGCCGGCTGTCATGACCGATGACGACGAGGTTCCAAGGCCAAGCGGCTGGGCAATCCAGTCGCGCAGGAACGGGCCGACGGTGATCAGCGCGAACAACCCGTAAACGATGGTGGGAATGCCGGCGAGCATCTCGATGGCCGGCTTTGCAAAGCCGCGCAGCGTGGTTCCGGCATATTCTGCCAGATAGAGCGCAATCATCAGGCCGACAGGAACAGCCAGCGCCAGCGCCACGAAGGAAACGTAGAAGGTACCCCACAAAAGCGGCAGGAAGCCGAGATCGGAACCGCCGCGAAACTGCGGATTCCAGGTTGTCGACAGGAAGAAATCCTCGGCCGGGTAGAGCTTGAAGAATGCAACCGATTCAAACAGCAATGACCCGACAATGCCGACGGTGGTAAGGATCGCGACCATTGACGAGCCCATCAACAGCGCCAGCACAAAGGTCTCGCTGATATTGCGGGCGCGCATCCGCGGCTGCACCCGGGCCCAGGCCCAGAAGCCAAAACCAAGCGCGACAAGAAAGACGGCGATGTTGCGGACGAAATCGCCCGAAAGTTCGATGCTGCGGTATTCCTTGGCGGCCTCGAAAACCACGGGCGACACATCGGAGCCGAGCGCGACACCGACCGTGGCGAGTTGCGCGCGGACATTGGTCACATCCGCGCTCATATCGGAAAGTTCGTTTTCGGTAACATCGCCCTGCTCGATGAGCAGGCTGACACCCTTGGCAATGCGGCGCACATCGACCATCACCAGGCTTCTTGCACCGGCATCGGCAATGGCGCTGTCAGGGATCTTGCCGCTGATGCTGCTTTCGATCGCAATCGGCTGCAGGAACAGCCATGTGCCGAGAAGGAAGAAGGCGGGAACTGCGGTAAACAGGGCCACCGACTGACCGTAATAGCCCGGCAGTGAATGGAGCTTCACTCCATCCCGGGCGGCTGCCTGCAACGCGCGCCGCCGGCCCAGAAAATAGCCGACTATCGCCAGACCGAGCACACTGAGTACGAGAATACTGGGAGTCATGTGACATTCGCCCTGGTTTCAAGAAGGGGCGACGCCGGATGCGCCGCCCCTTTGATTGTCAAACGGATCAGTTCAGCATGCCCATCGGGGTGCGGTTCTTGACCATTTCCTGGGTCTTGGCCAGTTCCGGGTCGGAAACCAGGCCATAGGCAGCCAGCGGGCCATCAGGACCGGCGATCTCGTCGGAGACGAAGAACTCGATATAATCCTGCAGGCCGGGGATCACGTCGAGATGTGCGTTCTTGACGTAGAAGTAGAGCGGGCGCGAAACCGGGTATTCGCCCGACGCAATGGTCTCGGTCGACGGGTTGACGCCGGACATGGTGGCAACCTGAAGCTTGTCGGTGTTGTTCTCATAGAACGACAGGCCGAACACGCCGATGGCATTCTTGTTGGCATCGATGCGGGCGAGGGTTTCGGTATAGTCGCCGTCGATGTCGACCGAAATGCCGTCGGTGCGCAGGGCGGTGCAGCCCTTGGCCTTTTCATCGCCAGCAGCCTTGAAGGCTTCTTCTGCGCCGGTTGCTTCACAGCCGGCTTCGAGCACCTTCACGTCGAACACTTCACGGGTGCCGTGCTTGGTGCCGGGGATGAAAGCGAGGATGTCCTGAGCGGGCAGATCCGGGTTGACGTCGGCCCAGATCTTGGCCGTGTTGTCGACCAGCGCGCCGTCCTTGACGACCTTGGCAGCAAGCGCATTGTACCAGTCAGCCGGGGTGAAGGAGAAGTTTTCGCCGTTGATGTCGGAAGCGAAGACGATCCCGTCGTAGCCGATACGAACTTCCTGTATTTCGGTAACGCCGTTGGCAGCGCACAGGTCGATATCGGACTGCTTGATGCGCGACGAGGAGTTGGCAATGTCGATGGTGTTTTCACCAACGCCTTCGCAAAGCTTCTTGCGACCGGCGCCCGAGCCACCCGATTCAACAACAGGGGTCGAGAAGCTGGTGTTTTCGCCGAAGGCTTCGGCAACGATGGAAGCGTAGGGCAGAACGGTAGACGAACCGGCGATCTGGATCTGGTCGCGGGCAACAGCGGCGCCGGCAAAGGCTGTGGTCGCCACGAGTGCGGCAGCGGCAATTTTGAGTACGGTCATGGGAATCTCCCGTCATGGGTCAGAATTTCTTGGCCCGTTGGCGGGGCCCGTGGATCAGCCGTCTGAGGCTGGCCCTTTCTAGGCCCTTCGAGATTCTGTTTTATGACAGTAATGATACTGTTTTGTGACAGTCTATCTATCTGATAGTTATCACTCTTTTCCGCACCCTAAGCTGTATCCGCATGCTCCGGGCGGCTGAATTTGACAATGAACACGGCCCCCTCACCCGACTGGGAGCGAATGACAAGCCGGGCACGGTGGCGGTTGAGTATGTGCTTGACGATCGCCAACCCCAGTCCTGTGCCATGCTTTGTCCGGCTCGTCTCGTCGTCGACGCGGTAGAAGCGCTCGGTCAGACGCGGGACGTGTTCCTTGGGAATTCCAGGACCAAAATCGCGCACCATCACCTCCGGTCCGTTCGCGTCTGTATCGGTCACACTGATCTCCACCCGCTTTCCCGACTGTCCATATTTGCAGGCGTTCTCGATGAGATTGGAGAACACCTGAATGAGTTCATCGGCATCGCCGATGAGGATGACGGGCTGATCCGGCGTCGAGAAGTCGATTTCCACGCCCAGTTCACTGGCCATGGGCCTGAGCGTATCGATGACATGGGCGACGGTGGCGCCAAGATCGACCTTGGCTGTGAGCGCCAGATGGGCCCGCATCTCCAGCCGCGAAAGCGACAGCAGGTCATCGATCAACCGTGACATGCGCTGAGCCTGATCAAGCATGATGCCGAAAAACCGGGTGCGCGCCGCTTCATCGTTGCGGGCCGGTCCCTGCATTGTCTCGATGAAACCGATTACCGAGGCCAGCGGGGTTCTGAGTTCATGGCTGGCATTGGCGACAAAATCCGACCGCATCCGGTCCAGCCGGCGCGATTGTGTGAGGTCCCTGTAGGTCAGCACGAACAGCCGTTGACCGGCGGCGGAGCGGGCCGATACCGGGGCGACACGGACCTCGTGCCAGCGCTCCGAGGGCACCCGGTCGGCATCTTCAACGGTTTCAGGCTCTCCACGGTCAATGACGCGGGCCACCAGTTCGAGCACCGCAGGCGAGCGAATCCGGGCCGACAATGTGGCATTGGCGGGGAAGGCGCCAGCCAGCGACACCGCAGCGGCGTTCTGACGCATCACCAGGGTTTGTTCGTCAAACACGATGGTTGGCAGATCCAGCGCATCCAGAAGCTTGAAATCCTCAGGCCCTGCGGCCGTGTTGTTGTCTTTGTCGCGCGCTCTTGCCGCCGCGCTGCCGGGCAGCCGGATCAGCAAGGCAGCGGCAAAAACCCCATAGCCTACAACCGCCTGCCAGGGCTGCACTCCTGCCGGAACCGCGGCGAGCGCCGCCAATGCCGCAACGCCCAATGGACGCCGGAGGTTCCGGACGCGGGCCCTGAGAGTGTCGGGCGCCAGCCTTTCGGCGCCGTTGTCCATGCTGCTTTCAACCATCTGCTTCGCCCGTTCCTGGCGCTACGTGAGCGCTGTTGGTGCAGCTTGTTTAGCCGCGCTGCTTGAAATCTCAATGACGATATGGCCATTCATGCACGTGGGCGGCGGTTGCCGTCCGAATTGATTGAACCAGGGTGATGATGATGTCCAGCAACCGTACCGAAACCGATAGCTTTGGCGCCATTGAAGTGGCGGCCGACAAATATTGGGGGGCGCAGGCGCAGCGCTCGCTTGGAAACTTCAAAATCGGCTGGGAGAAACAACCACTGTCAATCGTGCGCGCGCTCGGTATCGTCAAACGCGCCGCGGCAGAGGCCAACATGGACCTCAAGCGGCTTGATCCGGAACTTGGCGCGACCATCGTCAAAGCCGCACAGGAAGTGATCGACGGCAAGCTCGATGCCCATTTCCCGCTGGTAGTCTGGCAAACTGGATCGGGCACCCAGTCAAACATGAACGCCAATGAGGTGATCTCCAACCGGGCCATCGAAATGCTGGGGGGCGAGATGGGCTCCAAAAAGCCGGTGCACCCCAACGACCACGTCAATATGAGCCAGTCGTCGAACGACACCTTCCCCACCGCGATGCACATTGCCTGTGCGGAGCAGACGGTGCGGGCATTGTTGCCGGCGCTGAAGCATTTGCGCGCAGCTCTCGACGAGAAGGCAAAGAAATTTTCCGGTATCATCAAGATCGGTCGCACCCATACGCAAGACGCAACGCCGCTGACGCTCGGCCAGGAATTCAGTGGCTATGTGGCTCAGGTTGCCGCGTCGATCGAACGCATCGAACTGACGCTTTCCGGACTCTACGAACTGGCGCAGGGCGGCACCGCCGTCGGCACCGGGCTCAACGCTCCGGTGGGCTTTGCCGAGAAGGTTGCCGAACGCATTGCCACGATTACAGGGCTTCCGTTCGTCACCGCGCCCAACAAGTTCGCGGCACTGGCTGCGCATGACGCCATGGTGTTTTCGCACGGGGCGATCAACGCCACGGCTGCGGCACTGTTCAAGATAGCCAATGACATTCGCTTCCTGGGTTCGGGGCCCCGTTCCGGCTTGGGCGAACTGGCGCTGCCGGAAAACGAACCGGGCTCCTCGATCATGCCGGGCAAAGTCAATCCGACCCAATGCGAGGCGATGACACAGGTCTGCGTGCAGGTGTTCGGCAACCACTCCGCGCTCACCTTTGCCGGCAGCCAGGGCCATTTCGAACTCAATGTCTACAATCCGGTGATGGCCTATAATTTCCTTCAGTCGGTGCAATTGCTGAGCGACGCCGCGATCTCGTTTACCGACAATTGCGTTGTTGGCATCGAGGCCCGCGAAGACAACATCAAGGCGGCGCTTGACCGTTCGCTGATGCTCGTCACCGCGCTGGCGCCAACCATCGGCTATGACAATGCGGCGACGATTGCCAAGACCGCACACAAGAACGGCACCACCCTGCGCGAAGAGGCGTTGAAGGCCGGGTACGTCACCGCGGAGGACTATGACCGCCTCGTCCGGCCGGAAGATATGACGCATCCGGGTTGAGCGGTTTGCCGGCAATGAAGCCGCGCTGACTGCCATCGCGCTTCTGTAAGCGTGTGCTGCACGCTTACCGTTTGGGCGCAGGACTGCTATGTCTCAGGATCTAAATCGCAGACAGAGCGGCGTTTGCATGAACAGGGCTGCTGTTTTCGCTGTATGTTTGAAGACCAGATCCAAAGGAGCAAACGATGGGCAATCAGAAAACCGACAGGACCGTGGAACTTGAAATCGACGGCAAGAAGCGGGTTTTTGATATCGATGACCCGAAACTGCCCGACTGGGTGGAGGACAAGGCCTTCGGCTCCGACAACTATCCCTATGAGGAAAAGCTCAAGCGCAAAGAATATGAAAAGACGCTGGAGGCGCTGCAGGTCGAACTGGTCAAGGTGCAATCCTGGCTCGGCGAGACCGGACACCGGGTGATTGCCGTTTATGAAGGCCGTGACGCCGCCGGCAAAGGTGGATCGATCGGGGCCACACGGGCCTACATGAACCCGCGGGCGGCACGGATCGTGGCGCTGCCCAAGCCGACCGAAACCGAACGCGGGCAATGGTACTATCAACGCTATGTCGACCATTTTCCGACCTCGGGCGAGTTCGTGCTGCTGGACCGCTCCTGGTACAACCGCGCCGGTGTCGAACCGGTGATGGGGTTCTGCACACCCGAACAGCACC
The DNA here is from genome assembly GCF_046837775.1 of Hoeflea sp. Naph1. Taxonomy (GTDB): domain Bacteria; phylum Pseudomonadota; class Alphaproteobacteria; order Rhizobiales; family Rhizobiaceae; genus Hoeflea. The sequence goes on along the minus strand of NZ_CP177286.1, from coordinate 1,346,706 downwards.
GGCTTTTCCTGGAGGAAACGCCGCATTTCGAGCGCATGCCCGTCAAGGCCGGAATTCACATGTTCAAGTTCTGGCTCAATATCGGTCGGGAAATGCAGCTCAAGCGGTTCCACGACCGGCGCCACAGCGCGCTCAAGTCCTGGAAGCTCTCGCCGATGGACATCGCCAGTCTCAACAAATGGGATGATTACACCGAAAAACGCGACCAGATGCTCGAGGCCACCCACACCGAACACGCGCCCTGGACCGTGGTACGCGCAAACGACAAGCGACGGGCGCGGATCAATGTGATCCGCACCATCCTGACCAAGCTTCCCTATGACGGCAAGGACGAGGGCGTGATCGGTGAACTGGATCCGGCCATCATCTCCGAGGGACCGATCGGGCTTTAAACGTCGGCGGCCCCGGCCATCAGTTGCACGCTCACGCCCGATATTCCGCGAGCGCGGCTGTCGGCTGACCTCAGCGCCGCCGGAGCGTGCAAACGCAAGGGAAGCGGCGATCGGCTGGTTGCATTTTTTTGAAACTTCCAGGGTCGAGCAAACCAGATGCACGGCTGCGAGCAGAATATCGGTGCGGATCGATAGAGCGTTGGTCCCGGGGGGGGGCGAACACGACCATGCCTTCAGGCCGCCAGATCCAGCCCTGTCCCGGGTCAATGGGGAACATCCGCGCGCCAGGTGACGTGTGCTGCACAAGCCACATCCGCGCGGTTCCGACATGGCTCCGAGAGGAAATTTGTCCCCGGCGCATGTGCTATTGGGACTCATTGCCACGGTAACCGTCATGGAAGAGGGGTATTTGTCGCTAAAGTTACGTTTACGTCAAAGGAATGTATTGCAACGGGTTCCGCGCCACTCTAAATCCGTTATATGCTTTGGGGTTAGGGAAGAGGTACCCGGCGGCGTGTTGCACCTGCCCGCGGCCGGACAAGAGGGAGAACGATATCATGACAACGACTGCTGCTGCCGATCGCATCTGGCTCGCATCCTACCCGCCAAATACGCCGGCTGACATTGCACCGCTGGCCCATGCTTCGGTCGGCGCACTGATCGAAGATTCCTTCCGGCGTTTTCCGAACCGCCCTGCTTATACCTGCATGGGCAAGACCATGACCTATGCCGACATGGAGCGCGTCTCCACAACGTTGGGCGCATGGCTGCAGTCGCTGGGCTTGGAAAAAGGCGACCGGGTTGCGCTGATGATGCCGAACATCCTGCAGATGCCGGTGGCGTTGGCCGCGGTTTTGCGCGCCGGCTATACGGTGGTCAACGTCAATCCGCTTTACACGCCGCGCGAACTCCAGCACCAGCTCAAGGATTCGGGCGCCAAGGCGATCATCATTCTCGAAAACTTCGCTGTCACGCTGGAACAGGTGATCAAGAACACCGAGGTCAAGCATGTCTGCGTCACCACCATGGGCGATCTGCTGGGGCTAAAGGGCCACTTGGTCAATTTCGTTGTCCGCAAGATCAAGAAGATGGTGCCCGCATGGTCACTGCCCGGCCATGTCAGCTTCAAGCAGGCGCTGTCAGCTGGCGCAGGCAAGACGTTGAAACCGGCAGCCATGGAACCCTCCGATGTCGCGTTTCTGCAATATACCGGCGGCACCACCGGCGTTTCCAAGGGGGCGACGCTGCTGCATTCGAACGTCTTGGCAAACACCGCGCAGAATGATCTGTGGCTGGCTGCGGCGTTCATCAACAAGCCGAAGCCCGATAGCCTGGTGTTTATGTGCGCGCTGCCGCTCTATCACATATTCGCGCTGACGGTGAACGCGCTGATGGGAATGGCGCAAGGCGCGCACAACATCCTGATTCCGAACCCGCGCGACATTCCGGGCTTCGTCAAGGAACTGGGCAAATACGAGTTCAACGTGTTTCCCGGGCTCAACACGCTGTTCAACGCGCTGCTCAACAATGACGACTTCCAGAAGCTCAATTTCAAGCCGCTGTTGCTGACACTCGGCGGCGGGATGGCCGTGCAACGCCCTGTCGCCGAACGCTGGAAGACACTAACCGGCTGCGTGATTTCGGAAGGCTACGGGCTTTCGGAAACCTCGCCGGTGGCAACCGCCAACCGCTTCGACGCCACAGACTTTTCCGGCACGATCGGCCTGCCGCTGCCATCGACCTATATCGACATTCGCGACGAGGATGGCGCCTCGATGCCGCTTGGCGAGGTCGGCGAGATCTGCATCAAGGGGCCTCAGGTGATGCACGGCTACTGGAATCTGCCGGACGAGACCGCCAACGTCATGGCCAAGGACGGCTATTTCCGCTCCGGCGACATGGGTTTCATGGATGAGGCGGGCTACACCAAGATCGTCGACCGCAAGAAGGACATGATCCTGGTGTCGGGCTTCAACGTCTATCCCAATGAAGTCGAAGAGGTTGCGGTCGAGCATCCCGGCATAGCCGAAGCCGCAGCCGTGGCCATTCCCGACGAACATTCCGGTGAAGCTGTGAAGCTGTTTGTGGTCAGAAAAGACCCCAATCTCACCGAGGCGGATGTGAAAGCGCATTGCGCCAAGGGCCTGACCAATTACAAGCGCCCGAAGATCGTGGTGTTCAAGGACGAACTGCCCAAAACCAATGTCGGCAAGATCCTGCGGCGCGAATTGCGCGACGCCTGAGCCCACAGCATCACGACAACCAGACAAGGCGAGGCCCGCGGGAAACTTGATTTCACGCGGGCCTCGCCGCATAGGTGGTCAAGTACAAACACGGAGGCTTTCCCTTGACCCCTGAAGTCCGCCAGGTTCTGTCCCTGTTGCAGTCGCACCGCGACACTGGTGCGCCGCGTGACATGCGTGCGACCTTCGCTGCCGACCCCGGCCGCGCCGAACGCCTCTCTGCGCGTTACGACGATTTGCTGATGGATTACTCCAAATGCGCGGTCAATGACGAGACACTCGACCTGCTCATCGATCTGACTTCCGCCGCCAGGATTGAAGCTCGGCGCGACAGCATGTTCGCTGGCGAACCGATCAACTCGACCGAAGGCCGTGCGGTGCTGCACACCGCCTTGCGCGCATTACCAACGGCCGATATCCGGGTTGACGGTGAGAATGTGGTGCCGGGCGTGCATGCGGTGCTCGCCGCCATGGGCGCGTTTGCCGACGGCGTGCGCTCGGGCAACATTCGTGGCGCCACCGGCAAGGCTTTCACCGATATCGTCAATATCGGCATCGGCGGCTCGGATCTCGGGCCGGTTATGGCGACGCTGGCACTGGCGCCCTATCACGACGGGCCGCGGGCCCATTTCGTCTCCAATGTCGATGGCGCCCATATTGCCGACACGCTCTCGGGTCTCGACCCCGAAACCACGCTGGTGATCGTCGCCTCAAAAACCTTCACCACCATCGAAACCATGACCAACGCGGCAACCGCGCGCGCCTTCATCGTCGCCAAGTTGGGCGAGAAGGCCGTGGCGGATCACTTCGCAGCCGTCTCCACGGCGCTCGACAAGGTTGGCGCGTTTGGCCTCGAC